>DASXFC010000046.1:0-122617 GCA_036489775.1 Acidimicrobiales bacterium | reverse complement strand
ACGCCCGCATCGAGGTCGGGGCGCGTGGCGCGCACCAGCGAGATCTCGAGCACCACCTGGGCGTCGGGGGCGTCGCGCATGTCGACCAGGCCCTTGCCCAGCAGCTCCATGCTGCGCACGACCCGCGGCAGCTTCATCGTCTCGGCCAACGCCTCGTATCGCTGGCGCGAGCGCCCGGGGATGGCACAGAGGTCGGGGGCCAATGCGGCCAGGAAGACTTGCCGCAGGTCGTCCACCAATTCGGTGGCCAGTTGCTGGGGACCCCAGCCGCCGGCCAGGAGCGCGCTCAGCGCGACCAGCACGGCACTCGCCTCACCGTCGGCCAGGGCGTCAATCACCGATCCCAGTTCGGGCCGGGCCGCGTCGGCCGAGCCCGACGCCACCAACTGGTCCAGGGCGGACAGCGCGTCGCGGGCCGAGCCGCGGGCCCGGCGCACGGCGACTTCGAGCGCCCCTTCGTCAACCCCGAGACCGGCGGCGTCATTGACCGACCCGAGCAGGTCATGCAGCGTGTCCGCCCCGAGCAGTCGGAATTCGAGATGTTGCGTCCGGCTGCGGATGGTCGGTGGGACCTTCTGCGGATCGGTCGTGGCCAGCACGAAGACCACGTGGCCGGGCGGTTCCTCCAAGGTCTTGAGCAGTGCGTTGGCTGCCGCCGTCGAGAGCATGTGCACTTCGTCGACGATGTAGACCTTCCATCGCCCCGGGGTCCCGAGGCCGGCGTGGGCCACCAGGTCCCGCATGGCGTCGACGCCGTTGTTCGAGGCTGCGTCGAGCTCGTGCACGTTGAGCGAGTTGCCCGCCGCGATCTCGCGGCACGAGGTGCAGACACCGCAGGGCTCGCCGTCGACCGGCGTCTCGCAGTTGAGCGCCTTGGCCAGAATGCGCGCCGAGGACGTCTTCCCTGTCCCCCGCGGCCCGCTGAACAGATAGGCGTGCACCACGCGGTCGTCGCGCACCGCGCTGCGCAGGGCGCGCACCACGTGGTCCTGGCCCACCAACTCGTCGAAGCGACCGGGCCGGAAGCGTCGGTACAGCGAGACGAAGGTGTCATCGGCCATGGCGGCCGAGCCTATCGGTGCGCTCTGACGCGCTGGCCCGGTCGTCGCGTCCGCTGTTCGGTGCGGCGGCCAGGTTGGCTACGGCACCCGGCCATACCCGCTGAGAGCTGCTGCCTTCCGACCCTGACTCGATTCACGAGCGGCCGTTGCGCAGGACCCGGCCACCGCACCCAGCATCGGCGCAGTGCACCCCGAAGGCTACTGCTCGGCCGGCGGCCGGATCTCGCGAGATCTAGACGGTGAGGACGGCGCAGCTGGTCCAGCGCATCAGGGTGTCGGCCACCGTGGCCCGGTGGTGCGCAGCATGCGACGGCGCGGCGCCCACGACGATCAGGTCGGCCGCCTCCCGCTCCGCCACCCGGGTCAGTGCCTCGACCGCCTCACCCAGCACGGCGTGGGTGGTCACCGGCACGCCCTGCTTCCGGGCCACCTTCTCCATCTGGCTCAGACGCCAGTCGACCGGGTCGACCGAGGCCGTCGTGTAGCGGAACTCTTCGGGCATGGGCGGCGACGGTTCGGACCGCTTCAACCCGAAGGCCGACACCAGGTGCACCGTCCCACCCGAGATCTTGGCCAGCTCGACGGCACGGTCCACCGCCGCGGGCGTGCTCTCCGAATCGTTCACCCCGACCACCACGTGCTCATACATGCTGAAGACTCCTCTTCACCGCCTGCAACCGACGCGAGCTCAGGTGGCCGGCCTTTTCGTGGATCCCCGAGGGGGACGCCGGCGGCACCAGCACCGGGACCGGGGCCGACTCGGTCAGCCTCTCTCGCAAGCTGGGCGAGAACCGGTGGTGCTCGAGGCGCCGCCGGTCCAGGCCGAGCACGATCACATCGGCTCCCACAGCCGCTGCGGCCCCGGCCACATGGGCTGCCACCTGCTGATCCCGGGCGTTCCGCCGCCCTCCCTCACCGCTGGTGACCTTGCAACGCGTGACCGAACCACCGAACGAATTGGCCAGCTCAGTGGCGTAGCCGTCGGCCTCGTGGCCGGCCTCCGATTCGTCCATCGCAACCAAAATTGTGTTGAACATGCCCATTGCGCCCTCCTCCCCCTAAGAGCACCAAGTTTACAGGAAGGTGAACTACAAGTAAACAAACGGAGCCAGTAAGTGTCATGAAGATGAACGCAGCGATCCCGGCCAGCCCCCGGTTCCAGGCCCGTTAGCCTGACCCGCTGCGATCCCGGAGGCGTGCGAGAGCGGCCGAATCGGCACGATTGGAAATCGTGTGTTGGGCAACCAACCGTGGGTTCAAATCCCACCGCCTCCGCTCCGAGCCGCCGACCGCGGCCGCCCTTCTCGTGGGATCCTTTTAGGGGAACGGGGGGGTTTGCTACAACGTGACGACGATGCATGACGATCTGCTTGCCGTCCCGGCTTACCTCGAAGAGGCACCGACCCGAGGCATGGCGCGTTGGCGCCTCAAGCGCGGCTCGTCCCACGTCGGGATGCCCCGCCTGGGTACCCTGGCGTTGGTTGGCCTCGTGGTCCTGGCCCTGGCTGGCACCCTCATCGGATTCGCCGTATCGGGCTCGCCCCCCAAAGCCGCCACCGTACCCACGCCCGTCAGCGCTCCCACCGCGGCCCAGGCGGCGGGTGACCGGGCCGTCTTGGGGGCCACCGGTGAGGTCACCTCGGCCGGCGACAGCGTGAGCCTGGGCATGAACAGCATGCACGGCTTACCCACGGTTCCCGCTGTGGCCGCGGTGGTCGATCCCTACCGGGCCGCACTCGGCCGCTATCAAACGGCCCTCGATGGCGTGGCCGTGGATGAGGCGGCCACGCCGTGGCGGGGCACCGTGCTCGAGCACATCGACCAGGTCAACTCGCTGATCAGCCAGTTGCCCGACGTCCCCTCGGCTCACCTCGGCGCCTGGATCGACAACTTCTATCTCCAGACGGCCGAGCTCGAGTCAGCTGTCGAGGCACTGCTGTCCGCGCTGGGACACCCGGCCGCGGCGTGAGCGGGCCAGGCCAACTCAGCGACGGCGAAGCCATGGCGCTCGCCCTCGAGCAAGCGCACCTCGCCGCGGCACAAGGCGAGGTGCCAGTCGGCGCAGTGGTCGTGGTGGACGGAACAATCGTGGCATCCAGCCACAACGAACGAGAGCGAAGCGCCGATCCCACAGCCCACGCCGAGATGCTCGCCCTGCGCCAGGCTGCGGCCACACTCGGCAGCTGGCGGTTGACCGATGCCACCATGGTGGTGACGCTCGAACCCTGCCTCATGTGCGCTGGTGCCTTGGTGGCGGCTCGCGTGGGCCGGCTGGTTTTCGGGGCCGACGACCTTAAGGCCGGTGCGTGCGGATCGCTCTACAACCTGTGTGCGGACCCCCGGCTCAACCACGAGATTCCGATCACGCGGGGGGTCCGGGCCGCCGAGTGCGGCGAGCTTCTGACCTCGTTCTTCGGGTCTCGAAGGGCCCCTGACGTGCTCGTCCCGAACCCGTCCGAATGAGCTAGCGGCTAGGATCCTCCCTCGGAGGAGTGCGAGAGCGGCCGAATCGGACGGTCTCGAAAACCGTTGTGCCTCATGGGTACCGTGGGTTCAAATCCCACCTCCTCCGCCAATCGGGGGCACAGCCGCCCGTCGCTTCTCGCGGAGGGGGCAGGGCGGTGTGCCCTGCTTGCAGTAACAGGTCGCCACTGCGACCCGGAAAGGAGATTCATGGCACGCGCACGCTCGACATTCGGCAAGCTGCAGCGCGACCAGGCCAAGAAGGACCGGGCCCGCGCCAAGATGGACGACCGCCAGGCTCGCCGTGAGGACAAGGCAATAGGCGAGGACGAGCCAACCCCGGTGACCGACGAGGTGGACCAGACGCGGCTGCTCGAACAGTTCGCCGCCCTGCACGAGGACCTGGCCGATGGCCGCATTTCGCTCGAGGACTTCGAGATCCGCCAGGAGGAACTGCGGGCCAAGATGGTCATCAACTGAGCAGAAGGTACCTGTTCGCTCAGCTCTGGGCGGCGTCCTGCCCTTCGAGCCAACGGCGGAAGCCGGCTGCATTGGAGTGCACGCCGTTCATGATGTCCAGCTTCTCCTTGTGGGCCGGATCGATATCACCGAGAAGCGGATCGAAGCGCGCCGACAACGCGTCGGCGATGTCGCGGCCCTCGCGGTAGGCGGCTTCCGCCGTTTCAGCCCACTGACGCAGCGTCCCTTCGGCTTCGGAGAGCAGTTCGTCCGGTTCGTCCAATAGGCCATAGTGGGCCAGCGCGATGCCCGACGGCCGCCGTGCCGCGAACTTCGACAGTGATGTGAGTGCCTGTCCGAGGTCGAAATCCGGTGGCGGCGTTGACGGGCGAAGCACGCCTCCATCAGGCAGCTTCACCCCGACGGCGTCGCCGGCGAAGAGCACTCCGCTGAGCGAATCGTGCAGCGCCACGTGGTGCTTGGCGTGTCCGGGCGAGTCCACCGCCACCAGTACCCGGTCGGTGCTGACCTCGATCTCCTCGCCGTCTTCGAGCACGTGCAACCGCTCGGGCGGGGTGGGATCGAGCCGGCCGTAGAGCGAGTCGAGCAGAGGTCCGTAGACCCGGGAGGCCGAAGCGATCAGCTTGGTCGGGTCGGCCAGATGGCGCGCCCCCTTCTGGTGGACGTAGATGGTGGCCGCCGGGAAGGCCCGAGCCACGTCGCCGACGCCACCCGCATGGTCAAGATGGATGTGCGTCACGGCCACGCCCGAGAGTTCGCCCGGTCCGACGCCGATCTTGTCCAGGGCAGCCAGCAGTACCGGCACCGAGGACTGGCTCCCGGTCTCCACCAGGACCGGTGCCGAACCTTCAATCAAGTAGCCAGCGGTGACCCGTTCCCATCCGCCCAGCAGGGTGTCGATCTCGAGCACGCCGGGCGCGATAGTCCGCGGGGTGGGAACCTCTGGAACCTCGTCCCCCGTCAACGGATCATGACGGTGCGGGACGCCGTGTCCGTGATGGTGGACCCCGCTCACTCCGGGTTCACCGCCACGATCACTTTGACGTCGTCGGGCTGGCGGGTCAGCGCCTGCTGCCACTGGTCGAGCGGCACCCGGCGGCTGACCACGCGCCCCAGCCAGCTCTTATCGGCCTTGGCCAGGGCGGCGGCCGCGGCTTCGTAATGTCGACGGTTGGCGTTTACCGAGCCCACCACCGCCACGTTCTCGAGCACCATGCTCCGGTTCAATGCACCCTCGTCGACGTCGATGGTGTGCCCGCCCGAAGAGACCCCGGTAAGGCAGACCACGCCACCGTTGCCCACGTGCGACATGGCGTCGAAGACCAACGATGCGACGCCGGTGCATTCGATGATCACGTCGGGCCCTTTGAGCGCGTCGGCCAGCGCGCCGCTGTGGTAGGTGGCACCGAGGTCGTGGACCAGATCAGGCTTGACCCCACTGGCCATCTGATCGATCACGTGCACCTCGAGCCCGCGCTGCACGCCGATCATGGCGGCCAGCAGCCCGATCGGACCGGCCCCGGTGATGAGCACGGTCGTGGGATCCCAATGGGCCCGGCCGCCCACCCGGTCGACCTCCTCCCAGGCTTTGGCCACCACGCTGGTCGGCTCCAGCAGTACGCCCAGCACACCCAGACTCGGGTCGACCTTCACCACGAAGTCGGGGGTGATCCGGTAGCGCTCGGAGAGGTAGCCGTCGTGTTCTTTGATGCCCCGCTCGGTGTAGAGCCCGTTGCGGCAGAAGTCCCACTCGAGCACCGCGCAGTTGGCGCAGGGTACCGGGTCGGGCCGGCGCACGATGCCCACGACCAGATCTCCCGTGGCCAGGTCACCTCCGCTCGGCGCTTCGAGCACACGGCCCAGCGACTCGTGCCCGAGAACCAACCGCTGTTGGCCCGGCGGGGGCCAGCCATAGGCCCCCGAGAGGATCTCGATGTCGGTCCCGCAGATCCCGACGGCCAGCGTCTCCACCAGCACCGGCCCGTCGGACTCGGGCGGCTCCTCGATGTCGCTCAGCTCGGCGGAGCCGCTCTGCAGCGGAATGACGGTCAAAGCCTTCATGTGCAGTCCTTGCCTTTCGTTGCCGGCCTTTCGCTGCGGGCCGAGTCGCTCACTTCTTCAGCTTCCCGGCGTCCCGGCTCTTTCGTGAGCCGGAGAGTCGCTTGCCGATCCGGGGGCGCGCCATGCTCGGCATCAAGGGCAGGTGGCGGTCGATCAGCCGCGGCCGGGCCGTCGTCGCCTGGGCCTCCAGAGCCTGGGCCAACGTGTCGTGGCCACTCAGCCGGCAGGCTGAATTGATCAGGGACACATGTGAGAAGGCTTGCGGGAAGTTGCCCACCAGCCGCTTGGCCACCGGGTCGTACTCCTCGGAGAGCAGGCCAAGCTCGTTGCGCAACGACAGCAGCCGTTCGAAAAGTTCGACCGCCTCGTCCTGGCGCCCGATCATGTGCAGGCAGTCGACCAACCAGAACGAGCAGGCCAGAAAGGCCCCTTCGCGCCCCGTCAGCCCATCGACTCCACCGTCGTCGGCCGTGCGGTAGCGCAGCACGAACCCGTCATCCATCAAGCCGCGTTGCACCGCTTCGACCGTGCTGACCACCCGGGGGTCGGTTGGGGGCAGGAACCCGACCAGTGGGATCATGAGCACGCTGGCATCGAGCTGATCACAGCCGTAGTACTGGGTGAACGCTCCGACCTCCGCGTTGTAGCCCTTCTCGCACACCTCGTCGTGAATTTCCTGGCGCAGTTTTCGCCATTCCTCCAGTGGCCCCTCCAAATCGGTCCACTCCTCCAAGGTCTTGACCGCCCGGTCGACTGCCACCCAGGCCATGACCTTGGAATGGGTGAAGTGCCGGCGCGGACCGCGTACTTCCCAGATCCCGTCGTCGGGTTGCTTCCAGCCTTGCTCGAGGAACTTCACCAGCTCGCTCTGCAGGTCCCAGGCCGAGCGGCTCTGCACGCCCTCGGCGTGGGCGGAGGAGTAGAGCGCGGACATGACCTCGCCGTACACGTCGAGCTGGAACTGCCCCGAAGCGGCATTGCCGATCCGAACCGGTGCCGACTTCTCATAACCGGGGAGCCACGAAGCCTCCCATTCCTCCAGGCGCCGTTCACCGGCCGGCCCGTACATGATCTGGAGATCAGAGACCTGGCCGGCCACCGCCCGCAGCAGCCAGTCGCGCCACGACATGGCTTCCTCGAAGAAACCGCCGCGCATAAGCGACTCGAGGGTGAGGGTGGCGTCACGCAGCCAGCAGTAGCGGTAGTCCCAGTTACGGCTTCCGCCGAGCGCCTCGGGCAACGAGGTGGTCGCGGCGGCGACGATGCCACCGGTCGGGTCATAGGTCAGGGCCTTCAAGGTGATGAGCGAACGCATGACGGCCTCGTGGTAGTCGCCGTCGAAGCTCGAGGCAGCCGTCCACCCACGCCAGTACACGTCGGTCAGGTCGATGGCGTAGTAGGCGTCCAGCGGCGGCGGCGGATCCTCGTGGGAGGGATGCCACACCAGCGTGAAAGGAAAACGCTGGCCTTCGCGCACGGTGAAGTCGGCCACCGAGCTGAGGTTCTCGCCTTTGAGGTCGACCACGTGCCACAGCGCCACGGCGTCGGGTCCGGCGGTCAGCCGGGTCAGGCCGTTGGTGGAAGTCGCCCAGGGCACCACTTCGCCGTAGTCGAAGCGCACCACCAGCTCCGCGCGCATGTCGACCGTGCCCGACAGGCCTTCGACCAGCCGCACCACGGTGGGGTAGTTGTCGCGCATCGGCATGCAGTCGGTGACGCGCACCGACCCGGTGGCCGTATCGAACTCGGTCTCGAGCACCAGCGAGTTCTCGCGGTAGGCCCAGCGCTGCCCGGTGATGGCTTCGGGGCCTCCGGCCGGCGAGATCTGAAAAAAGCCGTGCGAGTCGTCACCCAGCAGGCGCGAGAAGCAGGACGGGGAATCGAAGTGAGGCAGACAGAGCCAGTCGATCGACCCGTTGCGGCCGACGATGGCCGCCGTGTGCAGATCGCCGATAACCGCGTAGTCCTCGATGGGGAGGGGCATGGCCTCATCATGTCCGTTCTGCGCCGTACCGCGCTGGGCGCCTGGTCAGGTCGCTCCAGCAGTGGGTCTACCCGGAAACGCAGGCTCCGGTGCTGACCGGAGCCGTCCGGGCCGCCGCCGCGTCGACCCGGGACAGCACACCAGGCGAGGTCAGGGCGTAACCCACGTTCTTGTAGACGGTTGATCGGGAGAAGATGACACCGATCACCTGGCCGCCGGGACCCATCAACGGGCCGCCGGAGTTGCCCGGCTCGACATCGGCATCGAGTTCGTAGACGGCACGGGTGACCGAGCCTTCGTTGTAGATGTCCTTCCCCAGCGCGGTGACCTCTTCGGTCACGCCAGCCGAGCCGAGGATCAGCGGCCCGTCCTCGGGGTAGCCGAGCAGGGCGGCCTGGGTACCCCGGCTCACGAAGGAAGGGTCGATGTGCAGCACGGGGCCGAGCGGCGCCTTGGTCCGCAAGATGGCCAGGTCGAAGTCCGGGTCGAAGAGGACCACGGTGGCGCGATAGGACGAGCTGCCGATCAGGATCTGCGTGTCGGACTCGCCCGCCACCACGTGCGCGTTGGTGGCCACCAACCCCTTTCCGACCACGAAGCCCGACCCCTCCTGCTCGTTGCCGCAGGCCGCGCCGAGCACCTTGACCGTCGAGAAGATGGCCGGATCGGCCAGCGAGTTGGTCTGCGCGCTGTTCGGAGTGGACACCGAGGTCGTCGAGGGTGGGATGAGGGAGGAGAACACCTGAGGGAAGTTCTCCTCATTAAGGAAGTTCTCGAGCTGGTTGAAGACCGAAGGTGCCTGCGGCAGCACCCGATCCACCGAGTGCAAGATGTCAGATCGCGCCACCGCCGAACTGAGCCAGGTGAGCCGGCTGTTGGGCGACGAGATCACGCCGGCTACCAGCCAGGCGGACAGCAGTACCGCCACCACGGCCACCACCACACCGAGCCCGGCGTCGACGTGGCCCAGGTGGTATCGGCGCAAGGTCACGTTGCTCCAGTGGCCGAGCACCCGCCCCACGTAGCTGAGCAGAATGGCCGTCACCAGCACCAGAGTCACCGTGACCACCGTGCGGTCGGACTGGTTCTTCATGAACGAGAAGGCAGGTGTCCACACCACGACGCCGAGCAGCATCCCGAGCCAGAAGCCGCCGAAGGTCAGGATCTGAGACAGCGCACCCAGCCGGAGCCCATGGACTGCGGCCAGCAGCATCAGGCCGATGATCAGGAGATCCACCCAGTCCACGCCTGCGAAAGAGTAGCCAACAGTGCCCCTTCCGGAGGGACCCTCACTACTACTGTTGCCTCGCGGTGCACCCCCTTCCAGAGGCCGGAACCCGGCGCGCTCGTTGGCCGCAGGCTGCGGCCACGGTCGTAGCGCTGGCGGTCGCCGGCCTGGCGCTGGCCGCCTGTGGGACGCCGAGTCACACGCCCGATGCCGGGTCGGCTCCGGTGCTCGGCCAGCAGTCCGCCGCTGCTACCGTCATCGGCCAGCCCGCCCCGGCGGGTACCGGTGACCTGGGCGCGGTCTCCTGTGCCGACTCCCAGCACTGCTGGGCCGTCGGCATCGCCGGGCCGAATGCGGCCTCGGCGCCGAAGGGAACGCCGGTCACCGTGATCAGCGCCAGCCGTGACGGTGGCGTGACCTGGGTGCCCCAACCCCTCTCACTCCCCAGTCCACCTGAGCTGAGCGATATCGCCTGCCCCACCCCCAGCGCCTGCATGGCCGTTGGTTCCACTGGCGTGGCCGCGGCCGGTGCGGGCGTGGTGCTGACCACACGTAACGGTGGAACCACCTGGACCTCGGCCACCGTGCCCACCGGTGCGTTCGTCCTCACCAGTGTCGAGTGCGCGGCGCTCGACAGCTGCAGCGTGCTGGTCAGCGACGGCACCAACATCTGGTCGGCTCACACCTCGGACTTCGGACACACCTGGACCCAGGGTGGGAACTTGCCGGCCGGATTCTCCGACCCGCGCGATCTGACCTGCCTCCTCGACGCCACCTGCCTGGTGGTGGGTTACACGCCGACCTCGACCGGTCACGGGCAAGGTGCCATCGCGCTCAGCACCGATGCTGGTGCAACCTGGGCCGCTGGCACCGTCCCGGGCGGCAGCGGGCTGCTCGAGGCCGCGGCCTGTACCAGTGCCTCCTCGTGTGAGGCCGTGGGCACCACCTCCACCACGGTCAGCGATGTGGTGCCGGCCCAGGGCCTGGTGCTCGAGAGCACCGACGGCGGGCACACCTGGGCGGCCAGCCCGAACACGCCGCCGGTGGACGAGATCTACGGCATCGCCTGCCCGTCGGCGCCGGTCTGTGTGATCGTGGGGACGCACTGGCACGGCGACCCGGTGATCGGATCAGGCGCGGTGGCCCACAGCACCGACGGCGGGACCCTATACAACTCCTCGGTTACCGCCTACACACCGCTGAGCCTGACCGCGCTGAGCTGTCCCACTGCGATCGCTTGCGTGGCCGTGGGCGGTGACGTGGTCGCCCGTATCAGCCTCCCGGCGGTATCGCCCTCGCCGGGATCAACCCATCGTCCATCGGGCTGAACCGAACGAGCCGGCCGGCGGCTCAGTGCCGCAGCGCGGCGAGGAGCAGACCCGGGATCTTGGCGGCCGAGGGTTCAGCCTCGAAGGTGACCAGCTTGCGCATGACATCGTAGGAACCGCTGGCCGTAGCGAACCACGGCGGCTTGGGCCGGGACCGGAACGGCCCGCGCACCACCGACTTCTGGGTCCGGGCCAGCATGGCCGCGTTGCCCACCACGCCCGAGCCGGACTGGATGTCGGTCCGGGGGTGTCCTGGATACGCCCCCCAGGTCGTCGAGCCCAGGGCGAACGCCATGGCGTGCCATATGTTGACGCCGAGGGCGCCGTAGCGCAGGTCGGCCACGGCTCGCTCGACCGCGTCGGACACCGCGGCATCCTTGAGCGACGACGGGTGCACCAGCAAGGTGGCCGACAGCGTGCCCCACAGGACGTCGTTGCAGAAGGCGGTAGCCGCATCGACGAACTCCGCCACCGAAGCGGCCGGCAAGGCCGTCTCGGCCACCTCCGAGCAGAACGACTCGACGTTGAAGCAGATGTCGCCGGTGTGCCCGGGCGGGACGTCGGCGATCACGGTCCACGGCAACGCGTCGTCCGGTCCGCTGCCGAAGTCCTGGGCCTCGGGGTGCGCCGCCACGAAGGCGTCGCGCCGATTGGCCGCCCCCGGGTAATAGGCGCGGCGGGTGTGGATGCTGGCCAGCGTCTGGGTCAGGGCGCCCAGGAAGGCGTCGCGCTGGGCCCAGCCCTCGTGCGTCACGATGACGCGGGCGGCCAGGCAGTTAAAGCCGGCGTTGTTCACCAACATGGTGGCTACATGTTCGGCTTGATACTGCAGATCAGCGGACGACCACTTCCCCGGCACCACGATGACCGGCGACACGTTGCCCAACTCGGCCGTCACCGGCTTGTCGAGCGCCGGCTGGTCGGCGGCCTTGCGCCGAAGCCCCTCCTCGCCGGTGCCGAAGACCACGGCGTCGTAGGTCTTGTCGGACCCGGTGATGTGCACCTCGTCGATGCGCGGATGGGCCGTCAGGTACTGGCCCACGTCGGCCCCGCCGTCGACGATGGCCAGGACGCCGGCCTCGGTCAGCGCGGCCAACGCCTTCGACCAGTGCGGGACCAGGTAATCGTTGACCGGGTTGGCCTTCATCACCACGACCTGGCCCTCGACGAAGAGCTTGGACAGCACGTCGCGCGGTCCGAGTGAGGCCACGTTGCCGGCGGCCAGCACCAGCGCGGTGCCGGCGTGGCCGGCCGGGTCGGCGTAGGCCGCCGCCTGCTCGGCCCGCAACGACTCCTCGGTCACGCCCGGCTGCATCCAGATCTCAGCTGTGGTCTGGGCAAAGGTGACCCGGTCGAAAGTCGATTCGGGAAAGACCTGCACCCGGAGGCGCCCGTCGCTGGCGTGCCGGATCGGCCCGGCGAACGTGGGCTTGCCCGTGCGCGAGATCTCGCGCAGCGAATCGCGGAACTGGCGGGCCATGCGCACGAACGTGCCGATGCCGGCGAACAGCTCCTCACCAGCTTCAACCGAGCCCGGGGTCAACCCCTTGGCCACGCAGGCGGCGTCGAGCCACCCATCTTGGGCGGTCAGGGTGTCGGCGATGACCCGGTCGAGCAGATCAGCCCGGCGCCCGGCCGGCGTGGCCGCCCACTCGGCGGCATGATCGGCCACCTCCCCCACCGCGGCGTCCAAGGCATCTGTGTCGAGTACCGGGGCCGTGGCCACCGGTGTCGAGCCGACCGCCCCTCGCACCGTCATCGTCATGGCCGGGTCCTCCTTGTGTTCGATGTTCGGCTTACTGCGTGAGCGGCAGCACCTCGGCTGCCAACAAGCGCAGGTGATCGAGATCGTCGAGGTCGAGCAACTGCAGGTAGATCGTCCCGGCTCCGATCTCGGCGAAGGCCCGCATCCGGGCCGCCACCTCCTCGGGTGTGCCGGCGGCCCCGTTGGCCCGCAGTTCGTCGGGTTGGCGGCCGATGTTGGCGGCCCGCCCGGTGAACTCGGCCTCGTCCTTCCCGCAGCACACCACCTGGGCCGCCGAGAGCCCGATCGACTCGGGGTCGCGACCCCGGGCCTCGCAGGCCGCCCGCACCCGGGCGAACTGCGCCGCCGTGTCGTCGAGCGAGGAGAAGGGGAGGTTGAACTCGTCGGCGTAGGTGGCGGCCAAGCGAGGGGTCCGCTTGGCGCCCCCGCCCCCCACGATGATCGGTGGGTGCGGCCGCTGCACCGGTTTGGGCAGCGCCGGGCTGTCCTTCAATTGGTAGTGCGTGCCGTCGAAGTCGAAGGTCTGGCCCTCGGGGGTGGTCCAGAGGCCGGTCAGGATGGCGAACTGCTCCTCCAGCCGCTCGAAGCGCTCACCCAGCGGCGGGAACGGGATGCCGTAGGCCGTGTGCTCGCCGTCGTACCAGCCGGCACCCAGACCGATCTCGACCCGGCCCCCGCTCATGGCGTCCACTTGGGCCACCTCGATAGCCAGCACGCCGGGCCACCGGAAGGTGGCCGAGGTCACCAGGGTGCCCAGGCGGATGCGACTGGTTTCGCGGGCCAAGCCGCCCAGCGTCACCCACGCGTCAGAGGGCCCGGGGAGCCCGTCACCGCCCATGGTGAGGAAGTGGTCGGAGCGGAACAGCGCATCGAACCCGAGCGCCTCGGTTTCCTGGGCCACCACCACCAGCTGGTCGTAGCTGGCCCCCTGCTGAGGCTCGACGAAGATCCGCACCCGCACGGACAAGACGCTAACCGGGTCGCTCGTTGCATCGGTCCTCGGCCCCGCATCGGGGTGCCGTGGCGGCCGGGCGCTCCCCCGGGCAGACTGCGGCCCATGGAGATCGGCGTCATCTTCCCCCAGACCGAGTTCAGCGGCGATGCCGCCGTGATCCGGGCCTACGGCCAAGCCGTCTCGGAACTCGGCTTCGCCCACCTGGCGGCCTACGACCACGTGTTGGGGGCCGATCCGGCCGTGCACGGGGATCTGGGCGGTCCGTACACCATCGAGGACACCTTCCACGAACCCCTGACCATGTTCAGCTACCTGGCCGGCTGCACCGATCTGGCCTTCGCCACCTCGATCCTGATCGGCCCGCAGCGGCAGACCGCCCTGCTGGCCAAGCAGGCGGCCGAGGTCGACATCCTCTCTGAGGGGCGCTTCCGGTTGGGACTCGGCATCGGCTGGAACAAGGTGGAGTACGACGTGCTGGGCCAACCTTTCCACCAGCGCGGCGCCATTTTGGAAGAGCAGATCACCTTGCTGCGCCTGCTGTGGACCAAGGAGTCGGTCACCTTCGACGGGCGCTACACCCGGATCAAGGCAGCCGGCCTGGCCCCGCCGCCGGTGCAGCGGCCCATCCCGATCTGGTTGGGTGGATCCGCCCCAGCTGCTCTCCGCCGCGTCGGCCGGTTGGCCGATGGCTGGTTCCCCATGGCCCGCCCCGGCGGCGGCCTCGAAGAAGCGCTCGAGCACATCGCCGAAGGGGCGAGCCAAGCCGGGCGCGCGCTGTCGGACATCCGCTTCGAAGGTCGGGTCGAGTGGTCCACCCGCGATCCCGAGAAGATGTCGCTCCACGCCGAACGCTGGCGCCAGGCTGGAGCCAGCCATCTCTCGGTCAACACCATGCATGCCGGCTGCGCCAGCATGGACGACCATCTGGGCGCACTGACCACGCTGGCCCAGGTGCTGCTGTAATTCGGCCCATCTCATTCGGCCCCCTCGCCCACAGAACTGGGCAGGCAGCCCCCATTCCTTTGTAAGGATGGCGGTATGAGCGACGAAATCAGGTGACCACCCAGAATTACCCGGGACCACCGCCGGGCTGGTATCCCGATCCAGCCGGAGGGCCGGGACAACGCTGGTGGGACGGCTACGCCTGGTCCGACGCCGTGGTGCACCCGACCCAACCTCCGCCCCCGCCCGTCCCGTCTCTGGCCGACGCCCCCTGGGTCGATGCCTCGGCCCGATTGGCCACCTCAGTGACCACGGCTTACGTCAGCCATGAGCTCTCCACGACTGCGATGGCCCGGCGGGCCTTCGCCACGCCCGCCGTGGCATCCCTCGTCGCCTTGGGCGTCGTGCTGGGCAATGCATCTCGCTTCCCGGTCCTGGGACATCAGCTGCGCGTGGTGTGGGACGACCAAATGCACAACATCACAGCACCCGCCATCACCGAAACCATCAACTTCGGTTGGCTCTTGAGCCTGCTGTTGCTCATGACTCTGGCTGCAGTGATCTCGGCCCTCATCTGGCAACACCGCGCCGCCAATGCCGCCCGCGCGCTCAATCTGCCGGCCACCCATTCGCCGGCCTGGGGTGTCGGATCGTGGTTCGTGCCGGTCGTCAACCTCTGGATGCCGTACCAGGCCATCCGCGACTGCCTGCCGGCCGGTGACCCTCACCGGGCGCTGGTTCTGCGCTGGTGGTTGCTGCTGAATGCCTGGTGGTCGACCGCTCTCGGCACCGGGATTGCCGTGTTCTTCAGCAAACCGGTGGCGGTCGGCCTGGCCGTCCCGGCTGCCTTGAGCGCGATCGGCCTCCTGGCCTCGGCTCCCCGGATCGTGCCGGCGATCGCCCAGGCGCACCGGGGTTTCCTGCCATAGCGCAGGCCATTCACAGGCTGCAACGACCGGTCGCGAAATTCCCAAGTGTTTACCCCTGGGACCCCCAGTTGTTTCAGCTTGTTCACCTGACCTCGGTACGTTCCACCGCAGATGGCTGACGAATCGACATGGATCCGTAACACCGCCGAAGAGACCGCAGCGGCGAGTGAGGTTGACAAAGTGCTTGAGCAGTTGGACCCCGACGCCAAGCGATCCCCGCACGTGATGCACTCGCAGAGCCTGAATCTCGGCTTCTCCGGCCGCAATGTCCTGGCCGACGTCACCGTCTCGATGCCGCGAGGCTCCATCACCGCACTGATCGGACCCACCGGATCCGGCAAGTCGACCTTCCTTCGCACACTCAACCGCATGAACGATCGCGTGCCAGGGTTCCAGCGAAGCGGTGACGTCACGTTCGACGACGTCAGCCTTTGGGGACCAGGCGTCGAACTACTGATGTTGCGCCGCCGCATCGGCATGCTCTTCCAGCGGCCCAACCCGTTCCCGATGTCGATCCGGGACAATGTGGTCGCCGGTGTCAAGGCGCACCGCATCGCCAAAGGCAAGCAGCTCGACGTGGTCGCCGAGCGCCGCCTCACCGAGGTGGGGCTGTGGGACGCGGTGAAGGACCGGCTCAACGAGTCTCCCTTCCGGCTCTCGGGTGGCCAGCAGCAGCTGCTGTGCCTGGCCCGCGCTCTGGCCGTCGGGCCCGAGGTGCTCTTGCTCGACGAGCCGACGTCGGCACTCGACCCGATCTCGACCGAGTCCATCGAGGCCCTCCTCAAGACCCTGGCGCCCGCCCTGACCCTGATCGTGGTGACCCACAACCTCGGTCAAGCCATGCGGGTGTCGCACAACACCATGTTCTTCTTCCAGGGTGCGCTGGTCGAGCACGGGCCTACCGAAGAAATGTTCAACGCGCCCAAGCACGCGGACACCCAGAGGTACATCTCCGGTCGCATGGGCTGAGAGAGCCGCCCGGCCGGCACGCCGCACCGTAGGCCGTATTTCGAATCACCCCGTTAGACAAACAACAAGGAGAGAAACCTGTGAGCAAGTTGCTGGGAGCAACGCGAGTGAGGAAAGCCCTCATCGTGGGCACCATCGCCGGGATGGCGTTGAGTTCGGTCGTGCTGGCCTCGGCCGCCTCGGCCAAGGTGAAGCTGCCGAAAAGCGGGGTGGAAAAGCCCCCGGCGGGCACCGTCACCGAGACGGGGAGCACCCTGCTCTATCCGCTGTTCAACCTTTGGGCCAGCGGTTACGGCACGACCTATCCCAGCGTCACCATCCAGACCGCCGGGACCGGTTCCGGTACCGGAATCACCGACGCGTCGAACGGAACGGCCGATATCGGCGCTTCTGACGCATACCTGGCGCCGAGCAACATCGAGACGGCCCCGACGCTCAAGAACATCCCGCTCGCCATCTCGGCGCAGATGATCACCTACAACCTGCCAGGGATCACCGCGCACCTGAAGCTCACTGGCAAGGTGCTCTCGAGTATCTACCAGGGCAAGATCACCACGTGGAACGACCCTGCCATTGCCAACTTGAACCCGGGCATCACCCTGCCCAGCACGCCGATCGTGACGTTGCACCGATCCGACTCGAGTGGGGACACCTTCCTGTTCACCACCTTCTTGTCCGACACGGACGCTTCGGGTTGGGGCAAGAGCATCAGCTACAACACGACGGTGGCCTGGCCCAACGCGCCGGGCAACCAAGGTGAGGATGGAAACTCGGGCATGGTGGCCGGTTGCAAGGCCACCCCGGGCTGCGTGGCTTACGTCGGGGTCAGCTACCTGACCCAGGCCCTGCAGGCCGGTCTCGGCTACGCCCAGCTGCAGAACAAGAAGGGCAAGTACGAGCTGCCGACGCCGGCGGCCATCGCCAGCGAGGCTGCCTCGTTCGCCAAGAAGACCCCGTCCAGCGGTTCGATCTCGCTGATCTACGGCCCGGCCACGACCGGCTACCCGATCGTCAACTACGAGTACGCCATCGTGAACGCCCAGCAGTCGAGTAGCGCCACGGCCAAGGGCATCCGATCGGTCCTCGAGTGGGCTATCAACCCCAAGGACGGGAACGCCACCTCATACCTATCGCAGGTGAACTTCCAGGCCCTGCCGGCCAGCATTGAGGCCAAGTCCCTCAAGCAGATCGAGGGCATCTCGTAACCATGACGACTATCGGTGCGTCGCCAGGGGATCTTCCCCTGGCGACGCCCGGGTCGCCACCGAAGCGGGAGTCTGTGCTCCGGCGGGTAGGGGACACGATCCGGGCCAACGAAGAGTCCAGCTGGCGCTGGAGTGCGCGGATCGCCGTCGTATTGCCATTCGCCGCGTTGGCCTTCGCAGTGACCGTGCTCGCCATCAAAGCGTGGCCAGCTGTCAGACTGAACGGCGGAAGCTTTCTCACTGGGTCCACATGGACCTACGGCAGCGGCTACGCGTCGGTGGTGCACACCGACGGCGTGGCCCACCTGCAGGGCGAGACCTTCCAAGCCTGGCCCATCATCGCCGGCACCCTGCTGTCGTCGCTGTTCGCGCTAATCATCGCCGTGCCGATCTCCATCGGCGCCGCCTTCGCCCTGACCGAACGTCTGCCCAGCTGGATCGCGCAACCCCTCGGTTTCACCATTGAACTGCTAGCCGGCATCCCGAGTGTGGTCATCGGCCTGTGGGGTGTCCTCACCCTTGGCCCGTTCTTCGCCCAGCACATCTATCCCATCATCGGGAACAACATGCCGGACGTGCCGATCCTGAGCTACTTCCGGAGCCCGGTCGGCTACGGCGAGGGACTGGCCACGGCCAGCATCGTGCTCGCCCTCATGATCGTCCCCATCATCACCTCCACCACCCGGGATCTCTTTACCCAGGTGCCGCCTCTCCCCAAGGAGGGGGCCTCGGCGCTCGGCATGACGGACTTCGAAGTGGCCCAGAAGGTCACCGTGCCCTGGGTGCGCTCGGGCATCATCGGGGCCGTCGTCCTCGGCCTGGGGCGGGCCATGGGAGAGACCGTCGCCGTCGCCCTCATCGGCGGGGCTGCCCTACATGTACCGCACACCGTCTTCTCGAACTTCACCACCATCGCCGCCACCATCCTCCAACAGCTCGACGGAGCGCAGACCGACGGGACCGGCTTTGCGGTAGCCACGCTCGCCGAACTGGCCCTGGTCCTGGCCGTCATCGTGGTGGTCGTCAATCTGCTGGCCCGCGTGGTGATCAACCGTTCCAGCCGCCTGGGCGCCCCGACGGGACGGGCCTGAGCAATGTCGCCCTTCACCTTGCCTTCTGGCCGGTCGCGTCAGGTCATGACCCTCGGGTTCCGTACCTTCACCTACCTGGCCCTCCTCTTCGTCCTGGCCCCGGCGGCGTGGATCATCATCAGCGTCGTTTCCCACGCCATCCCCCACTGGCAGTGGTCCGTCCTCAGCGACGCGTTGAGCCCGAACGAGTCCAGTGGCGGGCTCCGAAACCAGATTCTCGGCACGCTGGTCCTGATGATCGGTGTCCTGATCATCGCCGGCACGGTGGGCGTTCTGGCCGGCGTCCATCTGGCTGAGCTGGCCCGGCCGCGCAAGAACGGGAAGCCGAGCGGCGGCTTCCTGCGCACGGCCTCGGACGTCCTGTCGGGATTCCCCTCGATCGTGCTGGGTTACGTCGGCTACGTGGCGCTGGTGGTCGGACTGCACTGGGGCTTCTCGCTGATCCCCGCGCTCATCATCTTGTCGATCATGGTGGTTCCCTACATCGCCAAGACGACAGAGAACTCGCTACGCCAGGTGCCGACCGGTTACCGGGAGGGGGCCGATGCGCTCGGCATGACGTCGGGCTACACGCTGCGCAAGGTGGTGCTCAAGAGTGCCCTCCCGGGTATCGTCACCGGCCTCCTGTTGGCCCTGGCCATCGCGGTCGGGGAGACAGCACCGTTGATCTACACGGCCGGGTTCGCCAACAAGTTGCCGGCCTCGGCCCTGAATAGCCAGTTCCCCTATCTGACCTACGTGGTCTTCAAGTTCTACGACCAGCCGAGCGTGCAGGCGCACTACCTCTCCTACGACGCCGACCTGATATTGCTGGTCCTGGTTCTCCTGTTACTGGTGGCCAGTCGGACGCTGGTGCAGCGCACACAGCGCTACTCCGAGAGCGCCCGGACGCGCGACGGTGCTCGCCGCATGCCTTGGCGGCGCACACCGGCCGCCGATCTGACCAAGTTGCCACGCCCATAACGGGTCGACACCGACCTAACTGCCCGGCTCCGTTGCGCCGACCACGGCAGGCGGCTGCCGGCCGAACGATCAGCCGCTGGCCGGTGCCGGCGCGGGGAGCGGATACGCCGGTCCTTCTGGCCGAGGGTAGGCCGTTCCCGCTGGAGTGACCGTGCCGTCACGGCTGGGTGCCCGACGACGGCGCCACCAGATGGCTGCCATGCCCACCAGGGCCAGCAGACCCAGTAGCGAACAGATATCCCCCAGCTTGTTGGCGGGCGAACTGCCATAGACCAGCGACACCTGGTGTGAGGTGGGCACGACCACCATCAGATTGGGAGTGACCCGATAGGGGCCGGTGGCGCCGGTGGCATGCCAATTTGGGAAGTACGAGATCTTCACCAACACCGGTACACCGACTTTGGACACGTTGAAGCTGATTGATGACAGCCCTTGCGACACATGTGACACCACCGTGTGGGCTTGATGTTGCGCCGGGGGACGGGTGTCGCCGAGCGAGACTCGTGGCCACGAGGCCGGTCCGCTCTGGGCCAGTTCGACGGTCCACCGTGCCGGGTGGATGTACCAGGAGAGTGAGCGCGTCAGCCAACTGGTCGGGGCAGTCGGAGAGGACGACGGGTGAATCCCATTGACCACGGCCGGATCGTTGGCCAGGGGTGTCACCACGTTCGCCTGCTTCACCTCGTAGATCTTCCACAGGGTGTCGAGGTTTGCGCCTCCGTAATTGGTCTGCCAGGGCCCACTGGTGGCCACCAGCTTCAGCGACGGATCGGCGTCGGCCTCCGCCTCGACCGTGGCGGTCTCAGCGATGAAGTACTTCACCCCGAGCAGTTGGAGGTGCTGCACGCCCAGGACGACATCGAGCGGGCCGTAGGGAAGGCCGACTTCGGGCTCAGAGGGTCCGGCTGACAACTCGGCTTGGTTGATGAAGTGGTAGGGCGTGGTGGCCGAAGACTCGAACAACAACCCCTCCATCGAATCGATGCAGTTGTTGGTCCAGTAGGGCAGCAACATCAGGGCTTCGGGCGTCCCGAAGCGGTCCTCGTTGCTGCTGTACTCCCACATGGCGCGACCACAGCCGTCGGAGTGGCCGAGCCGCTCCATGGTCGAAATGAGGCCCTTGTATTCGGCGTAATCCGGTTGGTTCTGGTATCCCTCGTAGTCGTAGCTGGACCAGTTGGTGAGCTCGTTGGGTCCGAGGGTGACTGGGAGAAGGCTGTCGAGGGGGGCGATAAAGGGCGGGACGACGACGATCAGGGCGGCCAACATCCCGAGCACCGCACCCCCGATGGCGCCAGGGCTCCAACGGGCCGAAGGCTTCGACCTCGGGGTGAACATCCGCCGCAGATCGGACCCGATGGTGGCCCCTTCCAGCGCCGGTTCGCCCTCCTCCGAAGAAATCGTCACCGTTCCGACGTCCCACGCAGGGCGATCGGTGGCCTCCTTCCAAAGCTTCGTGCGCTGACTCCGCCACAAAGCGGCTACCGCCACAAAGATCGTCCCCACCATCCAGGCCGCCAAGAGGTAGAAGGACACGATCCACAACGGAAGGAGGCGAACGTTGTAAAGGCTGCCTTGCGGATCGAGGATCAGACCGAGTGCGGAGGCGGTTCCGATGATGGCGATGGTGAGACCGAACCTGCTCTTGATCAGGATCGATGTGATCACCGCCAGCCCGGCCAGCACCAGCGCCCACATGTCCGCACCGGGAAAGAACAGGCCGACGAAGTTGTGCAGGTTCTGGTAGTCCATGTTGGTCGCGTAGCCCTGACGTAGGCCGAAGGGGACCAGCCACCATCCGGAGAGCAAGATGCCGACGCCGACCGTCACCACAGCACGCCAGATCACCTGGCCGGGACCGGCCCTCTTCGCGTGCGCTCTGTGGTCGAGACGCCAGAGGAGCGAGGACCGGTCATCGCCCAACCCGAACCGGGCAGGCATGAGCTCGATGACGGCGAGCACGGCGGCGCCGGCCAACGCATACATGGCCGGCACGATGTGCGAGAGGAGGCACAGCGCCAGGACGATGCTGGCCCACACTCGTCCTCGCCCCTCTCGAATGGCGCGGGCGAAGAGGCCCAAGAACAGGATGGCCATTGAGAGGCTGAACGAGAAGGCGTACTCGCCAGCCATGGTCGAGAAGAGATTGCCCCCGTAAATCGTGAAGGTGTAATCGAAGAGAAACGGGAGCGTGAAAGCGGCCAGAACCGTCGGAATCGGGGCCCGGAGCCTGAACAGCCGACCACAGGCCCAGGCGCAGATTGGCAGCAGCAACGAACCCAAGATGGTGACCAGCTTGAAGGCGATGTTGAAGGGGATGATCCATCCGGCGACGGCCGCGAAGAGGTCCGGCAGCGCGAAGTAGAAGGTGTAGAGGGAGTAGCCGTCGTACCAGCCCGGGTCCCAACCGGCCAGGTGGCCGTGCTTGAGCAGGGTCTGCAGATACTTGGCGTTGTAGACGTGTGCGCCGGTATCGCCACCGGTCACTGTCGTGTTGGTGAAGAGCCAGTGAACGTGGAGTTGCCAGAGGGTGACTGCGATCACTCCGCCGATGACCAGCACGGTGACCAGGCCTGGTACCCAGCGCAGCAGTTGTTCACGCCGCGCATCGGCGGTCCGGTGCTCGGCGGCATGCACGGGCGCTCACGCTATCTGGCACCTTCGCCGACCGGGGAGCAGCGAGGGAACCAACCCTTAAAGTGTGGTGTCCGTGAACCGGGATTCGGCCCGGTTCAGAGAGGAGTAACGGTGAGCGCAGGACCCGAATGGGGGCCGCTGGCCCGACTGGCCGGCGTCTGGGAGGGCGACCAAGGCGAGGACATCGCCTTCTCGAACGAGAAGGGTGAGATCGGACTGACCCCCTACCGCGAGCACACCGAGTTCAAACCCTTCGGCCCGGTGGAAAACGGCATCCAGGTCCTCTACGGCCTCGACTACAAGATGGCGGCCTGGCGGGGCACCGAAGAGAACCCCTTCCATACCGAGCTGGGCTACTGGCTCTGGGACGCGGCCGACAGCCAAGTCATGCGCTGCTTCCTCATCCCGCGCGGGTCTGCCTTGATCGCGGGGGCCGAGGTGGCGGCCGATGCCACCACCTACACCCTGCACTCGAAGGTCGGCTCGGAGACCTATGGGATTCTGGCCAACAACTTCCTGGCCGCTCAGGCCCGGACGGTCCGCTACGAGGTGTCCATCGACGTCAGCGAGGACGGTGTGTTCTTCTACGAGGAGACCTCCATCATCGAGCACGGCAAGCTGCCCGAGCACCTCAGTCACACCGATCGCAACACCCTGCGCCGGATCGCCGAGGTTTGAACTGACCCAGTAGGGTCGGCCTCCTGAGGTCGAGGAGGTATCGATGTTCGAGTGGTCCGAAGAGCAGCAGGCCATCCGCGACGCGGTGCGGCGCTTCGTCGAGGAAGAGGTCAAACCCCAGGTCGACGAGCTCGAGCACGGTGAGACCCCGCCCTACGAGGTGATCCGCAAGCTCTACCGGACCTTCGGGCTCGATGTCGTCGCCCGGGAGAGCTTCAAGCGCCAGCTGGAGCGCAAGAGTTCGGGCGCATCGTCCGAGCGGGGCGAGGGCGGCGGCGGTGGAGCGGGCGCCGCCATGATGCTGATTCCGATCATCGAGCTCTGCCACTACTGCCCCGGCATCGTCACCGCCCTGGGGGTCTCGACCGGGCTGGCGGCCGGCACCATCATGAGTGGCGGCACGCCGGCGCAGATGGAGCGCTGGGGCCTGGACCTGCTCACCCTCGACAAGATCGGCGCCTGGGCCATTACCGAGCCGGGGTCGGGCTCGGACGCCCTGGGCGGGATGAAGTCCACTGCCTTGCGAGACGGCGAGGAGTACGTCCTCAACGGCAACAAGACCTTCATCACCAACGGCCCCTATGCCGACACCATCGTCTTCTACGCCAAGCTCGACGACGGCAGCGACACCCAAATGCGGCAGCGGCCGGTGCTGACCTTCATCCTCGACAAGGGGATGCCCGGGTTCGAGCAATCCAAGCCCTTCCGCAAGATGGGCCTGCACTCCTCACCGACCGGCGAGCTCTTCCTCTCCGATGTCAGGGTCGGCAAGGACCGCCTCCTCGGTGAGTCCGAGGGCAGCCCCGGAGGCAACGAAGGGCGGGAAAGCGCCAAGGGCAATTTCGTGACCGAGCGGGCCGGCGTCGCCGCCATGTCGCTAGGGGTGATCGAGGAATGCCTGAAGCTCTCCGTCCAGTACGCCAAGGACCGCCTCCTCTGGGAGCGGCCCATCTCCGAGTTCCAGCTCATCCAGTTGAAGCTGGCCAAGATGGAAGTCGCTCGCCTCAACGTGGAGAACCTGGTGTTCCGTCACATCGAGATGAGCTCGAAGGGCCGCAGCCTGACCCTGGCCGAGGCCTCGGCCATGAAGCTGTACTCGGCCCAAGCCGCCTCCGAAGTGGCCATGGAAGCGGTGCAGCTCTTTGGCGGGAACGGCTACATGTCGGAGTTCCGGGTCGAGCAACTGGCTCGGGACGCCAAGGTGTTCCAGATCTATGCCGGCACGGACGAGATCCAGGTCACCCACATCGCCCGCGATCTGCTCTCTCGCTGACCATGCCCGACCCCTTCGGACTGGCATCCATCGATGCTGTGTTCGACGAGATGGTCGACCTGCGGCGAACGGTGCATCAGCGTCCCGAGTTGTCGTTCCAAGAGCACGCCACCACCGAGCTGATCCGAAACCACATGACCGGCCTCGGGATCGACGAGCCGACGCGGCTGACCGACACCGGCGGCGTGTTCGCCATGGACGGGGGGCGACCAGGCCGGACCGTGGTCCTGCGCGCCGACATCGATGCGCTGCCGGTCCACGAAGACGATTCGATCGAACGGCGCTCCGAGGTCGACGGCGTGATGCACGCCTGCGGTCATGACGTCCACGTGGCGGCCCTACTCGGGGTGGCCCAGGCCCTGAGCACACGGCGAGAAGACCTGTCGGGTCGGTACGTCTTCGTCTTCCAGCCCGCCGAGGAGTCCCTGGGTGGGGCCAAGCTGATGGTCGAGCAGGGGGCGCTCGAGCTGATGACCGGCGCCAGTTTGATCGGCTTCCACGTCTCGTCGCTCATGCCAACGGGTTTGATCGGGCTCCGCAGCTCCATCGCCATGTCTGAAGCTCACGCCATCCGGATGGTGATCGAAGGTCCGGGCGGTCATGGCGCCATGCCGACCGGGAAAGGCGATGTGGTCCGGGCGGCGGCCGAACTGGTGTCGCTCCTGGGGGGCGTCGTCGAGGGGCTGGAGTACGAGGGCACGAACTGTGTCTGCTCGGCCGGGATGCTCCAGGCCGGCACTGCGGTCAACGTGGTCCCGACCCGGGCGCTGGTCGCCGGCACCCTGCGGACCTTCACCGACGCCCAGCGCGTGGAGGCCATCGAGCGCCTGGGCCAGGCCTGTGCCGAACTGGGTGACCACCACGGGGTCACCGTCGATCTCCAATTTCCCGAGCGAACCCGCGCCGTCGTCAACGACCCCGACTGCTGCGACCTGGTGGAGGCGGCGGCCCGTCAGGTGGTGGGAGCCAATCAGGTGATGCGCCTTCCTCCGCTCTCAGCCAGCGACGACGTCAGCGAGTTCCTGGCCCACCTCCCCGGCTGCTACTTCTTCGTCGGCGGGGCGGACCCCGGGACGCCTGGGGGCATGCACCACAGCCCCACTTTCGCCGTGCTGGACGAGTCGTTGCGCACCGGGGCTTCGGTAATGCTGCAGGGCGCCCTGGCATTGGCCGCGTCCTGATCGGCCGACCACAATGGCCCCATGACCAACGACCTCTTCTCCATCGCGGGCAAGACCGCGCTCGTCACCGGCGGCACCCGGGGCATCGGCAAGATGATTGCCGAGGGCTTCGTCGATGCCGGTGCCACCGTCTACATCTCGTCCCGCAAGGCCGAGGTGGTGGCCGAGGTGGCCGCGGAGCTCTCGGCCAAGGGCACCTGCATCGGCATCCCGGCTGACCTGTCGACCGAGGCCGAATGCCGACGGTTGGCCGGCGAGATCGGGGCGCAGGTCGACAAACTCGACATTTTGGTGAACAACGCGGGAGCAACCTGGGGCTCGCCCCTGGCCGATTTCGACGATGCAGCCTTCGACCGGGTGCTGGCCCTCAACGTCAAGGGCGTGTTCCACCTGACCAAGTTCTTGGTGCCCCTGCTCCAGGCGGCCGGGACCCAGGAGGAACCGGCCCGCGTCATCAACATCGGCTCGGTTGACGGCATCCACGTCCCGGTGCTCGAGACGTACTCCTACTCGGCCTCCAAGGCAGCGGTGCACCAGCTGACCCGGCACCTGGCCAAGCGACTGGCTCCCTCGATCACGGTGAACGCCATTGCCCCGGGACCGTTCGAATCCAAGATGATGGCGACCACCCTTGAGGCCTTCGGGGAGCAGATCGCGGCCAATGCCCCGCTCAAGCGGATCGGGCGGCCCGATGACATGGCCGGCACGGCCATCTTCCTGTCCTCGAGGGCGGGCGCCTACCTGACCGGAGCCATCATCCTGGTCGACGGCGGAATCGCCACACTCGGATAGGGGTCGAGAGACTCCTCGGTATGGTGCGGCGATGAGTGGTGGTCCCCGGCGGAAAGGGTGGCATCCCGACCCGTTCGGGCGCCATGAAGAGCGCTACTACGACAGCGACGATGTTCCCGGTCGCCTGGTCAGAGATCAGCGACGGATGGCCTATGACGACGCCCCGCTCGAGGTCGACCAACCCGATCCGAGCCCCACACCCGGCGACATGATCGATCCCGGGTGGTCGAACGATCCCCTCTGGTCGTTGTCGCCCACCGCCCACGATGACCCCGAGCGGTTCCGAACGGTGGCCACGGAGCACCTGAAACGAGCTTTGACCACGCTGCGTCGGTTACCGTCCAGCATCGCGGGGCTGCGCTTTGAGCACGGCACGCCCGAACACCACCGCCGGCTTGGCGCAGTGGTCCTGGGCACAGCCAGCCTGCTGATCATCGGCCTTGCTCTCGGCCTGACACTGGGTCTTTCCTCCAACTCGCCCAGCGCCCCGGCCGCCACCCACCCTCACGATCACCACATCCGATCCGGTCTCCGCACGGCTCCGTCATCGACGGAGGCGCACCACGGGGCGAGCTGGCGAGTGGCGGCAGAGTTCACCGGATCGGCTCACGCGCTCAACGCGGTGACGTGCCCGACCCCCATGACCTGCTTTGCGGTCGGTGAGAGCAGTCTTCTCACGGGATTTGTGCTCGCCACCAACAACGCCGGCGTGTCATGGACCCAACAGAACGTTCCGGGCGGTGTGGGATCCCTCAACGCGATCTCGTGTACCACCCAGCTCCAGTGCATGGCGGTGGGAGGTCACACCGTGCTGCTCACAGACAACGGCGGGGCCAGCTGGACTGCGGAGCCGCTCGGGGCCGGCAACCTCGCCGGCGTTGCTTGTCCAACCTCGACCGAGTGCGTGGTGATCGGCGTCGGGGCAACCACCGCGGCGGGTTGTCCGGCCGGAATCTCCTACACGACCAGGGACGGTGGCCACACCTGGACCGGTACGCTTCTCGACTGCTTTGCGCCCGCTGCGCTGACGTGCCTTACGGCCGCCAAGTGCGAACTGGTGGGCACACAGACCTCGGGCGCGACCACCGATGGAGAGATTTTTGGCACGACCACCGGCGGGAATTCGTGGCTGAAGCAATTCATCCAATCAGGGTCGGGCAACACACTGTCCGCCATCTCCTGTCCATCCGGCCTCGAATGCAAGGCGGTCGGGAGCTCGCCAAACCAGGCCGTCGTGGCCACCGGAGACAGCGGATTGACCTGGGTGGCCCAGAACCGGCCCGAACCTGTCATGCCACCTCAGTACCTCTCGGTGTCGTGTGAGTCAGTGCTCGTCTGTTATGCCACCGGTGTCGGTCGGCCCATCGGAACCGACGATGGGGGAAGCCACTGGGCCCAGTTCTCATCACCTTCCACGGTGTCGAGGATCACCGGCGCCGCCTGCCCAGAGGTCGCGTACTGCGTCGGCGTGGGAGACGACGCCGGAGGTGGCGCTTCCGCGCTCATCCTGAGTGGCTGAACACTTCGGCCTCAGCGAAGGGCCAACTCGTGTGGACCTTGGGCCGGATAGCCACCGGCCTCCTGGATGGCCGAACCCCAGGGCTTGAGCAGATCGAGCAGTTCTTCGAACTGGGAACCGAGCGCGTCGAGGACGATCGCACAAGGCTGGTCGGTGGCGATCTCGATCGCTTCGCGGTATTCCTGTCCGGCTTCGGTCAAGGCTCCCCCGGCCATCAGCCCGCGACCCTCGAGGCGTTCCGTCGCGGCGGTGAGTTGACCGTCGGACCAGGCCCGGGTCCGGACGTAGCTCCGCGTCGGTAGCCCCCAGTAGAGCTCCGAGAGCAGGCCGACCTCGGTGGCGTCGCAGCCAGCCGTGGTCCATGCCGCCGTGTGCACATCACCGCGGTACTCCCGCAGCTGATCGGTCAGGCGCCACATCCGGGCCATTGGTTGATCTGGAAGTCCGAGGCTCGACAACCCGGCGAAGAGCGGCCGCCCTTCGGGGCGGAGCGGGGCCACTGCCTTGGTGAGCAGCTCCGTGGCCCGCGCCAATCCATCTGGCTCGGCTCCGAGAATCCTGACCAGCTGGGCCGTGGCGCCCTCGGTGCGGGCGGCACAGATGGTGGCCCCATCGGTGAGGGTCCATCCAAATGCCACCGCCGGCACGACGACATCGGGATTGAAGACAGCGAAGGCGGCGGCCACCACCTGGCCGGGTACCTGTCCCATCACGGAACCTCGGCTCGTGAAATAGGCCGGGCCGTCGGGCAGATGGACGCCCGAACCCAGGGTCCCCGGACTGGGTGAAAAGCCCAAGGCGGCATAGGCGTCGTGGGCCTCCGGAGAGAAGTAGACCTGTCCGGCAATGGGCTCGAGGGCCATGGCCAGCTTCCGGGTCTGGGGCCAGGGTCCCGAGGGAGATGCCACGGCCGTCACCATACGCGCAGGCCATCCCCTCGTCTCGTTGGCTTACGCTGGCACGGGGAAACGGAGGGGCTACACCTGGTGACTGAGATCGCGGAGCCCGGGTGGCTGCGCCCGTCAACGCGCCTGTGGTCGATGCGGCTGACCGAGGTGGCGGTGCTGACAGTGCCGATCGCCGCCTTCGTGGGCGCCATCTTCCTGGCCCAGTTCGGGAGCACGGCTGACTATGCCGTGACCGCCGGCATTCTGGCTCTGGGCGTGCTCATGGCGTACTTCCTCCGCCGGCGGGTGCGGGCCTGGCGTTACCAGGAGCGTCACGAGGATCTGCTGGTCGGGCGCGGCGTCCTGGTCCGCCGCCTGTCGGTGGTGCCCTACGGCCGGATGCAGTTCGTCGAAGTCACGGCTGGGCCGATCGAGCGGATATTCGGGCTGTCGACGGTCAAGCTGCACACCGCGGCCGCGGCCAGCGATGCCCGCATCCCCGGCCTCGAACCGCTCGAGGCAGCCCGCCTCCGCGACCGGCTGACCGAGTTGGGGGAATCCATGGCGGCCGGAATGTGAGCATGCCGCCGATGCCCACGGCACCCGGCGACAGCCCGGGTTGGCAGCGGTTGCACCGACTCTCCCCGGTGGTCCGCGTCGGCCGCCTCGCTCCGGCCATCGTGGTGGTGCTGGTGCTGGGCGCAGAGGACAAGGCGGAGAGCCGATCGGGCGAGATCATCTACTTGATCGTGTTCGGCATCGTCTCGGTCGTCTTGGGCATCATCCACTGGATCGTCACCCGCTACATGATCGAGGGCGACACGCTCCGTATCGAGACCGGTCTGTTGCGGCGCGACTCCAAGCGCCTGCCCCTGACCCGGATCCAGGCCATCGATGTCGTCACTCCATTTACCGCCCGTCTGTTCGGCCTGGCCGAGCTGCGCATCCGTCTCGCCGGCTCGGGTTCGACCGACGGCCGCTTGGCGTACCTGACCCAGGCCGATGCCGCGGCCCTGCGCCTCCGGCTGCTCAGCGGCCACCGGGAGCAGACGCCGATCGGCCAGAGCGAGCGGCCCGACGTGGTGATGGCATCGGTCGGCACGGGACGGCTGATCGCCTCGGTCCTGCTGTCGTTGGTCACCATCTTGCTGATCGGCACCGTCCTCGCACTGGTGATCCTCGATCACGTGGCGCACAAGGCGGCGGCCGGAGCACTGGGCTTCCTGGCTGCCTACCTGCTCAGCTTCGGCGGCGTGATCTGGCGCCGCATCACGGGGCAGTACCACTTCGAGGCGCTCGACGGCGCCGATGGCGTGCACATCCGCCGCGGCCTCTTCCAGACCGTCTCCGAGACGGTGCCGTTCGGACGGATCCAGGCGGTGCGCCAGGTGCAACCGTTCCTGTGGCGTCCGCTGGGCTGGTGCCGGCTCGAGGTCGACATCGCAGGCGCTGGATCCCGGCAGGGGCGGGGCGAGGGCACCGGCGTGGTGCGCAAAGCGCTCCATCCGGTCGGGACGGTGCAGGAGACCTGGCCACTGATCGAGCGCTTGATGAGTGGAGCCGCTCCTGTCCGCACCCCGCCGCCCAAAAGAGCACGGATCAAGGCGCCATTCAGCTACCACTTCCTCTCGGCCGGTCACGACGACACCCACGTCGTCTGCGTCACCGGACGGCTCAACCGGACCACCACCTGGGTGCCGCTCGAGAAGACGCAAAGCGTCCGCCGCACTCAGGGCCCGGCGCAGCGCCGGCTGGGCCTGGCCACCGTGCATGTCGACGCGGCCGGGCACCGCACCCGAGCCGAGTTTCGCGACCGCCCCCTCGAGGAGGCCGATGCCCTGGTGGCGACGCTGCCCGAGCTCAGCCGTCAGGCTCGCCGGCGCGTGGTTGCGCCGCGCCCAATGGCACCAGCGCTTTCACCACCCGCGGCCCCGGCCGTCCCACCGGCTGGCTGGTTCGTCGACCCCTCCGGGCATGCGTGCTGGCGCTATTGGGACGGCGCCCAGTGGACCGCGCACATCAGCGACGGCGCGACGACCAGAGTCGACCCGGCCGGTACCTCGTGATTCAGACGGCCGTGAAGCGCAGCGGGAAATGCTCGATGGAGCGGATAGCCGGCGTGTAGACGAGCGTATGGCCCGGCTCGACCTCGTACTCGGGGATCCGGCGGTGCCACTCGCGCAACGCCACCCGTAGTTCCATGCGAGCCAGGTGGGAACCGAGGCAGCGGTGGATCCCGCCGCCGAAGGCCACGTGCCGGTTGACCTCGCGATCGAAGCGCACCAGGTGGCCGTCAGGGAACTCGGCCTCGTCGGTGTTGGCCGAACCGAGCATGATCATCACCTGGTCGCCCTGCTTGATCGGGCATCCACCGAGCTCGGTGTCGGTCACGGCCACCCGCGCCACGCCCATGACCGGGGTCTCCCATCGCATCATCTCCTCGATGGCCGAGGGGATGATCGAGGGGTCGTCCACGATCTGCTGGCGGTGCTCAGGATGCTGAGCCAGGAAGGAGAACATGCAGTCGAGCGTGGCCGTGACCGTGTCGAGACCGGCGATCAAGAATAGGAAGCAGATGTCCAGGATCTCTTCACGGTTCAACCGGTTGCCTTCCATCTCAGCGTCGAGGAAGTGCGACAGCAGGTCGTCCCGGCGCTCGATCTCGCGCTCGTCGAGCACCTTGTCGAAGTACTCGTAGACGGAGTCGGCCGTCTTCTGCTGGTAGTCCTTGGCCTGGTCGCTGCCCCACAGCGCCCCGGTCACGTGGTCGGGCCGGATGATCCCGTCCTTCATGGCGAGGAAGGTGTCGACCTCGTCGAGGGGCAGACCGAGCAGGGTCAGGAACACCTGCGAAGGAAAGGGGACGGAGAACTGCGAGGCGAAATCGACCTGGCCGTTCTCGATGAAGCGGTCGATCAGGTCGTTGACCAGCGCCGCCACCTCTTCCTCCATCGCCGCCATCTTCCGTGGGGAGAACAGCGGGTCGAGCAGCTTGCGATACTTCTTCTGATCGGGTGGATCGATCTGGAGCGGAATCATGGGCCGCTTGTTCTTGAGGTCGACGGCGTCCATGTTGGACGAGTAGATCTCCGGATGCCGCAGCGCTTCGTCGATGACCTCCTTGGTCGAGAGGAGGACGCCCACCCCGGCCAACCCTTCGACTGGCATGACCGGGCACTCCCGCATCAACGGATACAGCGCTTGCGGGTTGGCTGCCATCTCGGGATCCATGCTCGCCATGGGATTCCCGGACTCTTCAGCGACGGTGTCCACCTGTTCCCTCCTCATTGGGTCGACTCGGTGTGGGAAGAAGGATGTCGGCGATCGATTGGGCCAAGGCCTGCTCGTCGGACTCGGCGATCAGCCAGCTCGAAGCGAAGAGCCGCACGATGACGTCGGTCACCTGGGCCCGGGTCAGGCGGCCGTCCGCCACCGCGGGCACGGCGTCGAGCGCGTCGCCCAGCTGCTCCAGGATCGCCGCCTGCAAGCGGGGCAGATGCCCGAGCAGGTAGACGAGCACGAACTCGGGCTCGGTCTCGAAGAGCGCCCGTGACGGGTGGGTCCGGATGTAGTCGAACGAGAAGGCCACGAAGGCCCGCACCCGGTCGGCCGGTGCCGGTGCGGCATCGAGGGCGGCGGCCAGCCCGCCCACGAAGCGACTCTCGTCGTAGCTGGCCGCGGCGACGAGGACGGACTCCTTGCTCGGGAAATACCGGTACAGGGTTCCCCGGCTGACCCCGGCCGCCTCGCTGATCTCGGCCATGGCCAGCCGCTTCACGCCGCGGCGGCCGATCAGCTGGAGGGCGGCGCTGACGATGCGCTCCTCGGTTGCACTCAACGGCCCCGAGGCAGCCGGAACTCGCTCAACCGCCGATGCGAGGGTCAGGGTCACCGTGGGACATATTAGACACTTAGTGTCTGTTTTGTCTTATCGACCGGCCGGATTCACCTCGAAGGCCGAGCTCAATCCTTCGAACGGGAGCACGAGGCCGGCCTCGTCCTGCTGATCACCCTGGTAGCGGATCCGGTAGGCACCGGCCGGGGTTCCCTCGGGGATGTCCCAACTCAGCGTGGCCTCCGAGACGCCGCCCCGCCGTCGGGCCCATTCGAAACGGGTGTGCCAATCGCCGTCATCCTGCACGGTGCGCCACTGCCCACCCTCTTGCGCTTCCACCCGGAGATAGGTCCCACCGCGGTGGAGGTCGTTGGCCGGATGGCCGGCCACGAAGACGACCGCGACCCGTTGTCCCGGGCGGTACGAGGCTCGGGCGTCGGTCACCACGTCGCCGAAGTTCCGGCCCTCCGGCGCCGTATCGGCTCGCCGCCGGCGACGCGCCGCCTTGGCGTGGCGTCCCGACAAGTCACGAGTGCCCTGCCCCGGATCGAGGATGACGCCATCGCGCAGGGCCGCGGCCAAGCGCGCCGCCACCTGCTGGAGGGCCGGCAGCTCCCAGCGCCCGAAGAGGGTGCTCCCCCCTTCGTATTGCTGCTCGAGGTACTCCTCGGGCGTCGTGACGTAGTGGATGTACCCGTTGGAGTACCCGGCCACTAAGACGTCTTCGAGTGGCGCCCCCACGATGGCCGCCACCGTGCGGCGGAGACGCAACCCGGCCACGATGGTCACCTCGCCCGGGATCCCGATCAGGTAGAGCGGCCCGATACGCAAGAGCTGCAACGGCACCCGTTGGGCCACGACGGGCAGCCATCGATTGATCGCCCCACCCGGCAGCACGATGCCCTTGGGCGCCTGCGAATCCCGCAGTCGCGGGAAGAGGCGGTAGGCGATCTTGGCCGGCCAGTCGAAGAACGGATTGCGGCCCTCCCGGAAACCAGGGAAGGCCGGGCCGTCGACCCACGCTCCGGCGAAGGCGGCCGAACCTCCGGCCGGACCACTGGTCCGATGTGCCCGCCCGTCACTGCTCGATGCCGCTTCCACCTCTTGATCGGCCAGGTCGATGAAGAGGGCCCGGCTGTCCACTGGACCATCGACCGGTCGCCCGCCCGATGCCGCCAAGGCGGCCGCCGCGTCGTACTGACGCAGTCCGATCAGGCGGGCATTCTCGAATTCGTCGTCGGTCGGCCCGTGGCCGGGCTTCAAGTCGAGGTTGGGTGACATGTCCCCGGCATTGGTCTGGGCGAAGGCACCGACGAAGTCCGGCCCATTCGCGGGATCTTCGAGGTAATCGAGGCCGTGGATCTCCCGCTCCCAGTGGTAGCCGGCGTAGCCCTTGTTGTCGGCACTGATGAGACGGTTCTGATTGGTCATGGACGTGTTGTGGGTGGGGAACCAGTTGATGACACCCACGGTGCTGCCCTCCCGCACCATGCGCAGCACTGTGGTCTGCGGATCGATTGCCTCAGGGAAGTGGGCCCGATCCTCGGCCGGATTGCGCTCGAAAGACACCCGAGAGCGGTTGACGCTGGCATCGTGCAGCTCGCCGTGAGCCAGAAAGAGTTCGGATCGGGCCAGGTCGCTATGGGCCCGTTCAGTCGCCTCCACGATCCCGTCGACCAACGCGGCAAAGGTCTTCGGCCGAAAGCCCTTGGTGTTCGAGTTGTAGAGCAGATGGTGGGAGTAGCCACCGGGAGCACAGTGGGTGTGAGTGGCCGTGATCATGGTGTTCGCCGGGCCGTACAGATCACCGAAGCTGCTCTGGAGTCGTGCCAACACCGCTTGATGGACGCTGTCGAAGACCAAGGGGAGGTCATTGATCACGATGAGCACGCGTGATCCCGTTCCCTCGTCCACCACGATGAAGGCTCGCGATCGTTGGCGGGTATGGATGCCGCTGGACTGCTGATCAGCCCGTCCGTAGCCGAGCATGCCGCATTCGGCGGCCTCACCCGTGATGTCCGATATCCCGCGGCCGACCAGATAGGTCGTGCTCATACCTGCGTCTCTCGTTTCATCGACGGCGCACGCTACTGCCCGTCAGGGCCCCCGGTCGGGGGCGGGCGAGGAGTCGCTTCCTAGCGAGATCCGGATCCGGCGGCGCTCACCTCGACGGGTCGGAGATCACGAATCGGCCCGGCTTCTTGGGACACGACTTCATTGAGGCTCCCGCCAACCCGGTGCAGATACCCCATCAACTGCTTGCGCCGTTCCTCACCATGTGCAGGATCGAGGAAATAGGCGGCCGAAAAGCCGGCAACCGAAAAGACGATCCGGCCGACGGAGCGCTTGGTCCGACGAGCCGAACGGACGGCGTTGTTCAATTTGGTATGGGCATCACTCATTCGAGCCACCTTCCCTTTTCCGAGCGATACCCCACCGCTGTGAACGGAAACTGTCAGGCCGGCGCGTCCAGATCCTCTGCCCTGATCATGCGGGTCATGTTGGCGGACTGTCCGCCGACCGCCAACAGCTGACCGTCACGCGACCACACGGCCACCGAGCCATGCGCATGCGCGCCCGAAGCCATTTGTGCTCGGAGATCCAAGAGCACCCAGTCGATCCCGGGTGGAATCTCGGCGAAGCGCAGACTGTTGTCGAGGCTGACCCCGCCGCCGATCTTCCCGGCGGAACGGGCGATGGCTCCCGGCACCATGTCGGCCACGAAGGCCAGGCCGGCCGGTGTCATGGGACGGCCCTCGGTCAATCGGGCCCACAAGGCCAGTGGTGGCGGTGATGCCTCTCGTACCAACGGTTTGGCTTCCCGGTACTCGACCTGAAGGGTGAAGCCGCGGAAGCCGCTCGGTGGTGGCCCGAAGCTCAACGGCCCGCTCTCCTCAGGCGAGGTCATCTGCGGCGCCACTTGGTACTGGCCGACTAGACCATCGGGCCGCGGTGTGGCCGTCGATCCCAAGGTCATGAACAACACCCGATCCTCGTGGCGACCAGTGACCTGCACCTGCGAGATGTTGCGGCCATTGGCCAGCAGTTCGGCTCTGCACTCCACGGTGGACCCGAGTTGGGCGGTCGAGATGTATTGCGTGGTCGCCCAAAGGGCGGGCCGGTTGGACACTGCTTCCATGGCCGCCACGGACACCGCAATCGCCGTCCCGCCATAGAGCGTCCCGTCATGCCGGGCCACCTTGGGCACCAGCTCGAAGCGACATCGTCCGCCGTCGGCATCGAACTCCAGACCCAGGGTCTCGAGATCGAGTGCACGGGGAAAGGTCTTGTCCACGGCCGTCACCGTAGCGGGACGGACGGAATCCAAAACCATAAGGTGAGGCCATGAAACTTGGGATCCATTTCGTGAACTTCGCCTTCCCCGGTGGGGCTGAGAGCATCGCCCCCACCTTGGCCGCCACCGCAGCCGCGGCAGAAGCCGGAGGCTGCAGCACCTTCACCCTGATGGACCACTGGTTCCAGATGGAGTCGTTCGCCTCGGCCACCGATCCGATGCTCGAGGGCTATACGTCTCTCGGCTTCCTGGCCGGGCAGACGACCACCATGACCCTGAGCCTCTTGGTGACCGGCGTGACCTACCGGCACCCGGGCCTCCTGGCCAAAGTGGTGACGACGCTCGATGTCCTCTCGGCCGGCCGAGCCCAGCTCGGCATCGGAGCCGCCTGGTACGAGCGCGAACACAATGGACTCGGCGTCCCCTTCCCACCCTTGTCCGAACGGTTCGAGCGGCTCGAGGAGACGTTGCAGATCTGCCTGCAGATGTGGAGTGACGACGACGGTCCTTTCACCGGCCGCCACTATCAGCTGGCCGAGACCGTCTGCTCCCCCCGACCGATCCAATCTCCACGTCCGCGCGTCCTGATCGGGGGTAGCGGGGAGCAGAAGACCCTCCGATTGGTGGCCCGCTACGCCGACGCCTGCAACCTCTTCGCGGTGGAACCATCGGTCATCCGGCACAAGATCGACGTCCTGCGCCGACACTGCGAGGTGGAGAGCCGCGACCCGCATTCGATCCAAACGACCATCTTGGCCATGGTCAACCCGCTCGACGACGTCGACAAGTTTTTGGCCTCCATGGCCGAATACGCCGAATTGGGGGTCTCATTGGTCGAAGTCATGCCTATGACCCCCGATCCCGTTACCTTTGTGACCGAGGTGTGTGACCGGGTGGTCCCGGGGCTGCGCGACCTGTAGCGATCTTCCGGGCGAGAGCCCGGAATGCTTGACATATGGGTGTCGGACTGGTCCCATAGGCGGTACCAGCGCCATTCATCGGGGGTCGTATGTCAACCACGTCCGGGCCGAGCGACACCGCACGCGACGATGTCGCCCAACTGCACGCCCTGGGCTATGCCCAGGAGCTGCGCCGTCGGATGGGCGGCTTCTCGAACTTCGCGGTGTCATTCACCATCATCTCGGTGCTCTCGGGGTGCTTGACCCTCTACTACTTCGGGATGGAGTACGGCGGTCCGGTCGACATCGTGTGGGGCTGGGTGATCGTCGGGATCATGACCACCATCGTCGGACTCGGCATGGCTGAGATCGCCTCGGCCTACCCGACCGCAGGCGGCCTTTACTACTGGTCGGCCAAGCTTTCCAAGAACAATCCCGGAGCCTGGAGCTGGTTCACCGGCTGGTTCAACCTGCTCGGCCAGGTGGCCATCACGGCCGGCATCGACTACGGATTCGCCACCTTCTTCGCGGTGTTCTTGAACCTGACGCTCAATGTCGGCGACAGCCATGGGTACGTCCTCATCGTCTACGCATGCATCCTGGCCGTGCACGGCATCCTCAACACCTTCGGCGTACGGATCGTCTCCTTCCTCTCTGATGTGAGTGCCTGGTGGCACGTCCTGGGCGTCCTCACCATTGCCATCGTCCTCTTCTTCGTTCCCAGCCATCACGCTTCGGTTGGGTTCATCTTCACCAAGTTCGACAACCAGACCACTCTGGGTGTGCCCTGGTACGTCTTCATGCTCGGCTTGCTCATGGCGCAGTACACGTTCACCGGCTACGACGCCTCCGCCCACATGTCGGAGGAGACCCACAACGCGGACCTGGCGGCACCACGGGGCATCGTGAGTTCCATCGCCATCTCGGTGGTCGCTGGCTTCATCCTGATTTTGGCCATCACGTCGGTAATCCCGACCTCACCGGCGCAATACGCCGCGGTGGCCGCCAACACCGCGGCGCCGGTTGCCATCTGGGAAAGCGCCCTCTCCCGGGTGGGGGCGGAGCTCCTCCTCCTCATCGCGGTAATCGCGCAGGCTTTCTGTGGCATGGCATCGGTCACGGCCAACTCCCGCATGCTCTTCGCCTTCAGCCGGGATGGCGCGGTGCCAGGCCACCGCCTGTGGCACAAGATCAACCCGCGCACGCGCACGCCCACCAACTCGATCTGGTTCTGCGTGGTGTTCGCGTTCATCTTGGCCATCCCGTCCCTGTGGAGCGGCGTCGCCTATGCCGCGGTGACCTCCATCGCCACCATCGGCCTCTACATCGCCTACGTGCTGCCCACGCTGCTGCGTCGGCTCCAAGGAAAGAGCTGGCAAGGGGGTCGGTGGAGTCTGGGCCGCTGGAGTCCATTGATCGGTTGGCTGGGCATCGCGTGGGTCGCCTTCATCGCAGTGTTGTTCATGCTGCCCGAAGTGGCGTTCGGCAGCATCAACCGAGACAATTTCAACTACGCCCCCGTGGCCGTGGGCGTCGTCCTTCTGTTCTCCGGCGGGTACTGGCTGATCAGCGCCCGCAAGTGGTTCACCGGTCCGAAGATCCAAGGAAGCGAGGCGGAGCTCGAACAGATCGAGTCCGAGTTCGCTGCCGTGAGTTCCGCGGAGTAAGAAGCCCACGGTCCACCCGGCCCAGGCTGGGCAATCGTCGGACGCCAGCCGCCAACAGGTACATCAGCGGCAGGACGGGGCAGACTGGCGCGAATGCGAGTCCACCTGGTCGACGGCACCTACGAGTTGTTCCGGCACTTCTTCGGCGCGCCTCCGCACCGGAACGCCGCTGGCCAGGAGGTGGCGGCTGTTCGTGGAGTGGTCAGCTCGGTGCTTCAGCTCCTGGGCGACGGAGCCACCCATGTCGGCGTGGCCACCGACCACGTCATCGAATCGTTCCGCAATGAACTCTGGGCTGGTTACAAGACCGGGGAGGGAGTTGATCCCGATCTGTGGTCCCAAGCCTGGCCGCTCGAGGACGCCCTGGTTGCACTCGGCGTCACCGTCTGGGCCATGGAGCGAGGTGAAGCCGACGATGCACTGGCCAGCGCGGCGGCCGTGGCGGCTGACGACCCCGCCGTCGAGCAGGTCATCATCTGCACGCCCGACAAGGATCTGGGGCAATGCGTGCAGGGTCAGCGCGTGGTGCAGTTGGACCGCCGCAAGGACGTGGTCACCGACGAAGCGGGCGTGATTGCGAAGTTCGGCGTTCCGCCAGGCTCGATTCCTGACTACCTCGCCTTGGTGGGCGACAGTGCCGACGGATTCCCCGGGCTCGCCGGCTGGGGCGCGAAATCTGCCAGTGCAGTCTTGGCCCGCTGGCTGCACATCGAAGACATCCCTCACGACCCGTCGAACTGGGACGTCACCGTCCGCAGTGCGACCAAGCTGGCTGCAACTTTCGTCGAGGACTACGAACTGGCCCTCTTGTTCAAACATCTGGCCACCCTCGAGATCGAGCGCGAACTGCTGCCTCAGGTCGAGGACCTCCGCTGGATCGGACCAAGTGAAGAGTTTGCCGAGATCTGTGACTCCATGGATGCGGCCAATCTGGCCCTGAGAGCCACGAAGCTGGCCGAACGACGGGCGGCCGGATGACTGCTTCTTTCTGATCCACTCGGTCCGAACCCGTTGTGATGAGCTGTCACCGATGATTGAGGTATCGGTTCAAGCCCGCTTTGTCGACCGAGCCCAGTGGCTCGAGCTGGCCAAAGCAATCGATCGATCTACCTTCGACTGCTTGTACGTCGCTGATCATCCGGGCTCGTTGGCGGCCCCTTTCGTCGCTCTGGCCGCGGCGGCGTCCGTGACCGACAGAGTCCGTCTGGGCACATGTGTGCTCAATGCGGGGCTCTGGGAACCACTGACCCTTGCGGCCGAGCTGGCCACGCTCGACGCCGTGTCCGGTGGACGCGCCGTCTTCGGGGTGGGCGCTGGCCACACGCCGTCGGAGTGGACCAAGCTCGGCGCGGCATTCCCCCAGGCGGGAAAGCGAGTCGACCGACTCATCGAACTCGTCGGTGCCGTGCGTCTTCTGCTCACCGGCGAACCTGCAACGACGTCGAGATCCCACTTCCAGCTCCACGAAGCCGTACTCAACCAACCTCGCCCGTTCCAAGACTCGATTCCTCTACTGGTCGGGGGCAATGGACGTCGAGTCCTTGCGTTTGCCGCTGAGTATGCCGACATCGTCGGTATAACCGGGCTCGGGAAAACGCTGTCAGACGGCCATTCCCATGAAGCCGAGTGGAGTCCGGCTGCACTCGACCGCTCCCGTGGTGAGGTTGCGACGGTGGCCCAGCGGGCTGGTCGCCATCCTGAGGTCGAGGCGCTGGTCCAGCACGTCGAGATCACCGACAACCGTCGACGTACGGCGAAGAAGCTCGCCGACCTCATCACCGGCGCCTCTCCCGACGATCTTCTCGACGCTCCGTTCATGTGGATTGGTACCCCGGATCAGATCACGACACAGATACTGGAGTCCGAGAAGCGCTGGGGCATCAGCCGCTACGTGATCCGAGACAGATTCATCGACGCTGTCGGCCCCGTGCTCGATCTTCTCGGGAACTCTCACTAAGTTCGAGGTGTGCGGCGCCGGTGGCGGCGCACTGATGTCCGAGACAGGCGATCAGCTCGGTATCTATTCGCCGGTGAGGTAGTCGACCGTCGTTAGGGAGACGGATTGGGACGAGAAGAGGGTCTGTTGCGGCATGACCGACCCCAAGGCGAAGCCGCCCCCATCGCCCTGCAGGACGATCTGCCCGAGCACGTCGTAGACGCTGAAGTCCAGGTTCTCGCAGATCTCGCCCGTCGCACAGGCATTGGTAAAGAAGATGGAACCCGTCCCCAGATTGACCAACGGGGTGGTAGGGGGAAACAGGCTGGCGCCGAGGCTGCCAGCCGGGAGGTTCGGGTCAGTCAGGAGTCCCGCCACGAGGCCCTCGACATTTATCTGGACTTGGACCGGGTGCGACCCCGTCGGTAGACCGTCCACCGTGCCGTTGCAGGTCCCGGCTCCGCTGAAGACCTCGGTGGCGCCTAGGTCGTCCCCAAAGCCGATGTTCCCGTTGATCTGGCAGGTGCCGTCGAACGAGGTCGGACCGGCGATCACCTCGGCGCTGGCCGGTGCCGCCGAGAACACGATGCCGGCGCCAAAGGTGACGACGGCGAGGCGAACGCAACTGATACGCCTGAGTGGCCGCATTTCCACCCTCCTTCGCCTCGGTTAATACCCTGGTCGGCGGGAGTTGTACCACCGGGTCACGCCCGCCGCAACCGGTCGCCGGTCGGCCGCGCCATGGTCGGCGAGCAGCACCAACGGCCCGGATTCTGCTGAACGTCAATCCGTCTGTGAGCCCGTTGCGGACGGAGTAGGCCGGCGATGCCGTGGTTTGAGGCGAGCCAAGGACAAGCTCTTGAGTCCCAGGGCCCTCCTCTCCACCAGATTCCAGCTGAGGAACGCGAGGACGGTCGTGATGGCGAAGCTCGCCAGGATGAAGGCCGCAATCCCGTGCTTCTGCAGATCATGGTCGGCCAGAGTCATTTGAACGGGAAAGGCGTAGATGTAGATGCCGTAAGACATGTCTCCGAGGTGGTCCCACCAGTGCAAAGGCAGCCTGCCCGCAAGCCACAGCAGGCTGTAAGCGAACGCGGGATAGCCAATCGCGATCCAGCTCCCCCAGTGCCAAGTCGCAAGCACCACTAACACTGCTGCAATTCCGAACCGATCATCGAGAGGTATCCGTTCCGCAAAAAGGGCCATGGTTGCACCCAACAAGAAGAGACACCCGAACCTGGCGAGGTACAGGTCGTCCAAAGGCGGACCGAGACCGCTCACCCACCCGTGGTCGTACTGGAATAAGAGGGTGTACACGTAGAACAACAGGGTGAAAAGGGGGAGCGTCGATCTGCGCCAGAGCAATTTCGTCGCTCCGAGTAGAGCGATGAGCAGGTAACACTTGAACTCGTAAAGGAGTGTCCAGAGCGAACCATCGAAAGGGCCACCGGCCACCTTCCCGTACGGGGTTCCTTCGAGAAGACCGTCGATGCCGTATTGGTGTACGTGTAAGAGGAAGTTCCCACTGAGATAACTGAATGGTCCGCCGGGCGAGTTGAGGAAGGCGGCGGTCAGCGCGCCTCGTTCGTGGAGCCAAGCGATGGAGGCGAAGCCAAAAGCGGTGATGATCAGGCAGACCCAGTATCCGGGAAAGATTCGCAGAAATCGCTTCCAAAGGAAGCGTCCGGTACCACGCCTCGTGAGCTGACTACGAGTCACGAGGAATCCGCTCATGATGAAGAACCCGGCGACTGCAATTCCACCCATCGTGTCTTGGTTTCGAGTGAACCAAGTCGGGTCGTTTCCCAATCCACTCAGCACGTAGCTGTGGTCGATCAGCACCACCACGGCCATGACCCACCGGAGAAAGCCGAAGCTGTTCGGTGTCCCCTGGAGGGTGAGGGAAGTGAGCATGGGGCGACCGGTTCGTCTATGCCGAGCCGATCCCGCCTTTAGACCTTGCACGCCATTCCAGCCACCATTTCGCTCGTCCGCTTCTCAGGCTTAGCAAGAATGGGCGCCAACGCTGCGCCTCCACCGGCTCATCCGTTTCGAGCTGGAAGAAGACCATCGATGGGCCACCATCTACGATGGAAAAAACGAGGCCCTGACCTGGGACAAAGCGCGCTCGGAGGGATTCGAACCCCCAACCTTCTGATCCGTAGAGGGATTTCGTTCGTCCAGTGAGTGCAGCAGAATCCATATGCCCAGCTCAGGAAGGGTAGGTAATCCAGCCAGTCCCTCCGAATCGAACCCCGTCCACCGATTTGAGTAGCAAAGCAGTAGCAACAATTCCGAATCGTTGGCACTCTGACTCGAATCAGATGCCGGATTCTGAATTCAGCAATTGCTACTGGGTTGCTACTGAACTCAACTCTCCGCAGATCTGCAACAAATAGTAGCAACGCAGTAGCAATCCCCCGGCAGGGGCTGAATCAAAGGGTCAACGAAGCCAGATAGCTTCAGTTCGCTGTCATTGTGACTCAAAGGATCTGCAAGCAGCGTGCCGAGCGATCAGCAACGAGGTCGACAAGCCGGTGTGGAAACGGACGCTCGAGCATCTTGACGTCCAAATTGGATGCAGCGTCGGCAAATGCATCGGGGGCGCGGAGCGCGAGTCCAGTAACTCGTTCGTTGACCATGTCGCCGTCGAGGTCCAGATCGGCGGCGAGGGTTGGCCATGTGTTGCGTTGAAGATATACGCGATAGTCACCCCCGATCTTCATGGCAAAGCGCAGCTTTTTTTCGTGCACTCCATATGGCAATGCCGACGCAATGTCGTACAACGGAGCGAGGCGGACCTCATCGCCAGCGAGGAGAAGTGAGTAATTCTTCGCATGCGCATCCGTGCCACCGATAATCCAGTTCCAAGCCAGAGCATCGAGGAAGCGCAATATGGATTCCTCGATTGTGCGAGGCGCCATTGACTGACGTATCAGATTCACGATGTCCTTCGGGCCAGGTCCCCCTTCATTCTGGTATTTCTTTGATGGCAGCACGGACAGTGCCTGACAGAAATCCTCCTGATGGATCCTGATGACTGTGTCCCCGACGACCCTTCGGTCATAACGGTCGACGACGATCGCCGACTCGTCTCCGAATTGAGCTACTCGGGTGCGGGCCACCAATAGACCCGCCCGCCGGGCGGCATCGAGACAGAGGTGCTCGTTGAGATCGTGGTCGTCGTGGCCAGCGACAGCCGGCTTCAGGATATGACTTGTGGCGATTGGTCCCGATGGCTGACCCCAACGGCCGTCCTTCAACAAGAGTGCCGTTTTGGCCTGTGCGCCAGCCAGACTGAATTGGCCTGTGAAGGTCCGGCCCAACCACGATGTCGAGTCTTCTCTTAATTCACGCAGCCGCTGAGCCACTTCATCCTCGGTAAGCCATGCGACTGTTCCCGGTCTTCTCATGACTTCGTCCAGCACTTCGGGTGCTGCGAAGCGAACGGCTCCGGCGACATCATGGCCGATCGGTGTGGAGAGCAAGGAGAAGGGCGAGGAGGCTGAGGCTTGGAACTGCCGCGCCCATCTGGCAAGCACAGCTTCGTTGTCGGGGAGCAGTCCCCACAACCATGGTGAAATGACATGGTCGGGGTGCGAGCGCACTTGGAGTGGCATGGATACGGACAGTGGAGTCGCCCCAGACTTCTTGCGGTAGTCGTCGTCATAGTCGAAGCGGAGTCGACCGCCATGTAGGCGTTTGACGGTACCTGCGGTGGTGTCCTGGAGAACTGCAATGAGAGAGTCGGTCATTGGTCGCGGTGCTCGTCAAGGATGGCGTCGAGGTCAACGGTCTCAGGTGACGGCGGCGTCGGTGAATCGTCGATATCCAGAGTTAGTCCAAGCTCATCGAGGACGCGGAGGACTAGGGCGAACTCCGCTTTGGGCTTGCCGCCTTCGAACTCGTAGATCCACTTCCGGGAGACGCCGACTCGGCGGGCCAGCTCAGCCTGATTAAGGCCGAGGTCCTGTCGACGGCCCCGGACGGCGGCAGCGACATCCTTGATCGAGCGAGTACGCATGGTTGGCTCCTATGAAACCGTTCGGTGTCAAGTATACCAAGCTACCGATCGGTGTCAACCACTCCATGCCACCGATCGGTGTCAATGTCCGCAAGCTACCGATCGGTGTCACCCCGTCAAACCATTTGGTGGGTTCCTGACCTACCGCGTGACCTTCTGAACTGGACTTATTCTGCGCGCTCGGAGGGATTCGAACCCCCAACCTTCTGATCCGTAGTCAGATGCTCTAGTCCGTTGAGCTACGAGCGCTGGGTGCGACGGGCCAGTGTAGCGAACGGGATCAACGGCCCCAGCCGGGCAATTCCCTTGTTCAGAAGGTGGTCGGCCGCGGGTCCTAGGTCGGTGGGACCGTCGTCGTCACGTCATTCGAGCCCGACATGGGTACCGTCCCACAGCTTGATACCGCCGAGAATGCCGGCCGCATTGTCGATCACCGTGGTCCGGGCCAGAAAATCCCCAAGGTCGTCGCGATTGACCCGGCTGGCATTCCCGCCACCGATGTAAAGGTGATCGAAGAAGTAGAGGGTGTCGAGGCAGGTGATGGCCTCGCGCACCCGCTTGTTCCAGCGTTGGTCATCGATCTTCTTGCGCGCCGGTTCACCTAGTTGTTCGTTGTAGGTCTCGCCCTTGCGGAATGGTTGGTGCGCCAACTCGAGGTGCGGCATGAGATGCCCGTCCATGAACTCCGCGGTCCCGAAGCCCGTGCCCAGCGTGATGACGAGTTCGAGGCCCTTGCCCTGCACGACCGCCGCACCCTGGACGTCGGCGTCGTTCGCCACCTTGGTGGGCTTGCCGAGCGCCTTGGTCAGCGCGGAGGCCATGTCGAAGCCGGACCACGCCTTGAACAAGATGGGATCCAGCGGGGTCCCCGGTCCCTTGACGGTCACGAAGTGCGGGGCGCTCAGGATGTGGCCGCGACGCACCATGCCGGGAAAGCCGCAGGAGATCCGATCGAACGGGGGCAGCTTCTTGGCCAGGCTGGTCAGCGTCTCCACCATCTGCTGGGGCGAGACGGGGTAGCTGGTTGGCACCCGGACCCGGTCCGCCGCCATGGTCCCGTCCTTCCCGAGCACCGATGCCTTCAGACCGGTGCCTCCGACATCGATGGCCAGGGTGAATGGCGGTTCAGCGGTGTCGGTCACGTCTCGACTGTACCTACTGCGGCCTGCACTACCTAGTGCAGCAATCGATGCACCGCGTCACGCAACATGGTCGCCATCTCATCGGCCGGTACATCCATGAAGGCTTCGCCGGAGACGAACAGGCCCCCTACCAGCGCGCCGAAGGCACTGGCCATCTTCACCCGGTTCTCGATCGGCACCCGTTTGTCGTTGAAGACCCGCGTGAAAGCGGCCTGCAGGTCCTCGTGGTCGGCGTCATGGGCGTCGGAATGCAGTGACTCGACCGCGGCCTGATTGCGCTCGTGCAACATGAAAATCGGCCTCTGCGCGATCATCTGCTCGATCAGGCCGTCGGTCAGCTCCTCCCACTGTTCCAGGGTGACCGGCTCGGGCCCCAAGCCCATCAGCGCGTCGCGCCCGAACTCGTGCAGTCGCATGTGGAGGGCCCGGAGGATGTCCTCCTTGCTCTCGAAGTGGTAGTAGAGCGCCGCCTTGGTGAAGCCCAGCCGCTCGGCGATTTCCCGCAATGAGGTCTTGTCGTAGCCCTTCTCGGTGAACAGTTCCATGGCGACCTCGAGGATGCGCTCCCGGGTCCCCATGACCTCAGCCTGGTCCTCCACCCTCACTTCGGCTCTCTGTGCTGACATGATTCCCCGATTTCTACTTGACGACAGGTAAGTCTCGCCCTTACCATGCGGTTAGTAAGTGACTCTACCAACCGACCGGTAAGGAAGCCACACCAATGGCAAACGAACTGATAATCGAGGCCGAGGGGTTGACCAAGCGCTATGGCGAGACCCAGGCCCTGGCCGGCGTCAGCCTCTCGGTGGCCGCCGGGACCATCTTGGGCGTGCTCGGCCCCAACGGCGCCGGCAAGACGACGGCCGTTCGGGTGCTGACCACCCTGGCCCTCCCCGACAGCGGCTCGGCGCATGTGGCCGGCTACGACGTGCTGCGCCAGCCCGGCGAGGTGCGCAAGCACATCGGCGTGGCCGCCCAGGACGCCACCTTGGACAATCTGCTTTCCGGACGCCAGAACCTGGTGCTGATCGGCGAGCTGAGCCGGATGGGCCGGTCCGAGACCCGGGCCCGGTCCACCGAGCTGCTCGAGCGCTTCGAGCTCACCTTCGCCGCCGACCGCGTCGTCAAGACATACTCGGGCGGCATGCGCCGGCGCCTCGACCTGGCCGCGGCGCTGATGACCCGGCCTCCCGTTCTCTTCCTCGACGAACCCACCACGGGGCTCGACCCGACCAGCCGGCTCCGGGTCTGGGACAACATCCGCGAGATGGTCAGCCAAGACGGCGTGACCCTTTTGCTCACCACGCAGTACCTCGACGAAGCCGACCAGCTGGCCGACCAGATCGTGGTGATCGATCACGGCAAGGTCATCGCCGAGGGCACCCCCCGCCAGCTCAAAGAAGCGAGCAAGGGCGCCCGCCTCGACATCACGCTGGCCGAAGCGAACCCCGCCGCGGTGCCGGCGCTGGCCGCGCTGGTCGGGGACGCCGTCGAGGTCAGTAGCGACGGCCGTCACCTCGAGGCGGCCGTCGACAGCGCCGCGGGCCTGGCCACCCAGGTCGTGCGCGCCCTCGACCAGGCCGGAGTGCTGGTCGACAACGTCGAGGTGCGCCAGCCCTCCCTCGACGACGTGTTCTTCCGCCTCACCGGCAAGCGGGATATCGAGCCCGCCCCATCCGCCCCTGAACTCGAAGGAGCCCCGGCATGACCACCGTCTTGGCCCCCACGCCCACCGTCCGTCCCTCGGTGCTCGACCGGGTCAGCGGCCCGGTCCGCGATGTCTGGTCGCTGACCCGGCGCAATCTCATCCACGTGGCCCGCGAGCCCATGCAGCTCTCCGACGTCACCATCCAGCCCATCCTGTTCACGCTGCTGTTCATCTACGTGTTCGGGTCGGCCATCCCGATCGTCGGCGGCTACAAGGAGTACGCCATGGCCGGCTTGCTCACCATGAACGTCACCACGTCGACCATGGGCACCGCCGTTGGCCTGGCCACCGACCTCCACGAGGGAGCCATCGACCGCTTCCGCACCCTGCCCATGTGGCGGGCCGCCGTGCTGGTCGGGCGCTCCATCGCCGACGTCATGACCGCCTCGGTGTGCGTGCTCATCGTGGCTCTGACCGCGCTGGCCATCGGCTGGCGAGGACAAGCCAGCATTCCGTCGATCCTCGGTGGCTTCGGCATCACCTTGTTGTTCGCCTACTCCTTGAGCTGGCCGGCCGCCTGCGCGGGCCTGAGGGCCAAGAGTGCGGAGTCGGCCACTTCGTTCGGGTTCATCTTCTTGTTCCCGCTGGCCTTCATCTCCAACGCGCTGGTGCCCACGCAGGGCATGCCGACCTGGCTGCGTGACTTCGCCAACTGGAACCCGGTCAGCGCAGTGACGGCAGCGGCCCGTCACCTTTTCGGCAATCCCAACCCGTCGGCCACCATCCACGCCTGGCCCATGCAGCACCCGGTCGAGGCGTCATTGATCTGGGTCGTGGTCATCGTCGCCGTCTTCGCCCCACTGGCCTCCTACTTCTTCCGCCAGCGCACGACCGACTGACTCCGCTGGGCGTCCGGCTGGACCAGGCGGCCCGGCGGGACGCCCAGTAGCGTCCCGGTCCATGAGTGACCAAGCACCATGGATGCAGGACGCCTGCGCACTGGTCGACGCCTTCCGGGCTGGGACCATCTCGCCCACCGAAGCGCTCGAGGCCTCGCTGGCGGCCATCGCCACCTCTGACCTCAACGCTGTCTGCTTCATCGACGAGGAGCAGGCGCGTCAGACGGCGGCCGCGGCCGACGTGTCCCTGCCCTTCGGCGGGGTGCCGATGGGGGTCAAGGAGCTCGACCCGGTCAAGGGCTGGCCGGCCACCGAGGCCTCCCTGGTCCTGAAAGACGAGATCGGCGACTACGACAGCACCATGATCGAGCGCTTGCGGGGCGCCGGTGCCGTGCTGGCCGTGCAGACCACGGCCAGCGAGTTCGGCGGCATCAACTGCACCTACACCCGGTTGCACGGCGCCACTTCCAACCCCTACGACCTAGAGCGGACGCCCGGCGGTTCCTCGGGCGGATCGGCCGCCGGCGTGTCGGGCGGTCTGTTTCCCATCGCCACCGGTGGGGACGGTGGCGGGTCCATCCGGATCCCGGCCGGCTTCACCGGTCTCTTCGGCTTGAAGGCCACCTTCGGCCGCATCCCCAAGGGGCCGCACACCGAGATCGAACCGCTGACCGCCGTCATCGGATCGCTGACCCGTTCGGTGCGCGACGCCGCCCGTTGGTACGACGTCTGCAACGGCTCCAGCGAGTACGACCCCTTCAGCCTGCCCCGGGTCGAGGGGTGGGAGGCGGCGCTGGGCACCATCGACGTGCGCGGCATGAAGGTGGCCGTGTCGGTGGACCTGGGCGCGGCCGTGGTGGCCGCCGCCGTGCGCGAGAAGGTCGACGCGGCCGCCGACGCCCTCATCGCCGATGCCGGGCTGAAGCGGGTGGACGTCGACATCAACCTGCCCCGGGGCGGTCTCGAGTGGGCCCTGGCCGGCACGGCCAGCCTCCTGGTCGGCCTGGGTGATCGCTACCCCGACTGTGCTGGCGACCTCACCCCCGAGATCATGCTGGCCGCCAACATCGCCACCAACCACTTCGACATCGGGACGGCCAAGAACATCGAGGCCTTCCGCCGCGACATCATCGTCAAGGTGGCCCGCATCTTCGACCAGGTCGATTTCATCATCTGCGCCACCAACCCCGACGTGGCCTTCCCGGCCCAGGGCCCGATGCCGACCACGGTGGACGGCGTCGACCTGGTGGCGGCCCACGGCTTCGAGGCGGCCGTCGGGAACAACGGCGCGCTGACCATCCCGGCCAACACCACCGGCAACCCGGCCGTGGCCATTCCGGTCGGGTTGGTCGACGGGCTCCCGGTCAGCATGCAGATCATCGGCCGCCACCACGCCGAGCAGCTCCTGCTCGAACTGGCATTGGCGGTCGAGCGTGCTCGCCCGTGGCCGCTGGTGGCGCCGGGCGCACCCGTCTGAGCGCACCCGGCGCCCGCCGGCCAGCAGATCTCTAGCCCTTTCGCAGCCGCCACACGGTGAGCGGCGCGAACACGACCAGGATCCCGGCGCACCACAGCAAGGACGGCACCAGGTAGGTCGAGAGCGGATGGCCGAGCAGGGCCTGCGCCTTGCCGCCGATGGCCAGCTCTCTGATGCTGTCCGACATCAGCGTCATGGGCTGGTGGCTGGCCACGCCGCGCATCCAGCTCGGCATGGTCGAGACCGGGATGTAGGCGCTGGACACGAAGGTGAGCGGGAAGACCAGGAACGAGAGCCCCTGGGCCGCCTGCGGGGTGCCGGCCAACAGTCCGAGCGCGATGAAGACCCAGACGAAGACGAAACCGAACAGCGCGCACAGGGCGAAGGCGGCCAAGCCGTGGAGCCAACCGTTGTCGAGCCGGAACCCGATGGCGAAACCGACCGCGGTGGTGATGGCCAGGCCCCAGGTGACCAGCGCGGTGTCGGCCCACACCCGGCCGGTCACGATCGACAGCAAACGGATCGGGAGGCTGCGCAGGCGGTCGAACAAGCCGCCCGCCATGTCCTCGGCGATGCCGGTGGCCGCGCCCATGCCTGAGAACAGGACGCCGGTCACCACGAAACCGGGCAACAGGTACTCGGGATAGCTGAGTGTCCCGGTGCCGCCGAACGCGCCGCCGAAGACGTAGCGGAAGATCAGCAGGAACAGCACGCCCTGGGCCGTGCTGGCCGCAATCAGCTGCGGGGTGCGCACGAACTTCTTCAAGGTGCGCTGCGCCACTTGTGACGCGGCACCGAGGAACGGTGCTCCGTGATTGGCCGCCGGGGAACTGAGCCCGTCGCGGGCGGTGGGCCGGATGGGATCGAGGGTGGTGGTCATGCTGCGGTCCCCTGGTGGGTGGTGGTGTGCCCGGTCAAGGCACCGAAGACCTCGTCGAGGGTGGGACGGCGGAGGGTGATGTCCTCCACGGTGATGGCGGCGTCATCGAGCGCGCGCACCACGACCGGCAGCAGGGAGGCGCCCTGCGGGGCCGGGATGGCACAGCGCCGGGTGGCCGGATCGGTCTGGGGCTCGCCGGCACCGATGGAAGCCAGCAGCGAGGCGGCCCGCCGGAGGCTCTCGGCGTCGCGGGTGTGCAGCTCGATCATGTCCGAGCCGGCCTGGGACTTGAGCTGGCCCGGGGTGCCCTGGGCGATGACTTGGCCGCCGTCGATGATGACGATGGAGGCGGCCAGCTGGTCGGCCTCGTCGAGGTACTGCGTGGTGAGCAGGATGTCGGTGCCGTGCTGGCCCAACTCCCGGATGGCTTCCCACAGCTCGATGCGGCTGCCCGGGTCGAGTCCGGTCGTGGGCTCGTCGAGCAGGAGCAGGCGGGGCCGACCCACCAGGCTGACGCCCAGGTCGAGACGGCGTCGCATGCCCCCCGAGTAGCCCTTGACCGCCCGGTCGCCGTCGCCACTCAGGCCGACCAGCTCGAGCACTTCGGCCGCGGCCGCCTTGGCCGCCTTGGCGCTGAGCCCGTAGAGGCGCGCCACCATGACCACGTTCTCCCGCCCCGTCATGGTCTCCTCTGTGGCGGCCGATTGGCCGGCCAGGCCGATCAGGCGCCGGATGGCCATCGGTTGGCGGGTCACGTCGTATCCAGCGACGCGCAGGCTCCCGGCATCGAGCCGCAGCAACGTGGCCACGGTGCGGATGAAGGTGGTCTTGCCGGCCCCGTTGGGGCCGAGGATGGCCACCACCTGTCCCGAGGCGATGGTGAGGTCGAGCCCGTCGAGGGCGGTGGTCTTGCCGAAACGTTTGGTGAGGCCGTCGGCCTCGATGAGTGCGTCCATGGGCGGCCGCGTTCCTTTCGATTGGGTGGTTCGGTCTGCTGGACCGAGGCCGATCGACGGAGTGGCCTACGCTGGCGCGGTCATCCCCGAGCGTTGGTCTTCGTGATCGATCTCGTGGTATACGAGCCGGGGCCGCGTGTTGTCGCACGCGGCCCCGTGCCATTTAGGTCGGGTCGGGGAGTTGCGTAAAGGTCACCCCCTCGAAGGGGTTCGGGCCGTCGCTATGGAACGCCCGCCACATGTCCATGCCGTCGAAGTCGCCCGCGTCGAGCTCCTTGACCAGCGCGTTGACGAAGTGGAGTTCGTTGGCCATCTGATTCTCCTCGAACTCGGACTCGAGGGCGAAGAGGCGGGGCAGTCCCACTTGCTGCGCCGTCTTGATGCCACCGCGCAGCTGGGCCAGCTTGTAGCTGATGGCCTCGGCCCGCAGCCGCAGGGCCCCGATGGCGTCCTCAGGGGTGAGGGCGCCGATGAAGGAGAGCCCGGCCATGAAGGCCGGATACTCCTTGGCCGGGACGGCGAGCAGCTCGGTGAGCCAGTCGATCATCTCGGTGGAGCCCTCGTTGGTGATCTCGTAGACGGTCCGCTCCGGCCGCTTCCCTTCGCGCACGCTCTCGATGGCCCGGATCAGGCCGCGCTTCTCGAGCGACTCCACCACGGCATAGAGCGAGCCGTAGTTGAGGCGGACGCTCTCCTGCTTGGCCCGCTCCCGGAGGGTCTGGGCCACTTGATAGGGGTGCGCCGGCTTCTCGTAGAGGGTGACCAGGACGGCCAGAGCCAGGGGGTTGGAGCGGGCCTGACGGGGCATGGACGCCAGTATACTCTAATCAGAGTGATTTGTAAAGATTATTCTGGGAGAACTGCTCGGAGAATGTCCCGCGTCGCCGGCGGTCAATGGTGCCTAATCTGCGGCTGAATGGCTCCGACCCTCCTGCACGTGTCGCCGCACCCCGACGACGAGGCCGTGGGGTGCCCGGCCACCCTGCTGCACTTCCACGACCGGGGCTGGCGCGTGGTCAACCTGGTCGTCTCCATGGGCTTTCCGGCCCAGCAGCCGCGGCGGCGGGCCGAGACGGCCGAGGCCACGGCCCGGGCCGGCTTCGTGGCCCACCTCCTCGATCCCCCGCTTCCCATTTCCATCGGCGACGACCTCGAAGCGTCGGTGGCCCGGCTGGCCGGCGAACTGCCCGCGCTGGTGCGCCAATACGACGCCTCGGTGGTGGTCTCTCCCTCGCCCCACGATGTGCACCACGGCCACGAGGTGGTGGGGCGGTCGGTGCAGCGAGCCATGGCCGAACTACCCGACTCGACTCGCTGGTGGATGTGGGGCGTGTGGGGTGACCTGCCCGCGCCGAACATCTACTACGGCTTCGACCAATCGGTGCTCGACCGGGCCCTGAACATTCTGGAGGCCTACGGCGGCGAGCTCGAGCGCAACGACTACCGCGGCCTGCTGACCGGCCGGGCCATGGCCAACACGGTGCTGGGCGCCGAGCGCGTCTTCGGCTTCGGCTACCCGGCCGCCAGCACCAGGCCCTACGCCGAAGTGCTGACCGAGGTGCGACGGCTGGACGGTCGCTTCATGGCCTCCGAGCCCCATCATCTCGATGAGGGGCCCTCGCCGACCACACAGTTCGATCTGGACCTGACCCCGTGGATCGAGGCGCCGAGCATGCACGAATTGGTCGGCCGCATCCGCGAAGTCGACCCACCCGAACCCGACACCGACACTGCGCCCGGCGCCGACCACGCTGATGCCCATGCCTGAGACCGACGGATCGAACGAGGACGGAGCGGCCGAGGCGCCGGCCCTGGTGGCCGACCTGATCGTGCGCTGCCTCGAACACGAAGAGGTGACCCATGTCTTCGGTATCCCCGGCGAGGAGAACATCCACCTGACCGATGCCCTGGCCCGGTCGGAGTCCATCCGTTACATCCTGGTGCGCCACGAGCAGGCGGCCTCCTTCATGGCCGAGATCTGGGGCCGCCTGACCGGGCGGGCCGGCGTGTGCTCGTCCACGCTGGGACCGGGCGCCATCAACCTGCTGCTGGGCACGGCGGACGCCGACTCCAACGCCACGCCACTGGTGGCGCTCTCGGCCCAGGTCGGGCTGAACCGGATCTACAAGGACTCGCATCAAGGGGTCGACCTGGTCTCCATGTTCGCTCCGGTGACCAAGTGGGCCGAGACCGTCCTCACCCCGCAGGCCGTCCCCGAGATGCTGCGCAAGGCCTTCAAGGTGGCCCAGACCGAGCGCCCCGGTGCGGTCTACCTGGCCGTGCCCGAGGACATCGAGGGCGAGCCCGCCCCCGTCGGCGCCGTGCCCCTGCCGGTCAACTCACCGCGACCCGATGAGCCGTCACCGACCCAGATCGAGCGGGCCACCGCCGTGCTCGAAGCGGCCCAGCGCCCTGTCGTGCTGGCCGGGCACGGGGCGACCCGGGCCGGCGCCTCCGCCGCGCTGATCCGCTTCTCCGAGCAGCTCGGCCTGCCGGTGGCCACCACCTTCCTCGGCAAGGGCGTGTTCCCCGACGACCACCCGCACGCCTTGGGCACCGTCGGCTTCATGAGCCACGACTACGTGAACTTCGGATTCGATGCCGCCGACCTCATCATCAGCGTGGGCTACGACCTCGGCGAGTTCGACCCCATCCGCATCAACCCGCACGGCACCACGCCCATCATCCACCTGAGCCGGGAACCGGCCGAGGTGGACGTGCACTACGACGTGAGCGTGGGCGTGCAGGCCGACGTGGGCCGCACCCTCGATGCGCTGGGCGCCGCCACCACGCGCCGCTTCGTCGTGGGCGAGGCCGACGCCGGCATCCGCCAGCACCTGCGCGACGAGCTCGAGCGCGGCGCGGGCGACGACCGCTTCCCCCTCTCGCCCCAACGGGTGGTGGCCGACACCCGGGCCGCCCTGGGGCGCTCGGACATCGTGCTGGCCGACACCGGCGCGGTGAAGATGTGGATGGCCCGCCTCTACCCGACCTATGAGCCCAACACCTGCCTGGTCTCCAACGGCCTCTCCACCATGGCCTTCGCGCTGCCCGGTGCCATCGCGGCCAAGCTGGCCCATCCCGAGCGCAAGGTGCTGGCCGCGGTGGGCGACGGCGCCTTCTTGATGAGCGCGCAGGAGATCGAGACGGCCCGGCGCGAGCACGTGCCGCTGGTGGTGCTGATCTGGCAGGACGACGCCTACGGCCTCATCAAGTGGAAGATGCACCTCGAGATCGGCCACGACGTCAACACCGACTTCGCCAACCCCGACTTCGTGGCCTACGCCGAGAGCTTCGGGGCCACCGGCTACCGGGTGCAGTCGGCCGGCGATCTCCTCCCGATGCTGACCGAAGCGCTGGCCGCCGACACCGTCTCGATCATCACCTGCCCGGTCGACTACCGCGAGAACCTGCGCCTGACCAACGCCCTGGGCGAGCTGACCGGGCCGTTCTGAGCCGGCCCCATGCCGATCACCTGCACCCCCGCCGAGGCGGTCGCCCATCTGCGCGCCCGAGATGTCATCGGCTTCGGCCTGGGCCCGGCCAACCCTGACGCCTTCCTCACCGCGCTCAACACGCGCACCGACTGGGAGGACCTCATTCTGGGTGGCGCGCTCCTCCTCAACTACTACGAGGTGCTGACCCAGCCCGGCGTCTCCTACCGCTGCGGCTTCTTCGGCCCGGCCGAGCGGGTGCTGCTGGCCCAGGGCCACCGCATCGAGCACGTGCCCAGCGGCTTCCGCCAGTTCGCCCCGGTCCTGGCCAAGTTCGCGCCCCGGGTCATGGTGGCCCAGGCCGCGCCGCCCGATGCCGAGGGGCGGGTCAACCTCTCCCTGCACTACGGGGCCACCCGGCCCGAGCTGCTGGCCGCCGGGCGCGACCCCGAACGGTTGCTGATCGTCGAGGTCAACCCCCAACTGCCCCGCACCAGCACCATCGATCCCTTCGACAACACGCTGCTGCTCGACCTGATCGACATCGTGGTGGAGACCGACGCCGTCCCGTTCGCCCTGACCGAACCGCCGCCCGACGATCGCGACCGGGCCATCGCCGCGCACGCGCTGCCCTACATCGTGGATGGCGCCACACTGCAGACCGGCATCGGCAGCATCCCCAACATCATCGCGGCCGAGCTGGCGGCCGGCCCGCTCGGTGGCTTCGGCATCCACTCCGAGATGTTCACCACGGGCCTCATGGAGTTGCACCGGGCCGGCAAGGTGACCAACACCAACAAGGGCGAGTTCGACGGCGTCTCGGTCACCACCTTCGCCCTGGGTTCGGCCGAACTGCACCGTTGGCTCGACGCCAACACCGAGGTGGCCTTCATCGACGTGGCCGTCCTCAACGACCCCACCGTCATCAGCCGCAACGCCTCCTTCGTCTCCATCAACGGCGCCCTGGCCGTCGACCTCTACGGCCAGGTGGTGGCCGACTCCATCGACGGCCGGCAGATCTCGGGCGTGGGCGGGCACGAGGACTTCGTGGCCGGGGCCGAGCTACACACCGACGCCCACTCCCTTATCTGCCTGCGCTCGGTGCACGAGCAGGACGGGCAGCGCACCTCGCGTATCGCCGGCCTGCTGCCCGAGGGCGCCATCGTGTCCACGCCGCGCCACCACACCGGCGTGGTCATCACCGAGTTCGGCGCGGCCGAGCTGAACGGGCTCACCGTGCGCGAGCGGGCCCACGCCCTGGCCGACATCGCCCACCCCGACTTCGGGCCCGAGCTGCACGCCCGGGCCGACACGCTGGGCTACCACTAACCGCGGCGTCCCCCCGGAGCCCGCACCCAGCCCCAGGTACGATGCCAGCGGGAGGGACGGTGCCGGCGAACACCAGGTCAACATGTGATGAGGAGCTGATCACCCGCTTCCGGCGCGACGGCTTCGTGCTGGTCCCGGACCTGTTGGGTCCCGACGAGCTCGAGCAGTACGGTGCCGCCGTCGACGCTGCCGTGACCATGCGCAGCGCGCACGACACCCGGGCCCTGGCCGACAAGTCGCGCTATGAGCAGTCCTTCATCCAATGCCAGAACCTGTGGGAGGACTGCCCCGGGGTGCGACCCCTCACCTTCCACCCGGCCATCGCCGCGACGGCCGCCGCGCTGCTCGGCGTCGACGCTGTCCGCATCTGGCACGATCAGGCCCTCTACAAGGAGGCCGGCGGCCGCGACACCGACCCCCACCAAGATCAGCCTTACTGGCCCATCGCCGAAGCGGACACCATCACAGCCTGGATCCCCTTCGACGGCTCCACCGTGGCCAACGGCGCCATGGCCTACCTGCCCGGCTCGCACCGCGTCGGCCTACGCACCTTCGTCAACATCTTCACCGGCCCGCCCGAGGACACCCTCGGGCGCGACGAGCTGCGCGCCATCGAGCCGGTGACCCTCGAGGTCCCGGCGGGCTCGGTCGCCTTCCACCACGGCCTGACCTTCCATCTGGCCGCAGCCAATCGGACCGACTCGGTGCGGCGGGTACACACGGCCATCTACTTCGCCGACGGCTGCACCCGGGGCTCGTCCTTCCACCATCCCAGCGTGGACCGGGCCGGGATCGGGGTGGGGGCGCTGATCGAGTCCGAGGTCACTCCCATCGCCTGGCCCCGCCCGGCCGGCGACCTGCCCGAGCCGCCCGCCCTCCCGATGCATGCGGTGAGGACCGAGCCATGACCGTCTCGGACACGGTGCCAGTGGTGACCGCCGAGCAGCGCCGCTCCTGGGATGAGCGCGGCTTCTTCCGTATCGCGGGCTTCGCGCCGATCGAAGTCTGCGACGCCATGATCGCCCGGGTGGTGGAACTGGCCCGGGACCGGGCCAAAGCCAAGGCGGCCCGGGTCTTCATCACGCCCGAGAACAACAACGCCAACAAGCAGGTGACCAACGCCGAGGAGGCGGTGTCGAAGATCTTCAAGCTGCACCGTGACAGCGTGTTCGCCGACTTCGCCCTGTCGGCTCCGGTGGTCGACCTGGTGGCCGATCTCATCGCGCCCGACCTCGATGTGTTCCTGTCGCAGTTCATCTTCAAGATGCCCGGCGCCTGGGGCCAACCCTGGCACCAGGACTCCTACTACTTCCCCTTCGAGCCGGCCCGGCCGATTGTGGGGGTGTGGCTGGCCTGCACCGAGGCCACCTTGGAGAACGGTTGCCTGCACGTGCTGCCCGGTTCGCACACCGAGGCGGTGCACACCCACATCGCCGATCGCCGTCCCGGGGCCAACCAGGGGTACTACGAGATCGTCGACCACGACATGGCAGCCGACGAGGCTGTGCTGATGGCGCCGGGCGACCTCTTGGTCTTCGACAGCCACCTCATGCACCGCTCGACCGACAATGAATCAGCCGGCATGCGGGCGGCCATGGTGTACCACTACGCCGTCGCCGGCACGATCGACCACACCGAGGAGTACCACCCCGGCTTCAACGACTGGATCCCGGCCCGGCGTGCCGGTTGAGCCAGGAGCAGGCCCGGCTCCCCAATCCACCCGGCACTCAACCCGTGGGTGGACGAGACGTCGAGCCCATTTCCCCACACTGGGGTCATGTCCATTACCGATTACCTCACCAACGGCCTCCTGGTCCTTCTCGTCCTCCGCCAGATCCACGGGCGCAAGATCACCCCTTTCAGTCTGATCTGGCCTCTGGGCCTGGTCCTGTACTTCGGCCACGAGTACCTCAACGCCTTCCCCACCGCCGGCAACGACCTCTGGCTGAGCCTGGGTGGCCCCCTGGTCGGCGTGGCGCTGGGCACCCTGTGCGGCCTGTTCACCAAGGTGGCGCCGATCGACAACGGCCTGGCCTACGTCAGGGCCGGGTTCGCCGCAGCCACGCTGTGGATCATCGGCACCGGCTCCCGCCTGGCCTTCGAGATCTACTCCACCCACGGCGGCGGCGCCTCCATCGAGCGCTTCAGCGTCCACCACGACATCACCACGGCCGCCGCCTGGACCACCGGCCTGGTCCTCATGGCCATCTGCGAGGTGCTGGGCCGCAACGGCACCATCGCCTGGCGGGCCTACCAGGTGCACAAGCACCAGACGGCCTCCGAACTCGGGTTGGCCCCCACGTCCGGCCGGGCCACCTCGGGCTCAGGCATCATGGGCCTCGGTGACCACGCTGCCTAACGCCGCGCCCGGCTCGGATCTGCCTCAAGGCCCGCCCCGTTCGGGGCGGGCCACGTTGGCGCAACCGTCCATGCGGGTCATGTTGCGGATGGTGGTGCTGGTGGTCATCGTGATCAGCGTCGTCCCCGAGACCAAGCTGGGCGGACATTCGAACAATCGCCTCGTCAGCATCGTGTTGCTGGTGGCCATGGTCGGCGCCTGGGTCACCTGGCTGCGCAGCCGCGACCACCGCGATGACCTGGTCACCCTGATCTCGCTGATCGTCCTGGCCGCGGCCGGAGGTGCCCTGATCCCGATCGCCCCGGCCGCCATTGCCGTCGGGGCCGTTGTCGGCGTCGGCGCCGTGATGGCCTTCGGTTTGCTGCAGGGCCTGCTCATCGCCTCGGTGGCGCCGGTGGCCTGCCTGATCAGCGGCGGCCTCCTCGGGCGCGACCTCATCTTGACGCCGGTGATGGCCGGGGCCGCCCTGGGCGGGGCCCTCATCGGGGTGGCCCGCAACCAGGCCCAACTCCAGGCCGAGCAGCAGGCCCAGCTCGACCTCGAACGCGAACGCACCCAACTCGAACACGAGCAGGCCGAACTACTGGGTGAGCGCAACCGCCTGGCCCGGGAGATCCATGACGTGCTGGCCCATACGCTCGGCGCGGTGTCGGTCCAGATCGAAGCCCTCGACGCCATGATCGGCCGGGAAGAGCCCGAGACGTTGCGCCGCCGTCTCCAGGCCACTCGGGGCCTGGTGGTCCAGGGCCTGGCCGAGGCCCGCCGCGCCGTGTCCGCGTTGCGCGATGACGCGCCACCGCTGACCCAGCAGTTGAAGGAGTTGTGCGCCGGCGGTGAGAGTGAGCTCGAGATCGAGGGGCGGGAGCGGCCGCTGACCACGCCCGCGTCGCTGGCCCTGTTCCGCATCGCCCAGGAGGCGCTGACCAACGCGGCCAAGCATGCCCCGGGCAGCGCGGTCGCCATCACGTTGCGCTTTGAGCCGGGCGCGGTCGACCTCTCGGTGCACAACAGCGCCGCCAACAGCCCGCCCGGACCGCTGGCCGCCCAGGGTGGTGGCTACGGGCTCCAAGGCATGCGCGAGCGGGTGCTGCTGCTCGGCGGCACCCTCGAAGCCGGCCCGGTTGACGATGGCTGGTTGGTCCGGGCCCGCCTCACGACATGAGGATCGTCATCGCCGACGACCAGCGCATCATCCGCGAAGGGCTGGCCACCATCGTCGAGAGCATCGAGGGCATGGAAGTGGTGGGATTGGCCGCCAACGGGGCCGAAGCAATCAGCCTGGTTGAGCAACACCATCCCGACGCCGTGTTGATGGACCTGCGCATGCCCGAGCTCGACGGGGCGGCGGCGACCAGGGCCATCCGGGCCAACCATCCCCAGACCCAGGTGGTCGTCCTCACCACCTACGCCGACGACGAGTCCGTGTTGGCCGCGCTGTCCGCCGGCGCCATCGGCTACCTGACCAAGGACGCCAGCCGGGACGACATCCGCCGCGCCCTCGAGGCGGCCCATGCCGGCCAGGGCGTGCTCGACCACGCGGTGCAAGCCCGGCTCATACAGTCGGCCCGGCCCCGCAAGCCGACAGCGGCCGAGCTGCCCGACGGACTGACCGAGCGTGAGGGGCAGATCCTCATCCTCATCGCCGAAGGCCTCTCCAACAGCGAGATCGCCGACCAGCTCTACGTGTCGGGCGCCACCGTCAAGACCCACATCAACCGGATCTTCCAGAAGACCCAGAGCCGGGACCGGGCCCAGGCCACCACCTACGCCCACCGCCACGGGCTGGTGCCCTGAGCGGGCCCGACCCGGACGCGGAACGGTTGCGACCGGCCCAGTAGGGCCGCAGGCGCAGCCGGGCGGGGGGCAGGGTGCCGTAGACCAGCACGGCCTGACCCCGGGGCAGGCAGCGCAGCTCGGCCGGGGTGAGCAGCCGCCGCGGGGTGGAGGTCGACGTGGTCGAGTGCGTGCCGCGACCGTCCCGGGTCACCGAGGCCTGAGTCATGTCGGTCTCACCGATGAGCGCGCTGGCGTACTCGAGCGTGTCGGGGTCGGCGATGCCGGGCAGGAACAGCTTGGCCCGATGGTTGTTGAGCACGGTCGGTGCCCGCGCCCCGTAGCGGGCACGTACCTGAGCCAGGTCCTGCCAGATGGTGACCAGCTGGATGCCGTGCGACGCGCAGGTGGCGGCCAACCCGTCGAGTTCGGCCAACGGTGCGATGTGCGCCGCTTCGTCCAGGACGACCAGCAGCGGCGGATCGAGGGCGCGACCCGCTCGGGTGGCGGTGGCGAAGGCGTGGCCCAGCACCTGTTGCACCAGCGCGCTGAAGTAGCCGCGGAGCCGGCGCTGGTCGTGGGCCGGCGCGCAGATGTAGAGAGTGTGGCGACCGCGCAGCAACTGGGCGGGTTCGAAGAAGTCGCCGGTACCGGGCGAGGTGGCAAAGGGGGCCAGCACCGTCTCGGCTGTCGTGTACACCGAGCTGCGCGTGCGCTCGTCTCGGCACCAGGTGGCCCGGGCCGCATCGAGTGCCTCGGTCTGGCCCACCTGCTCCAAGGCGTCGGCCACCTCGCCGACCTCCTGGGTGTCGACCCAGCGCACCACGTCGGCCATATTGCGCCCGTCCCGGGCCGCCGCGAAGAAAAGCGGGGCCAACAATTTGGCCGCGGTGGCGTACCAGAACTCACCGTCCGCCGTGGTGGCCTCCACCTTGGCGGCATCGGCGAGATCGATTGCCATGCGGCAGGCGCGGGTCCACTCGGTGCAGTCGCTCAGCGGCGACCACTGGCTGGCCGGCAGGCCGGTAGCCGAGGTGGGGTCGATGCACCAGACCTGGCCGCGCTGCGAGCGCTCGGCCATGGAGTGGCGTAGGAGATCGCTCTTGACGCTGGCCGCCACCGCCGGCCCGTCCCACCCGATCAGCGCAGGCAGAGCTAAACAGCTGGTCTTCCCGCTCTGCGTCGGCCCGACCACCACCACGGACTGCGCGTCTTCGGTGGCCAGGACGTGGCGGCCGGCGGTGGGACCGCAGGGCTGGCCCAGCACCAGGCGACCGGCCGGCAGTGGACCAGGCCGCACCAGCAGCCGGCGCAGATCCTGGACGCGGGCCCAGCGCACACCGCGCCGGGCCGGGCCGTTGAGCCGCAGCCGCCCGCTGCCGCGCCAGGAGATGGCGGCGACCAGCAGACCACCGAGGGCCAGGGGGAGTACGTGGTCGACCAGGCCGTCATGCATCCGGCGTCCCCACCATGGCCCGGTCGGTGTCCACCATGGCGCGCTCGGTGGCACTGAGACGGTGGCGCACCAGGAAGGAGCGTTGGCCCACCTTCCACAAGGCCACCCCCCGGCGCAGTTGCGGCAACAGCTCGGCTTCGGTCGACGACAGGGAGAGCAATTCGGCTGCCGCAGCCAGCTCACCGGGCGATTGGGCGTAGACCACCCGGGTCTCGGAGTCAGCCAGCAAGCCCTGGGCCAGCGCCACCTGTTCGGAATCGGAGGCACCGACCGAACGCAGATCGGACACCCGGTGCAGGACCGCGATGTTGGACACCCCGAAGGCGCGCGAGAGCTTCCAGGACGATTGCAGCCATCGGGCCACCCCGAGATTGGAGAGGATGGCCCAGGCTTCGTCGACCACCAAGAAGACCTGGGACCGCGGCTGGCCGGCATTGGTCCGGGCCAAGGCCGACTGCAGCCAGGCCGTGGCGCAGGCCATGAGAACACCCAGCGCGGACGAGGTGTACAGGGCCGAGAGATCGAGCACCACCAGCGAGGCCCCCAGGTCGAGGCCCGGTGTGGTCGGCCCGTCGAACATGCCATGAAGGTCACCATGGACCAGGCGCCGCAGCTCGAGGGCGACGTCGCGCCCGTCTTCGAGCAGGACGCCCCGTGCGGTGCGCAAGGCCCGAGCCGACGCGTCCGTCGGCGCCAGCAGCGCCTCCACCACCATCGGCACGGTCGGTTCGCGGCGGGTACTCGTCACGGCTTGTAGCGCGGCGGTCAGCGCGGCGCGCTCGCGTGGTTGGAGCGATCGCCCCAGACAGGCACTGGATAGAGAGGCCAACAACTCCATCCGGCGCCGGTCGGTGCTCCCGTCGCCCGCGGCGACGCTGTCAGCCCGGCCTTCGGGACCCGGATCGAGTGGGTTCAGCCGGATGGACCCACCAGGCCGGAGGGTGACCGGTCGCACGCCCCAGGCCTCGGCCAGGTCGCCGTACTCCCCTTTGGGATCCACCACCCAGGCCCGGCGGCCCAACACGGCCTGGCGCCACAGGAACGTCTTGACGAACGCGCTCTTGCCCCGGCCGATCTGGCCGAAGACGACCATGTTGGGGTTCGAAACCACACCGTGCGCGTAGAGCGCGAAAGGATCGAAGACGAACGAACCACCGAGTAGGTCATCGCCGATGACGGTGCCTCGGTGACCCAGCCCGGCCTCGGCAATGAACGGGTAGGCCGCGCCGAGGTTGCGCGTGGTGACCTGGTGTGCCGGCACTCGTGGGGCCCGGTCCATGCAAGGGAACGGTCTCGGCTGGGTCGTGGGATGGACGCCGATCTCACTCTTGGGCCCATAGCGACTGACCGGAAGGCCCCGACGGGGCCGCGCCAACCCTGCCGGAGGGAATCAGTCCGGCCGACGGCTCACGATGGAGTGGTTCCGCTGGTCGTCGGGGCCAGCCCCTCCTGCTGGGCCATGATCGCCGCCTCCACCACCTGCAAATCCGAAGGGTCGATAGCCAGTGGGCCACCGGCCACGGGTACCTGCCAGACGTGGGTCATCATCGGGGTGTCGCCCTCGAAGGTGGTCCCCGGAGCGCAGGGCGTGAACCCGGCAATGCGCCCGGTCCGATCGCTGCGGCACAAGTTGGTGTGCTCATGCCACTGCACCAGACAGCCGTAGGGCATCGGACCGTTGCCCGACCCGGGCATCAGGTACATGGCGGCGACTAGCACGGGACCGTAAGGAGTCGTGGCGTAGACCAGGGAGTCGACCGTGGTCGGGTTCATGATGTCCTGGCGGTTCATGTAGCGGTAGTTGAGGTAATGGACGACCGGATAGTTGGGGTTGGTGATGGGGACGTACCCGGCGGCCAGTGCGGTGCTCAGGTCCTTGTACTTCGCCACCGCGGCCGAAGTGGCCTGGACGTACTGAGTGGCCCCCAGCACCTGGTCTGCGGTGGGCGTCGTGTCGCAGTTCGGCGTCTGCATCTTGTGGCCGGCGTCGGTCTTTGCACTGGTCACCGTGAGCTCGGTCACTTCGGCCGCTGGCAGCGGTGGACCGGTGTACTTCCAGTGCGGATCGGTCACATCGAGACCCGCCATGGCCGACATGTTCATGGCCGGTGCTCGCTTGCCCGCGGTGCCGTGCTGTGCCTTGGGGCTCTTCGACAGACCCGGCATGGCCATCGACATGCCCGAGGCCGATGAGGCTGAGGCCGAGGTCAAGGGGGACGGAGAGAGCGCGGCTGTCGTATCGGCGGCGGCCGGCAGCACACCCACTCCCAGCGGGACCAACACAACCGCGAGGGCGCCGAGAGCGGCGGTCACGGGGTGGACGGCGGCCAGGCGGGAGGCCGGCGCTGGTGCGGTCGCGGACTGGGGGACCAGCGGCCAAACCGAGAGGCCAATGAGCGCGACCAGAGGGCCATTGCTGGGATCGGTCCCGCTGAAGGTCAGGATCTCCCCCAAACCTTCGCCGGTGGCCCAGTACAACAAGGCCAAACCGATACCCAATGCGATGTAGCGCTGCGGGTGGCGTCCAACCAGCGGCCCGATGGCGATGATCAACGAGAGGGCGGCCAGGACGATGGCCACCTCCACCCCGCCGCCATTGCTGATCCGAGCGAGGGCGCCCAGGACATGGGCGTACCAACCGGGCTCGCCTTGGGCGGTGAGGGTCAGCTCGTTGGCCACGGCATGGCCGGTGCGGTTGAACGGCAGCAACCACACGACGGCTTCGACGATCCAGATGGCCGCCCACACCAACAGAGCGCCGGACCCACCGAGGATTCCCCGTCCGGCGACCGACGACGCCGCGCCGGTGGGTGCGACCGCGGTTCGGTCCTGCGCCGTCGGCCACACCATCACGCCGAGCAGGACGTAGAAGCAGACGGCGCCCGGCGCGCCGGCCAAGGGCGACGTGTCCCCGGTCAGCACCATGCCCATGCCCTCGGCGAGCACATAGACGCCGAGACCCCAGATGAACGAGGACACCAACGCCGTCTTCACCGAACGCCGGAAGAGCAGCCCGACCCCGATGCCGATCTCGACCAAGCCGAAGAGGGCCACCCAGGTCGTCGTCCCGTGCGACAGCAGCGAGGCCACCCGGTTGATGGCCGAAGCGAGCAGGCCCGGCTGACTGGCAGCCATAGGCCGAATGATCGCCCCGACGAAAGACGGTCGCAGCAGATTGGGCTGGAACTTCAAGAGGCCGTCGAAGATCCAGATCAGTCCGAGGGCAATCTGCAGTGAGCGGCGGTGGATATGGAGTCGGGCCGGCAGAGTGCGCAATCCTCCCCTCGGTGCCTCGTCCGTCGGGCCTTCAGCCTCGACGATGCGGCGATCACCCATCAGATCACTCCCCTTTCCCAGTCCCCCCGGATCTGAGTGCAGGGCACCAAGGGTACGGGGGGGATTGTCCGAACAGTCGGCGGGGTGCACGGTCGAACCTAGATCTTCTTGGGGTGGACCTGAGCCTCGGATCCAGTGACGTGCCCGCAAGTGCCGGCCGGACCGGCACAGCCGTCGATCAGCTGGGTGAGGACGCTCTGGTTCCAGCCGTTGATGAAGTCCCCGTGTGCCGTGTCGGTGGAGCCCTGCTGGCCCGGTCCCATCGACAGGGTCAGACCGCTGGCCGAGGTGATGGGGTAGATGATGTGGAAGATGACAGCCGGGATACGCACCGGGTATCCGGCGGGGCAGTTCCGGGCCCGGCCGGGCTCGGGGTAGGCGACGTTCGTCTCGCTGGCGCCGTTGAAGGTGGAGCCGTTCCAGCACGAGGGGAAGGTGACTCGCAGCTCGATGCCGTTGGTCCCGGGGCAGCTGACCGGCACGTCGGACGTCGGCTGGGTCGACGAGTCGGCGCAGCGCCAGTCGATGACCGAAGTGGGTTGCGGCGCGCTCGCATTCTCGTCACCCGCGATCATCTCCAGCCCGGCCGGCGGTGCCACGACCGAGGGGGACGTGACGTGGAGACCTGACCAGTAGATGAGGTTGCGCAACGGCGTGATGGCCACACCGTTCTGGTAGAGCACCGGGGTCCAGTACGCCGAGGCATCCTCGCTGGTCGAACAGGTGGTCGGGCCGCCGACCAGGGTGCCTGCAGTCGAGCTGGCCGAGGTCGACGTGTTGCCGAAGAAGTCATGTGCCATCGACTGACCCGGCTTGCCCGGATCGAGGATGGGATCGTCGTTCGCCTCGTGGCTGTACAAGCAGGTATCGCTGATCAGGATGGAGGCACCCGGTGTCACCGCCGGCGTGACGGGTGTGGCGGCACCCGCGCTCCCCATAGTGGGCATGGTGGTGCTGGTCGTGGTGGAAGTCGATGGGGCCGCCGCGGTGATCGAGCCGGCGGACGACGTCGGGGGCGGGGTCACCGTGGAGTTCCCGCCGCTCGAGATCAGCGCGAAGCCGGCAGCAGTCCCGCCGGCGCTCACCACCACGATGGCCGCGACCGCCAAGGCCGCGCCCAGCTTGCGGCCTGCGAACAGTGATCCCAATCGCGTCTTCATGGTTCACCCCTGCTTTCCCAACCGCCAGCGTGCAACGGGCACGTGAACGCCCCATCATCGAGATGTCATGGATGTATGAGGGATGCCGGGGGTCCGGCGGCCCGGAGCGTCAGCGCAAGCCGCGGGCGAGAGGCAGTGAGCAGGTGTAGGCGGCGGCCTGGTCCCCGTAGAGGCGGCGCAGCCCGAGCCGGCTCTGACCGGCGGCGTGCACGATCTGGTCACAGGCCCGCTCGAGTTCCTCGATGGTGGCGGCCGAGACGGTGACGAACCCGGCGAAGCGGAACGAGGCATGTCCTTCGGCCAACTCGGCCTCCCGTCGGGCCAACACCTCGGACTCGCTGGAACGTCGGGCCGTCGACATGAACCCGCCCCGGCGCCGCAGTTCGGCGTCAGCCAGATCGGCTGTGCGCGACGCCTCCACCTTGCGCGCCGCTTTCTCGGGCCCGAGCGGCTCCATGACGACCGACACGGTGGCCCGGGCCGAGTTGAGCAGGAGAGGTGCCAGGAAGTCACTGCGGATCTCGGTGCGCGGCCAGTCCGACACCCAATAGGTGGCGTGGAGGAGCCCATCGACCCGGACCAGCCCCCACTGCTCGTCCAGTGCCATCGGCCACGGATCGCTGGCCACCGCCTCGGCCACTTGCTCCTCGAACGTTCGCGAGATGAGTGAGGCCAGGTCATCGCTCGAGAGGACGGACTCGACGTGCAGATCGGCATCGATCAGCAGTCGGCTGAGCGAGAGCATCTCGCGCTCGAGCACCTCGCAGCCCTGCGCCGCCGATCGGCCGGTCCGCACCTGCAGCGCCATCACCACTTCGTGGGTGCAGGTGCTGGCATCCACATCGGCCAGGAGCGATCGGTAGGACGACACCGCCACCGAGGCAGCCGGGGCGTCGCGCAACGCCAATCCGTCGTCGGGACCCGGGTGGCGGCGGTCGGGCACCGTCGTGGCCATCCACTGCAACCGGCGCACGGGTGATCCCTCCCGCGCCGCCGCGGCCAACACCGCCGACCAGCTGCCGACCCGGCGGTCCTGCTCGGACGCACCGAGGAGGGCGAAGCTCTGGCCCCGCACCTCCATCGCTGCCGTGAGCGTGCGCTCCCGACGGTCGTGGACCACGCCCAGGCCGTGGTGACCCGCTCGCAACAGCTCGAGGCCACCTAGACAGTCCGTGCCCCGCTGGCCGCGGAAGCTGACCCGGCGCGCCCCCCAGCAGACGACCACCGGGAACCACTCTTCGGCCGTACGGCCCGCGATGGGCCAGGTGGCCAAGGCGCCGCACAGCGCCAACACGACCAGGGCCAGGCCGACGCCGAGCGCGGAGGGTTCGGCCCGCAGGGCGCCCACCCCGACCAGCAGACCCAGCCCGACGGTCAGGATCTGACCTGCGCGCCAGCCGGCCAGCGTCCGGCCCCTTTCACGCGGACCGAAGCGGTAGCGAACGAACTCGGCGTCGCTCATGACGTGGCCGACCCGTTCGTGCCGGGCCACCGGCCCGGCGACCTGGGCGGTTCACCGGGCGGGATGTCCTCCGTGCGGATGAACCCGATCTGCGGCCCATGCCCGTCGTTGCCGATGTAGTGACGGCCGCGCTCCATCGTCCTCGGTCCGTACCAGCCCACGAAGTTCTTGGGCCAGCTCGGCCCCGCGCCATTGGAAGCCTTCCCGTCGTCGCCGGTGCCCTCGGACCAGCCGACGATCGGCGCTCGACCCCGGGGGCGGGCCGCCATCTCATCGAGCCGGGTGGACAACGCATCCCAACTACCGGGCCCACTGCCCACACCTCGGGCCATCCCCGTCTCGTCGGGCGTGAGGCCCGTCTCGTCCTCGTACATCGATCCCTCCTCGCTGCCAGCGGCCGCAGTTGCGACGCCACCGCCACCGCCACCTGCACCACCAGCGGCGCTAGCCGCCGCGCCGTTCGACTGACCCAGCGCGCCCGAGGCGGCGGCGTGCGCCATCACGCGGTGGGCCCCGAGCGCTTCGAACCCTTCGCTCAGGGCAAAGTTGGCGGCCGAGCGCGGCACTCGCGTCACCGCCGCCGTGGCGCGCTGGCGCGCCCCTTCGAGGTGGCCGATAGCACCCGCTTCCGCCATCGGGATCAGCCGCAGGATCACGAACGGGGTGAAGGTGGCCAGCACCAACAACGCGGCACCGGCCAGGACGGCGGCAAAGCCGGACCCCGAAGTGACGGCACCCGCGGCCAGGCTGAGCGTGGCCACGATGACGAACTTCGAGAGGATCAGGGCGGCCAGCGTCTCGATCAGGCGGCGGCACCAGTGCGAGATCGACGGCCAGACCAAGGTGACCAGCGCCAGCGGGAGGAACAGCGCAGCGACGTAGACCGCGGCCGCCCGGATCAGCAGTTCGAGCCACAGCACGAAGGCCGCCGCCGCCACCAGCATGGCCACCAGCAACAAGACGAAGGTGGCCAGGCTCGGATCGCCGGCCGCCAGCACCAGGCCCTGGCTGATGGACGAGAGCATGGACGTCACGTCCGACCCGGTGCCCCCGGCCACCGCCGCGCACATGGCGTCAGTGGCGGCCAGGCACAAGGCCACGATCTGCACCGCGATCACCCCGAGCAGCAGCGCCAGCGGCAGCTGGATCAAGAAGGAACGGATCAACTGGGCCGCGCTCTGCCGGAAGATGGCCTGGATACTCGACACGATGAGCAGCGGCAGCGCCAGCACGGCGGCCAGGCCGGTCATGGTCCCGTAGTGCTGATGGAACCAGGCCGCGTTCAGATCGACCGTGGTGGTGCTGTTGATGACCTGGCCGATCTGGCTGAGCAACCACTCCGCCCCGCTGGCCACCCACTGGCTGAGGCCGTTGAGGACGGCATCGATACCGTCACCGGCCAGGCCGCCAACCGCCGAGCCGACCTGGCAGACCGGGTTGATCGCATCGAGGCCGGGGCAACCCCCGGCGGCACCGGTGGCGAGCAACACGTCGTGCTCTTACCTTCGTGACCGCGTCGACGCTCAGTGCAGGTTCGAGCCGGTGGCGAAGAAGAAGTTGATGATGGGCGGCGCCGCGCCGATCAGCAGCGCGGCCAGCCCCGACACCAGCACGGCCCGGCGCCCGATCATGGACTGCTGGTAGTTCTGGGAGTGGACTCCGAGGGCCCACGCCGCCGCACCGATCAGCAGCCCAGCCAGTGCGGCAATCAGAGCCCAGGCGCCCAGACCGTCGACCAGGCCTTGCAGAGTCCCCCCACCGGGCAGATCGCTCATGCTCGGCGTCAGCGTGACGTTGCGCAGCATCAGGACCATGGTCTCCTCCGTCTCGGCGGCCGTCGGGCTCTCCGTATGCCGTCTGGCCAAAGAACGGTTGCCCCGCCGGCCGGCGCGCCCGAAACGATTGGCCCGGCCACGTTCGGCGCCCCGGAAGGACCCAGGCCGCACAGCCCGACCCCAGCTCAGGGGGACAGTGGCCGTCGGGCGTGTTCGACCCATCCCCTGAGCCCTGTCATATTGGTGGAGATGCCCGGAGTCCTCGCACAGCTCAAGCTGAGCGGTGGTCACGTGGTCATCCTCATCGTGGTGGCCATCGTGGTGCTGGCTCTGGCCATCGCCATTGCCTCCAGCGTCGGGCGATCCAGCGGTCGGCGGGCCATCTCGCAACGCTTGACCGCACTGGGTTCGCGCCTCGGCCTCGATCCGCCCGAGGACGAGGGCAACCTCGAAACGGCGCTGGCCTACCTCGAGCAGGTGACCGGTGGCGCGGCACAGGCGGTGACCGAATCGAGCTCGGACGCCATCCGCCTCCGGCGCTCCCTCGATACGTTGACCCAGGGCGTCGTGCTCTGCGACGAGAACGGCACGGTGATCTACCGCAACAACCGGGCCAACGCCCTCATGGTGAGCCGGCACGGTGACGCGCTGGCGGCCCAGGCCGTGACCGAGCTGCTCGAGGAGGCCTGGCACGACGGCGGGGCCGAGCGCACCCTCGATCTCTACGGACCGCCCCGGCGCACCCTCCAGGTCCGGGCCCACCAGATCGACGACGGCCGCCGGCCGCTGGGCGTGATCGCCCTCATCGAGGACATCTCCGAGCGCCGCCGGCTCGAGGAGATCCGCCGCGACTTCGTGGCCAACGTCAGTCACGAGCTCAAGACACCGATGGGCGCGCTGGGCTTGCTGGCCGAGACGCTGGTGGCCGAACCCGACCCCGAGGTGGCGCAGCGCCTGGCCGGGCGCATCCACAACGAGGCCTTCCGGGTCAGCCGCATCATCGACGACCTGCTCGACCTCTCCCGCATCGAATCCGAGGAAGCACCGCCCCGCGAGCCGGTCCTGGTCAATCTGGTCATGGCCGATGCCATGGAGCGGGTCCGGGCCACCGCCGAGTCGCGGGGCATCGAGCTGGTGCTGCACGAACCCAATCCCCCCGTCGCCGTGTTGGGCGACCGGCGCCAACTGGTCTCGGCCATGCATGCCCTGCTCGAGAACGCGGTGACCTACTCCTACGACAATTCCAAGGTCGTGGTGTCGGGCACCCTGCGCAAGGGGGGCCAGGTGGCCCCGGCTCCCCGCTCGGATGACACCGCAACGGCTCCCCAGGACCCGGTACAGGCGGCCTTCACCTCCGACACCACCTTCCATGGGGAAACCTCGGTCCTCCCCCCGGCGCCCGAGAGCAGCTGGTCAGGCCCGGCGTCGAGCTCCACCGCCCCGTTGCCGGCCGGCGACGGCGGGGGCGCCGGGGACACCGGGGCGGCCACGAGCATCGAGGAGCGCGATACGGTGCGCCTCTCAGTGCAGGACCACGGCATCGGCATCCCAGCCCGCGATCTCGAGCGGATCTTTGAACGGTTCTACCGGGTGGACCACGGCCGCAGCCGTGACACCGGCGGGACCGGACTCGGGCTCTCCATCGTCCGCCACGTGGCCAACAACCACCAGGGCTGGGTCGACGTGGAGTCCCGCGAGGGCGAGGGGTCGACCTTCAGCCTCGTGCTGCCCCTGCAGGGCCAGGGTGAACGGGCCCTATGACCAAGAGTCCGACCAGGGACCAGAAGAAGGGGCGGGGGCGGGGCGACGGCATCACCAAGGTCCTGGTCTGCGAGGACGAGGAGTCCTTCGTCGAGGCCCTGGTCATCGGTCTGGGCAACGAGGGCTTCCGGGTCACCGTGGCCCGCGACGGCGCCGAGGCGCTCAAGCTCTTCGAAGAGACCGAGCCCGACATCGTCCTGCTCGACCTCATGCTGCCCAAGCTCTCGGGCATCGACGTGTGCCGGACCATCCGCACCCAGTCCTCGGTGCCCATCATCATGGTGACGGCCAAGGGCGCCGAGATCGACACGGTCGTCGCCCTCGAGGTGGGGGCCGACGACTACGTCACCAAGCCCTACCGGCTCCGCGAACTGGTGGCCCGCATGCGCGCCGTACTGCGCCGCTCGCCCGGCGGCCCCGATGCGCCGGAAAGTTCCGACCTGGCCTACCTCGACAGCGAGGGCATGTGGGAGTCCAACGGGATCAAGGTCGACTTCGACCAGCGCCGGGTCTTCGTCCGGGGCGACGAAGTGCACCTGCGCCGCAAGGAGTTCGAGCTGCTGCGCCTGCTGGTCGAGAACTCGGGCCGCGTGCTGACCCGGGACGTCCTGATCGACCGGGTCTGGGGCAGCGACTACATCGGTGACACCAAGACGCTCGACGTCCACGTGAAGCGGCTGCGCTCACGGATCGAAGAGGACCCCTCGGTGCCGGTGCTGATCACCACGGTCCGCGGCGTGGGCTACCGCTTCGCCGCCGCCGAATCCTGACGATCTCGGGGGTTCAGAACTCCAGGCGGTCGAAGTCCTGGGGCACTTCCAGCTCCTCGATCCCATTCAGTTCGAGACCAGGACCCATGTGGGTGAGGACGAAGGGCACACCGGGATGGGAGCGGCGCAGGGCGCGCACCGAGTCCTCGTCCATGTGGCTGGTCGGGATGCCCTCGGCGTGGCGTCCGTTGCACTCGAGGATCAGCACATCGGCGTTCTGGGCCAGCTCGTGCAATCCCTCGCACGGCTTGGTGTCGCCGGAGTACCCGATCACCTTCTCCCCGTCGTCAAAGAGGTAGCCGAAGCAGCGCAGGTTGGGGACGTGGTCGACCTCGACCGCTCGGAAACGCAAGGACCCCGCCGTCTGTTCCGACCCGTCCACCTCGACGAACTGCACGTCGAGGGCGCCCTCGACCAGGAGCTGCACGTCGTGGAGACTCCCGAGCTCGTTCATGTCGTGCAGGTAGCGCTCCACCCCGGGGGGGCCGACGACGTAGAAGGGACGGGTGCCCGCCCGCAGGGACGCTTCGATGATCTCGAGGATCAGGAAGGGCCAACCGAAGGTGTGATCGGGGTGGAAGTGCGAGATGACGATGGCGTCGAGGTCGTAGGCGGCGAAGCCGCAGCGTCGCAAGTTGGGCAGGGCGGTGGGGCTGGGCTCGACCAGCACCGTCTTGTTCAGCACGAAACTGTTCCAGTACCGGCCCTCGGGGGCCAGGAAGTTCCCGGTGCCGAGAAAGACCGCTTCGGTCACGGTGTGCTCAAGGCGCCTTGATGAGCAGTTCCCCACCCAGGTACGGCGCCAGGCACTCGGGCAACATAACCGTCCCGTCCTCCTGACGCCCGTTCTCCACCAGCGCGGCCCACACGCGCGCCCAGGCCAGCGCCGACCCGTTGACTGTATGCACCAGCTGCGGCGATCCGCCCCCGGCCGGTCGGTAGCGCACGTTGGCCCGCCGGGCCTGGTAGTCGCGGAACCAGCTGACCGAGCTGACTTCGAGCCACTGGTCGACCCCGGGCGAATACGCCTCGAGGTCGAAGGTCCGGGCCGACGAACCGCCGAGATCACCGGTGCACAGGTCGAGCACCCGGTAACGCAGGCCCAGATCTTGGAGCATCGATTCGGCCCGGGCCAAGATATCGGCCTGGGCCTCGAGCGCTTGCTCGGGCGTGGTGTAGGCGAACAGTTCCACCTTCTCGAACTCGTGCACGCGGAGCAGGCCCCGGGTGTCACGGCCGGCCGAACCCGCTTCGCGGCGGTAACACGTCGTGCCCGCGGTGAAGCGGAGGGGCAGCACCGACTCCTCGAGGATGTCGCCCCGGTGCATGGAGGTGAGCGGCACCTCGGCCGTAGGGATGGCCCACAGGTCGTCGCGTTCGAGGTGATAGGCGTCGTCAGCGAACTTGGGCAAGTGGCCGGTCGAGATCATGGTCTCTGTCAAGACCACGGTGGGTGGGTGGATCTCCTCGTAGGTCGGGGTGTGCCGGTCCAGCGCGAACGAAGTAAGGGCGCGGCGCAGGCGCGCCCCGGCGCCGCGGTAGAGCGCGAACATCGATCCCGACAGGCGCGCCCCGCGCTCCATGTCGAGGAGCTGGAGCGCTTCGCCGATCTCCCAGTGCGGGACGTGCTGATGCTCGGGCCGACCCGGTTCGGGCTGACCCGACTCCTGCCCGGGCCACCAACGCCGCATTTCGACGTTGTCGGCCTCGCTGCGGCCATCCGGCGCGTCATCGGCCGGGATGTTGGGCAGGTACAGCAGGCCCAGGCGCACGTTCTCCCCGGCCCCGTCGGCCTCAACCGCCGCCGCCTGCTGCTCGTCACCGAGCCGGCGGCTGGTCGCGCTCAACTCGTCGGCCCGGGCGTCGTCGCCACTCTTCTTGGCCTGGCCCACCTGACGCGACAATTCCTTCACTTCGGCCCGGAGCGCCTCGTCCTTCTGGAGCAGGCGCCGATGAGCCGCGTCGGCCTCCAGGACCGCATCAATTTCGGCCGCGGCGACGCCGCGCCGGGCCAACGCCGCCTTCACCCCGTCGGGATCGTCGCGCAGCACCTTTATATCGATCATCCCTGCTCAAAGTAGCCTGCGACGCCGTGCCCGCCGTTCAAGTGACCGACCTCCGCGTCTGTTACGGCCGCTCCGGCGAGGTGGTGGCAGTGGACGGTTTGAGCCTGAGCGCCGACCTCGGGGAGGTGCTCGTCATCCTGGGTCCCAACGGCGCCGGCAAGACCTCGACCATCGAGGCCCTCGAGGGCTACCGGCGCCCGGTCGGGGGGACGCTACGCGTCCTCGGCCTCGACCCCCAGCGCGATCACGCCGCGCTGATGCCTCACATCGGGGTGATGCTCCAGCGCGGCGGCGTCTATCCGATGCTCAACCCGCGCCAGGTGCTCGCCCTGTTCGCCCGTTACTACCGCCGGCCACTCGCCCCCGAAGCGCTCTTGGATCTGGTGGCCCTGCGATCGGTCGCCAGCACGCCGTGGCGTCACCTCTCGGGCGGTGAGCAGCAACGGCTTTCGTTGGCCTTGGCGCTGATCGGCCAGCCCGAGGTGCTGTTCCTCGACGAGCCTACGGCCGGGGTCGACGCCGAAGGCCGTATCGCCATCCGCCAGGTGGTGGCCGACCTGCGAGCAAAAGGCGCGTGCGTGTTGCTCACCACTCATGAGTTGGCCGAGGCCGAACGTATGGCCGACCGCATCGCCATCGTGGACCGGGGACGGGTGATCCGGGAGGGAGCGCTGAGCGACCTGACCGCGGGAGGCCGACCCGCCATCGCCTTCGGAGCGCCCGCCGGACTCGATGTCATCGCCCTGGCCGACGTCCTGGGAGCGCAGGTGACGGTGACCGAGACGGGTTCTGGGCGCTACCTGGTCGACGGGGCCAGCGGTCCCGACGCGACGGCGGCACTGACCCGCTGGCTGGCCGAGCAACAGGCCGCGCTGAGCGACCTGCGCACCGTCCGTACCCTCGAGGACGTCTACCTCGAGGCCGTCGGCACCCCACCCGAGGCCGAGCAGGACGAGCCGCCTGAGTCAATCAGCCGACGCCGGAGGCGCCGGTGAGCGCCCTGCTGGCCCAGGCCCGGGCCGAGATCACCATGACCCTGCGCCGCGGCGAGACACTGCTGTTGACGGTGGGCATCCCGGTCGCCTTCCTGGCCTTCTTCTCCTCGGTCCATGTCATCTCGACGCCGGCCTCGTCTGGTGTCGACTTCTTCGTGCCGGGCATCTTGGCCTTGGCCGTCATGTCCACCGCCATGGTGTCGCTCGGCATCGCCACCGGCTTCGAGCGGGGCTACGGCGTGCTCAAGCGCCTGGGCACCACCCCACTCGGTCGCCCTCGTCTCCTGGGCGCCAAGATCATCACCATCGTGGCGGTCGAGATCGTCCAGGCCATCGTGCTGGTCCCGGTGGGCTACGGGCTGGGCTGGCATCCCGGGGGCTCCGGCTCAGCCGCCGCGGTGCCGGCTGCCATCGGTGTCGTCCTACTGGCCTCGATGGCCTTCGCCGGCCTCGGCCTCTTCATGGCGGGCATACTCCGAGCCGAAGCCAATCTGGCCGCCGCCAATGGGCTCTATCTGATCCTGCTGCTGCTCGGCGGGATGATCGTCCCCTTGGGCAAGCTGCCCACCGCGCTGGCCGATGTGGCCAAGATCCTGCCGGCCGACGCGCTGGCGGCGGGATTGCACGCCGCGCTGGGCAGCGGATCAGCCATCCCCGGCCTGTCCTGGTTGGTGCTGGCCATCTGGGCCGTGGCCATGCCGACGGCGGCCGCCCTCACGTTCCGCTGGGAATGATCTCCCGCTCGTCGGCCGTGAAGGCAGCCGGCGTGAGGACGTTGCCGCGCACGATCCGGGCGATCTTCCCGTCGGCTTTGACGAAGACGGCGTCTGGATCGCCTTCGAAGTAGAAGTCGCCTTCGGTCACCCCCAAGTTGGGGTCGTAGGCCACCGGGAAATCGACGCCACTGCTCTTGATGAACGACTTGGCGTTGGCCACGGTGTCCTCACTGTCGACGCCCACGATGCGCACCCTGGACAACGCGCCGCCGGCCGCCTGCTGCTCGCGGATGGCCTTGGCCAGTGGAGGCAACTCCAGATGGCATTGGGGACACCATTTGCCGAAGAACAACAGGACGGCGGGTGAGCCGCCGCCGACGCCGTTGCCGGGCACATCGACCGAACCGTGCCCGTTCAGGTAGGTGCCGCTGAAGGTAGGGAGTGTTCCTCCTACATGCGGCGCCGGATCGGTCTTCGGATTGTTGCCGAGATTGGTGAAAAGACCGATCCCGAGCGCCACGGCGACGATCACACCCACCAGCAGGAAGACCTTGCGGGGCTTGCGCACTGGCGGCTCTTCTGGCGGCCCTGACGGCGCCGGAATTTCAGTGCTGGCCATCCCGTGTCCTAGTGCAGGTGATTGGTGATGAGGACGTCGGCCGCCATGGCCACGAAGAGCACGGTGAGATAGGTGATGGAGTAGCTGAAGACCCGCATGGCGTCCTTGCCGCTGGCCCGGTCCTGACCGGCCAGCTGCCACAAGCGCAGGGTCACCGCCAGGAAGCCGGCCCCGAGCACCAAGGCGATTATCAGGTAGCTCACCCCGAGATGCGCCACCGGGTCGAAGAGCACCGATACGCCGACCAGCGCCACGGTGTAGAGGACGATCTCTCGGGTGGTGCGGCGCATGGACGCCACCACCGGCAGCATCGGCACCTCGGCGGCGGCGTAGTCCTCCTTGTAGCGCACGGCCAGGGACCAGAAGTGCGGCGGCGTCCAGATGAAGATGATGGCGAAGAGCACGACGGGGGCCCAGGCCAGTCGGTCGGTCACCGCGGCCCATCCCACCAGCACCGGCACCGCTCCCGCCGCGCCACCGATCACGATGTTCTGCGCCGATCGACGCTTGAGCCAGAGCGTGTAAACGAAGACGTAGAACAAGGTGGCCGAGACGGCCAGGATGGCGGACAGCAAGTTCACGGCCAGCCACAGTTCGACGAAGGCAACAACCTCGAGCGTGATGGCGAAGACCAGGGCGGCGGTGGGCGACATGGCCCCGGTGACCAGCGGCCGGTTCTTGGTCCGGTTCATCAGCTTGTCGATGTCGCGATCGACCACCATGTTGATGGCGTTGGCGCCACCGGCGGCCAGGGCGCCACCGACCAGGGTGGCCAGCATCAGCCCGATCGACGGCAGCCCGCGGCGCGCCACCACCATGGTGGGCAGCGTGGTGACCAGCAGAAGCTCGATGATGCGTGGCTTGGTCAGCGCGATATAGGCGCTGATGGTCGACCACCCCGCTCGCGAGCCCTGAACGGCGGGAGCTGGTGCGGACATTTCGGCCAGCCTACGACGAGGGGGTCGCTTTTTACCAAGCGGGCCGCACCGGTACGATTGGCCCACGTGTCGCGCCGCCGCTCCCTGACGGTCTCCCCCTCCCTGAGCCACCGCCTGAACATCCTGGCCATGGCCCTGGTGGCGCTGATCGTGGTCACCGGTGGTGCCGTACGGCTGACCGGCTCGGGCCTCGGTTGCGCCAACTGGCCCGAGTGCTCGGTTGGGCACTTCACCCCGCCGCTGCAGTTCCATGCCTTGGTGGAATTCGGGAACCGCTTGGTGACCGTGGTCCTGACCATCGCCGTGGGCGCCAGTTTCCTGGGCACCGTGTTCCGCCGGCCCCGCCGGGCCGACCTGATCTGGCTCAGTTCGGGCCTGGTCATCGGCGTGCTGGCCCAGGCCGGCCTGGGCGGCCTGGTGGTGTACACCAAGCTCAACCCGTATCTGGTCATGGTGCATTTCTTCGCCACCATGCTCCTGTTGGCGGACGCGGTCGTCCTGGTCCATCGCTCCACCCGGGACTACCGAGCCGGCTCGGCCCGGCTGCTGATCCCTCCCCTCCTGCTCAAGCTCTTCTACGGCCTCCTGGCCCTCTTGGCGGTGGTGATTGCGGCGGGAACGGCCACCACCGGAGCCGGGCCGCACGCCGGCGACGCCTCGGGCCAGCAGGTGGCCAAGCGCCTGCCGGTGTCCCTGCGCGACATGGCCGAGCTGCACTCGAGCCTGGTGCTCCTCCTGATCGGGCTCACCATCGGCCTGGTCATCGCACTCCACACCGCCGACGTGCCCGAACGGGTCCGCAAAGCAGCCCGCATGTTGCTGGCGGTCATGGTGGCCCAAGGCGTAGTGGGCTACACCCAGTACTTCACCCACCTTCCGGCACTCCTGGTCGAAGTCCACCTCATCGGCGTCACCGTGCTCACCATCGGCGCGGTCCAGGCCTTCCTGGCGTGCACCTATCACCCGCTCGAAACAGTCGAATCGGTGCTGATACCCGAACAAACGGCCCCGGCTTTGCAGCCAGAAGAGGCCACGGCCCTCGCCCAGTAACATGGCCGGTCCGCGTGGTTGGCTTGCGGCTGGCGCGTGGAACACCGGCCCCCATCGTCTAGCGGCCTAGGACACCGCCCTTTCACGGCGGCAGCACGGGTTCGAATCCCGTTGGGGGTGCCAGATGGCTTTCTTTCAAACCCACGGCGCCTGAGAGTCCTCCAAAGGCCTCTGGCGCTTTTCTATTTCGACTCAGCCGACCAAACCACTCCGGCTTGCCGTCAGACCATCCTATGGAACAATCCGACCGGGCGAGCGAGCGAGCGAGTAATGGTTGCGCTCACGGGTGGGGCTGGCAATTGGTCGCGAGGCAACTTCATTCCCCGATTCTCTTCAAACGGACAAGATGTCGCCAAGGTAATCAGGCGAGCTTGGGATTCAATAATCGCTGGCTCATCCGGAAATGAAAACATGTAGCTATGACTTTGCGAGGTTTTCGCTAGTCCCACGCCCGGATCGATTCTCACAGTGATGGATTTCTAGCCGAGCGGCACTCCTGAACCGAGACAAGATCCACGTTCCCAGTTACTGCTTCTGGGCCTGTGAACTGTCGATTGCTGCCTGGATGGTCGGAATGTCCAGACACTCTTGGCGTGCAGACATCGCCATGAGGCAATTGGATGAGGCGGTGGGCGTCCCGAGAATCAGGGAACTTCACCCCCGAAGGTATGGCTGTGTTCAGCGATTCGCTGGATAAGAAGGTTTCACTCCTCAGCGAAGGCGTAATCGCCAGTCTGCGCGTTAACAAACACGTATAGCGTCGTGGTCTGGTTTGTCGCTATCGGTGGCGGATTCGTCGTCAACGTTCCATTCGACGTGAAGTAGAAGTGTCCACTTGCAAGTGGTGCCTGAATGCCCTGGTATTCCACAATCCACATCGGAGTGTTGTCGTAGGTCGGCTTCCACGATGCTGCTGGCGTCGATGGGACCGTAACGCCCGATGGGACCGGAACACCACTGACCAGCGGCCCCATCACTGTGTTGAGAACATCGCCGTACAAAACAGTTGGCTGAATCGTTGATGAGTTGATGCCCTCGATTCCAGTGGCTGATGCAGCAGACACCGCAGTCTGTTCGGATGTTGGTGCTGTCGGCGCAGTGACATCATCACCTTGAGCACCACTCCCGGTCGAAACCGGGTTGATCGTGGTGTCAGGACTGACTACCACGGGTGATGTGACCAATGCTGATGACGGCACAGCACCAGCCGATGCCGAATAGTCAGCGAGGTCTGGGCCGGTAGTCGAGGTAGCCGCTGGGAGATTCGACGGTGCAAAGATCGTCGTTCCGAGGAACACCATTGATCCGATCAAGCATAGGCACGCAGCAACTTGAAATAGTCTTCCTTTCATATTGTTCATCCTTTCAGTTGCAAGTCGAAACATCGCAGTACATATCAAAGGAGTTGCCCACTGAACCACCGTGGTAGACCAACCCATCGACGGTCGCTCTCGGGTTGGTTAATCCCTCGACGATGGGACCATCCAGGCCGGCAGTATCGACACCGGACCAGGGCGGACTATCACTGCCGTTCACCGTCTGGTACTGAATCTGGGATGCAGTAGTCCACCCATCGGTGTTGCTGCCCGGGTTGTCGGCATCATAGTTGTGCACTTCGCCGAGGAACTGATTGTCAAACGGTTCAGTCCAGTTCGGGTAATCACCACCGAAAACCGGATTAAACGGCGTGGCTTGTCCCACCCCACAAGTATCAAGCCCTTGACACCACACTGATAACTCACACCCACCGCTACAGCCATACGACGAACCGACGTAGTACGTCTGAAAATACAGGTTGTTGTTGCCATCGTATGTGTAGCCGCCCCAGGCTTTCTGGCAAATCTGAAAGCCGGGATCGTTGTAGCCACACACATCGCCAGGGTTCCCACCAGTGGTGGCATCCGAATACTCAGAGAACTGGATGTACGCTCCCGTTGGGTACCCGCCAACCGATTCGTTGTTCGTGATGAACCCCGACTGAACATATTGGAGAGTTCCGGGAGCGGTCGAAGCAAGCATCGACCAAGCCGACTGAGAAGCGGTCGACGACTCGCCACTACAAGCTGTGGCTGGGCGGGTCACTAAGTCAGCCGCAGACCCGATTGTTGTGTCGACTGGCGCACCGTCGACGTAACCAGCAAAGAAGTCCCCTGCAGTGCTTGCACCACACGGGCTGACGGCTGCCGAGGCTGGCGACTGGCTCATCACCTGTGTCGCCGCAACAATCGGGACGATCAGTGACGACAGCATCACGATTGGAGCCAATAGAACACGGAGCCTCATCGGCTACCGCCTTTCATCGAACACCGATGATGACGCTACATCTTTGTTCACATAGCCGCAGTGCCCTTTGTGATTGGCAGAACAAGCGTCGGAATGGTTGAGTAGCCGGGGGGAATCTCGCCCCCCGGCTCTTTACCGACATGACACGGCGGTGGTTTGGACTCCCCGCCTGTACGGCGAGTCCGGAGGGTCCTCCTCCATCACTGGCACAGCAGGTTCGTGCTGACGACCTTCTACATCGCCATCACTTTCCTTTCAGGACACACAACCGGCCTGGGTTTGAAAGAGTTCCCGTCACCTCTTTGAATTTGCCGGCAACGTGGCCATGGGTACTGCAGTCCACTGTCGTCAAAGACTTATATCTCCCCGTTAGTCCAAGCCAAGTACCTTTTTTTGAACCGGAGTGGGGTTTGAAAGCCACTTCAGGAGGGGTGCTTTGGGTTAGCGGTGCTCCGACCTTGGTAGATCGCCGAGTCCGAGAGACGTCCCGTTGGGAGGGCATTTGTGGTGATTCAGACCGGGTCTTCGGTATTTCGCGGGGCGTTCTCTTCATAGGTCGACGATCGACCCAAGCACACTGCCAGTTCGATCTGCCACACGAGAATCTGAGATGTTATGCACCTACCACCGAGAACACCTCAAAGGGCCGATCGAACCCCCTCAGCACTCGCGAGCCTGCGGACTCGAAGAACGTCTGTGAACCTTCGACAAGATCCTTCGTCGTGCGGGACACCAGTAACTCATCACCAACGGCGCTCCCCGCGATCCGTGCGGCGACGTGGACAGCGACGCCACCGATATCGTCGCCGCGTAGTTCGATTTCACCCGTATGCGATCCCGCCCGCAGAGAAAGGCCATAGGTTCGGGCGGCCTGTTGAATCTCCCTCGTGGCCCGTAGAGCACGTGTGGGACTCTCGAACGTCATAAGACTTCCGTCACCTGTCGACTTGATCAGGCGGCCTCCATGCCGTGCGAGCACCTCGTCGGCAATCGCTTCGTAGGCGTCCAAAAGCATTCGCCAGGCTTGGTCTCCGACCGTCGCAAGAGACTTCGTGGAATCGACGATGTCAGTAAATACGACTGTCGACAGCACTCGGCTTGCGGACGACTCAGGTGGTGCCTTCTGGAGAACATCTTGTAAGGGGCCGAGTAGATCCGTAGCACCTGGTCCAAGGATCCCTCCCTTACCGGCAAGCTGTACCAAGCGCGCGGTTGGAATGTTCTCGGCAAGATACTCCCCATGCTCTCTACCGAGGATTTGGTGATTGCGACTGATGACGAGGACGGGAACCGAGATGAGAGGTAGATACTCCCTCACGTCGATGTCTGCCCACATTTCTAAAAGACGAAGGGCCGACTTCCGATTGCCTGCTGCTCGCATATAGCGTGCGTACCATCGGATGAACCGCTCGTCATCGCCGTAGTCGGGATTGAACATACGGGCGAGTTCCTCGGTCCCCCAAAGCTCATCGATGCGTTGTCGGAGCGCTTCGAATTTCTCGAAGGTGAAGCCGATGGGGTACTGATCGTCGATGAGCAGACGCGCCGTCGTGTTCACAAGAATGAGGGCATCGAGTCTCTCGGGCCGCGTTGCGGCCATCAGAACACCAATGGCGCCTGCATCGACGCCCGCGAACAGAGTTACGGATTGGGCGCCAACTTCGTCCATGACCACTTCGAAATCCTCTACCCAAGCTTCCCAACCCGGGGCATTGTCGGGAAGCGGATCGGATGAACCTGCACCTCGCCGATCGACCAAGATGAGTCGACACATCCCCGAGAGCGCTCTCAAGAGTCGCGCTGTGTCGGGATCCTCCCACCAAATGTCGACGTTGCCAGATGAACCCGCACTGAATAGCAACGATCGTGGACCCTCGCCCAATACCTGATAGGCCACCCTGTCGTCACCTATCCAGGCAAAGTGAGTCACCGGAGTACCTACCACTGAAGGAATGTTAAATCTTGGCCGGGGGATTTAGCGGTCCGGGGACCCGCCCACCTACCGCGGACACGCCTCAGCAGATCGCACGAAGGCTTGGGGACTGAGTCGGCAGGACTCTGACCGCTTGGAGCTGCCTCTGTCAGTCCAGGCCAAGCCCTGTTTTCTGAATTAGAGCGAGGTTTGAAAGCCACTCCATGAGGGGGGCTTTTTGTGAGCTTGACCCCGTTTCGGGGACCAGTGTCATAAGAGTTTGGTCGTGAGCTACCTGGAGGTAGTCGATGCCCAAGCGTTATGCGACAGAATTCCGGCGGAAAATCTGCGAACGCCTTATTTCCGGCGAATGAGCTTGACCCCGTTAGGCAGGCCACGATTCTGATCAGGTCGACGTGATTGATTCAGCACTTGGATCCTTTGCCCTGGACATTGGCAGGACCGTGCTCCTTTACAGCCATCAGTGCCTCGTTTTGGTTGGGCTGACCACCGCCCACGTGATCGATCGAACCTCCGTCGGCCCTCGTCATGGTGAGAGTGACCGTGCCTCCGGCAGTACCGGGCTCGCCGAGTGTGATCACTCCCTGGGCTGTTTGTGCACAACGACTCTGACACGTCAACGCTACTGATGGTCGTGCCACCGGCAGAACTCGAATCCTTTGAGGAGATGGTGAGATCGACTGCCTGACGCTTCGCTGCGCCATCGGAAATGTTCCTCTGCACTGCCGTCACAGTGATGTCGGAAGCCCCAGGACCCCGCAACCGATGGAGTAGACCCCGACACTTGTCGTGCCACCCTGTTACGCGCAGCTAATTCCTTTGACGATCCCTTTTGCCGCGCCAACTGGTCCAGCCCAGAGGGTGGCGGCAACCACTACCGACCCACTACCCAGGATCACCGCAAGAACCACCAGGGGTACGTGCGTCACAAATCGCCGTGCATGCATTTTCGCTGGTCCTTCCGCTGAGGATGGATCGAATTTTCCTCCACAGGTGATCCAGGCTCAGTACAAACGCACGTAGCCGCTCCCGGTTGGGTTGCTCGGTGCCTGAGCCCAGTCTGTAGACCACATTCGCGGGTTCGAGACCCAGCGAGCATTAGGAGAACACGGCTTCGACGTTCAAGTTCGGAGTCTGTTAGGTAGAAGAACAGCGCTGTGATCTAGGTCACTTCGGGCTTCGTTCGAACCGCTCCTGGGCGCCAAAGCCCCACATCACCTACAGTCCCGATGATGCCGGACTTCGACGCCATCGTGATCGGTGCTGGACACAACGGACTCACCGCAGCTGCCGTCATGGCACGTGGTGGGATGCGTGTCCTGTGCCTCGAAAAAAACCACTTCATCGGCGGGATGTCGTCAACCACCGAGCTCTCGCGTGGCTACAGGTTTGAACTTGCCGGTTCGATCCAGTTCCCCCTTCCCAACGAGATCTTCGAGGATCTCGACTTCGAGTCATGCCCCATCTACGAGCCGGAGCTCCAGTCTGCCTGCATCGGCGTGTCGGGTGAGCCGCCGATTCTGCTCTATACCGATCCCAACCGGCTCCTCGAGCACCTCAGCGGGACGCTTGGCATTGACGCCGTTATGGGCATGGCCGAGATTGCAGCCTGGGCGGACGCGCCGGCGCGTGCAATCGGGCGGTTCGATGTCCGCAAGCCACCGAAGTCTCTGGACGAAATGTGGGCGTGCGCCTCGAATGAAGGCGAACGCGAAGCGATCCGCACGGCAATGTTCGGCAGTGTGATGGATGTCGTCGACAGATTCCTCCCCGACCAGACGAAGTACGCACAGATCCGCAGCATGCTGGCCTTCCTGGCAGTCAACTCCACTTTTCGGGGCCCTTACTCTCCGGGAAGCGCGCTCTGCCTGGCCTTTGCGTTGGCATCTCCGGGCGAGGCAACCATGTCCAAGGTCCGAGGTGGCATCGGCGCAATGTCCGAACACCTCTTGAATATGTTCGAGCAGCACGGTGGAGAGCTGCGCCGGCACGTCAAGGTCGCCAACATCGTCGTCTCGAATGGACGTGTCGAAGGTGTGCAGTTGGGTGACGGGGAAACCATCACCTCACCCATCGTCGTGTCCAACTTGGACCCGACGGCCACCTTCACGCAATTGCTCGACCGGGAGGATCTTCCCGAGCCATTTGCCCAGCGCGTCGACGCCATCGACCATCGCGCTGCCTATTTCCAGATTCACTTCGCCCTCAGTGGCTTGCCCGAGTTCGTTGGCCCCTACGAGCTACTCAACGAGGGAGAGCTCAGACGAAACGTCACGATGTTCGGAACAGCCGAACAGATGCAACTCGACTTCGAGGGTTGCGTCCGGGGCCAGGTGCCAGCATCGCCCTCTTTCAACCTGGCCATCCCATCGCTCCAGGATCCCGAGCTGGCGCCTCCGGGGAAGCACGCGGCGAGCGGATTTGCCTTCTACTTCCCGATCGGCGCCACCCACGGGGAGCAGACGGAACTGCGTGACGAGATGGCCGCCCGCATGGTGGAAAAGATCTCCTCCTACGCACCCAACTTTCCCGATCTGATTGAGCGGCAGTTCAACTATCCGGCGTACACCTATGAGTTGATGTTCGGGTGCACGGGCGGGGACTTCACCCACGGACTGCTCCAGCCGGAATTCATGGGCCCCTTCCGTCCGGGACCGAGAGGCTGGCCAGACAATCCCATACCGATCGACGGCCTGTACCTGTGCGGCGCTGGATGCCACGGGGGCCCCGGTGTCACGTTTATCCCCGGCTACAACTGTGGTTACGCCGTCTTGGATGCAGCGGGGAGCCATCGGTCGTAACAGATCTCGTCAATGATCAGGGCCAGGTGTTGACGGGCCAGACACTATTGGTGGACACCACAGACCACTAACGCCTCCCGGCGAGAACGGCCTTTCGAAGCGCGGTCTCGCCCTGTTCTGATGATTGGTCCAGAACGTCCAAGAATCGGTGGGCATGCGAAACGCTGTGGCTGATCAACTGACGGGTGTGGGCAAAGTCAGTGATGTCGATGCCGTCCGTTGGAGCGCCGGGTACCACGATGACTCGCTGGCCCGGACGGGCCAGGCTGGTCGGATCAGGCAGGCGGGCGTAGCGGCTTACCCCGAAGCTGCGAATGAGCACGTCGAGTGCTCCCATCCTCGACGGGACGTCTTGGCCTGGCCCGAAATTCTCGCTCAAGACGTAGATGACGCTGGCGTCGGTGTCGACTGCTTTCTTCACCGGCACTGGTTCCAAAACCCCTCCGTCCACGTGGCGCCCCCCGTCGATGATCAGAGGAGGAAACAGCCCGGGGAGACACGCGCTGGCATAGAGCAGATCCTGCGCCGGCCCCTTCGTCCACCACCGGGCCAGGCCAAGCTCGAAGTCGGTGGTGACCACATGCACCGGGATGGGAGCGTCGGCCAGATCATCCAGCGGGATGAGGCTGCGGATGAGAGACGCGACACGTAATGCCCGGCGAACCCGGCGAAATCTGTCTGGTAGATGGCTACGACCGGCGTGCCCATATCGCGAGCGACTTGAGCAGCGGCCGGACCGAGGACGGCTGGTGCGGCCAGGTGAAGGATGTCGGGCGAGAACTCGCGCAATACCTGGTCGATCCGACCCGTGGGAATTGCGACAGGCAGGTCGCGGTAGATCGGGAGCGGCACCGACGGGATCCTCTCGACCAGGGTCCCACCTTCGCAAGAAGAACCCGGGCCTGGAGCGATGACCAAAGTTTCGTAGCCGCGGTCCTGCAGAAACTCAAGGATGCGGAGAACGGAGTTGGTGACGCCGTTGCGTTGAGGCAGCAAGAACACCGCGGCAATCGCCACTCGCACGTAATCAGACTGTAAAGGAGCGAGGTTACAGCTACTCCCCGAACAGTCGACGCGCTCATGAACTCTTGACGAATTGCAGCACGCGCCGCCCTAACGTTTATGAGGTAGGCGTGATGGCGGTGATGGCATGAGGCAGGCGCCGAAACGGTGGCGCGACTACTCGCCGACTACGGTCTGTTTAAGCGAGCACGGCGGCTGCAACGGTCCCCGCGGTCACAAGCCTCTGATCATGTATAAACCTCACCCTGATTACACGACGAAAGACAGTCCATGGCCAGTCGCCGACACGGTGGCGAGGCTCACCGCGGTAATGGCCGACCGCAGCATGACCATCTTCGCCACCATCGATCAGAGCACCGCCGCACACCAGGCGGGCTTAGAACTGCGAGAGACCGTGCTGATCATCTTCGGTAACCCGGCAGCCGGGACGCCAGTGATGGACACTGAACCCCTTGCCGGGTTGGACCTTCCGCTGAAGGTGCAGGTCTGGGATGACAACGGTCGCACACGCGTGTCCTATCTCAGTCCGGCCGCCCTGACGGCGCGCTACGAGCTGCCCGAGTCGCTCACAGCGCCGTTGGCTGGAATCGACCAGCTCACCGAAACCGCCCTGATCGATCCGAACCGCCCACCAACCTGACAACCCAGCCGTAGAGGCGACCGGGCCACAGCCTGCGGTACGTTCGCTCCCATGCTCACTGGAACTGGGATCTGGAGCGCCGGCCTGCGTTACGGCGACCCCCAAAAGTCGACGGACGCGGCGGCCGAGCTCGAGGCCCTCGGCTATACGGCGCTGTGGATACCCGATGTGGGCGGCGATCTCTTCGGTGCGGTCGAACGACTACTGGGCGCCACCTCGACCGCGACCGTGGCTACCGGCATCCTCAACCTCTGGATGCACACCGCTGAAGAGACGGCAGGGAACCATGCCCGGTTGGTCGGTGCGCACGGGAATCGCTTCCTGGTCGGTATCGGGGTGAGCCATCAAGTGTTGATTGACACCGTCACCGAACCGGGCCGATACGCCAAACCGCTCTCCGCCATGGTTGCGTATCTCGATGGATTGGATGCGGCCGACACGCCCCTCGGTCCCTCCAGCCGCGTGCTGGCCGCGCTCGGCCCCAAGATGCTCGAACTGGCCCGCCAGCGGGCGGCCGGAGTCCACCCCTACAACGTGACGCCTGAGCACACCCACCAGGCCCGCGAAGCGGTCGGCCCGTCGGCACTGGTGTTACCCGAACTCGCCGTCGTCCTCTCCACTAACGCCGATGCGGCACGGACCCTGGCCCGGCAACACCTGGCCACCTACCTGGGCTTGCCCAACTACACCAACAATCTGCGGCGGTTGGGCTTCACCGAAGACGACCTGGCTCCGCCCGGCAGTGACCGCCTGGTCGACGCCCTGGTGGCGTGGGGCGATGAGACGGCCGTGGCAGCCGGCGTGCAGGCGCACCGCGACGCCGGCGCCGACCACGTCTGTATCCAGGTCCTCAGCGAGGAAGGCGAGTTCCCTCTGGACGCCTGGCGCCGGCTGGCCCCGGCGGTGACAAGGTGACCCTGGGCCCACTGGTGGGCGCCGACGAGCAGTTCACCCACCAGATCGTCGATACGTTCGGCACGGTCGCCCAGAGTGACCGCTCGTGGACCGAGAAGGCCTGGGCCCAGGCCTGCGCAAACGATGGCTCACTCCAGGTGGCTTTCGGGATCGGCAAGTACCCCAACCGCGACGTGCTCGACGCCTGCGCCGGTGTGTCCCGTGGGACCGAGCAGTGGGCGGTCCGGGGCAGCCGCCAGCTGTCAATGGATCGCGATTCGCTGGCCGTCGGGCCGATTCGCTACAGCATCGACGACGCTCTCCGCGCCGTGACCTTCTCGCTCGAGCCCAGTGATCACCAACCCATCGCATTCGAATGGCGCTTCGAGGGAATGGTGCCACCGTTCCTCGAGAACCGCGAGGTACATCGCTCCCGTGATGGGTCCCGCGTGGAGGCCGACATCGTCCGCTTCCATCAGGCCGGAGTGGCCACCGGCTGGGTCGAGGTCGACGGCGAGCGCACGGAGATCGCGCCGAGTTCTTGGACCTCGACCCGCGATCGTTCCTGGGGCGTCCGCTATCAAGTGGGCGCACCGGTGGCGGACGTCCGTCCCGGCCACGAGTTGACCGGCGTGTCGATGCTGATGATCTGGTCGCCCATCCTCTTCACCCGGAGCGACGGCAGCCACTATGCGCTGCACGTCTATTACCAGCGCCATGCGGTTGGCACCTACCAACGCGTGGAACTCCAAGGTGGGTTCGAACAGCCCGACGGGACCAAGCTCCAGCTGGCGTCACTCCTTCCCGATCTCGACTTCCAGGACGACAATCGACGCCTGCTGGGCGGCACGCTGCACTGCACCATGAGCGACGGATCGGTCCGGGACCTGACGATCACCCCGGTGTCCGACACCGGTTTCCATCTCGGCGGGGCGCTCTACTTCGGGCTGGACGACCACTGGCACGGCGAGTGGCGGGGCGTCGAGCATGTCGAAGGCGAATACGTCGCCGACTGCAGCGATCCCGGGGTAGCCCGGCGCCTGCACCAATTGCGCAGCGCGGTGGTCCGCGTCGAGGACCCCGCCGGTGGCGGCGTCGGGTACGGCGACTGCCAGACCCTGGCCGTCGGTCCAGACGATGCCAAGGGCCTGACCGAGGCCACATCGTTCATGTGATGCTGGCCTTCGCTTGGTCCACCATCGCGTCACTGGCCACGGCCGGCGGCACCTTGGTCCTGGGACTGGCCACCTTCGCCTCGGTACGGTCGGCCAACCGGGCCGCGCGCGTGGCCGAACGATCCCTGCAGTTCGGGCTGCGGCCGATCCTTACGGCATCGCGACTCGAGGATCCTCCGCAGCGAGTGGCCTTCGGCGATCGCCACTGGGTCACCCTCGAAGGCGCCAGTGCGGTGGCCGAACTGATCGACGGCGTCATCTACCTGGCCATGATGGTGCGCAACGTCGGCAACGGCATGGCCATGATTGAAGCGTGGAGTTCGCGCCCGGGATTGCCCAAAGACCAGGAGGACTGGAGCCGGCCCGAAGAGTTCCAGCTGCAGACCCGCGACCTGTGGATCCCGCCCAGTGACGTCGCCTTCTGGCAGGGCGCACTGCGGGATACGTCGGCAGACCGTTTTGGCGCCGTCGCTCAGGGCATTGGGGATGGCTCCCTCACCTTGGAACTTAGGTATCGCGACCAGAAAGGGGGCCAGCAGACGCTGAGCCGATTCGCCTTGGTGCGCGAGTCGGACGAGGACCACTCGGAACGATGGGTGAGCTACCTGACGCATCACCGGTCGCTCGATAACTCGTTTTAGCCGTCTCCGAGTTCTTCGAGGCGTCGGCGGCACCGCTCAGCGGCGGCGATGAGGTCAGCCCGAAAGGCGTCCATCCGCGCCAGCTTGGCCGTCAGCTGTTCGGCCAGCGTTTCGTTCAGCTCCAAGGCTTCGCGCAGAGTCGACCGCTGCTCGGATCGAGCCCGAGCTGAGGTCTGTCCCTTACGGGCTTGATAACTGGTGCGCAGTTCGTCCAGACGGGTCTCGAGAGCCAGGAACCCACTTATCTCATCGAGGTTCATGCCCAGCACGTCGCGCAGTTCGAGAATGCGGTCGAGCTGAACCAGATCGTCGGTGGTGTAACGCCGCTCACCCCCGGGCGTATACAGCGAAGGTGCCAGCAACCCGAGCTCTTCGTAGTAGCGAAGCGTGCGGGCGGACACGCCGGCCCGGGTGGCGGCGTCACTGATGCGGATACCGGTCTCCTCCTCGGCCGATTGCGAGTCGGCCTCCGGATTGGACACGTCGCTGTCCGAGGTCACGGTTCAGTCCACCAGGAGTGGTTTGGTCTCGGCAATTGCTTCCTGCACCGGCACCGGCTCCACGACTGAACCGGGCTCCTCATCCTCGTGGTGGTACTTGCCACCGCGTAGGAGCGAAGCCACTGCGCCTATCACGCAGACCCCGGCCGCAAAGGCAAAGGCTTCTGTCAGCCCCTTAGAGAAGGGCGTCGCGATCAGGTGCGGGAAGAAGCTCCGGCTGGTCAGGTAGTGCGCGGTGGCCGGTGGCAGGTGCGAAAGCGTGCTCGACCCCAGCAGGACCTGCATCGGGTTGTATCCCAGGAAGGCGGCAAAGAGGCTGCCGACGGGAGGGAGGTGCGACACCCGGAGCGCGGTGGCCCGGCTCACGCCCTCCGCCGTCAAGCCGTGGAACAGTGCCGAGGGAAGGGCCGAGGCCAGGCCCAGAATCATCAGCGTGAAGAAAATGCCGATGGAGAGCACCTGAGCCGACGAGTTGAAGGTCCCGGCCATGCCGGCGCCGGCGCCTCGTTGGTTGGCAGGCAGGCTGTTCATGATCCCGGTCTGGTTGGGGGCGATGAACATGCCCATGCCGATCGAGTTGAAGAAGATGAGCGCGGCAAAGCCCCAGTAGGAGAAGTTCACCGGCAGCGTGAGGAGGAGCACGAAACTGGCGGCCACGATCAGGAGGCCACCGGTGGCGAAGGGGCGGGCGCCGTAGCGGTCGGCCAGGACGCCACTCAACGGACCCGAGGCCAGGAACCCGACGGTCAAGGGGATCATGTAGATGCCGGCCCACAGCGGGGTGGACGTGAAGCTGTAGCCGTGCAGCGGCAACCAGATGCCCTGCAGCCAGATGATGAGCATGAACATCAGGCCACCGCGGCTGAGCGAGGCCAAGAAGCTCGCCGCGTTGCCGGCGCTGAAGGCCCGAATGCGGAATAGGGAGAGTCGGAACATCGGGTGCGACACCCGCGTCTCGATGTACCCGAAGCCGATCAGCACGGCCACACCGCCCAAGATCTCGGTCAGCACCACCGGACTGGTCCAGCCCATGGTGTGCCCGCCGTAGGGCAGCAAGCCGTAGGTGATGCCCACGAGGATCAGGATCAGCCCGAGGGCGAAGGTGAGGTTGCCGATCCAGTCGATCTTCGCCTCGGCCCGCACGCCGTGGTCCTCGAGCTTCACGTAGGCGTAGATGGTGCCGGCGATCCCGAAGGGAATGGAGATCAGAAAGACCAGGTGCCACTGCACCGGAGCGAGGAGACCACCAAGCACCAGCCCGATGAACGAGCCCGAGATGGCCGCCACGTTGTTGATGCCAAGTCCCAGGCCGCGCTTGTTGGCCGGGAACGAGTCCGTGATGATGGCGGACGAGTTGGCGAACAGCATGGCGCCGCCGACACCCTGCCCGACCCGCATGCCGATAAGCCAGAGCGCTCCATCGCTCCCGTGCAGCCAGGTCATCGAGAGCAGTACTGAGAACACGGTGAAGACAGCGAAGCCCAGGTTGAAGATGCGGACCCGCCCGAAGATGTCGCCCACCCGGCCCAAAGTGACCACCAGCACGGCCAGCACCACCATGAACCCCAAAAGCATCCAAAGCAGGTAACCCGTGTTAGACGCCGTGAGCGGGTTGAGGTTGATGCCCCGGAAGATGTCGGGCAGGGAGATGAGAACGATTGACTGGTTGATGAAGACCATCAACGTCCCGAGGGTCACGGTCGACAGGACGATCCACTTCTCCCGGCCGTTCACGTCCATATCCTGACTATAACGTCAACGTTAAGATTTCGGGCGCGGCGGACGGCCACGGCGGAAGGGCCCCAGACGGGCCGAATGGGACTTACTTAGGGGGTGGTGAGGGCGGCTTCGAAAACAGCGGCCACGTCGGCGGCGTAGACCACAGCCGACTCGCTGCCCAACTGGACCACCGACATCAGCATGGAGAGCAGCAGGGAAACCACCCCGTTGCCGATCGAAGCGGCGTCGATGTCGGGCCGAACGGTGCCGGCTGCCTGTTCGGTCCTCAGCCGCTCCGCGCAGGCTTTGCGCAGCTCGGCCAGGGCCGGGATCTCGAGAACGCGAACGGTCACGTCGGGCTCGAGGCCGGCCAGCAGGCGCCGGGCCAGGGGGTGACGTTCCACTGCGCCGACCAGCGTGAAGATGAGGGTCTGGCGCCAGTGGCGCGGGTTGGGATCCTGCTCGATGCTGGCCAAGCCCTCATGGATGACCCCGGCCGCATCCTCGTCGACGGCGGCCAAGAACAAGGCTTCCTTGTTGTCGAAGTAGGCGTACGCCACCGATCCGCTCACTGAAGCGTCCCGGGCAATATCGGCCACCGAAGTGGAACGGTAACCCTCCCGGCCGAAGCGCTCGATGGCAGCGGCCAGGATCGAGCGCCTGGTCAGGGCCCCTTTGGTCTCCGTGCCGTGCTGCTCATCCATCTTCGTCCCCGCTCGGCCGCCTCCGATGGCGACCCCCCTTAATATATCAGGAAAAAAGGGTTTGAGAAAATCTCTCAAATATTCTACTATGACCGGAGACCGCACGGAGGTGTCACCAAAATGACGATCACGCAGACCAGCAACCCCGAACGCAAGGTCCCCACCCGCCGCATGGACTTCGAAGAGTCGATGCAGGTGCTCCCCCGGCACTTCGCCCAGGACGAAGACCTCATTGCCGGCCACCTGACGGCGGCCCTCTCGTCGGTCTTCCCCGACGGCGAGGACTATTTCGTCCGCTCGGTGCGCCACTACCGCGACCAGATCACCGACCCCGCCCTCAAGCGCCAAGTGGCCGGCTTCATCGGCCAGGAGGCTGTGCACGGACGAGAGCACCGGGTCTTCAACGATCGGCTGGCCGAGCTGGGGTATCCGACCAAGCTCTACGAGCGCCTGACCAAGCGAGGACTGACCCTGCGCGAGCGGCTGGCCCCGCCCATCGCCAACCTGGCGGCCACCGCCGCCCTCGAACACTTCACGGCCACTCTGGCCGAGCTGGTACTGACCAGCGAGGAGGTCCGTGACCTCTTCGGCGCCGAAGCGGTGCGCGACCTCTTCGTCTGGCACGCCCTCGAGGAGTCCGAACACAAGGCCGTGGCCTTCGACGTCTACAAGGCCATGGGAGGCAGCGAGCGTCTGCGGGTCTGGACCATGAACTTCTTCCGCTACGGGTTCGTCGGGGGCATGGGGATCGCCGTGCTTTTCTCGCTGCTGCGTGACAAGGCCACCTACAAGCCGGGCAACTTGCGCAAGAGCTGGAAGCGCTTCAAGGCGTCTCCGGTCATGCGCAAGGAACTCTGGATCCAGCTGCGCGACTACAACCGGCCTGACTTCCATCCCGACGACAGCGACACCAATGAGCTGGTCGAGCGCTGGCGCGAGACGCTCTTCGGCGCGCACGGAACCCTCAACGACAAGCTCATGGGATCGGCGGCGGCCTGATGACGACCGACGTGACCACCAAGCACTTCGACGTGCTGATCATAGGAGCCGGCCTCTCGGGCGTCGGCGCCGGCTCGTATCTCGAGCGCGAGTGTCCCTGGGCCAGCTACGCCATCCTCGAAGCCAGGGACGCCATGGGCGGGACCTGGGACCTGTTCAAGTACCCGGGCATCCGCTCGGACTCGGATATGTACACCCTCGGCTTCACCTTCCGGCCCTGGGACGGGGAGAAAGCCATCGCCGACGGAGCCGACATCCTGCAATACATAAAGGACACGGCCAAAGAAGAGGGCGTCGAAGACCAGATCCGCTACGGCCACAAGGTGACCGGTGCCGATTGGTCCAGCGCTGACGCCTGCTGGCGGGTCACCGCCGAGCGGAGCGACACCGGCGAGAAGGTCGAGTTGACCGCCGGCTTCGTCTTTTCCTGCACTGGCTACTACCGTTACGACCAGGGCTACCTGCCCGACTTCGCCGGTATGGACCGCTTCAGTGGCCCGATCATCCACCCGCAGGCCTGGCCCAACGACTTGGACTTCAGCGGGAAGCGCGTCGTGGTTATCGGCAGTGGTGCCACCGCGGTGACCCTCATCCCGTCACTGGCCGAGCTGAGTGACCACGTCACGATGCTGCAGCGCTCACCGACCTACATCGGGTCGGTACCGGCCAAGAACCCGCTGCCCGGGCTCCTGCACAAGGTGCTGCCCGAGAAGCGGGCCGCCGCGGCCATCCGGTGGTTCTATGCCCTAGCCACGCAGGCCTTCTACCAAATCAGCCAGCGCCAGCCGAAGTTGGTCAAGCGCCTCATGATCAAGGGGGTCTCAGCCCAGCTGCCCAAGGGCTACGACGTCGCTACTCACTTCACGCCTAGCTACAACCCGTGGGACCAGCGGGTCTGCATGGTGCCCGACGGGGACCTGTTCAAGGCCATCAAAGCGGGTAAGGCCGACGTGGTCACCGATCACATCGATACCTTCACCGAGAAGGGGATCCGGCTGCAGTCGGGCCGAGAGCTCGAGGCCGACGTCATCATCACGGCCACCGGCCTCCAGTTGCTCTTCATGGGCGGCGTCGCGCTCACCATCGATGGGGAGAAGGTGGATCAGTCCACCCGGCTCACCTACAAAGGCATGATGCTCGAAGGCGTACCCAACCTGGCCTTCGCCATCGGCTACACGAACGCGTCCTGGACGCTCAAGTGCGATCTGACCTGTGCCTACGTGTGCAGAGTTCTCAACCACCTGCATGAGACCGGTGCACGCCAGTGCACGCCGCGCAACACCAACCACACCCCAGTCACCGAATCGCTGCTCGGGCTCCAGTCCGGTTACATCCAGCGCTCGGCCCACCTGCTGCCCAAGCAGGGTGAGGCGTATCCCTGGCACGTGTATCAGAGCTACCTGCGTGACTACCGGGCCCTGAAGAGGAGCGACGTCATCGATCCCTTCATGCAGTTCACCAACCCCAAGCAACCAGTCGAAGCCAGCATGGCGACGGCCTCCTAGAAAGAGCAGAGGCGGAGATGAAGGACTTCAGCGGGAGGGTCGTCGCCATTACCGGCGCCGGCTCAGGCATCGGTCGGGCCCTGGCCAACAACCTCAGCAAGAAGGGAGCCCACCTGGCCCTCTCCGACATCAATGAGGAGGGCCTGGCCGAAACGGTCGGCCAGTGTGAGGGACGGGGCATCAAGGTCACCTCGCAGCGACTCGACGTCGCCCAACGCGAAGCGATGTACGCCTGGGCCGACCAGGCGGTGGCCGACCACGGCAAGGTCAACGTCATCATCAACAACGCCGGCGTGGCTCTGGGGGCCACCATCGAGGCAATGTCCTACGAGGACTTCGAGTGGCTCATGAACATCAATTTCTGGGGCGTGGTCTACGGCACCAAGTCCTTCCTCCCCCACCTCAAGGAGTCGGGCGAAGGTCATATCGTCAACCTCTCCAGTGTCTTCGGCCTGATCAGCGTGCCCTCGCAATCGGCCTACAACGCGGCCAAGTTCGCCGTGCGTGGCTTCACCGATGCCCTGCGCATGGAGCTCGAGATCGAGGGCGCTCCAGTGTCGGCCACCACCATCCATCCCGGCGGCATCAAGACCAACATCGCCAAGAACGCCCGCATGGACCCGAGCGTGACCGAGATCGCCGGCGATCCGGAGAAGGCCATCAAGGATTTCGAGCGAGCCTTTATCACCAGCCCAGAAAAGGCTGCCCGGCAGATCGTCGCCGCGATGCAGCACAATCGTCGCCGGGCCCTCATCGGCCCCGATGCCAAGGTGATCGATCTGATCTCACGCCTACCTGGAGGGCTGTACCAGAACGCACTCTCCAAGGGAGCTCGCTTCATCCGGTAGATAGATTGCGGGCTATGGCAGACCGTGAGCTCACGACCTACTCCCTCGATGGCCGAATCGCTACCATCACCATGGACGATGGCAAGGCCAACGTCTTCTCCATCGAGATGCTCACCGCGCTCGATGCGGCCTTCGACCGGGCCGAGGCTGACAAGGCCATCGTGGCGCTGCGCGGCCGCAAGGGCACCTTCTCAGCCGGCTTCGATCTGAAGGTCATCCGCACCGACCCCGAGAGGGTGGGCGAGATGATCAAGCGGGGGGCGCTCCTGGCTGAACGAGTGTTGACCTTCCCGACCCCGGTGCTGACCGTCTGCACCGGGCACTGTTACCCAGCCGGCGCCTTCCTGCTCATGGCGGCCGACGCCCGCATCGGCGTCGAAGGCCCCTTCCGCCTCGGCCTGAACGAAACACGCATCGGGCTGCCGCTGCCCTGGTTCGCCATCGAGATGGCTCGGCACCGCATGCCGGTGCGGGCCTTCGACCGCACCGCGGTTAACGCGGTGATGTTCAGCCCGACCGAAGCCATCGAGGCCGGCCTGCTCGACGCGGTGGTGCCGGCCGACCAGCTTGAGACCACAGTGGCGGCCTGGACCGCCGACCTGGCCGAACTCGATCCCAAGGTCCATGCGTCCACCAAACTGAAGGCGCGCCAACCTGCCATCACCGCCGTGCGCGAAGCCATCGTGAAGGACTTCGGAGCGGACTGACCGGAGCGGAAGCCGGCCTCTGGAGTCACAAAAGGCTCACATACTGGACATATGACCGTGACCGCCCCATGATCAAGTCATGGAATCCCCCTCGTTGCTCGAGACGGCCCTCCGCCTACCGGGTGCGCTCCTCCGCCTACCCAGCTCAGCGCTGACCGCCATTGAGGCCATCAACGACCTGGCGGAGCGACTTGATCGCCTCATGGTGCTGCTGGACCGGATCGAAGGGGGCGTCTCCAAGGCGGGCGCTGGCATCGACTTGGCGGCCATGGGCATCTCCGGAGCCGTCTCGGGGCTGGAGAAGACCGTTGGCATGCTCGATGGCTCTCTCCCCACCTTGTCCGACTCGGCCGCGGCCTTGCGCTCGATGACCGAGCGGCTTTCGGGAGTGGTCATCGATCTGGCTATCGAGCTGCCACGAGCCACCCAGACCCTCCAGGATCTCTCACCCGAGCTGAGCAGCGTGGTCGGAACGCTCGACGAGCGCTTCAGCCATCTCGACGGCGTGGTCACCGACTTGGCCAAGTTAATGGAAGCGGTCGTCGGCACCATCCCGGGCATGCGTCGCGTCCTGCGCACCTCCACGACGACCGTCAACTAAACGCACTGATCCGTCAGGGAGGTCGCATGTCCACTGATAACCAGGCCACGGCACTGGCCGCGGTCCGTTCGACCTCGGTCCCCATCCACGATCTGGGCACCTCGATCTACCTCAGCCCCGATGTCTTCGGGTGGGCGGCCGAGTGGGGCTACACCAACCCGTTCGCCTTCTACTTCGCCGGCCGTGGCGGCATGCTCGGTGACGTGAACGCCGACGTGGTGCACGCGGCCATGGGCTGGTTCGCCATGGACGCGGTCAAGTCGATGTTCGAGGAAGGTGCTGCGGTGGCCGGGGCCACCGGCGCCGCCGGGCATATGGCCGAGGCGCACGGCCGCTGGGGGCGTCAGCACCTCTCCGAGGTGGCCGATCTCCAGCCGTTCGTCACCGTGACCGAGGAGTTGGTGGCCGGGCTCGATGGTTCGGGCCTCCCGCTCTTTGCCGGCTGGCGCAGCGTCACGCCGGAAGAGTCGGTCCCCGGCCGGGCCGCCCAATTGATCCAGATGCTGCGAGAGTGGCGCGGCGGGGTGCACCTGGTGGCCACCACGGCCGTGGGGCTCTCCCCGCTCGAGGCCATCCTGACCAACGAAGGACCCGGGCAGGCCAAGTTCTTCGGCTGGTCCGAACCGTTCCCGGACTGCAGCTCGATCATGGTCAAGCACACGCTGGCCGAGGAGATGACCGACCAGGTCATGGCCGGATCGCTCAGCCGCACCTTGAGCCCGGAGAAGTACTCGACCTTCGAGTCCGGGGTTTCCGCACTCCGGGCTGCCATCCCGTAGCCCGCGAGTAGGAATTTCACCCGATGGGAGGCCCGGCGGGCATGGACTAGTGTGAAGGGCTGCTCAACGGGCCGATGGACTCCATCGACTCCGCGAACGCGGTAGTACGCCGCACATGGACCTGTGGTGCAGCTCGGAGTGCACGCCGCCCTGTCAAGGCGGAGGTCGCGGGTTCAAATCCCGTCAGGTCCGCCAGGTCCGGCCGTCATCATGACGGTCGGACGCTGGACACCCGGTCGGGTAGCTCAGTTGGTAGAGCGCGCGCCTGAAAAGCGTGAGGTCACCGGATCGACGCCGGTCCCGACCACCGAGAATTCCCAGTTCAGAGGCTACTTCGACTGGTAGTCGGTTTATCAGCCGAAATTTCGTGCCCACTACGTGCCCAAAAAGAACCGGGACTTGACAGAACCGGGACTTGACAAAAAACGGGGACAAGTTCTAATTCTCGTCGGCAGCCGTAAAAGCGCGATCTGCCAACGCCGACCAAGCCAGCATCGACGCGGCAGGAACGTAGCGAATCGGCCTGCCGCCGGCGCGGAGTTGCGCGCCAAGGGCAAGAACGAAGTAGGCGATGAGGGAACGAGCGGTAAGACGTCCCATCTTTGGCGAGCCCAGTCCCATCAGGAGTCCTGCAACAGCCGAAGACTTCGCTCCGATGAATAGGAACCGGAACCATCGTGGGAGGCGAAGATGGTCAAACTCCTCTTCGAACCAACGATTGGGGGTGGCGTCGTACAACACCGATAAGAGCAAGGAACCAGCAAGACCGAATACCAGTCCCTTGGACGGACTCGGAGCGCTCTGCTCATTCCGGACAGCCCCGACGAATCCCTTGGAACGGCAGTCCGGGCAATAGTCCTTGCCATCGGCGTGAGTGACCCAACCACCCGCCTTGGCCCATTCCCGCGGCTTCATGGTCTCGTGCGTACGCATCGAATGGCCAAGTCCACACTTGTCGCATTCGACAAACTCGATGCCGTCAGAAGCCATTGGTAGTCAGGGGCGCAGTGGCCGACGAGCGGCTCTGTTTCCCCATCCCCCTTTCGATCTGTACGTGCGGTTTTCCCGCATACAGCTCACCGACGGTCGTCTTGACATGGTTACGCAGCCTTTGGGTATCGGATTGTGCCCGAAAGCTTGTGCAGGCCCTGGTCGTGGAACCAGGCGTCGGTCCAACGTGCCGCCTGACCGGCCCGCAGGTTTCGTCCCCGCTTCTTCACGAGCAAGCGGAAGAGACGCCACACTACGTAGCGATCGAGCTGGCGGAACTTGTCGCCGGCATTCCCAGTGCGGAAGTAGTTGCCCCAACCCCGAAGGAACCGGTTGAGACGTGCGATGACGTGAGGCAACTGCTGTCCGACTTGGCTTCGAGCGGTGAGGGCCTTGACCCTGACTCGGGCACGCTTCATGGACCGCACCGAGGGCCAACGGTGAAGGTAGTAGCGGATGATCCGCCGGTCCTCCCACTGCTTGCCGGACATGCGGGCACGAAAATGGCACCCGAGGAAGTCGAAGCCCTCCTTGCCTTCTCGGAGATCGACCACTCGGGTCTTCTCCGGGTGAAGGCGCAGACCGAGGTCACCAAGCAGAGCCGAAGCTCTGCGGTTGGCTTCTTCAGCCTGTTCCTGGGTTCGGCACAGCACCACGAAGTCATCCGCATAGCGGACGACTTCGCCCACACCGTGCTTCTCCCAGGCCCGGTCGAATGCGTGCAGGTAGATGTTGGCCAGGAGGGGTGAGATCACCCCTCCTTGGGGCGTCCCCGTGACCGACTCGGTGACGACGCCATTGTCCAATACGCCTGCTCGCAGCCACTGTCGCAGGAGCTTGAGTACCCGTCGGTCCGACACCCGCTCAGCAACCAAAGAGAGGAGTTTCTCGTGGTCGATAGAGCCGAAGAAGTTCTCGATGTCGGCTTCAAAGACAAACTGGTTGCCTTCGATGAAACCGACCCGGAGTCGTTCCATGGCGTCGGTGGCCGAGCGCTTGGGCCGAAACCCAAACGAGCAGGGCAGAAAGTCGGCCTCGAAGATTGGTTCGAGGACGAGCTTGGCCGCCTGCTGGCACACACGGTCTGTGACAGTCGGGATGCCCAACGGACGGAACTTCCCGTCGGGCTTTGGAATCTCCACCCGGCGCACGGGCGCTGGGTGGTAGGTGCCTGCACGGAGGCGACTAGCGAGTTCCGCGAGTATCCGCTCGACCCCATAGGCCTCCACCGCAGCGATGGTCAGTGCATCGACCCCCGCTGCCCCACGATTGGCTCGGACACGCTCCCACGCCTCTTCGAGAATGTCGTCTCGATAGATGCGGTCAAACAGGGCGTGGAAAGCCCGACCCTTTGACTGCTTGGCCGTAGCCCATAGTCGGTTCTGGAGTTTTCGCACTTTGACGGGGGCCATATGACGGCCCTCGGGGAAGTTGGACCGGGCGGTCCCGGCCATGCCCTCACGCTTACCTCCATCGCCGACGTGACCGACGTCGGGGCCCTTCCCTCCTGCTGGGTTTCTCCCAGCGATCGGCAGTACTACGACCCCGTCGGACTCCCGCTGTGCTCCGTCCAATTTCACCACTGGCTTATAGGGACGGTCTTTGCTGACAAGGCTGCGCAGACGGGTCTCTCCTGTTCCGAACCAAGCCGTGCGTACGTGCCGCTCCCCGTACCCCGGAGGGACTCGACCATGGGCATGTCCGGACCGCCAGTTGGTCGAATGCTGCCTTCGCCGTGAAATGAGCGGCTCGGCTCCCTCGTTGTCTCTGTGACGAGGCTGCAGGACTCATGCCGAGTGGCATTACGGCCCGCACACTTGCTCCCTCCGAAGAGGCTTTTGACACCCCGCTTAGTCCGGCACCTCTCGGCGACGAACCGGGGCCTGCTACCGGGCTTTCCGGCTTTTACCCGGGTGGGACTTGCACCCACTGGTCTGGTCCAGCTTTCAGGACGCAACATTGAGACAGGCTACAAGTGGGCACGGCCGATGAGGTCAACATCTAGCTGAAAGGCTCGCATCATGGACAACATCCGGTGGATGAGCGCGGTAGAGCAAGCTCGCCTGCTGCAAAGCGGTCAGCTGAGCGACGGGGAACTCCGTGAGTCCGTTATCGAGTCCATCGAGCGCCTGAATCCGCTCGTCAATGCCGTCGTGATCCCACTCTTTGACCGAATTGGCTCAGGGGTCCCCATACTTCTCAAAGACGCCGGACAAGAACTCGCCGGCACACCGCATTGGGTTGGCGTCGCCGCCCTGCGCGATGCCGGGGTGACCTCATCGAGGACGACAGCGCTGGCGCAACAGTTCGAAGAAGCCGGTTTCGCCTTCGTCGGCAAGGGTGCCTGTCCGCCCCTTTCGAATGGAGTGACCACTGAACCTCCGGGCTTCGAGCCGACGCGAAACCCTTGGGACCTCTCGCGTTCAGCCGGGGGCTCGAGCGGCGGACCTGCGGCAGCGGTGGCTTCCGGGATGGTGCCAGTGGCCCATGGCTCGGATGCAACCGGGTCTCTGCGCTGCCCGGCAGCTCTCTGCGGAGTGGCCACCTTGAACCCGAGCGCCGGGCGGATCGACGGCATTCCTCCGGCCGGGCAACCAGCGAATCGAGTGTGGCGCGACTTCGTCCTGGCGCGTCATGCCGTCGATCTGAGCGCCATCTTTCGCACTCTGACCGCCACGGTTCGTCCGACGCGAGACGGGTCCCTTCGAGTTGGGCTCTTGGACCACGATCCCGAGGTCGGATTGGGTGTGCACCCCGAATGCGCCCAAGGCGTCCACATCGCCGGACGCCTCTTGGAAGGCCTGGGTCATCGGGTTGAGATTGCTTGGCCCCCCCTGCTGGACAGCTTTTGGGCAAGGGCTGCCGGCCCGTTCGGCGTCCTGAGCGATGCAACGCGGCCACCCGTCCTCCATTGGTTGGAGGATCGGCTGGGCCGGCCGGTTGATCGGGACGAGCTCGACCCGCGTTTCTTCGCGGCGGTCGATCGCGCCGACACTCGCACTGAAAACCACGTGATGGAGGCGCAAGCCGTAATCGACGAAGTGGCGGCTCCCCTGGTGAGGTGGTGGGACGATTGGGATTTACTCGTCACCCCAACGACCTTTCAGCCAGCGTGGCCGCTCGGGTCGGAATCGGGATTGGTTCAGATGGGAACCCTGCTGGCCCCGTTTAGCCTCTCGGGGCAACCAGCTCTGTCATTGCCCTTGCACTGGAGTCAGGAACAGCTACCGATCGGTGTGCAGTTCGTCGGCCCTCCCGGGGGCGATGAGATGCTCCTTGCCCTGGCAGAAGACATCCAAGTCGCTTTCGACTGGGCCCTCCGCCACCCTCCAACCTGCTGAGTCAACCACCCCAGCGAAGGCAAAATAGCCTCTTTCGCTCAACGGATCCGGAGGTAATCAACATCGGACTCACGGCGATGCTGCGGGACAGCCCACTGAACCGGCGCTGATGTCCCCAATCCGTGGCGTTGCCGACGCATCGCTGAGCGGGGTGGTCAAAAGACCTCGAAACTCTCCCTCAGATGTGGTGATGGTCCAACTACCGCCTTGGGCGTAGGACGTCGTGAGCATTCCTCCGTAGAGACTTTGAGCTTGTGCGAGAGCGTCGCCGATCCGCAAACCATCAGCGGTGGTGGCGTTCGGGATGTGATTGAACGCCGGATCGCCGAGGAGTGACCCAGTCTGATAGCCAACAAAGACGCCGCCGAAGAAGTAGGCACTGAGGCCCCGCCAATCCATTTCGGCGTCAATGGTGCAGTTGCCCTTCATGTTCTTAGGTTCTGCCGTCTCAGGCTTGCCCAGTAGGGCGGTCAATGCCTTGATGGCGGTCGACTCGGATTGTCCGAAGGCCGCAGCGCCAAGACCGTTGGCTCGCAAGACGTAAGGCCGCCCAGTTCGTGGCGGGTTGAGCGATGAGGGTCGGCCGGCAGAAGGCGCCTGTACGGACCGGGGTGGTTGTTTTGTAGGCGGCCCCCCGAGGCCGACGGCGATGCCAGCGCCAACGGCCGACATCGCGAGCACGAAGCTGATCCCGAGCAGCCATCGACGTCTGCGCCTTGCCCGAGCCTCGCGAAAAAGCACCTCCACCTGTGCCGCGACGTCGCTCCCCGGAGCATCGACCGTACTCACAGACCCCCTTTTCAAACACCGACGAATCGTCCTACTATGAATAGGACCATGTTCGATGTCAAGGTCGACCGAGATGAGCCGATTCCGCTGCACGATCAGGTGGCAGCCGAGATTCGTCGGGCCATTGCTGATGGCGAGGCCGGGCCCGGTGAACGGCTTCCACTGGCCAAGGACATCGCTGCCGTTCTTGGTGTGAACAAGAACACGGTGCTGCGTGCCTTGCACATCCTGCGGGAGGAGGGGTTGCTGGAGTTCACCAGGGGTCGAGGCATCAGCGTGTCGGGCACGCCCCAGAAAAGCGCTGTCTTGCGACAAGTGCGAGACGTAGTGGAATTTGCCCGACACCAGGGGTATCGGCGCGAGGACGTCATCGACATGATTGCGACCCTGCCGTGACGACGCTGACGGACCGCCCGACTCACTCGCTGGGATTACCCCCCGGACAGAAGCCAGGAGCAGATCCTGAAGTCCTCTTTCGAGAAGCAAGGCGTCGCCGTCGCATTCGTCGCGCCTCGATGGCCGCTGGACTCATGGCGATTCTGCTGGGGCTCGGGCTTTACCTCACCACCGGTCCCGGACCTAGCCCCAAGAAGGTGGCGGCCAGACCCATTCGGGTCGCGCCTGTGCGTTCCAAGGCGCTTGCTCCCCAGCCAGGAGGGATCGTCCCAAAGCAACCGGGGCCGCTCGCCGTTGGGAGCAACGGAAACCTCTACATCGCAGACGATTCCCTCAATGAGATCCTGCAACGACTCCCAAGCGGCAAATTCGTGGTTGTCGCAGGGGACGGCAGGGTCGGATTCTCCGGGGACGGTGGACCGGCGACACAAGCTGAGCTCGACAACCCCCAAGGTATGGCGGTCAGCAAGAACGGAACTATTTACGTCGCTGACGCGGGGAACAACAGGGTTCGGGCCATCCTGCCTGACGGCATCAGCACCACGGTGGCGGGAAATGGCCAGGCACCCCAAAGTCCTGACGACCCAGCAAGCGGCCAAGTAGCGACCGATTCGGCTATCGGAAGTTCAGCGGTGACCATCGGCCCCAATGGATCTCTCTACATCGCTGAAGACAACGCTGTGCTCGAGCTTGAGTCCAACGGCACCCTAGCCACCGTGGCCGATGCATCCGACTTTCTGGGAGTCGACCAAAGGTTTCCGGAAGCATCACAGTGCAACCCGGACGGACTGGCCTTTGACGCGTCCGGCGATCTCTTCATGACCTGCTCGAATACCAACGACCTCCTGGAACGAACGGTGGGCGGCATATTCGTCTACCGAGGCATGCTGCGACCCCATGACGCCAACGCTGCGTTGACGTCCTCACCCGACGGGAGCGTCATTGGACTGTGGCAGTCGGCCATATACCGGTTCACGGGAACCAGCGAAAGTGTCGTGGCTGACTTCAATACTGTGCCCGGGGTGGGGGATTTCTGGCCGCAAGGTGTGGCGGTGGCATCGAATGGGACCATCTATCTCGACCAGGATGGGATCTCGGGCATTGGTCCACCAGCGATCGTCGAGTATCTGCCGAATGGCTCGAGCTCGGGGTTGTGGAGTCAGTCGACCTCAACGTCGTAGAGCAACGACTGCGGGCTCGGGACCCAATCGTTCGTGTTTCCACTTTTCGATCCACAGGTGTAAACCGTCTTTCGTGAAGCTCAAGCTGGACCTGCATGAGATCTACAACCGGGGCGGCGACATCGATCGTGCCCTTCGGGGCATTATCGACGAAGCGGTGGAGAAGAAGGTTCGGTTGGTGGAGATCATCCCAGGCAAGGGGAGCGGTCAGCTGAAGAAGCGCGTGTTGCGGTTCCTCGACCAAAAGGAAATCAAGGCCCTCTATGACCGGGTCGAAAAGGACTCTCACAACTTCGGACGAGTATTCGTCCACTTCCGTCCGAAATAGGCAACTCTGCTCAGATCAATCTCGACGAAGTCGTGGCTCTAAGAACTCAATCGCCTGGGAATGCACGACACTGGCGCCACGGTCGGCTTTGCAGAAGGCAACCTCCCAAGGGGCCTGCTCGAGCAATCGAATGGCTCGTCGCGCCAGGGTGTCCAAATAGACCGCCGCATCGACAGTGGTCGCGATCACGGGTGCATTTCGGTACCTCGAGATCTTCTTGACCTGCTCGGTGAGCCAATCTCCCCCTTCACGTGCTCCCGCTCGATTGAGCCCGGCCACCAGGTCTCCGGTGAGATGTACTTCGAACACATCGAAGTTGGCAAACAGTTCTGATATGTCAACCAGGAACTCGATGATGTCTTCGTCGGTGTCTCCCCATGCCAGGAGGGAGGGGAGGTATGCGAACAGAGCGTCGAGAATCACCACGTCAACTTGGAGAGCGGCCACCTCGATCAGATAGGCACTGGCTGCGGCCAGCAACGTCGGCCGGGATACCTCTCCTGACTCCACGAACTCTTCGATCACCGCGGAGAACGCCGGGTGATGTTCGATGTCCATCTCTCGAAACAGTTCAACCGAGATGTCACTGCCGGGAAGAGCATCGGTCAAGGACTCAGCCAACGTTGACTTTCCCAGACCTGGCCCAGACCCAGTCACGAAGACCAGCATCCTTCGGCCCGTCAGCATCAACCCTGATCATCGCGAATAATCCACACGGGTGCCCGGTTCGCCCGACCGGCACTCAGCAGGCATCAGCGCAGCCCAACTGACACGATGTCTTGATGACCGATGACGAATTCATCGAGACGGTCGTCACCGCGTGCCGACGACTCCCCAATGCCGAGGCGGTCAGCCTCGGCGGGTCCAGGGCGCGTGGAGACTTTCGCCCCGACAGCGACTGGGATTTCGCCGTCTATTACCGGGGCGAGATTGATCCTCGAGTCTTCGAGGAGCTGGGCTGGCCCGGTCGGGTCTTTCGTCCCTTCGAGTGGGGTCAGGTCATGTACGGAGGTGCCGTCTTCGATCTCGACGGACGCCACTTCGACATTCACTATCGCAACCTCGACGTCGTCGAACACTGGACCCGCGAGGCGAATGAAGGCCGCTTTGAGGTTCACATCTTGGGGTTCCACCTGGCTGGAATCCCCACCTACATGCTCCCTGGTGAGCTCGCCGGCAACCATCCACTTTGGGGTGACCACCAACGACCGGAGTACCCCAGCGCGCTCCGACGGTCTGCACCGCCCTTCTGGTTGGACCGAGCCAACCGGGAGCTCGATTACGCCAGCTACTACGCCAGATCGAGCAACCCGATCAACGGCGCCGGGGCACTGGCGAAGGTAGCCCTGCAATGCGCTCATGCGCGCTTGGCCTACCGAGGTATATGGGCACTGAATGAAAAGCGGATGATCCGGTGGGCCGAGCTGACCAATCTCTACGATCGATTCGCCTGCCTTGGTTCATCAGAGGTGGATCTGACACTCGCCATCAGCGATGTCCGAGCGACCATCGCTGAGATCGAATCCGAGGTCTCGCCTGAGCCCTGAGCGCGGCCACTTCGGTTGTCGGCATGGCAACGACTGCCCAGTCGCTCGCTCTCGCTCAGAGCAATCACAGCTGAGGACAAAGTCCAATTCAGGCAGTTGAGGCAGGATGCGACCAAATGAAGGTCGCGACTTTGCTCAATGATCCTTCGCCGGCCGTGTCCGGTGACGCACTCCACCCGTCACCGTCCCGCGGCTACTTGGACATGCTTGACCTTTTTCGGATCATGGCCTGCGTCACGGTCGTCGGGAATCACTCATTCATCTGGGCTGGGATGTCGACCAACGTCGTCGGGACGGGGTTCATCACGATGCTCCACCTCAGTCGCAACGCGTTCTTCTTTCTCTCAGGACTGGTGATCTGTTACGCCCAGCTGGCTCATCCCCGCTCGCTACGAGCATTCTGGAGGCGCCGGTACGTCCAGCTGGGTGTGCCGTATTTGGCCTGGACCGGGATCTACCTCGTGATGTGTCTCTACTACGTCGAATCATCCTGGGGTGAGGTCGGGACGTACCTGAAGCAAAACCTTCTGATGGGCTACTCACAGCTCTATCCCGTGTTTGTGATCTTCCAATCCGTCCTGATCTTTCCGCTGTTCATGCGGCTCCTGGCCGCAACGCGTCGTCATTGGATCGTCATGGTGACCAGCCTCGCCTTCGCGCTTTTTCTTGGGCTCACCATGCACTACCCGTCATGGATCCCTCCCCTTTCCAACGCGTGGAAAGCGATGAATTCAGCGGTGCCTTGGAGTCGGGACCTGTTGACCTATCAAGAGTTCTTCGTCGCGGGGGCACTGGTTGCCATCCACTTGGACGAAGTGTGCCAATTCGTCTCTGCGCACTTGCGCCAGATATTTCTCCTCAGTGGAGTGATCGGCGCCTTGATGATTCTCTGGTACGCGATTCAGGTCGACACGGGAAGTTCTCTTACACAGGCATCTGACCCGTACCAAGCCGAAGGCGTCGTTTGGTACTTTGCCGCCATCGCGGCCATGTTCGCGGTGAGTCTGTGGTGGCAGCAGAGGAAACAGACAGCCTCTCCTCGTGTCCCTCGGCCGGCCCTGATGACGACATCAGGCCTGGCTGCCGTGACTGGTGGGGTGTGGCTGTCTCACAATCTCTTCCTCACCACTCTTCGTTCCATACTCGGAGCGACCGGATTGAGGACATATCTTCCCTGGGAAGCGACGGTCGCCATCCTCTTCGTGGGAACCGTGGCCGTCTCGGTCGCCTTCACTTCATTGATCTTGCGGACTCGGCTCAAGTGGGTCCTCGGTGGCCCGGTGCGAGCCGAACAGCGGGCCGAATATGCCGCGCTGGCGGTCAGCGCTCCCGCGTCGCACACATGAACTGAAGCGCCTCACGACCTATGGTCAAGGTGACGACGAATGAGACCGACATCAACGAGGACGCGCAAGATCGCCGCGTCGGCGCCAGTCCCGACCACCGGAGCGGGGGATCAGTGGGGCAGCTGACCGGAAAGGTGGTGCTGCTCAGCGGTGGGGCCTCCGACATCGGGAGGAGCACGGCCCACCTACTGGCCCGCGAGGGGGCCGTCGTCGTCATCGGCGATGTGGTCGCCCAGGCCGCTCAAGATCTGGCCGAGGCCATCCGCGCTGAAGGCGGCCAGGCCGTGGCCACCGCCTGTGACGTGCGAGACGACGCCTCGGTGGCCCGGTTCATCGAGGTGGCTCTCGACTCCTTCGGTGGCATCGACTGCATCGATCACAACGCAGCCTGGAGCCACCCTCGGCTCGACACCGACGCCGGCACGGTCGATCTGGGCGTCTGGGAGCGCGTGCTCGAGACCAACACCCGGGGTGCTCTCCTGCTGGCTCGTCACGCCATCCCCCACATGGTCGAGCGAGGCGGTGGGTCCATCGTGACCATCTCGTCGGGTACCGGCACGATCGGTGAGTCGACCCGGGTCGCCTACGGCGTGTCGAAGGCCGCACTCGAGCAGCTCACCCGCCACCTGGCCGTGCGCTACGGGCGTGACGGCATCCGGACCAACGCCATCGCGCCAGGCTTCATCCTGACCCGAACCGCCGCGTCGATCGTGCCCGAGGAAATCAAGGACCGATTGACCACCGCCAACCCGATGCGGCGGCTGGGCCTGCCCGAGGACATCGCGAGGGTGGTGGTCTTCTTGTGTAGCGACGCCTCCTCCTACCTCAACGGCCAGGTGCTCCACGTCGACGGCGGCCACCAGATCGCCGGAATGATGTAGGAACTGGCCATGGCAGAGCGGCGCGTCGCCTTGGTCACCGGAGCCAGCCGGGGTATCGGCCGCTGCGGCGCGCTGGCGCTGGCCCGCCGCGGCTTCGACGTGATCATCACGGCGCGCACCGTGCGCGAGGGCGATGGACGGGCCCATCCGTCCAGCGCCAAGGACCCCGATCGGGACACTGCCATCGCGGGCAGCCTGGAGTCGACTGCCGCCGAGATCGAGGCACTCGGCCGTGAGGTGGCCATGATCCCTTGCGATGTCATGGACCGCGAGGCGGTGCGACAGCTGGCCGGGCAGGCGCTGAGCCAGTGGGGCCGGGTCGACGTCCTGACTAACAACGCCATCTACCAAGGACCAGGCACCATGGACCGGTTCTTGGACGTCCCCATCGAGTTGGCCGAACGGTGCTTGGTCGGCGATTACCTGCATCCCATGCTGCTGACGCAGCTCCTGTTGCCCCAGATGATCGAGCGCGGCCAGGGCCGGTTGGTCAACATGCTGTCCGAGGCCGCCTTCACGACACCGCCCGCCCCGGCTGGAGCCGGCGGGTGGGGCGTGGCCTATGCCGCGGCCAAAGCGGCCTTCCACCGCGTGACCGATATGTGCCACGTCGAGTTCTTCTCCGAGGGCGTTTGGTCCTTCAGCATTGCCCCGGGCTTGACCCTGACCGAGTCGATGCGCTCCTCGGGTATGGACAAGGTGCTGGTCGACGCCGGGCACCCTCCGGCCCCTCCCGAGGTGGCCGGCGAGGTCATAGGCTGGCTGGCCGACGACTCCGGAGCGGAGCAGTACGCCGGACAGATGGTCTCGTCCCGCCAGCTGTGTCGCCAACTCAGGCTCCTCCCGGGCTGGCCCCCACCACGGGCGGGGGGCCCAACCGATCCGGCATGAGCACGCAGGACGACACCGCCGAACCCGAAGCGCTCTCCCTCAAGAGTGCGCAGGGGCGCTGGGTGTTGGCCGTCACCGTCATCGGATCGGGCATCGCCGGTCTCGATGCCACTGTGGTCAACATCGCGCTCCCGTCCATCGGGCGCTCCTTCCATAGCGGGGAGGGCACGCTGCAGTGGGTGGTGTCGGGCTACGCCTTGACCCTGGCCGCCTTTCTTCTCCTCGGCGGTTCGCTGGGCGATCGGCTCGGACGCAAGCGCATCTTCACCGTGGGCGTGGCCTGGTTCGCCGTGGCCTCGGCCCTCTGCGGCTTGGCGCCCGACGCCGGCGTCCTCATCGCGGCCCGCCTCCTCCAAGGTGTCGGTGGTGCGCTCCTGGCCCCGGCCAGTCTGGCCATCCTCCAGGCCTCTTTCCGCGAATCGGACCGGGGCCGGGCCATCGGGGCCTGGTCCGGGCTGGGCGGTGTGGCCACCGCGGCCGGACCTCTCATCGGCGGGTACCTCATTGCGGCGGGTTCCTGGCGCTTCGTCTTCTACATCAACCTGCCCTTCGCCGTGATGGTGATGGTGATGGCAACCCGGCACGTGCCCGAGACCCGTGACGACACGGCCAACGGCAAGGTCGACGCCGGCGGTGCGGTACTGGCCGTCCTCTTCCTGGCCGGCCTCACCTACGGCTTGATCGAAGGGCCGGCCCACGGTTGGACCGATCCGCTGGTGCTGGGCGGCCTCATCATGGCCGGGCTGACTGCACCGGCTTTCCTCCTCTACGAGCACAGCCGGAAGGCCCCGATGCTGCCCCTGGAGTTCTTCCGCTCGCGGCAGTTCAGCGGGACCAACGCGGTGACCTTCCTGGTCTACGCCGCCTTGAGCGGAGCGATCTTCCTGCTCCCGACCGAACTACAGCTGGTGGAGCACGACAACCCGTTGGAGTCGGGCCTGGCCCTGCTGCCGGTGACGGCACTCATGTTGGTGCTCTCAGCCCAATCCGGTCAGCTGGCGGCCCGCATCGGTCCCCGCCTGCAGATGTCGGTCGGACCACTGGTGATCGGTGGCGGTCTCTGCCTGCTGGCCCGGGCCACTGACGGCTCGAACTACTTCGTCTACGTCCTGCCGGCTGTCCTGATCTTCGCCGTGGGCTTGACCATCACGGTGGCTCCACTCACCGCGACGGCCATGGCGTCCGTGCCAGCCACCCATGCCGGCGTGGCCTCGGCCATCAATAACGTGGTGGCCCGGGCCGGCGGGTTGATCGCCGTGGCTGTCCTGCCATTGGTCGGCGGCATCGCCTTCTCGTCCGCTCACTTCGCGTCGGGCTTCCGGGTAGCCTTGGTGGTGGCCGGGGTCACCTGTGCCGCCGGCGGTGTCCTGGCCGCGCTCACCATCCGGAACCCGAACCAGGTGCAACGGCACTCGGTCCTGCGGCGATCGCGCCCCTACTACTGCGCCGTGGACGGCGCGCCCCTGCAGCCGGATGTGACGGTCGGGTCCGGCGATTAGGCCGCTTGGGGGACCGGCTTTTCCTCCGCCGGATGGCGCTGGTTGAAGCGGATCTGCCGCTCCACGAAGGCCAGGTACATCGCCATCGAAAAGGCCAGGCTGGTGAAGAGGCTCATGACGAAGAAGATCCAGGGCACCCGCATGTCGCGACGCCGGCCATCGATGATCGACCACAAAGGGAGAAGGGCCAGGTTCACCATGATGTAGTCCTGCGCGGCCGAGTCAGCCGCCCAGTTGCTGAAGAGCATCTTGGTGTAGTTGACGTAACTGGCGTCGTGGTACGTGTGCGTGTAGCGCACGTTGAAGTACCACCCGAGGCCGAGGGACACCAGACCCAGGACGTAGAACAGCCCTTCGAGGAGCGAAACTCGTCCGGCCTGACCCCCGACGAAGAGTCGCCGGTTCCAGCGGAAGGCCACCACGATGCTGATGATCCCCAGCACGCCGTAGAAGACCATTTGCTTGGTCATCGACCCTCCCACTCGATTGCCCTGGCCGCCCGAACCCACCGGCGACCTCTTGACCCCCGAAGGGTTCTAGTGCGAGAGGGTGTTCTGGCGGAGGATGGTCGGAAGCCCGGCCGCCTGCCAGGCCACGAAGCCGCCGTCGAGATCGGTCACGTTGGTGCGTCCGATCTCCAACAGTGAGGCCGCGGCCAGGCTGGAGGCGTAGCCCTCCTGGCACATGACGATGACCGGCCGGCTCCCGTCGCTCGCTTGAGGATTGCGGTAGGGAGCGTCCGGATCGAAGCGCCATTCGAGCACGTTGCGCTCGACGATCAACGCCCCGGGCACCTCGCCGAACTCGGCTCGCTGGGCCACCGGGCGGATGTCCACCAACAAGGCACCGCCCACCATCAGCGCCTGCGCCTCGTGCGGATCAACCCGGACCAGGCACTGGCGGGCCTGGCCCAGGACTCGGTCGATCCCGGTCACGGTGCCCAGCCCGGATCGGCCCGGTACTCGGAGCGATCGGCCACCAAGCTGGTGCCCACGCTCCGGTAGAAGGTCATCGACGACATAGGCGGAGCGTAGGCGTGGATGCTGGTGGCCGGCGCCGCGGACGGGTTGACGACGTCGTGCACGTAGTCCGGCCCGAAGGCCGTGCCGTGACCGACCGCGATGCGTTGGCGGAGGAGGCGTCCGTCGAATCCGATCGCGTGCTCGTCGAGCTCCCCCTCCACCACCACCAGAGCGCCCGTCGAACCGCCGTGGTCGTGCAGTTCGAGCCGCCGGCCCTGGGGCCAGTGGATAGCCCAGACCTCGAGGTCGGCCGAGAGTTCGAGGAGGTCGTAGGAACGCTGGTCTGCGCTCCGGTCGGCCCGGGGCAAACAGTCCGCCAGGTCCCGCACATAGTCCTCGAGGTACGCCAGCAACCCCAAGGGGCTCTGCGTGGTCTTGGGCATGGCCTGGGTGATCGCCACTGGGGCTCTCCTCCTCATCGCGTATATTCCCGATGAGTTTAGTCATATTTCGGAGATTTGCCAGTCAGGGTGCGCCCACCGCCCCATTCGGGCCATGGTGGGGGCGTGCCTTCCGCCTTTGCCCCCGCCACCCTCGGCCCGGTCACCCTGCGCAACCGCATCATCAAGGCGGCCACCTTCGAGGGCGCGGCGCCGCGGGGTGAGGTGACTGACCGGCTGATCGAGTTCCACCGTCGGGTCGCGGCCGGTGGGGTGGGGATGAGCACCGTCGCCTACCTGGCCGTCTCGCCCGAGGGCCGGACCGACCGGCATTGCATCGTGCTCTCCGAGGACTCGATGCCCGGTCTTCGCCGCCTGACCGACGCCGTGCACGGCGAGGGTACCGCGGCGGCGGCCCAGATCGGCCACGCCGGCCCGGTGGCCAATGCCCGCTCCAACGGCGCGCCCGCCCTCTCGCCTTCGGGCGGATTCACCCCGATGGGGTCACGGCTGCGCGCCGTCCGGGAGGCGGATCTGGTCCGGATCACCGAGGACTACGCCCGGGCCGCCCGCACCGCGGCCGCCGCCGGTTTCGACAGCATTGAGGTACACGTCGGGCACAACTACCTCTTGAGCGCCTTCTTGAGCCCCAAGTTGAACCGGCGCGACGATCAGTACGGCGGCAGCATCGAGAACCGGGCCCGCTTCGCCCGTGAAGTGCTCCGAGCCGTGCGGACCGCCGTCGGTACCAAGGTCGCCGTCACCGCCAAGCTCAACATGGTCGACGGCGTGCCCAAGGGCCTCCAGCTCGAGGACAGCATCGCGGTGGCCACCCTCTTCGAAGCCGACGGGGCCCTCGACGCGCTCGAGCTCACCGGTGGGAGCTCGCTGGCCAACCCGATGTACCTGTTCCGGGGCGAGGCGCCCCGCAAGGAGTTCGGGGCCACCCTGCCCGTGCCCATCCGGCTCGGCTTCAAGGTGATCGGCCGGCGCTTCCTTCGCGACTACCCCTTCGAGGAAGCCTTCTTCCTGCCGTACGCCCGCCAGTTTCGACAGGCCCTGAGCATGCCAGTGATCCTGCTCGGCGGCATCACCCGGCTCGACACCATCGAGGCCGCGCTGGACGAGGGCTTCGAGTTCGTGGCCATGGCCCGTGCGCTCTTGATGGAACCCGATCTGGTGTCGCGGATGGAGGCCGGGCAGGCCACCACGTCGACCTGCATCCACTGCAACAAGTGCATGCCGACCATCTACTCGGGTACCCGCTGCGTTCTGGTCGAGCCCGAGCCTGCCCCTACGCGCTGACCGGGGGCCGGCGGTCGGCCCACGGCGCGGCCGCCTCGAGCTGGCTGGCCAAGGCCAGCAGTGTCTCTTCGTCGCCGAAGCGGCCGACGAACTGGCTGCCGATGGGCAGGCCACCGTCGTTCCAATGCAGGGGCAGCGAGATGGCCGGTTGACCCGTGACATTGAACGGTGGCGTGAACGGCACGTAGGACGCGGCGCGGAACAGGCCGGTCAGTGGCTGGTCCTCGGGTGAGTCGAACGTTCCGAGGGCCGCTGGCGGCTCCCCCAGAGTCGGGGTGAGCAGGACATCGATGTCGTCGAAGGCCAGCGCGATCTGGCGGGTGATCTTCTGGAGCTCTTGCACTGAGGTGAGGTACGCCCCGGCGTCAAGCGCGCGCCCGAGTTGGGTCAGCGCCCACGTCAATGGCTCAAGATCGTCCACCGTGGCCGTTCGACCGACCCGGCGCTCCCAATCCGCCAGAGTCCAGGCGTTGCCGGCCGCCCACACATTGACGAAGTGGGCAGTGAAGGCGTCGCCGTCCACATCGAGAGAGGTCGGGACGACGACGTGGCCCAGTGATTCGCACAGCGCCGCCGCCTGCTCGGCCGCGTCCACGCAGTCGGCATGCACCTCACCACCGGCCGGTGAGGTCGTGACCAGGCCGACCCGCAAGGACGGCGGAGGCGTGGCGCCCGCCGCCGCGAACGACTCCCCGCGCAAAGGTGGTGCCCAGTAGGGGTCGCCCGGGGCCGGCCCGGCCACCGCATCGAGGATGGCAGCCGTGTCGCGCACCGAGCGGGTGACGACGTGCTCGGCGATCAGCCCGCCCATCAGGTCGCCGTACTGGGGCGCCAGGGGGACGCGGGCTCGGGTCGGCTTGAGCCCGACCAGGCCACAGCAACTGGCCGGGATCCGGATGGACCCGCCGCCATCGTTGGCGTGCGCGATCGGCACCATGCCCGACGCCACCGCCGCCGCCGAGCCACCGGAGGACCCACCGGTCGAGTGAGCCGTGTTCCACGGATTGCGGGTGGGACCGAAGCGCCGTGGCTCGGTGGTAGGCACGATGCCGAACTCGGGCGTGTTGGTCTTGCCGCAGATCACGAAACCGGCGCGCTGGAAACGGAGCGTCAGCTCCTGGGTCACCGTCGAGGTGTACGAGCCGGCGAAGTCGCTGCCCTCGCTCAGTGGGGTGCCGGCGAGCTCGGCCCCGAGATCCTTCAACAGCATCGGCACGCCGCGGAACGGCCCGGCGGGCAGCGGCCCCGCGGCCTCGGCCCGGGCCCGGTCACCCAGGTCGTGGATGACCGCGTTCAGCTCGGGATTGCGTGTCTCGATGCGGGCCAGCGCCGCCTCGACCAACTCGGTCGGGCTGGCCTGACCGCGGCGCACCAGCTCCGCCTGCCCCGTCGCATCCAGCCACGCCAACTCGTCGCTCATATGACCGACCGTAGCCAGGCCGCCGGTGGACTGCCTCGTTCGCCGGTGGGCTCAGGCGGGCGTGGGCTCGAACTCGGGCGGGCGGGCGCCGGTCCGCAACGCCACCGCTTCGGTGACCGTCACGTCGGCGCCACAAGTGATGCAGCGGCGGCGGTCATCGATCTCGCCCCCGCAGCCGCGGTGTTGCAGGATCATCGGTCGTTCGCCCGAAATGGCGTACTGGTCCCCCCACTTGAGCAGGGACACCAGCACCGGCCACAGGTCGGCCCCCTTTTCGGTCAACCGGTATTCATGGCGCAGCGGACGTTCCTGATAGGGGCGCTTGACCAAGATCCCGTATTCGACCAACCGCTCCAGCCGGGCCTGGAGGATGTTGCGAGCGACGCCCAGGCCGCGCTGGAGATCCTCGAACCGGCGGATGCCCAGGAAGATGTCGCGGAGGATCAGGATGGTCCAGCGCTCACCGATGATCTCCAGCGTCGAAGCCACCGGGCAGTACTGGGTCGGATAGTCCCTCTTGAGCATTGCTCGAGCATACCGAAGAAATTGCCCACTATGTTGCATCACGCAACTGACTGCCCTAGAGTTCGTTGTATGACAGAACTGACTCGGTCCTCCCGCAGCACGCGTCGATCCAACCCGACCCTGGTCGCTCTGGTGGTTCTGACCGGCGTCTTCCTCTCCTCGCTGGACCTGTTCATCGTCAATATCGCCTTCCCGAGCATCTCGACCACCTACCACGGGGCCAGCTTGAGTTCGCTGTCATGGGTGCTCAGCGCCTACACCATCGTCTTCGCCGCCCTGCTGGTCCCAGCCGGTCGATGGGCCGACCGCACCGGGCGCAAGCGGGCCTTTCTCATCGGGTTGGTCGTGTTCAGTGCCTCGTCCGCCCTGTGCGCCCTGGCCCCGTCGCTGGGCGTGCTCATTGCGGCCCGAGTCCTCCAGGCCAGCGGTGGCGCGCTCATGCTGCCCACCTCCCTCGGCTTGCTGCTGCCGGCCTTTGGACCTGAGCGGCGCGGTGCCGCCATCGGCTTGTGGTCCGCGGTCGGCGGCGCGGCCGCCGCGCTCGGGCCCCCCATCGGCGGCCTCCTGGTCCAGGTCTCGTGGCGCTGGGTCTTTCTGGTCAACGTGCCCTTCAGCCTGCTGGCCCTGGTCTTCGGCGTGCGCGGCTTGACCGAGTTGCGTGAAGAAGGAGGCCGCAAGGCCGATCTGGTGGGGGCCGGTCTGCTCACCATCACCGTGGGTGGCGTGGTGGCCGCCATCGTCAAGGGTTCGAACTGGGGCTGGGCCAGTCCCACCATCCTGGGGGCCTTCGTCCTGGCCGCCGCAGCCGCCGCGGCCCTGGTGGCCCGGTCGCTGACCCACCCCAACCCCATCATCGAGCGCGAGGTCATCCGGCACCGCTCGGTCGCCCTGGCCGACATCAGTTCCATCCTCTTCTTCTGCGGGTTCGGCGCTCTTGTCCTCGGCGGCGTCCTCTTCCTCACCGGGGTCTGGCACGAGTCGGTACTGCGGGCCGGCTTCATGCTGGCGCCCGGACCGCTGCTCGCCGCGTTTACCGCGTTCCCGGCCGGCCTCCTCACCGCGCGCTACAGCCCCCGCCTGGTCGGCACGGTCGGCTCAGTCCTCTTCGCCATCGGCGGGGTGTGGTGGATCAGCCGGATCGGCGCCCTCCCCGACTACGTCGGCGCCTACCTGCCCGGCAGCATCGTGACCGGCATCGGTGTGGGCTGCATGCTGCCCTCCCTCGGTGGCGCGGCCACCGCGCCCCTGCCGCCGGTCCGGGCCGCCACCGGTACCGCCCTCTACGCCATGGGTCGCCAGATCGGCATCGCCCTCGGGGTGTCCGCCCTGGTCGCCATCTTGGGCACCGCCACCGGGCCGGACGCCGTGACCGCCTTCCACCACGCCTGGATCTTCATGGCGGCCAGCAGCCTGGCCGCCGGCTTCGTGCTCCAGGGCATCCCCCGTCGCGACAAGGTCATCGAGCCCCCCACCGTGTCGCTGCCGATCGAGACGCCGCTCGACGTGGCCACTTACCCGCTGGTAGCGGGCAGGTAGGCCGGGTTGGCCACCAGCAACTGATCGCGGGCCGAGGCGGCCAGAGCGCCGGCCACGTCCGCAAAGAGTTCGTCGAGGTCGCCCGCTCTGATGGCGATGGCCAGGGTGCGGTCATCGGGAAAGCCCAAGGCCCGTACCCGCGCCGCGTGGGCCACCGCGATGGCCGGGCCGAGGGCCAGTTCGCGCTCCACCGTCTGCAACACGTTGCGGGCGATGCGGGCTTCGAAGCGAACCCCACCCTCGCTGCGCTCCATGACGTTGCGCTCGACGTACTCGCGCACCGCCTCCACCAACTCGGCCGCGGTGGGCCGGCCGAAGGGCGCGCTGAGCGCGGGCGCTGCCCTCGCCGTCGGTGGGGGATCCGACGGTGCGATGCCCAACAGGACGAACAGGTCCCACTCGGACTCACAGATGCGTCGGCCGATGGCGGCCAGCTCGACCGATCGGGTCGAACCCCCGAGATGGGCCGATGCCTGCATGGCACAGATGGCCGCCCACTTGACCGTGGCGTAGACCTGCCACCAGTGCACCCGGTCGGCCTCGATCGCCTCGCCGCCGGCGGCCGCATACGACTCGAGCAGTTCGGGGAGCTGGCCGAAGCCCCCCACCGGCCCGGGCCCGCCGAAGCGCCAGGCCGGGGCGCACAGCCACCCGATGTCCTCAGCCGGATCGCCCCCGTGCGCCAGCTCCCAGTCCAGGACGGCGCGCAGGCCCTCGGGTCCGACCAGCAGGTTGCCAATCCGGAAGTCCCCATGCACCAGGGTCCGGCGCCTGCTCGGCGGCCGGTGGGCATCGAGCCAGCGCGCCCCCAACTCGAGCGCCGGCCGCACCTCGCCCAGCACGTCGAGGAGCGGGCGCGGATCGCGCAGTGGATCCTTGGGCGCCAGCCCCTCGATCCCGTCCGGGTCGATGGAGTGGATGGCGGCCAGGGCCCGCCCGCACTGGGCCGCAAGCACGGCGAGCGCCCCGGTCCATTCCGGGTCTCGCAAGAGCTTGCGGGGAATCGTCTCCCCCTCGATCCGCTCCACCACCAGCCAACCCGCGCCCAGCACGTCCCCCTCGCCCATGGCCACCACGGCCGGCACCGGGACGCCGGCCGCGCCGGCGGCCTCGAGCAGGCTGCGCTCTGCCCGGGCCTGGGAACCGCCCGCGCCCGAATCGACCCCGTCCCCGCGGTCCTGCTGGAGGATGAGCGGGCGCCGGATCCCTTCGGCTTCGAGGTCGAAGGCGCTGGTGATCCTCGACGCCCCGCCCGAGAGACGGCGCAGATCGCGTACTTGGCCGCCCAGTGTCTTCCCCAGGGCGGCGGCCACCTCCTCGGGCGTCGCCCGGACGGCCATCAACTACTCGACCGGGACGACGGGCCTCCCGCCGTCGTCGAGCTGGTGCAGGTACTCGGCGATGCCGTAACCGGTGCGCTCGACCCCGTCGTCTCCGGTGGTGGTCCAGCGGGCCAGCCCTTCGTTGACCATGGTGCCCCCGGCCCGTCCGATGTCGGCCACCCGCAGCACATCACCCCGCAGCACATAGGTGCCGCCCTTTTTGTCGTGCACGGTCAGGTGCACCACCTGCTGGGTCACCCCGTCGTCGGCCAGCTCGGTCTGCAGCTCCCACCGCGCCACCGAGGTGGCCCGGTCCCCGTGCCAGACCCAACCACGATGCAGGTCGCCCGCCTCGGTCCCCAGCCGGATGCCGCCGAAGTGCATGTCCTCGCCCACGTTGATGGAGAACCAGCGCCACATGCGCGGTCCGCCCCAGCGGCGCGGTCCCCACGACTTGTCGCGGTTGCCGTGGGCGTCCTGCCACTCGTACTTGACCCCGTCGACCTCCAGCCAGCCCGTCCAGCGCCCGGCCTGCTCGAGGTGGCCCTTGCCGGTCGTCCCGGCCGCCGCCGAGGATTCGGCCGACTTGGGTCCGCCGCCGGATTGCCCGTCGGTCCCGATGGCCGGGGTGACCGACTCGAAGGTGACGTCGAGGTTGATGTGCACCGTGCGGGTCGAGCTGTCGCCCCGCACACACGGGCGGGCCTCGACATCGGCATCGGTGGTGAGGCGCCAGGACCGGAGCGGCTCGAGCATCTCGTAGCGCACCGCCCCCACCTCGAGCACCTTCTCGACCATCTCGCGCTGCTCGACCACCCAGCGGTACTCGGCCAGGTCGCCGCCGGGCAACCAGACCGACATCCCCACGTCCATGGTGCCCTCGTTGGGCCGTACCCCGATTCGGGTGAAGAAGCCCGAGTCGGTCACCGGGTCGAAGGCATTGAAGTAGTACGACTCGCTCCAGGCGCTGTCGCCCTCGACGGGATGGGCGAAATCGTGACGGGGTTCGAGGGTCGGCATGCCTACACCATGGTCTGTCCGGCGCTGACATTCAACGCCTCGCCCGTCACGCCCCGGGCCGAGTCCGACAGCAGCCAGCAGATGGCGCTGGCGATCTCCTCCGCGCTCTGCATCCGGCCCAGCGGGATCTCCCGCCTGATGAAGTCGGCCAGGCCCTCGGACCCGCCCATCAGCATCTCGAACATGGAGTCCTTGTTCAGCAGATCGGTGTCGACCGTGCCCGGGCAGACCGCGTTGACCGAGATGCCCTGCGGACCCAGCTCGACGGCCAAGGTCTGGGTCAGCAGGATGACCGCGGCCTTGGCCGCGCAGTAGGCGCCGAGGAAGGGGAAGGCCCGCTTGCCGGCCTGGCTCGACACGTTGCAGATCCGGCCGCCGACGCCGGCCGCCACCATGCGGGTGGCGCAGGCTCGCGAGACCAGCCAGGTGCCGACCACGTTGACGTCGAGCACCCGCCGGAACTCGTCGGCGTTGACCCCCAGCAGTGGGCCCATACCGAAGCCGGGGCCGCTGCCCCCGGCCACGTTGGCCAGCAGGGTGACGGGGCCCAGCGCCTCGCTCACGCTGGCCACGGCTGCCTCGACCGCGGCCTCGTCGGACACGTCGGCGCTGGCCGTGGCCACCGGTACCCCCAGCGCCGCGATCTCCTCGGCCAACGAGGCCAGGTCGTCCCCGCTGGCCGTCCCGTGCGCCGGCGCCTCGTCGTAGGGGCGGGCGATATCGAGGCAGGCCACCGCCGCCCCACCCCGGGCTAATTCCATGGCGGTGGCCCGGCCGATGCCGCGGGGCCGGGCCGCCCCGGTGACCAGAGCCACCTGGCCGGCGAAGGGGCGAGATTCGAGAGGTTGTGTGAGACTCACGCGGCAAAACGTAGCGAGAGCGATGACGCAGCATCGGGGGCGCACATGCAAGCGGCTGTGACCAGGGGCGGGAAGCTGGTTGTCGGAGAGGTCGACCTGCCGGCGCTGTCGTCCGGCCACGTGGTGGCGCGATCGCTGGCCGCCGGGATCTGCGGCTCCGACCTCCATGCCCTGGGTGACTTCGCCCACTTCACCGGGTTGATGGACTCGGTCGGCGTGCCCTCGCTCGACCCCACCGCCGACTGCGTCTTCGGCCACGAATTCTGCGCAGAGATCCTCGAACACGGGCCCGACACGGCCAAGACCCTGCCGGTGGGCAGCCGGGTCTGCTCCCTCCCGATCATCTTGGGCCCGACCGGCCCCGAGCAGATCGGGTACTCCAACGTCTACCCGGGCGCCCTGGCCGAGCACTTGGTCCTCCAGGAGCTGCTGCTGCTCCCGGTGCCCGACAGCCTCGAGACCAACCTGGCCGCCCTGACCGAACCGCTGGCCGTGGGCGAGCACGCGGTGGGGCTGGCCGACCTGAGCCCGGGGCAGCCCTGCCTGGTGGTCGGCTGCGGTCCGGTCGGCTTGGCCGTGATCGCCGCCCTCAAGGGCCGGGGCCACGGACCGGTCCTGGCCGCCGACTTCTCGCCTACCCGGCGGGCGCTGGCCGAGGCCTTCGGCGCCGACGAGGTCATCGACCCCGCCCAAGATTCGCCCCACGAGCGCTGGTCGTCCTTCGGCGTCCCCCGCACCGTGGTGGAGCGAATGGGCGCTTCCATGCTGGGCGGCTCGGTTCCCCAGCCCGTGATCTTCGAGGCGGTGGGCGTCCCCGGCATGTTGCAGTCCCTCATCGCCGACGCCCCGCCCCGCAGCCGCATCGTGGTGGTCGGCGTGTGCATGCACACCGATTCGATCGAACCCTTCATGGCCGTGACCAAGGAACTCGAGCTGCGCTTCTCCTTCGGCTACACCCCGGCTGAGTTCGGGGCCACGCTCGAGCGGTTGGGCGCCGGTGTCCCCGGTGCCGAGCGACTGGTGACGTCGACCGTCGATCTGGCCGGGGCGCCCGGTGCCTTCGACACGCTGCGCACACCGGGCGAGCACGGCAAGATCCTCGTCACGCCTTAAGCCCCTCAGTCGATCCGGACACAAGGAGACCAACCCTTCATGACCACCCTCGATGCCGCCGAGCGCCTCAAGTTCGGCATCTTCTTGGCCCCATTCCATCCGGTGGGCCAGAACCCGACGCTGGCGCTCGAGCGCGACCTCCAACTCATCGAGCACCTCGATGCGCTGGGATTCGACGAGGCCTGGTTCGGCGAACACCACTCGGCCGGCTACGAGATCATCGCCTCGCCCGAGGTGTTCATCGCCGCCGCCTCGCAGCGCACCCGGCACATCAGGCTGGGCACGGGTGTGTCCTCCCTGCCCTACCACCACCCCTTCATGCTGGCCGACCGCATGGTGCTGCTCGACCACCTGACCCGGGGCCGGGTCATGATCGGCGTCGGTCCGGGCGCCCTCCCCTCCGATGCCTTCATGATGGGGATCGACCCCAACAAGCAGCGGGACATGATGGAGGAATCCCTCGAGGCCATCCTGCGCCTGCTGGCCGGTGAAGAGGTCACCATGGAGACCGACTGGTTCAAGTTGGTCGGTGCCCGCCTCCAGCTGTTGCCCTACCAGCGACCCTTCCCCGAGGTGGCGGTGGCCGCCCAGGTCTCCCCGGCCGGCCCCCGGGCCGCCGGTCGCTTCGGGTGCAGCCTGCTTTCGATCGGGGCCACCTCGGCCGGCGGCTTCGACGTGCTGGGCCACCACTGGTCGGTGATGGAGGAGCGCGCCGAGGAGTTCGGCACCGTGGCCGACCGCTCCAAGTGGCGCCTGGTCGGGCCCATGCACATCGCCGACACCAAGGAGCAGGCGATGGCCGACGTCGCCTTCGGGCTGGCCGACTGGGTCGACTACTTCGAACGGGTCGCCGCGCTGCCGATTGCCCCCGACACCACGAACTTCGAGTCGCTCGTCGACGCGCTCAACGCGTCCGGCATGGCCGTCATCGGCACCGTCGACGACGCCATCGCGCAGATCGAGCGCCTGCAGGAGCAATCCGGTGGCTTCGGCACCTACCTGCTGATGGCGCACGAGTGGGCCAACCGTGAGGCCACGCTGCGCTCCCACGAGCTGATCAGCCGCTACGTGATGCCGGTGTTTCAGGATTCGCTGGAGCCTCTCGAACGCAGCCGCGACTGGACG
>DASXFC010000023.1:0-21910 GCA_036489775.1 Acidimicrobiales bacterium | reverse complement strand
TGGAGGGAACGAACTCACTCGTCCAAGCGGCCAAACGTCGGGCTCGCGGCTACCGCTCCAAGGCCAAGATGATCACCATCATCTATCTCATTGCCGGCAAGCTTCCTCTACCCGAAATCCACACGATCTAGCGAGGAGCCTTTGTCAGTCAGTTCGGTCCAAGTTTGCTTCCGACCGAATGTCCCGCCAATGGCAAGATGCATCCGGCCCAGCTCGTCCGTTTCTGGGCTGTTGTAAGAGAACTCCCGCTGGACTACGTATCGGTTCAGGTGCTCCCATACGTTCAGCGCTCGAGATCCTTGTATGACGGGGTCGGGCCAGGCGATGCGACAGCTCGCCTTTTTCCGGCAACGCCTATGGAGCGAGCCGGCCCCTGACTCAGTCGAGCGCGCGCGGCCGTTGCGGGTCGTCGAAGGGGGGCAGGCAGTAGGCGGCCAGCGCGCCGCCATGGGCCTGCACATTCGCCCAGCTTTCCGCCTCGAAGCGGTAGACCCCCAGCGCACAGGTGGGAAAGCCACGCCCGGTGGCCTGCGCCATCCCGGCCGCGTCGTCCCGGGCGATCAAGCGTTGTGAGAGGGCGTGCCAAGTGGGGTTGTGGCCCAGCACCAGGACCGAGGTGACCTTCTTCGGGAGCTTGCGCACCACGTCGAGCACTTCCTCGGGGTCGGCCCCGTAGAAGGCCTTGACCAGCACCACCTTGGGGGTGGGGGAGAACCCGGGCAATACGAGGTCGGCGGTGGCCCGGGTGCGGACCGATGGTGAGACGAGGGCCCGCTGGGGAATCGGCAAGCCACTCAGCCCGAGCAAGGCCGGATCCGCCGCCAGCAGTTTGCCCAGGGCGCTGGCGTCGCGGCGTCCCCGCGGCGCCAGGACGCGATCGAAGTCGGACCCGCCCTTGGGCGGATCGGTCACCGTCTTGGCGTGCCGGAGCAGCCAGATGGTGAGGCCGGCCATCAGCCCAACGCGAAGGCGCTGTGGAGGCTGCGCACGGCCCGCTCCACATCGTCGGTCCGCACGATGCACGACGTGCGGATGGTGGAGGTCGAGATCATGTCGATGTTGATCTCCTCCTTGGCCAGCGTCTCGAACATGGTGGCGGCGATGCCGGTGTGCGACTTCATCCCGACCCCGATGAGCGAGACCCGGGCGATGTCACTGTCCGAAGCCACGCCGGTGGCGCCCAGTTCCTCGGCGCTGGCGGTGGCCGTCTCGACCGAGGTGGCCAGGTCGGCCTTGGGCACGGTGAACGAGATGTCGGTGGTGCCATGGGCCGAAGCGTTCTGCACGATCATGTCGATGTTGATCTTGCGGTCAGCCTGGGCCCGGAAGAGTTGGGCCGCCACGCCGGGGCGGTCGGGCACGCCGCTCACCGTCACCTTGGCCTCCGAGGTGTCATGCGTCACCGCAGTGACGACGGCTTCTTCCATGTCGGCATCCTCCTCTACCACCCAGGTCCCTGGTTCCCAGGTGAAGCTGCTGCGCACGTGCAGCGGCACATTGTGGTTGCGGGCGAACTCGACCGCCCGCAACATCAGCACCCGGCCCCCGGTGGCCGCCATCTCGAGCATCTCTTCGAAGGAGATGCGGTTGATGCGATGCGCCTCGGGCACGATGCGCGGGTCGGCGGTGAACACGCCGGTCACGTCGGTGTAGATCTCGCAGACGTCGGCCTCCAGCACGGCGGCCAGGGCAACCGCGGTGGCATCCGAGCCTCCCCGCCCCAGCGTGGTGATCTCCCGTTCCTCGGACATGCCTTGGAAGCCGGCCACCACCGGCACCTTGCCCTCGGCCAGGGCCTGGCGCAGCCGGTCGGCCTTGACCTCGAGGATCTTGGCCCGGGTGTGGTCGGTGTCGGTGATGATCCCGACCTGGCTGCCGGTGAAGGAGGCGGCGTCGACGCCCAGATCGATCAGCGCCATGGCCAGCAAGGCCATCGAGACCCGCTCGCCCGTGCTGACCAGCATGTCGTACTCACGGGGGTGCTTCCCGTCGCTGACCGAGTCGGCCAGGTGGATCAGATCATCGGTCGTCTTGCCCATGGCGCTGACGACGGCCACCACCTCGTTGCCCTGGCGGCGGGTTCGGGCAATGTGGTCGGCCACCGCCCGGATGCGGTCGGCGTCGCCGACCGACGTGCCGCCGAACTTCTGGACGATCAAGGGCATCCGGGCAAGGCTAATGGCCCCAAAGTCGGCTCAACGCCCGGTTTGGGCAGCGATCCGACCCCCTGTCCCATGGCGGTTATCGTCTCGGGCCGTGCCCAGCGAGAAGAGAGCCCGTCAGCGGGCAGCCAGAGAACAGCGACTGGCTGCCGAAGCCCAGGCCCGCAAGCGCCGCGTCCGCCTCCGCAACGGCGGCATCATCGTGGTGGTGGCCGCCGTCGTGGTGGGGATCGCCTTCCTCGTCTCGGGCGGCGGCGGCGCGCCCAAGACGGTGGCCGGCAAGAGCGGCAATCTGACCGTCGCGGAGGCCGCCAAAGATGCCAACAAGACGGATCAGGCCGCGGCCAACAAGCTGGCCGTCAAGGCCGGCTGCCCGGCCAGCCCCACGGCCCGGGTCAACACCATCAACTACACCAGCGCACCGCCCACGGTGATCGACACCTCGAAGCTGTACTCGGCCACCATCAAGACCACGGCTGGGACCATTGTGATGTCCCTCTACGCCAAGGCGGCGCCCAACACGGTGAACAACTTCGTGTACCTGGCCAAGAAGGGCTACTTCAACTGTGAGTCCTTCTTCCGGGTGGTCAAGGGCTTCGTGGACCAGACCGGTTCGAACCTGCCGCCCAACGGTGAGCCGACCTACCGCTTCGGCAACGAGAACGTCCCTTCCACTTACGCCACCGGCGACGTGGCCATGGCCAACAGCTCGAAGGCCGACACCAACGGGTCCGAGTTCTTCTTCGTTTCCACCGGCGGCGGCTCGCAGCTGAGCAACACCGACGGCGGCTACTCGCTCTTCGGATCGGTGACCTCGGGTATGAACGTGGTCGACCAGATCAACTCCGAGGGCGCCGCCGCCACCAGCGAAGAGGGCACGCCGGCGGTGATCCAGCGGATCTTGAAGGTCACCATCCACGAGGCCGCCGGGCTCTAAGGCCCAGCGACCGCTCCGAGACCGAACCCCAGCGCCCCCAAGGAGGCCCCATGTCCCCGACTGCACCGAACCCGGACGGCTCGAGCCCCAAGCAGCAGACCTTCGACGGTGAGCCGCCGATGGTGATCGACCCGGCCAAGCGCTACGTGGCCACCATGGTGACCTCGCACGGCACCATGGTGATCGCCCTCGACCCGGTCGCCGCGCCCAAGACGGTCAACAACTTCGTCTTCCTGGCCCGCTACCACTACTACGACGACGTCATCTTCCACCGCATCATCCCGGGCTTCGTTCTCCAGGGCGGCGACCCCACCGGGACGGGCACCGGCGGCCCGGGCTACCGCTTCGCGGACGAGTTGCCCAAGCCGGGTCAGTACCAGGTCGGTTCGTTGGCCATGGCCAACGCCGGACCCAACACCAACGGTAGCCAGTTCTTTGTCATCAGCGGCCCCGACGGGGTGCGCCTGCCGCCGCAGTACGCGCTCTTCGGCGCCGTGGTCAGCGGTGGCGAGGTGGTCGAAGCCATCGACAAGATGGGTTCGCCCGGGGCCGGTACGCCCAAGGAGCGCGTGGTGATCCAGTCGGTCACCATCGAGGAGAAGGACTGAGCTAAGCGAGCACCGTCTGGGGCAACGCCCCCAGGCCCTCCGCCGGCTTCCCGCCCACGAAGACGGCGGGGACGCCCGCCCCCTCGGCCCGCCAGGCCCCCGAGGGCTCGCGCAACAAGGCGGTGCGGGCCGGGATACCCACCACCGGCAGGGCGGCCGGGGCCATGGCCACCGTGCGGGTGAACTTCTGCCCGTGCACGTCGTCGTGCTCGTCGCTGTAGTGCGACACCACCGCCAGTTGGGTGACCAGGCCCAGACCGAGAGTCAGGGCCCCACCACGGGGGTCGACCATGGGGTCGGTCAGCACCATGGCCCCGGCGGCCGCGCCGGCCACCACGGCCCCGCCCAACCAGGCTTCCCGCAGGGCTTCGAACACGGCCGACCGTTTCAGCACAGCCTTGAGATGGAGCGGCGAGCCGTCGGCCAGGTAGATGAACTTGGCCGCACCCACGGTGGCCGCCATCCCGGGGTCCTCGGCCGAGGCCCGGTCGACCACCATCAAGCCCTCGACCTGGGCCCCCAGCTGGCTGAACCACTCGGCCGCGCCGAAGACCACCCGCTCGGGGTGCTGGTAGGCCGCCGCAGTGGGCAGGACCAGGACGTCGGTGCCGCCGGAGGCGGCCAGCAGGGTGGCGTCGAACGAGCAGCCGTCAGTCCATTCATCCCCGCCCACCAGGGCGAGCAGGCCGGGAGAGTCCATGCGCCACTCTTGCACGGCCGCGCCCGCCCCCACGCCTTCGACTCGGGCGGTTACCGACCGGTAGCCTTGCCGCCCATGTCGATCACACGAGTGGGAATTGTCGGCTCCGGGATCATGGGTTCGGGCATCGCCGAAGTGGCGGCGGCCTCGGGTCACCAGGTGGTCCTGCGCAGCCGGAGCCAGGACAGCGCCGATGCCATGCTGGCCGGGCTGGCCAAGTCGCTGGCCAAGCAGGTGGAGCGGGAGAAGCGCACCCAGGAAGAGGCCGACACCATTTTGGGCCGGGTCCGGGCCACCACCCACCTGGGCGAGCTGGTCGACACCGACCTGGTCATCGAATCGGTGGTCGAGGACCTGGCCGTGAAGAAGGCGCTCTTCGCCGAGCTGGACTCGATCTGCAAGCCCGAGACCATCCTGGCCACCAACACGTCCACCCTGCCGGTGGTGGAAATGGCCATGGCCACCGCCCGCCCGGACCTGGTCTGCGGGATCCACTTCTTCAACCCGGCCCCGGCCATGTCGCTGGTCGAGGTGGTCCGCCCCATCACGGCGGCCGACGCCACCGTGGCGGCCGCCATCGCCTTCGCCCAGGTCTGCGCCAAGGACCCGGTCGAGGTCAAGGACCAGGCCGGCTTCATCGTCAACGCCCTGCTCTTCCCGTACCTGAACAATGCGGTGCGCTTGCTCGAGGGCGGCGTGGCCACCCGGGAGGGCATCGATGCCGCCATGAAGGGCGGTTGCGGGTTCCCCATGGGGCCGTTCGCCCTGCTGGACTTGGTGGGCCTCGACACCTCGCTGGCCATCCTCGATGCGCTCTACGACGAGTTCCGCGACCCCAACTACGCCGCGGTGCCCCTGCTGCGCCGCCTGGTCACCTCGGGCCAGTTGGGCCGCAAGACCAAGAAGGGCTTCTACGACTACAACAAGTGATCGGCCGGACAGGTAGTCAGCTGGTCTGGACCGACACCACAGCGGGCACAATGGAAGGGGGCGGTGACCCCGCCGCCTCAGAATCGAGCTGAGCGAGATGCCGACCGAACCACAGCGCGACGCACCGTGGGTGATGCGCACCTACTCGGGCCACTCCAGCGCCCGCGCCTCCAACGAGCTGTACCGCACCAACCTGGCCAAGGGGCAGACCGGCCTCTCCATCGCCTTCGACCTGCCCACCCAGACCGGCTACGACCCCGACTCGCCCGAGTCGGCCGGCGAGGTGGGCAAGGTCGGCGTGCCGGTGGCCCACCTCGGGCACATGCGCGAGCTGTTCGACCAGATCCCGCTGGGCGACATGAACACGTCGATGACCATCAACGCCACCGCGGCCTGGCTGCTCGGTCTCTACGTGGCCCACGCCAACGAGCAGGGGGTCGACTCGAGTCGCCTGGCCGGCACCACCCAGAACGACATCGTCAAGGAGTACCTGAGCCGGGGCACGTACATCTTCCCGCCCGGACCGAGCCTGCGGCTCACCGTCGACACCATCGCCTACACCGTGCGCCACGTGCCCAAGTGGAACCCGATCAACGTCTGCAGCTACCACCTCCAAGAGGCCGGGTCCACCCCGGTGCAGGAGGTGGCCTTCGCCCTGGCCACTGCCATCGGCGTGCTCGACGGCGTGCTCGAGTCGGGCAAGATCGACAAAGACGAGCTGCCGGCTGTGGTCGGCCGCATCAGCTTCTTCGTCAACGCCGGCACTCGCTTCGTCGAGGAGACCTGCAAGATGCGGGCCTTCACCGCCATGTGGGACCGCATCTGCGCCGAGCGCTACGGCGTGACCGATCCCAAGCTGCGCCGCTTCCGCTACGGCGTGCAGGTCAACTCGCTCGGCCTGACCGAGCAGCAGCCCGAGAACAACGTCCAGCGCATCGTGCTCGAGTCGCTCGGTGTGACCCTGTCGAAGAACGCCCGGGCCCGGGCCCTGCAGCTGCCGGCCTGGAACGAGGCGCTCGGCCTGCCCCGGCCCTGGGACCAGCAGTGGTCGCTCCGCATCCAGCAGGTGCTGGCCTTCGAGTCCGACCTGCTCGAGTACGGCGACATTTTCGACGGCTCCAAGGTGATCGAGGCCAAGACGGCCGAGATCATCGACGAGGCCCAGGCCGAGCTCGATGACGTGCTGGCCCTCGGTGGTGCCTTCGAGGCCATCGACGAGCTGAAGACCCGGCTGGTGCGGAGCCAGGCCGAGCGGGTGCGCCGCATCGAGACCGGCGAGCAGAAGGTGGTCGGGGTCAACTGCTACACCGAGACCGCGCCCTCCCCGCTGACCGATGGAGAGATCAAGAGCATCATGACGGTCGACCACGCGGTCGAGGCCGAGCAGATCGCCGCGGTCCAGCAGTGGCGGGCCGAGCGCGACAACGAGGCGGTGGCCAAGGCGCTCGACGTGCTGCGCGAGGTGGCCCAGGACGACGGGCCCGGCGGCAACATCATGGAGGCCACCATCGCCCTGGCTCTGGCCGGCGGCACCACCGGCGAGTGGGCCGGCGCCCTGCGTCAGGTCTTCGGTGAGTTCCGCGCCCCCACCGGGGTGAGTGGGGTGGGCCGGCGCGGCGAGGACCTCGAGCCCATGCGGCTGCGCACCAAGGCGCTGGCCGAGAAGTCCGGTGGACCGCCCCGCTTCCTGGTGGCCAAGCCCGGTCTCGACGGCCACTCCAACGGCGCCGAGCAGATCGCGGTGGCCGCCCGCGACGTCGGCTTTGAAGTGATCTACCAAGGCATCCGCCTCACCCCGGCCGAGATCGTGGCGGCGGCCCGGGACGAGGACGTCGACCTGGTCGGCCTCTCCATCCTGTCGGGCTCGCACCTCGAACTGGTGCCCGAAGTGGTCGATGGACTCCGAGCCGCCGGCGTCACCGCGCCGGTGGTGGTCGGCGGCATCATCCCGCCCGAGGACGCCGAAGAGCTCAAACGCAAGGGAGTGGCGTCGGTCTATACGCCCAAGGACTACTCCTTCGACAAGATCATGGAGGATCTCGTCACCCTGGCGGAGCGTCAGCGCGCCGCCACCCACGCGTAAGGCGGGCCATCTCCCGCCAGGTCACCGGCACCGCCCCCAGCGCGATGGCGCGTTGGCGAAACGCTTCGGGCAGGTCGTAGTGGTTCAGGGCCGCCGAGCGCCGATGCAGCTGGTAGCCCCGGCGCGGGATGCCCAGGCGCGCCGCCATGTCGTGCAGTTCTTCGGGATCGTCGGCCAGCAGGTGGGACCAGCGGTCCGTCCGGTCCCGGACGGTGGCGGGCTGGCGCCAGTCGTCGACGTAGACCGTCAGTGCCGGGCCCAGGGCCGTTCGCGCCGCAGCGGCGTCGGCTTGTTCCACCAGCGCCCGCTGAAGCGCCAGGTCAGATGGACCGGGTCCTGCTCGTCCGGCGCGCTCGGCTGGGGCCACGACAGCTGTACGGCGGCGGTGATGGCGGCCAGCACGTCGGCCGGCGGCTCCGGCCGGGCCCGCAATCCGAGCGAGAACGACTCGGCAGTTTCTGTCGGGCTCACAGGGGCACGTTGCCGTGCTTGCGCCGCGGCAGCTCCTCATGCTTGGAAGCCAGGATCTCGAGACCCCGGCAGATCACGGCGCGGGTGTCGGCGGGCGAGATGACGTCGTCGATGTAGCCGCGCTCGGCCGCGATGTAGGGGTTGGCGTAGCGCTCGGTGTACTCGTCGATCAGCTCGGCCCGCCGGGCCACCGGATCGGTGGCCTCGGCCAGCTCGCGGCGGTAGACGATCTCGACCGCGCCATTGGGGCCCATGACGGCCAGCTCGGCCGAGGGCCAGGCGAAGGCCAGGTCGGCGCCGATCGACTTGGAGTTCATGACGACGTAGGCCCCGCCGTAGGCCTTGCGGGTGATGATCTGGATCCGCGGCACCGTCGACTCGCAGTAGGCGTAGAGCAGCTTGGCCCCGTGGCGGATGATGCCGCCGTACTCCTGGTCGGTGCCCGGCATGAACCCGGGCACGTCGACGAAGGTCAGCAGCGGGATGTTGAAGGCGTCGCAGGTGCGCACGAAGCGCGACGCCTTCTCGGAGGAGTCGATGTCGAGCACGCCGGCCAGCACGGCGGGCTGGTTGCCCACGATCCCGACCACCCGGCCGTTCATGCGGGCATAGCCACAGGTGATCGACATGGCCCAGTGGCGGTGCACCTCGAAGTACTCGCCGTCGTCGACCACCGCCGTGATGACCTTCTTCATGTCATAGGGCTGGTTGGGCGAGGTCGGCAGCAGGTCGATCAGCTCGGGCACCAGGCGCTCGGGGTCGTCGCCGGTCAACTCCAGCGGCGGCTCCTCGAGGTTGTTCGAGGGCAGGAACGAGAGCAGGTGGCGCACGTCGTCGAGGCAGGCTTTCTCGTCGGGCGAGACGAAAGTGGCCACTCCGGACTTGGTGGCGTGGCTCATGGCCCCACCCAGCTCCTCGAGCGTCACGTCCTCGCCGGTCACCGTCTTCACCACGTCGGGCCCGGTGATGAACATGTGCGAGGTGCCTTGGACCATGAAGATGAAGTCGGTCATGGCGGGGGAGTAGACGGCGCCGCCGGCGCACGGGCCCAGGATCACGCTGATCTGGGGGATGACGCCCGAGGCGGTCACGTTGCGCAGGAAGATCCCCCCGTAGGAGTGCAGCGAGACCACGCCTTCTTGGATGCGGGCCCCGGCCCCGTCGTTGAGGCCGATCATGGGCACCCCGGTGGAGGCGGCCAGGTCCATCACCTTGTGGATCTTCTCGGCGAAGACCTCGCCCAGGGCCCCGCCGAACACGGTGAAGTCCTGGCTGAAGATGCAGACCCGGCGCCCGTCGATGGTCCCGAACCCGGTGATCACGCCGTCGGTGTAGGGCCGGTTCTCCTCGAGGCCCATGCCGTGGGCCCGGTGGCGGGCCAGCATGTCGAGCTCTTGGAAGGAGCCCGGATCGAGCAGGTAGTCGATGCGCTCCCGGGCCGTCATCTTGCCTTTGGCGTGGTGCTTTTCGATCGCCAGCTCGCCGCCGGCCTCCAGCGCCTGGCCCTTTCTTTCGGCGAGTTCCGCCAGGCGCTCGGCCATCGAATGTTCCATAGTGGTGAGGCTAACGCCACGGCGACGTGACTGAATTTGGGGCGGGGTGAGAAGAAATAGCAACAGGTTCTATTTTTTGGCAGACTGCCCGGACTTACGCAGGCCTTCGAGCCTGTGGGACGGCTGTGAGAACGACCAGGGCATGACCCAAGGGGGGCGATAGACGTGGCGCTTCTGCAGGTTGCGGAAGCAGAGGTGCGGTTCGGCGGGGTCCACGCTTTGCGCGGGGTGACGCTCGACGTCGAGCCGGGCACCGTCACGGGTCTGATCGGTCCCAATGGAGCCGGCAAGACGACCTGCTTCAACGCCATCTGCGGGCTGCAGACCCTGGCGGGCGGGCACATCTCCCTCGACGGGACCAACATGCACGGGCTGAAGCCGCACCTCCGCGCCCGGCTCGGTATCGCCCGCACCTTCCAGCGGCTCGAAATCTTCGGCTCGCTCTCGGTACGCGAGAACGCACTGGCCTCCGCCGAGATCCGCCGGCGCTGGTCCCGCGATCATTCGGTCGACGCTTCCTCGGTGGCCGACGAGGTGCTCGAGCTGGTGGGCCTGCGAGCCTTGGGCCACCGACCGGCCGACACCTTGCCCACCGGCCAGGCCCGACTGCTCGAGCTGGCCCGCGCTCTGGCCACCAAGCCCCGCCTCCTCCTGCTCGACGAGCCCTCGTCGGGACTCAGCGACTCCGAGAGCGACGAGCTGGGCGACCTGCTGATCAAGCTGGCCGCCGAGGGCATGGGCGTGCTCCTGGTCGAGCACGACATGGAGCTGGTCATGCGCATCTGCACCCGCATCCACGTGCTCGACTTCGGTGCCGTGCTGGCGGCGGGCACCCCGGCCGAGATCAGGTCCGACGAGCGCGTGCGGGCCGCCTATCTCGGGGCCAGCGACGACAAAGAAGAGGTCCCAACTCTCGAGGCCGGATCGATGGTGGCCGCCAGCGCGGCGAGGTCCGATGGCTGAGGCCCCACCAGTGCTCGAGTTGCGCCGGATTCGCGCTGGTTATGGGCAGATCGAGGTGCTGCACGGGATCGCGCTGGCCGTGGGGGCGGGCGAAGTGCTGGCCCTGCTCGGCCCCAACGGGGCTGGCAAGTCGACCACGCTCAAGGTGGCCAGCGGGCAGATGGAGCCGACCTCGGGGTGCTTCCACGTCATGGGCCAACACGTAAACGGGATGAAGCCCGATGCCCTGGCCCGGGCCGGGATGTGCACCCTGCCCGACGGACGTGGCATCTTCCCCAACTTGACCGTGCGTGAGAACCTGCGCCTCATGACCTTCGGGGGGGTGTCCCGCTCGACCGTCGAGGAGAGTGCCTTCACCCGCTTCCCCCGGTTGGGCGAGCGCCGGAACCAGGTGGCGGGCACCCTCTCGGGCGGCGAGCAGCAGATGCTGGCCATGGCCCGGACACTGAGTGTCGAACCGGCGGTGCTCCTGCTCGACGAGATCTCGATGGGGCTGGCCCCCATGATCGTGAGCCAGCTCTACGACCTGGTGGCCCAGATCGCGGCCGAAGGGGTGGCCATCGTGCTGGCCGAACAGTTCGCCGCCACCGCCCTCAAGGTGGCCACCCACGTGGCCGTGGTGGTCCAAGGCCGGATCATTGTCAGCGGCACGCCCGATGAGCTGCCGGCCGACCTGGCTGACGCCTACCTCGGCGGGGCGGCGGCATGAAGCGCCACGCCTTGGCCCTCGGCCTGGCCTCCCTGCTCTCCATCGGTGGCGGGACCGGACTGATCCTCTCGACCTACGCCGGTTGGGCCGGGGCGGACTCGACCACCACGACCACCACGACAGGACCCACCACGTCACCCAGCGACGACAGCGGGAGTTCGACCAGCGGCCTGGGCGGCTTCACCATCAACGCGCTGGCCGAGGCCTACACGGTCCAGTACGAGCAGCCCAACCTCCCCATCCCGGCCACCCCCAGCCTCGAGCTCGACACCGGCTACGCCTCGGCCACCGACAACTACGGGCCGACCGGCAGCGCCACCGCCTCGACCTTCTACCCGGGCCAGGTCATCGCCAACATCGGACCCGAACTGGCCCTCATCGCGCCGGGCGCCCCGATCCCGCCCGCCCCGGTCTGGCCGCTCGACGCCATCACCGACTACCCCCAGACACCCAACACCACCTCGCTCGACGAGCCCGGTATCAACATGGACGCCGTCTCCAACGCCAACGGCAGCACCGCCACCACCACCATCGGTGACGACGCCGCCACCGCGGGCAGCGCGGGCACGGCGTCCACCTCGGCTCCCTCGAGCTCGTCCAACCCGCTGGCTGGGAGCTCGAGCCTGATCGGCATCGGGACCGCCTCGGGCACCTCGTCCTCGACCACCACCAACACCGACGCCACCGCCTCGGCCTCGGCCACCGACCTCGGGATCTCCCTCCTGGCCGGGTTCGTCAACATCGGTGCCGTCACCTCGACCGCCACCGCCACCTCCGACGGCACCACCGGCACGGTGACCGGCTCGACCCAGGTCACCGGAGGCAGCATCGCCGGCGAGGCCATCTCGATCACGGCCAACGGGATCTCGGCGGCGTCGACGAGCGAACCGCTGGCCTTGCCCATCTCCACTCTCAACTCGCTCTTGAAGGAGCTCGGGATCACCATCGCCGTCACCAATGCGGTCGACACGGTGTCGGCGGCTTCGGCGGCTCGGACGCTCGACGGCCTGCAGATCAGCATCAACCTCGACACACTCGACGACGCGGTCAACAAGCTGGCCGCCCTGCTGCCCGCCAAGCTCACCTCGTCGCTGCCCATCGCCCTGCCCAATGAGCAGGTCATCACCATCGACCTCGGGACGGTCACCGTGGCCTCGGCCGCCTCGCCCTCTTTCAGCGACGACAGCGGGTCTTCGGACACCGGGACGGACAGCGGTTCGACCGGGTCCCCCGGCTCCTCGGACACCGGCTCGTTCCCCAGTACCGGCGTGGGTTCGACCGGCTCCACTGACTTCGGCGGCGGTACCACCAGCCCGACCGGTGGGACCAGCACGACCCCGACCGGCGGCACCGGATCGACCACCCCCCCGAACACGCTGCCGGCATCGACCCCGGCCGTCTTCAAGGGCGTGGGTTCGGGCCTGGTGGCCCTCGGCGTGATCGCCGCCCTGTTGCTGGCCCTGGCCTACAAACGGGCCGATGATGTCAGCGAGCTGGTGGGCTCGGCTTGTACCGACGGCGATCCGTTGGGCAGCCGGTTCTTCGATGAGGTCGGTGACGAGTCAGGAGGCTTCACCTGATGAAGTTGTTGGGGAGAGGTGGCGGCTCGCCCGACGAGCCCACCACGGTGCGCCGGGTGACCGGGCATCCCGGTGGGGAGACGTCCCAGACGGTGGTGGAGGAGGCGAGCCCGGTGCCCGCCCGGCTCAATCGCCTGCGGGCCGCGGTGGACCGGGCCGGCCGGGGCAGCTCAGGCCGCAACGTGCGCAAGATCCTCCAGGTGATCGGCATGGTGGCCGTGATCTTCGGGTTCGTCTGCATCCTGCTCGGCTGGTACGGCGCCTCGCACAGCCCGTACCTGTACCAGGAGATCCCGTACCTGATCTCGGGCGGCCTGCTCGGACTGGCCCTGGTCTTCGGGGGCGGAATCCTGATCTACGGCGCCTGGAGCCTGCGCCAGGTGGAGGAGGAGCGGCGCAACGCGCTGGCCATCGTCCGCTCCATCGATCGGCTCGAACGCGTCCTGCGCACCCCGCCGGCCGAGCGGGCCGAGCACGAACACCCGCTGGAGGGACCGGCATGAAAGTTCGAACACGGACCAATCCCCTGCGCCGCCGGCGGCGCCTGGCCGTGGTCGGCCTGCTGGCGGCCACCGCGCTGGTGATGTCGGCCTGCGGGTCGCGACTGACCTCGTCGCAGCAGGCCGAAGCCCGGGGGTCGGCGAGCAACGGGGTGGCGGCGGGGGACAACGGCATTACCTCGAGCGGGGACTCGAACGACACCACCACCACATTGGCCAACGGGGCGACCACCACTACCGTGGCCGGCTCGAGCGGCAACAGCCCCACCGGATCGACCGGACCGGTCACCGGTGGCGGCACCACCCCCACCACGGCGGCCGGAGCGTCCAGTGGCCCGTGCGGGCCCAGCGGCAACCAGACGCCCTCGGGGGGCAACGGCGGCGCCACCGCCACCGGCGTGACCGCCACCACCATCACCGTGGGCAATATCGCCAGCATCAGTGGGGTGGCACCGGGCCTGACCCAGAGCGCCCAGCAGGCCACCGAGGCCTGGGCCGCCTACGTGAACAGTCAGGGCGGGATCTGCGGACGCCAGATCAAGGTGCAGCCTTTCGACGACGGCAACGACTCGGGGACCGACTACTCCGATGCCGCGCAGGCCTGTACCAGTGACTTCGCCATGGTGGGCAACGCCTCGGGCTTCGATGACGGCAGCGCCCAGGCCGTCGGGTCCTGTGGCATCCCCGACATGGCGTCGGAAGTCTCGACGGCGGCCGCCGGCACCACTGCGGACATCTTCGGAGCCAGCCCCGGCAACGCCCACTACTGGTCCCTGGGTCCGGCCAACTACATCAAGGCGACCTATCCCAACGCCATCCAGCACGCCGCGATGATCTACCTGAACGTGTCGGCCACCCAGACCCAGGCCCAGCACGAGGTGGCGGCTTACGAGAGCGTGGGCTTCAAGTACGTCTATGACACCTCGACCACACCGACCAACGCCAACTACGCGGCCAACGTGCAGGCCATGCAGAGCGCCGGCGCGGAGTATGTGACCGAGTATTCCGATGCCGACTCGGCCGAGCGCCTGCTCGAGGCCATGCAGCAGGCCAACTACACCCCGCAGGTGGTCGACTGGTTCTCCGAGGAGTACTCACCCCAGTTCGCCCAGCAGACCGAGCCCGAGTCCAACGGCGACCTGGTGCTGATGTCGGCCACCGTCGGTTACTCCGACGCCGCCGAAAACCCCGAATTGCAGTTGTTCGAGAGCTGGATGAACCGGGTGGCTCCCGGCTACCACCAGGACATCTTCGCCATCTTGGCCTGGTCGGCCGGCCTGGCCTTCGAACAGGCGGCCAAACAGGTCGGTCCCGATCTGACCAGACCGGCCCTGATCAGCGCCATCCAAGGGATCACCAACTGGACCGGTGACGGCATCACCCCGCCGGTGAACATCGGGGGGAAGATCCCCTCCAAATGCTTCTTCTACGAGAAGATCGAGAACGGGTCCTTCCAGCGCGTCTATCCGACTGCGCCCAACACGTTCGACTGCAACAGCGGCTACTTCCAGTACTAAGCCGTGCACGAATTCCTCGAGTTCACCATCATCGGTGTCGTTCTCGGCTCGGCCTACGCCGTGGCCGCCAGCGGCCTGGTGGTGACCTACGCCACCTCGGGCATCTTCAACATCGCGCACGGCGCCATCGGGATGTTCATGGCTTTCGTGTACTGGCAGCTGTCGGTGCCGTGGCACCTGAATCCGGGATTGGCCTTCGTCATCACCGTATTCGTGCTGGCACCTCTCCTCGGGGCCCTGATCGAACGCCTCATCATCTCCGGGGTCGACGCCACCAACGTCCCGGTGACCCTGGCCATCACCGTCGGCCTGACCCTGATCGCCATCGGCGGCGTCGGCTTCATCTGGCCAGCTGAGGCCCGGGCCGTCCCACAGTTCTTCGGGAACGCGGGGTTCCACCTTCTCGGCGTCTTCGTCTCGTGGGAGGAGGCCATCACCGTCGGGGCCGCCATCGCCATCGCCATCGGGCTGCGCCTCCTCCTGTTCCAGACCCGGGTGGGTATCGCCATGCGCGGCGTGGTCGACAACCGGGACCTGGTCGGCCTCTTCGGTGGGCGGCCGTCGTCGCTCTCCACCCTGAGTTGGGCCGTCGGGGCGTCGCTGGCCTCCGTGGCTGGCATCCTGGTCGCCCCCCGGCTCCAGCTCCAGCCCCTGAGCCTGACCCTGCTGGTCATCGACGCCTACGCGGCGGCCGTGGTCGGGCGGTTGCGCAGCCTGCCCATGACGTTTGTGGGCGCGCTAGCGGTGGGGCTGCTCGCCTCCTACTCGGTCGGCTACTTCCCGACCTCGGGAGCGTTCTGGTCCTCCACTCCCGTCCAGGGACTCGAGCTCTCGGTGCCCGCCGTCCTGCTCTTCATCACGCTGCTCATCTATCCCGCCAGCCGCCTCCGCATCGGCACCCTGCAGCGCCGGGTCCAGCTCCGCATCCCCACCTTCACCCGGAGCGTCAGTGGGGGCGGCCTCTTGGTGGCCGCTGTGATCGCCTATGTCTCGTTCGCCTCGGTCTCGAACACCATCAACCTCGGGATCGGGCTGGCCTACGGGCTGATCTGCCTGTCGCTGGTGCCCCTGGCCGGGTGGGGCGGGCAGATCTCCATCTGCCAGCTCACTTTCGCCGGCCTCGGGCTCTTCGCCATGTTCCGCTGGGGCGACGGAGGCAGCTGGCTCGGGTTGCTCTACGCCGCCGGCTTCGCCGGCGCGGTGGGCGCGGTCATCGCCCTCCCCGCCCTGCGCCTGCGCGGGCTCTACCTGGCCCTCCTGACCTTGGCCTTCGCCAGCGCCATGGACAACATGTTCTTCCCCTGGAGCTCGGTGTTCGGATTCGATGGGGACGTCCACGTGGCGCGCCCGTCGTTCTTCGGGATCGTCCTCACCGGCGACAAGGCCTTCACCATCTTCATGGCGGTTGTCTTTGCCCTCTTTTCTATCGGGCTCCTGGCGCTGCGGCGCGGCTCGTTCGGGCGGACCCTGGTCGCCATGAAGGACTCAGAGGCGGCTTGCGCCACCTTGGGGCTCAGCCTGACCAAGACCAAGTTGGCGGTCTTCGCCCTCTCGGCCGCCATGGCCGGGGTGGCGGGAGCGCTCTACGGAGCGGCGTCATCGGTGGCCGGCGCCACCAACGTCGAGATGCTCCAGAGCCTCATCATTTTGGCCGCAGTGGCCATCGGCGGGGTCTCGCTCTGCACCAGCGCGCTGGTGGCCGGGCTGATTCTGGGCTTCCTGCCGGCCAACGACACCGCCTTCTACATCGGGCTGGGCGTCCTCAGCCTGCGCTTCTTCCCCGACGGCCTGCTGCCGAGCCTCTTCGCTTGGACGGGCCGCGGTCGCCAGCTCTTCGCCCAGCCCCGACCGGGAGCCCCCGCCCTGGGCGCCGACGAGCCGCTGCCCTCCCTGCTCCCCAGCGCCTGAGGCGGCCCGCGCCTGGCGCGGTCGCGATTGTTCGGGCCCTGGGCACCCGCTATCATCTTCTGTCTGCCATGTGCGGCTCCTGGGCCGCCGCGCCACCGGCGCACCATGGCCCACACAGGTTTCAAACTCGAGAGGTAACGCGTGCCCACAATCGCCCAACTCGTCCGTAAGGGACGACAGGCCAAGGTGACAAAGACCAAGACACCGGCTCTGAAGGGCGCGCCCCAGCGCCGGGGCGTGTGCACCCGCGTCTACACCACCACCCCGAAGAAGCCGAACTCGGCCCTGCGCAAGGTGGCCCGTGTCCGCCTGTCCTCGGGCGTCGAAGTCACGGCCTACATCCCCGGTGTCGGGCACAACCTCCAGGAGCACTCGATCGTCCTGGTCCGCGGCGGCCGTGTGAAGGACCTGCCCGGTGTCCGCTACAAGGTGGTCCGGGGCGCCCTGGACACCTCGGGTGTGCGCGAGCGCAGCCAGGCCCGTAGCCGCTACGGCGCCAAGAAGGAGTCCTGATCCATGCCTCGTAACGGACCCGCCACTCGTCGTGAACTGGCGCCGGACCCGGTCTACCGCTCGGTGCTGGTCACCCAGGTGGTCAACAAGGTGCTCTCGCGCGGCAAGCGCACGCTGGCGGAGCGGATCGTCTACGACGCCCTTAAACTGGTGGAGGAGCGCTCCGGTGGCGACCCCGTCACCATCCTCAAGCGCGCTGTCGAGAACACCCGGCCCGAGCTCGAGGTCAAGAGCCGCCGGGTCGGTGGCGCCACCTACCAGGTGCCCATCGAGGTCCGGCCCCGCCGGGCCACCACGCTGGCCCTGCGTTGGCTGACCACTTACTCGCGTCAGCGCCGCGAGAAGACCATGGCCGAGCGCCTGGCCGGCGAGCTGCTCGACGCAGCGAACAACATCGGCGCCGCCGTAAAGCGGCGTGAGGACATGCACAAGATGGCAGAGTCCAACAAAGCCTTCGCTCACTACCGCTGGTAGTGGACGGCCGCACCACCACGTTCAGAAGGAATCCACCGCATCATGGCTGAAGCCCTGCCCACACGCGAAACTCCACTGGCCAGGACCCGCAATATCGGGATCATGGCTCACATCGACGCGGGCAAAACCACGACGACCGAGCGCATCCTCTATTACACCGGTCGCAACTACAAGATCGGTGAGGTGCACGAAGGCGCCGCCACCATGGACTGGATGGTCCAGGAGCAAGAGCGCGGCATCACCATCACCTCGGCCGCCACCACCTGCCAGTGGCGTGACAACACCATCAACATCATCGACACCCCGGGCCACGTGGACTTCACCGTCGAGGTGGAGCGTTCCCTGCGCGTGCTCGACGGCGCCGTGGCCGTGTTCGACGCGGTGGCCGGTGTGGAGCCCCAGACCGAGACGGTGTGGCGCCAGGCCAACAAGTACCACGTGCCGCGTATCTGCTTCGTGAACAAGATGGACCGCATCGGGGCCAACTTCGAGCGCACGGTGCTGATGATCCGTGACCGCCTCGACGCCCTGCCGGCCGTGACCCAGCTGCCCATCGGCGTCGAGTCCGAGTTCAAGGGCGTCGTCGACCTGCTCGAAGAGAAGGCCCTGATCTGGGCCAACGACATGGGCGAGGAGTGGCAGACCCTCGACATCCCGGCCGACATGGTCGACGAGGCCGAGGCGGCCCGCCACCAGCTGATCGACGTGGTCTCGAACTTCGACGACATCATCATGGAGAAGTACCTGGCCGAAGAGGCCATCACGGCGGCCGACCTGCGCCGGGCCCTGCGCACGGCCACCCTGGCCGCCGAAGTGGTCCCGGTCCTGTGCGGTTCGGCCTTCAAGAACAAGGGCGTCCAGCCCATGCTCGACGCCGTGATCGACTACTTGCCCAGCCCGCTGGACTTGCCGCCGACTCAGGGCATCCGCCCCAACCACCCCGAGGACATCGAGGAGCGCAAGGCCGACGACAGCGAGGCTTTCTCGGCCCTGGCCTTCAAGATCATGACCGACCCCTTCGTGGGGAAGCTTTGCTACCTCCGGGTCTACTCGGGCACCCTGCAGAAGGGGTCCTCGGTGACCAACTCGACCAAGGACAAGAAGGAGCGGATCGGCCGCATCCTCCAGATGCACGCCAACCACCGCGAGGACAAGGACGTTGTCTTCGCCGGGGACATCGTGGCCGTGGTCGGTCTGAAGACCACCACCACCGGCGACACCCTGTGCGAGATCGGCCACCCCATCGTGCTCGAGGCCCTCGAGTTCCCCGAGCCGGTGATCCACGTGGCGGTCGAACCCAAGACCAAGGCCGACCAGGACAAGCTGTCCCGGGCCCTGTACTCACTCAGCGAAGAGGACCCGACCTTCCGCGTGCGTTCGGACGAGGAAACCGGCCAGACCGTCATTTCGGGCATGGGCGAACTCCACCTCGAGGTACTGGTGGACCGCATGATGCGGGAATTCAACGTGGACGCCAACGTGGGCAAGCCCCAGGTGGCCTACCGCGAGACCATCCGCAAGCCGGTCGAGAAGATCGAAGAGAAGTACGTGCGCCAAACCGGCGGCAAGGGCCAGTACGGCCATGTCGTCATCAGCGTCGAGCCCACCGGGCCGGGCGGGGGCTACGAATTCGTCGACAAGATCAGCGGCGGCGTCATCCCCAAGGAGTACATCCCCTCGGTCGATGCCGGTATTCAAGGGGCCCTGACCACCGGCATCCTGGCCGGTTACCCCACGGTGGACGTCCGGGTCACCTTGACCTACGGCTCGTACCACGACGTGGACTCCTCGGAAATGGCCTTCAAGATCGCTGGTTCGCTGGCCATCAAGAAGGCGCTGCGGGCGGCCAGCCCGGTCCTGCTCGAGCCGGTGATGGCGGTCACGGTGACCACCCCCGAGGACTACATGGGTGACGTCATCGGCGACCTCTCCTCCCGCCGGGGGAAGATGGAGGGGATGGAGCAGCAGGGCACCAGCCACGTCATCAATGCGCAGGTACCGCTAGCCGATATGTTCGGCTACGCTACTGACCTGCGTTCGCGCACCCAGGGTCGCGCCACGTACACGATGCAGTTCCACTCCTATAACGAGGTGCCCGAGTCGATCTCGAGGGAGATCATCGCCCGGGCGCACGGGGAGTAAGGGCCAGGACGGCCCGAACACACGGTTTGCAACAACAACACAACCTTGGGCCCCGTCGGCCCATGAGATAGAGCTAGGGAGTAGCGAGGGATGGCCAAGCAGAAGTTCGAGCGCACGAAGCCCCATGTGAACGTGGGCACCATGGGTCATATCGACCATGGCAAGACGACGCTGACGGCTGCCATCACAAAGGTGCTGTCCGAGCGCAACCCCAATACCTCGTTCACGGCCTTCGACCAGATCGACAAGGCGCCGGAAGAGAAGCAGCGCGGCATCACGATCACCATCGCCCACGTGGAGTACGAGACGGACAACCGTCACTACGCCCACGTCGACATGCCGGGCCACGCTGACTACATCAAGAACATGATCACCGGTGCGGCCCAGATCGACGGCGCCATCCTGGTGGTGTCGGCCGCCGACGGCCCGATGCCCCAGACCCGGGAGCACGTGCTGCTGGCCCGCCAGGTCGGTGTGCCCTACATCGTGGTGGCCCTCAACAAGGCCGACATGGTGGACGACCCCGAGCTGCTCGAGCTGGTCGAGATGGAGGTGCGCGAGCTCCTCAGCAACTACGACTTCCCGGGCGACGACACCCCGGTCATTCAGGTCAGCGCCCTCAAGGCGCTCGAGGGCGACGCCGAGTGGGCCGAGAAGATCGTCGAGCTCATGGACGCGGTCGACAGCTACATCCCCGAGCCCGAGCGTGACGTGGACAAGCCGTTCCTGATGCCGATCGAGGACGTCATGTCCATCACCGGCCGGGGCACCGTGGTGACCGGCAAGGTGGAGCAGGGCATCGTCAAGGTGGGCGAGGAAGTCGAGATCGTCGGCCTGCGCGACACCCAGAAGACCACGGTCACCGGCATCGAGATGTTCCGCAAGCTGCTGGACGAGGGCCGGGCCGGCGACAACGTCGGCGCCCTGCTGCGTGGCACCAAGAAGGAAGACGTCGAGCGGGGCCAGGTGCTCTGCAAGCCGGGTTCCATCACCCCGCACACCAACTTCGAGGCCAACGTCTACGTGCTGAACAAGGAGGAGGGTGGCCGTCACAAGCCGTTCTTCACCAACTACCGGCCTCAGTTCTACTTCCGGACCACCGACGTCACCGGCACCATCAACCTGCCCGAGGGCACCGAGATGGTCATGCCGGGCGACAACACGGAGATGACGGTCGAGCTGGGCAAGCCCATCGCCATGACCGAAGGTCTGCGCTTCGCCATCCGTGAGGGTGGCCGCACGGTCGCTTCCGGCCGCGTGGTCAAGATCCTCAAGTAGTTCCTCAAACAGAGCGAGAGCGCACCTATGGCAGACGGCCCGAAGCAGAAGATCCGCATCAGGCTGAAGGCCTATGACCACGAGATCCTCGATCAGTCGACCGAGAAGATCGTCCAGACGGTGCTCCGGACCCAGGCCAAGGTGCTGGGGCCGGTCCCGCTGCCGACCGACAAGCACCGCTACACGGTGATCCGGTCGCCTCACAAGTACAAGGACTCGCGCGAGCACTTCGAGATGCGGGTCCACAAGCGCCTGGTCGACATCGTCGATCACACGCCCAAGACAGTCGATTCGCTCCAGCGGCTCGATCTGCCCGCCGGCGTGGACATCGAGATCAAGATCCAGACGGCCTAACCAAGGCGTCCAGCGCCTGGCAGAAGCCCTGCCAGGTGGTGTAACGTCGTCAGGCCGATTCGGCAGGCGGTCCCACCCGGGGCTGCCACGACAACAGATGTGCGTGTAGGCCGGTTTTGCCCGGTACCTCACGCCACACCATTCGAGCGCTCCGCTCGGGATTCCCGGGCGGAGCGTTGGCGTGCGCAGGGGAATCTGCGGCGCAAGGAGAAACGAGCGACACGTGGCAAGCAAGGCGATCGTCGGCGAGAAGGTCGGCATGACCCAGGTCTGGGACGACCAGAACCGCGCCGTACCGGTGACGGTGCTGAAGGTCGCGCCCGTGCGCGTGGTCCAGGTGAAGACGCCCGAGTCCGACGGCTACGCCGCCCTGCAGGTGACGTGGGGCTTCCGGCGCAACTCGACGCTGACCAAGTCGCAGCTCGGGCACTACGCCAAGGCCGGCGTGAACCCCGGTCGGGCATTGGTGGAACTGCGCCTGGACGACGTGGCCGAGTACACGGTGGGCCAGGAGCTGGCCGCTGACCT
>DASXFC010000008.1:0-74981 GCA_036489775.1 Acidimicrobiales bacterium | reverse complement strand
TGGGGACAGCGACGCGGCTAGTGGAACAAGGAGCCCGGCGGGTGGATCCCCCCTCAGGGGTGGGGAATAACTTGAACGCCGAGGTAGGGAATTACTTGAACGTCCTCGCCAGCTGGTGGGGAATTACTTGAACGCTGACACCTCGGCCAACGCGGCCAACTCAGTGTCATAAGGGGCTCGGACCAGCAGGGTGCGGGGACGAGGTCCAGCGACGACCACGCTGGTGGTGGTGCCGGCGCAGTGCACATCGGTGCCCTTGAGCCGGGCCAGTTCGCCTGGGTGGAGCCCGGCCCCGAGCATGGAGGCGAGGAGCACCTTGGCCTTGGTGATCCGCCGGGCGCTTGGCTGGTGAGACGCCATCGACCACAGCGCAGTGACTTCAAAGCGCGAGTATGGGCGCGGGGCTGGTGATCCGGAAAACCCACGAGCCTCGGCCACCGAGCCTCCGCCGAGGCGACGCAGCACCGAGCGATAGGTGCCGAGCGAATGGGGCACCAGTCCGGCGCAGCCAATGGCCAAGAACGCCTCGATGCAGGCCCCGTCACCGAGCGCGGTGGCGGGCGCAGGAAGCCCTTCGAGGGCGCAGAAACCCTCGAATCGCCCGAGCACGCTCCGGTCACGTTGGCTGAGGCCCGCCATCTGGGGATATCTTGACATGTACTACTATCAAGATAGGGGATCGGAGATGCTGGAGGCGATGCAACGTCCAAAACAGCGAGCGGCCATCGTGGCCGAGATCGCCGCGCTCGGAGCCGTGGTGCCCGGCACCATCTCGCAACGCTCAACCCGGTGCGCCGGTGCGGGTTGCCACTGTCGGGCTGATCCTCCGGTCCTGCACGGCCCCTATCCGACCTGGACCCACCAACAAGACGGCCGCCAGGTCACCAAGACCCTGAGCGCTGATGAAGCTGAACGCCTCGGACCCGCCATCGAGGCCAATCGGCGCCTGCATGAACTGGTCAAAGAGCTCGAAGCCCTTTCCATCGCCGATTTCGACTCCACTCGCGGCGCTTAGAACTCGCCCACATACCTCTGGGGCAACAGGCAGCTAAAGCTGGGATCAGCACCGGACGGACCCTTTGATTGCCCTGCTCAACGACTTCTGTCGCTAACCCGCAAAGTGAGCTTGACCCCGTTCGGCGGTCCAGGTCAAGCGTTATGAGAGTTTGGTCGTGAGCTACCTGGAGGTAGTCCATGCCCAAGCGCTTTGCGAGAGTGGACCGTACTGGCTTGGGCGACACTCCGGGTCACTGGATCGGCATTGGCGCGGAGGAACTCTCGGACTCAGAGGCGTCGGGTTACTCAAACACGGCGCGCTTCAACGGCTGCGCACCCAGCCTCGGTGTTTGGTTCTCTGTGGGCGCCTCGCAGCCAAGCTTGCTCTCAGCAAGGCGACACCCGGCTGTAAACGGTAATGTGGTCCGCGAATGAGCAGGCCCGAGCGCGGACACCTCGCCCGGCTGGCGACGGTCGCCGCCGCTCGCGAAGGCGTAGTGAAGAGGACCTTTGGGACCTCGACACTCTACGATCACTGGACGTCGGAAGTCATCGAGCGGGCGTCAGACTGGAAGGAGCCCGATTATCGGGCCTACTGCGAAGGCGCGATTCAAGCTACGAAGGCGATCCACCAAGCCATTTCTGGCGCGGCCTCGGAGGCAGTTGATCCTGACCTCGAAGGCTTCCTGAGCGACTACGTCAAGGTTGGGGTTAGCTATCGAACTCGCGAGGCCATTGCAGAACTGCTGCACGGTGTTTGCGACATCCTGCTCGAGCCCGTACCCGGCATGGCCTGGACAGAGGTCGATGGCGTTGCTGTTTCACGTCACAGCCCCGAGTTCGTCAACGTGACGGGCCTCGTTGGGCCCGAGATTCGGGTTGCCTCCGGCAGATCGGCGGGTGACGTAGTCGAGCCGTTGGCGGGACTACTAATCATTGGACCTAAGCGGATCAAGCCGATGCAAGCATTTCCGATTGTTGTCGAGACGGTCGAATCCGGCAACGAGCTGTCCCGGCTACTCGGTACAGCAGGATTCGATGTTCCGTTAGTTCACTTTGGGTACGACATGGTGCATGTTTTTGGTGCCAGTCCTACCGCTGACGCGGAACACATGGTTCGCGGGTTGCAGATGGGCGCCGATGTGCCAGCTCATGAGGCACGAGCGGTGATCGAAGCCCAGGAACGTCTGTTCGTTCAACGGCGCCACGGTATATTTCCGCAGGAAACCATTGCCAACGTCGTCGAGCAAGCGCGAGTTGCCGTAAGCGATCTCGTCGGCGCTGGAAGAGATGGCGCTGAGGCGGTCTTTGCTGGTCTTACGACCGACGAACCAGTGCCAGCGCCCCTTGCTGTCGCTGCTGCGCGGGACATTGAGGCGGCTTTCGGTGACGAGCTACGGATTCTGGGCGGAAGCGGAGGAGGAGGAGGAACCATCGGCGGAAGCAGTGGCGAAAGCAGTGGCGGAAGTGATGGCAACGCAGGAGATGGGCTGGGCCATTCGGAGCAGCGGGACCCACGAACGCTCGCAGTTGACGTACGTGGTGAACTCTCCGACTCAAGTGGAGAGATTGTCGTTCTCGTGAAGTTGGCGATTCCTGGCGCCACCGATTTTGAATACGTAAGCGATGTTTTCGATGTTGAAGTGCCCTCTCCGGTCACCATAGAGGTCGCGGTCCGGGGATTTGAGGTCCTCGGAACTTCGACCGCGGAGATGAAGATCGAAGGCGGGGCGGAGAGTCCAACGTACGCGTTCATGTTGAGCGTCCTCCCAACCAACGAGCATCGTGTCCTCGTCTACGCGCTACAACAGGGCAGAGTGCTCGCACAGGTTCGGATCGATAGCTTCCCAGACTCGCGACGTGTGATCGTCCCTGTACCCTTCGGACCACGCGCCGACGTGCGGGTCCGCATCGACGCTCAAGGCGCTGTGACCTTTTGGGAGGGAACGAGCGACAAGGCGTATTCGTGTTCTGCCAAATTGGGCCTTACCTCCGATTCGCGCGGACGCCTCGACAGCTTCGCGAAGGATTTCGACGCCAAGACGAGAGATTGGTCCGACAAGCGATTGGATCGCGAGATCCATGAGATTGGAGAATTGGCGAAAAGAGCATTGCCGGATGAGATTGTCCGCGCCCTCAGCACACGTCCTGGTCTCAGCGTGTACATCCAACACCCGGAAGCACTCGACTTTCCCTTCGAGTTAGCTCTCCTTTCAATTGATGGGATGGAGGTCTTCGTTGGAGAAGTTCATGCAATAACGCGATGGATCGAGGTCTGCGATGGCCGAGGAATCCAAGCAGATGATCGAGCGATCCGAATAGCTGCGTTGGCGACAGTTCCCAGAGTCCGGGAAATGGCGTCGACACCTTACGAGGACCTTAAGACGTATCTCGACGAGCGCTGCGAAGTTAAGGAGTACACCACTATGGACCAAGTCGATAGTGATGTCCTCTTGACGAATCGTTTCCAACTTCTGGATGTGCTCACGCACGTGTGCACCTCGCAATTCGGAGCTGGTCTTGAACTCGAGGGAGGGGAGCTGCGCCCCACGTCGTTTCGCGAGCCGCACAAGGCGTTCTGTGCGGGGGCGGCGCTCGTCTTCCTGAATGCCTGTAGCTCGGCCGGAGATCTGCCCGGGGTATTCGGTGATCAGTGCTACCCAGAGCGCCTTCTCGAAGACGGCGTCGGTGCTGTTGTCGCTTCGACCTTGCCGGTAAACGTGAAGGTGGCAGTCGGCATGGCCCATCACTTCTACGAGGCGCTTGCAGCAGGCAACGGGCTTGGTGCCGCGCTGCTGGACGCTCGGGTTAAGACGATCGCAGATGAGAAGATCGAGACGCGGCTAGGCACTCGGCGGCTCACAGCATTGGGGTACTGCGCATTTGGGCACCCTGACATGAAGATTCATTTTGAGCGAGATGCAACTGTCCTGAAGGAGGCGTCATGAGTGTCACATCCAACACCGAGCCGGATGGCCGCTTCTTGCTGCTCACGGATCTGGAGGTCCCATCGGGCGAGCTCCTGGCGGGCGACAAAAAGATCTGGGAGAGGGTCGATCCAACCATTGTGCGCGACAACATGGCCAAGGCCCTTCGGTCGTTCATGGGAGCCCTTCCGGACGAGAGCGACACCCCGGGCTTCAAATTGAACGAGATTGAAGTGGCGGTTGCAATCGGTGCAGGGGGCGAAGTGGGTTTCCTCGGCACCGGCGTGTCACTAAATTGCTCAGCGACGCTAACGTTGCACTTGGTCCGCCCGGACCAGGGACAGGTAGAAGACGGCAATTCACCTCCCTGAAATCCCTGATGTGTGGCGCACTCGACGACTTTGAGAACCGTCGGCTGTCCGGCGTTGTGGTCTCGAGCAAAGCTACGTCGCCCGAACGAATGCGAGCAAAGACGCCGGTTTTGACGTGATGTACTCGGACAGTCATGTTGTGGGTGCCCGAACTGTGAGATCAGATCGGCTCGACGAGTTCCTGACCGAGTGATCAGGGAATGCCCGGTTCCCTCAAGAACGCCCTCGACAAATCGACGAAGGTGACTCATTGTCAGGCCAGGTGGATCTTCAATTGCTTACTAACAGGTTAACTAGACCTTCAGCCGGATGCCGAGCTCGGGGGGTGCTTCCGGAGGCGTATTCGTGACGGGTCTCACCTTCGTAACCCGCATGGGTGCAAGCGAGATCGTGATCTGCATACTCGCAGCGATGATCATCGCCGACCCGCGGCGGGTAGCTCAAGCGTGTAAGAGGGGCGCCATGAACCTGTGCGTTCCATCTAGATGGAGGTTGTTGTGGAATTGAAGCCTGGATCGCGGTGGAAGAGCGCCGTCTGCGACGCCGAGGTCATCGTCGTCAAGCCGGGCAACGGATCGGCCGAACTGGGGTGCGGTGGAGCACCGATGTATCCAATGGACGGCGAGGCACCGAACGATGCGGAACTCGATCCGAAGCTGGCTGGGGGTACCAACTTGGGGAAGCGCTATGTCGACGAGGGTTCGGGTCTAGAGGTGCTTTGCACGAAGGCCGGAGCCGGCACCTTGACGCTCTACGGAACCCCGCTGACCCTCCAGGGTGCGAAGCCCCTCCCGGCCTCGGACTGATCCGGCAGAGCGTCTAGCGCAGCCGCCACTTCGCCCGCCCGGACTGGAAAGTTTCCTGTCCCTCTTGCCTGGCCTGTATCGAGGACCCAAGCTGGAGGAAAGTGTTGCCAAGCGCGAGCGCCTGTTCGGGCGCCAGGCTCCGAGCCGCCCACAGGGTCCGAAGACTGGCCTGCACGGCGTGGGGGGGCTGGGCTGCGATGTCGAGTGCGAGGGCATGGGCCGTTTCGCTCAGCTGGGAAGCCTCGACCACCTGGCTCACCAAGCCGGCTTCTCGGGCCGTCTGGGCTGACATCCGCTCGCTGGTACCGACCAAGGTCATGCGGACGAGATCCCCGAAGGCCATCCGTCCACTGAGGAGAATGGGTTCGTACGAGGCGGTCATGCCGTAGGTCACGTGCGGATCGAAAAAGGTGGCGTGGTTGGCCGCAATAAGGATGTCGCTCTCGCCGAGAAGATAGAAGGCTCCACCACACGCCATCCCATTCACGGCCGCGATCACCGGCTTCCAGAGCCCTTGGCCCTTGGGCCCAATGGTGCGTCCAGGGTCGTCGTAGGTGAACGGGTCGAACTCGAGATCGAGTGGGATCTCACCGCGGTCCAGTCCCGTGCAGAAGGCCTTTTCGCCGGCTCCCGTCAGCACGACGGCCCTCACAGACTGTTCGTGCCGTAGATAGCGCCAGAGCGCTCCCAGCTCGTCTTGCATTTGCTGGTCGAATGCGTTGTAGACGTCAGGTCGGTTCAGCGTCACCGTGGCCACATAATCCTCGATCGACAGGATCAAGGTCTCTAGATTCGCGGGGTCGAAGTCACTGCTCATCCGGGGAACCGTACTGCCCATGTCGGATGCGCGGATGAGCTTGGGATGGGGACCAGCGTGGATCTTTCTCAGGGCATCTCGGTACTGTGCTGGCGATGACGGAACGTTCTCCCAGCCCCCGCGAGGAACACCAATCCTCCATCGCCGTCGTCGTAGGGAACCCCAAGCAGCGCTCGCGGACCCTCACGGTGGCGGACACAGTGGCTCGATCGGTCGCCGAGGCCGTCGGGCTGCCCGCGGCCGACTTCAGAACAGTTGATTTGGCCGAATATGGGTCAGAGCTCTTCGACTGGTCATCGGTTCGTGTGGCCGAGGCGGTCGCGGCCGTGCGCAGTTCATCTCTGGCGGTCATTGCCTCACCGACTTACAAGGCGAGTTACACCGGGCTGTTGAAGTCATTCCTCGATTGGTTCAGCAGCACGGACCTGGTGGGTGTGACCGTTGTGCCCCTGATGGTGGGTGCCGGGCTGCAACACGCACTCGCAGTGGAGGTGCACCTCCGGCCCGTCTTGGTCGAACTTGGCGCCACCCTGCCCACTCGCGGCCTCTATGTCACCGAGGGACAGCTGGAGGAACTTGATGACGTCGTAAGTGGATGGCTGGATGAGGCCGCCCCGCGCCTAGTGGCAGCCCTGCGACCTCAAGGCTGAAGGTTGCGTCGGCGACTTACGGCGTGCGAACGGGGAGCTTCTCCCAGCCGCGCACAGTGGAGGTGCGTGCCTGCACGGCGCGTTCCTCGTCCACCTCCCAATCGGGAAAGCGCTTGAGCACTTCCTCCAAGGCGATCCGCCCTTCCAGCCGAGCCAGGTGGGCGCCCAGACAGAAATGGAGCCCGTAACCGAAGCTCAGGTGTCGCTGGACCTTGCGGTGGATGTCCAGCTGGTCGGGGTTTTCGAACTGACGCTCGTCACGGTTCGCCGAAGCATTGAGCAGCATGATGATGCTGCCGGCAGGAACGGTCTGTCCGTGATGCGTGACGTCTTTGGTCTCGTAACGGGCTTGTACCGGAGAGGGTGCCTCGTAGCGGAGGATCTCCTCGATCGCCGAAGGGATCAGCTCAGGGTGTTCGGCCAGTTCCTGGCGTTGATCGGGGTACTCGGCCAGTAGCTTCCCGGCCCAGCCGATCAACCGGGTAGTCGTCTCGTTCCCTGCCCCTGACAGCAGGCCGATGTAGCCGAGCAGCTCGTCACGACTGAGGCGACGGGACACTCCGTGCTCGTCAGTGAACTCCGCTAAGAGGAGCTCGGTGACCAGGTCGTCTGAGGGGTGCAGTGCCCGCCACTCGATGTAGTCGGCGTAGTCGGTGATCTGGGTATCGTGCGCGGAAAAGTTCGCATCAGGCATCACGCCTTCTTGGAGGCGCAGACCCTCGTCGATGTGCTCCCGGATCCCGACCTGGTTCTCCTCGGGTATGCCCAGCAGCATCCCGATCGTGCGCATCGGGAGTTCAGCTCCCAGGTCGGCGATGAAGTCAAAACCACCCATCCCGACCAGCGGGTCGAGGGTACGGGCCGCAAAGGCGCGGACCTGGGGTTCGATGGCGGCCATGCGGCGCGGCGTGAAGACCCGGCTCAGTAGCCCGCGGTGGAGATCGTGGTCCGGCGGATCCTCGAAGATGAACATGCCCGGCGGCATTTCGATGGCGGCCCTGATGATCTCGAGCACCGATCCTTTGGCCGAGCTGTAGGTCTGCCAATCGACGAGACAGGGTTCCACGTCCTCGTAGCGGCTGAGGGCATAGAAGTCGTAGCGCTCGTTGTAATAGAGCGGCGCCTCGTCCCGGAGCCGTTTCCAGATGGGATATGGATCGGCGTCGATCTCGAAGTCGTACGGGTCGTAGTACAGCTCGGTCGCCGCTGTGGCCATCCCATCTCCTCTCAGCCCTGCTCGCGGGCGCGCGCCAGCAAGCCGCGGGCGATCACGATGCGCTGGATCTCGTTGGTACCTTCACCGATCACCATGAGCGGGGCATCGCGGTAGAAACGCTCCACGGCGAACTCGGTGGTGTAGCCCACCCCTCCAAGAATGCGCATGGCCTCCATGCTCAGATCGAGTGCCGTCTCGCTGGCGAACAGCTTGGCCATACCGGCTTCAACGTCACAGCGCTCTCCTCGGGCCCGGCGTTCGGCGGCATTGCGAGTGAGGAGGCGCGAGGCTTCCAGCCGAGTGGCCATATCGGCCAACTTCAGCTGGATGGCCTGGTGTTCGGCGATCGGCTTTCCGAAGGTTTCACGTTGCTGGGCGTACTCCAACGCCGCCTCAAAGGCTGCCCTGGCCACGCCGACCGCCCGGGCCGCGATGTTGATCCGTCCCACTTCGAGCACGCTCAGGATCTGGGGCAGGCCGCGCCCTTCGTCGCCGATCAGGTTGGCCGCCGGGATGCGGTGATCGACGTAGTTCATCTCGACCGTCTCGATGCCGCGGTACCCCAGCTTGCTCACGTTCTTGCCGACTGAGATTCCCTCGAAGCTCGGGCCAGGCTGTTTTTCCACGATGAAGGCAGAAATTCCCTGCTCGGTGCGGGCGGCCAGAGCAACAATGCCGGCACGTTCGCCGTTGGTCACCCACGCTTTGGTGCCGTTGAGGATGTATTCCTCTCCGTCGCGCTGAGCCCGGCAGGTCAGGCTGCGGGTGTCGCTGCCCGCGTCGGGCTCAGACAGCGAGAGGCAGCCACGTCGCTCACCCGAGGCCAGCGAAGGGCGCCATCGCTGCTTCTGCTCCTCGCTGCCGCGGGTCATGATCAGAATCGCCGCCATCGTGTGGGTATTGACGATGCCGGTCAGGCTCATCCACCCGTATGCGAGCTCCTCGATGACGCCGACGTAAGTCAGAAGGTCGAGGCCCAGACCGCCGTAGGCCTCGGGAATGGTTACGCCGAAGAGGCCAAGGTCTCGCATCTGGGACACGATCTCGGTTGGGAAGGTGTCGGCTCGCTCCAGGTCGGGCGCCACCGGGATGACCTCGCGTCGGACGAAGGTGCGTACCAAGTTGATGATCTCGTTGCGGACGGCTTCATCGACGACGGGCGGGTGAGAGTCAGGCACGACAGCGCCCCTTCCTGATTGCGAAAAACCTACACTTCCGCCCAGTTGACTTGAATCTCAATCCACCACCGAATGCCACGTAACATCGGCCCGGCCCGGCGTCGTTGGGAGGGAGAGGCCATGCGTGTCGTCGTCGATTTCGATCTGTGCGAGAGCAACGCCCTCTGTATGGGGATCCTCCCTGAGGTGTTCGAAGTGCGCGACGACGATTTCCTCTATGTCCTCGACGAGCACCCCCCCGAAGCCCTGCGCCAGAAGCTGATGGAGGCGGTCCACTCCTGCCCCAAGAACGCCATCGCTATCGAGGACTGAAGCCGGCGGTTGGCCAGGGCAGCCGGCCGACCGCCATGGAAGGATGCCTGGCAGGGGAGAGGTGCACGGCTGGCGTCAGGACCCCCCGGATGCATAATATTGACGTCGAAGTTGAAAATCCTGCAGTGCGCGGAGGTGTGCCATGGCCAAGAACATCGTCGACTTTCCCGTCTTCGACGCGGACAACCACATGTACGAGAACACGGATGCCTTCACCAAGTACTTGCCGAAGGAGTACCAGTACCTGATCAAGTACGTGCAGGTGAACGGCCGCACCAAGATCGCGGTGCGCAACGTGATTTCGGAGTACATCCCGAACCCGACCTTCGAGGTGGTCGGTGCCCCCGGCGCCTTCGAGGCGTTCTACAAGACCGGGAACCCGGAGAATAAATCGCGCCGGGAGCTCATGGGCGATCCCATCCGCGCCCCCGAGGCCTTCTTCTCGCCCGAGCCCCGACTGGCCCTCATGGACGAACTCGGTCTCGACCGCGCCCTCATGTGGCCGACGCTGGCCAGCCTGCTCGAGGAGCGGCTGTGGGATGACCCCAAGGCGACGCATGTGGCCATCCACACGTTGAACCAGTGGATGCACGAGCACTGGACCTTCAACTACGAGGGCCGCATCTTCCCCTCGCCGGTGATCACCCTCCCCATCGTGGACGAGGCCATCCGGGAACTCGAGTGGGTGGCCGAGCGAGGAGCCAAGATCATCCTCGTCCGCCCGGCCCCGGTCCCCGGCTACAGGGGTCGTCGGTCCTTCGCCCTCCCCGAGTTCGACCCGTTCTGGAAGCGCGTGGCCGAGCTCGACCTCACGGTCGGGATGCACGCCTCGGACGACGGTCTGACCCGCTACTTCAACCAGTGGGAAGGCGTTTCCGACGGTGAGCACCTGCCCTTCCAGGGCAAGTCCGCCTTCATGGACATCATGCACACCCAGGGCCGGGGCATCTTCGACACGGTGGCCTCGTTGATCGGCCACGGCTTGCTGACGCGGTTCCCCACCCTGCGTGTCCTGCCGGTGGAGAACGGTTCGGCCTGGGTCCGTCCCTTCATCGACGCCATCGGCCACTCGTATGCCAACGAGCCCGGGCTCTACGACGAGGACCCGCTGATGGTGCTCAAGCGCAACATCTGGATCCACCCCTTCCACGAGGAGGACCCCCGCGGTCTGATCGATCTGGTCGGGGCGGACCGTGTGGTCTTCGGGTCGGACTACCCGCACATCGAGGGCATGTCCGAGCCGCTCTCCTACGTCGACGAGCTCGAGGGGCTCTCGCACGAGGACATCGCCAAGGTCATGGGCGGCAACCTGGCCGAAGCCATGAAGATCCCGTTCGCCGCCTGAGTCTCAGTCGAAGGTCCGGGTGGTGGCCACCGCACACAGGCGGTCGCCGTTCCCGGCTCTCTGATCTCGACCCGTCCTAGGCCTTGGCGCACGTCGGCCCGGGCTACTACCGGACCCACCCGGGCCGGCTGCAAATAGCGCAGGGCCAGCGACGACAACGTTGCCCCGGGTGCTGAGAGCGAGAGCACCGCTTCCTCGGCGGCCAGCGCGATCAGGCCCCCGTTGATTGTGTTGGAGGCGTTGAGCACGTCGTCGGAGTGGGAGAGCGCGGCCACGCCGGGCTCGATGCGCTCGCACCCGGCCCGCTCGGCGAACGGCATAGTCAGTCCGGGACCGGTCGGGACGGGGTGGTCGAGGCCCAATGGCAGGGCGATGGTGAGCCGGGCGTCGGGTGCCGCCATGAAGGACGCGGCCGAGAAGCCGAAGGGTTCGCCGTCCTCGGTACTGAAGTCGACCCCGGCGGCGAAGACCGTCCGGCCCGCCTTGATCACCTGCCCACCACCGTGGACCTCGCCACCCCCAGGGGCCGGTCGGTACAGATGGACGTCGAGCTCGAGAGTCACGGGCACCCGCGGCGCCACCACCTCGACGGCCAGGTACCCGGCCAGCACGTCGGCCCAGGCCGCCAGAATGGATGTGCGCAGGTGCAATGACGCCGGCGCGTGCATCTCCGGCACGATGCGGGCTGAGCCGCCCAGTCCAGTCTCCGACCGCGTGATGACCCATCCGAGGTCTTGGAGGACGTGGCGTCGCTCGAGCGGGGCGACGTCCTCGCCCGCGGTCGTCGCCACCGTCTCGGGTCCGGTGGCGATCTAGGAGAGCCGGCCCATGAGGAACTGCGCGGCGCCCGTGGCCGCCGGGTACGCCTCGGTGAGGCCGGCGCTCATGTAGCCGACGTCGCTGATCAGCGTGATTCCGCTGATGGCGGCGGCGGCGTCGCTGCAGAGGAAGACCAGCGGATAGGCCTGCTCGAGGGGGGTCGACGCCTCGATGCCGGCGTCGGCCCGGTAGTCGGCACCGAAGCCCAGCCACATGTCCTCGTTGGCCCGGGCCAACGGCGTGTCGGTCGGGCCGGGGCAGATGGCGTTGATGCGGATCCCGTGGTCCTTCAGCAACGGATAGGCCTCTCGGGCCACGTAGGCACAGACCGCCTGCTTGGAGTGGAAATAGTCAGCCCAGCCGTGCTCGATGGCCCAGGCCGAAGCCTCATCGAAGTCAGCCACGTCGAGGTACTGGCGCACCGTGTCGAGATCCGACTCCCAGCCCAGACCGGCCGCCGAGGAAATGAACCCGATCGACGAACCCCTGGGGAGATACCCACCGGCCAGCATGCGCTCGATCAGGTAGCGGTGGCCGACGAAGTCGATCTTCTCGATGTTCGGTGTCCCGTCGGCCACCCCGGCGCACGACATCAGCGCGTGCACCGGGCCTCCGCACTCGTCGACGGCGGCCTCGATGGAGCCCTTGTCGGCCAGGTTGAGGTGGATGGCCTTGGCGCCGGGCAGCGTCACCTCGGCGAAGTCCATGACCACCACGTCGGCCCCAGCATCCTGGGCCAGCTCGGCCGCCGCTGCGCCCATGCCGGTAGCGCCTCCCACCACCAGCACGCGCTTGGCGTCGTAGCGGAAAGCATCAAACGTTCCCATCCCTGTCCTCCTGATCGTGTCTGTGCGTTGACGAGTTTGTGTAACGAGTACGAAAGGTGAATCGGCCGACGGGCCGCTCAGCCGACGACCGAGCGGACCTTGAGGTCGACGACGGTGTCCCAGTCGATGCCGAGCTCGCCCAAGATGTCGTCGCCGTGCTCGTTGAATTCGGGCGCCCGCAACGCAGCGGCTGGCGCACCGCCGAACTGCACCGGCGCGGCCACCATTTTGAAGGGCGTGCCCGACGCGGTGATGCAGTCCTGGATGTAACCATTGGCTTCAGTCTGGGGGTCGATCGTCGCCCCCTCGAGCGTGTCCTGCACCACGCACCACTGGCCGGTGAACTCGTCCAGGAGGTCGCGCCACTCGGCCACTGTGTGCTCGGCGAAGGCCGTTTCGAGGAGCTCCTGCGCCTCGGTGCTGTGCTCGAGCAGACCGGCGTGATCGGCAAATCGGGCATCGGTGCCCAGCTCGGGCCGCCCCACCGCGGTGCAGAGCTCGGCCCAGTAGCGGGAGGCTTGGAGGCAGCAGAAGGCGAGCGCGTGGCCGTCCTTGGTCAGGAAGTTCCGGACCAGCGGGTTGAGTCGTGGGGCGTCGGAGGGCGCACCCTGCCAGGGCATGCCCGTCAGCAGCGAGAGCGCATAGGCCTGGCCCATGGCCCAGATGCCGGTACTGAGCAGGGAAACGTCGACGGTGGTGGCCTCGCCGGTCCGCTCGCGGTGATAGAGCGCGCCCATGATCCCGCCGGCGATGGTCATGGCGCCGATCGAGTCGCCGAACCCGGGCCCCGGGGGTCCCGGGATCTGATCGGAGTCGGCCGGCTTCACGCCGAGAGAGACGCCCGGCCGGTACCAGAAGGACAGCGCGTCGTAGGAACCCTTGTCGGCATCGGGCCCGCGCTCGCCCTGGCCGGTGCCGGCCACGTAGATGATGTTGGGGTTGTGCGCCCGGATGTCCTCGAGCTCGATGCTGAGCTTCCTGCGGACCCGGGGCAGCTTGTTGGTCAGGAAGACGTCAGCGGTGGCGGCCAGCTTGTACAGGATCTCGACCCCATCAGGAGTAGTGAGATCGAGGGCCAGGCTGCGCTTGCCCCGGTTGGAGTGCTCCAGCAGAGGGTGGACATCGCCCCCGAGCGAGAGGACGCCGGTCGAGGCCAGACCCCGCATGGCATCGCCGCGTTCGGTGGGTTCGATCTTGATGACCTCGGCCCCCCAGTCAGCCAGCAGTGCCGAAGCGGCCGGCACGAACGTGTGCTCAGCCACCTCGAGGATGCGGACCCCTTTCATCACCGCAGTCGCGGTCATCCCTGCCCTCCCTCTGTCGTCCGGACCACGCGCACACCTATCGGCGCGGCGGACGGACCCAGATCTGACGTCGACGTCGACATTAGACGGACCTCATCAGGAGCACCACCTTGCCCATCGCCGACAAAACGCCGTGCCGCGTCGATGTCAGCCGGCGGGCGCCAGCACCGAGTAGTCGGTGGATTCGGCCAGGTTGGCCGCGCCAGCCATGAGGTCGAGCACGATCGGACCGAAGGCCTGCAGTTTCTCGTCGTTCCCGGCCCGCTGATAACCCTGCTCGAGGACGACGGCCAGCTTCCACTTGGCCAGGACGCAGTAGTAATCGATGTCGTCGACCTGCCGGCCTGAGGTGCCGGCGTAGTGGGCCAGCACCGCGTCGCGAGAGGGCATGCCGGTCATGTCGACGTAGCTGCCCACACGGTCCCCTTCCTCTTCGCCGTCTCCGGGCCACGTGTGGATGACCCAGCCCAGGTCGAGTTTGGGATCGCCGACGGTTCCCATCTCCCAGTCCACGATGGCGGCCAGCTGTGCCGGTGCGCCGTGGCGGAACATCACGTTGGCGAACTGGTAGTCGCCGTGCATCAAGCCGGGGACGTAGTCGATGGGGCGGTGGGCCCGGAGCCAGGCCGCGGTTTCGGCGAAGCCGGGGAGCTCGCGGCCCTTGATGCGTTCGAGAAACGACGTCCAGCGGTCCACCTGGCGTTCGTGGAACCCGTCGGGCCGACCCAGGTCGCCCAGGCCCTTGGTCTCCCAATCGACCTGGGACAGGAGGGCGATGCCTTCGACCAGTTGCAAAGCGAGGCCGGCACGTTGCTTGAGGTCGATGTCGAAGGGCGCCGGCCATTGCCGACCAGTCGAGATGGGGGACCAGCCGTCGACGAAACCCATGAGGTAGAAGGTCCGACCCAGCACCGACTGATCGGTGCAGACCGCGATGGCCTCGGTGTGGGGCACGTCGGTGCCGGTCAGGGCCTCGATGATCCTCCACTCCCTCACGATCCCGTCGTCGCGCGACGCCGGTGCACTCGAGGGCGGGATGCGCATGGCGCAGTGCAGGTCTCCCCGCCGTAACTCGTAGATCTCGTTCTGGCTTCCCCCCGAGATGTACCGGTACTCGAGAGGTGCTCCTACCCCGAGACCCTGGGCATCCAACCAGGACACCAGCGCACCGGCGTCGGCCAGGGTGGGTTCGCCGGGTGCGTCGGTACTCAAAGGTTCCCCACTTCCAGTTCGAGGTATTGGGCGAACTTCTCCTTGGCCGCCGCCTCCCGCTTGGGCAGCCACTGAGTGGGCCACAGGTCGTCACTGGGCTGGTAGTCCCGGAGCACCTGACGAGCGACCGTGACCTTGTGCACTTCGGTTGGCCCGTCGGCCAGCCCCATGACCCCGGCCGCGTGCACCATCCCCATGAAGGGCATCTCGTTGCTTGTCCCCAGCGCACCGTGCACTTGCATGGCGCGCCATGCGATGTCGTGCAGCACCGTGGGCATCACCACCTTGGCCGTGGAGATGTCCTTGCGGACTCGCTTGTAGTCGTTGTACTTGTCGATCTCCCACGCCGTGTACAAGACGAAGAGCCGGAACTGAACCAGCTGGGCGTAGGAATCGGCGATGTAGCCCTGCACGAACTGCTTGTCCGCCAGCAAGCTGCCCTGGGTTTCACGGCTGAGCGCTCGCTCGCACATCATGTCGATAGCTCTCTGCGCCATGCCGATGGTTCGCATGGCGTGGTGGATGCGCCCGCCACCCAGGCGAGTCTGTGCGATCACGAAGGCCTGGCCCTCGCCGCCCAGGAGGGCATCAGCGGGGACCCGCACGTCCTCGTAGTGGATGAGCGCGTGCGAGCCTTCGTTGACCGGCTCGCCGTAGAGCCCGACGTTGCGCACGATGTTCACGCCCGGTGTGTCGGTCGGAACCAGGAACATGGACATCCCCTGGTACGGGTTGACCTCGGGGTTGGTCACGGCCATCACGATCAGGAAGGCCGCCGTCCGGGCGTTGGACGAGAAGAACTTCCACCCGTTGATGACCCACTCGTCGCCGTCCTTCTCCGCCCGGGTGGTGAACATGGTCGGGTCGGCGCCGGCCTGCGGTTCGGTCATCGAGTAGCAGGAGAAGCATTCGCCATTGAGCAGTGGTTGGAGGTAGCGCTCCTTCTGCTCGGGTGTGCCGTAGTGGGCGATGATCTCGGCGTTGCCGGTATCGGGGGCCTGGCATCCAAAGACGATGGGGGCCCACGCGGACCGGCCCAAAATCTCGTTGAGCAGGGCCAGCTTGAGCTGGCCGTAGCCCTGGCCGCCGAGATCGGGCCCGAGATGGGTGGCCCACAGGCCATGGCGGCGCACTTCCTCTTTGAGCGGGTCGACGGCTTCCCGGCGCTTGCCCTCCAGTGGGGTGAACTGGAGGTGGGGGAAGGCCAGATCGAGGGGTTCAACCTCCTCGCGGACGAACGTGTCGACCCAGTCGAGCTGCTCTTGGTAGTCGGGGTCTGTCTCGAAGTCCCATGCCATGGGCCCCTCCCTTCGTTGCGGACAGAATATGATTCTGACTATTCAGAACGCAATACCGACCGATGCCTCCGACGTGGCCGACAAGATCGTGCGGCGCAGCCTGGCCAAACGCGAAGGGGAATACGCCAGCGAGGTGCGCGGGCTGCTCGATGCTGCCTTGGAGCTCATGCGGGAGCGGGGCACCGAGGCGCGGCCCCGGGTGGCGGACATCGTGGCCGCGGCGGGGTTGTCCAACGATGCCTTCTACCGGCACTTCAAGTCGAAGGACGACCTGGTCGCCGCCATCCTCGAAGACGGTGCGGAACGTCTGCGGGGTTACCTCGAGCACCAGATGGCCAAAGAATCCAGCCCGGAGGGTCAGGTGCGCCAGTGGGTCAGGGGCGTGCTGGCCCAGGCCGCACGGGAAAGTGCGTCCGCCACGCTGGCGGTGCTCTGGAACGCCAGCAGCGCCGGTGGTGGGCTGGCCGCCGGCCGGCACTTCGCCAGTACGCCGCTGGCCCCATTGCTCCACGAACCATTCCGTGAGCTGGGGAGTACCCAGCCCGAACTCGACGCCGCATTGGTGGCTCACGGGGTTCTCGGCTTGCTCTCTGATTGGCTGTGGCGTCAGGCGGTGCCCACTCGCAGTGAGGTGGAGCGGGTGGCCGAGTTCTGCCTGCGTGCGGTGACCCGGTAGGCGTTACTCCTCGGAAGGCATGCCCTCGGGCACCCAGTTGGGCGGACGTTTTTCCATGAAGGCGTTCATTCCCTCACGCGGTTCGGGTGACTCGTCGAGGGCCCAGAACATGGTCTGGTAGTCGATCAACCCGTAGCGCTCGTTGAGCATGCGCTTCACCTGCATACGCGCCATTGGAGGTGTCTGCAGGATCTCCCATGCCGCGCTGAGTGCCGCCTCCCGGAGCTGGTCGTGCGGGACGACCCGGGAGATCAACCCCAACCGCAATGCCTCGGCGGCATCGAAGCGGCGGGCCGAGAGAAGGAGGTCCCGGGCCACCGCGATCCCGACGTGCGCCGGCAGGACGGCGGCATAAGTGGCGTCGGGGATGCCACGGAGCAGCTCGGGGACGCGGAAGGTGGCGCGGTCGCTGACCACCGCGATGTCGGACAGCATGGCGATCAAGAGCCCACCGGCCTGGCAGATCCCGTTGACCGCCGCGACCACCGGGGCCCGGCTGTCCCGGATGGTGAGAAACGGCAGGATGTCGTGACCGATATCGGGTGTCGGCTCGTCACCCGGTTCGCTCCGCCCGCCCAGGTCGCCGCCGGGAGCGAACACGTCGCCGGTCCCGGTGATGATGAGCGCCGCCAGGTCAGGGTCCTGGTTGACGATGCGGACGGCCCGCTTGATGCCGAAGTACATGGCCGGCGTGAGGGCATTGCGTGCTTCGGGTCGGTCGATGGTGCACCAGGCGATCGGCCCTTCACGGTCGAAGCGCAAACCTGCTGCCCCTAATTCCTCTGACACTGCTGCCTCCCTGGTTCGTGGGGCGACGAAACAGTATGCGCCCCCACCGAGTTAGAGCTTCCCGCTACCCCCGGCACGGGCGCGGAGGAGGGCGTCCTGGACGAACGAGGCGGCCAGCTGCCCGTCGGACCGGAAGATGTCCCCCCGCCCGTAGCTTCGCCCATGGCCGGCGAACGAACTCCACTGCTCGAGCAAATGCCATTCGGCGGCCGGGCACCGCTCGTGGTACGTGAGCGTGTGGCTGAGCACACCGGTCGAGAGTGTGCGATGAGCCTGGGCTTGACCGACCCCGGCGTGTGGGCGCATGGCGGTGCCGATGAGGAAGCCGTCGGTCGAGTAGGCCACCAGTGCCTGGTCCGTCGCCGGGTCGTCAGGTGCACCAGCAAAGCGCACCCAGACGTTGAGTTCCGGTGGGCCGACCAGCTCGGGATCGCTCAGGTCGACCGCTCCGACGATGCCGATCTCCCAGGCGCCGTTCTGTCTGAGGTGGCCGGCGACATCGTCGGGGTGAGAGGTCGAACCGGGTGAGTCGGCGTGCCGGATGATGTCCGGCTCGTCCGCGCTCAGCAGCACCAGTGAACGGGTGACCACCTGGTCCCCTTGGGTGATGGTCACGGTGCTGCTGGCGAGTGAGCGGCCGCCGTGCATCCGGTCGACCGTGATGTCGAGCGGGGAGTCGGGCGACCCCGCCCGGGCGAAGACGGTGTGGATCGTCTTGACCGACTTCCCCTCCTGACCGGTCAGCCCGGCCATGACCGATTGCGCCAGGAGTTGACCCCCGAAGACGATCCCATGCTCGTCGGGCAGGTTGGACGCTCGGTAGCGATCCTTGTCAACCGGCTCGAGGGTCAGGGCGTCGAGGAACTCCTGCATCGTCGGCATCGGGCCTCCTTCTCCACTATGTCGGCGCCACTTTGCCCGATCGGCCCAGGTGGCGGGGCAATTTCGAGGAAAGGGCATCATATGCAGATTTTTGACGGCGACGTCAAAGTCAGATACCCTCCCGAACAGGGCGCCTTGGGGCTATGTGCCCGACCCATGGGCTGTATGTCACGCTCTGCGCGACAGCCTGCGTGGGTGGGCCGCCGATCAGGACGACGGAAGGAAAAGGACTGTGAGCGAGGCAGTGAAGGTGAATCCCGAGCAGCGCATGCTCATCGACGGGAAGTTGGTCGATGCCGATTCGGGCAAAACCTTCGACAACTTCAACCCGGCCAACGAGGAGCTGTTGGGGCAGGTGGCCGACGCCTCCTCCGCCGAGATGCACCGGGCCATCGACGCCGCCCGCCGTACTTTCGACGAGACGGACTGGGCCACCAACCACGCCTTCCGCAAGCAGTGCCTCGAGCAGCTGCACGAGGCCCTGCAGGCCGAGCAGGAAGAACTGCGTGAGCAGCTGATCCTCGAAGTCGGCTGCCCCCGCATGACGACCAACGGCCCCCAGCTCGACGCTCCGCTGTCCGAAGGCTTGGCCTGGCCGGCCAAGCACATCGACGAGTACGAGTGGGAAACGGTGCTGCCCGATGCCAAGAGCATCACGGGCTCGGTGGACGCTCGCCGTTACTGGCGCGAGCCGGTGGGCGTCGTCGGCGCCATCGTGCCGTGGAACTTCCCGGTCGAGGTGACGCTGCACAAAGTGGGTCAGGCGCTGGCTACCGGGAACACGATGATCATCAAGCCGGCGCCCGACACGCCGTGGAACGCCACCTTCCTGGGCCGCCTGATCGCCGAGAAGACCGACATCCCGGCGGGCGTCATCAACATCGTCACGTCGTCGGATCACCTGGTCGGCGAGGAACTCACGCTTTCGCCCAAGGTCGACATGATCTCGTTCACCGGTTCCACGGCCGTCGGTCGGCGGATCATGGAGAAGGGCGCGGCCACCATGAAGCGCGTCTTCCTCGAACTCGGTGGGAAGTCAGCGACCATCGTCCTCGAGGACGCCGACCTCGGCTTGGCCACCCTCATGGGCATGGGTGCCTGCTTCCACGCTGGACAGGGCTGTGCCATTCAGACCCGCTTCCTCCTGCCCCGGTCCCGCTATGACGAGGGTGTGGAGTTGTTGACGGCGTTGTACTCGGCGGTGCCGTTCGGAGACCCACAACGTCCCGACGTGCTCATGGGCCCGCTGATCTCGGCCAAGCAGCGCGAGCGGGTGGTGGGTCTGATCGAAAAGGGCAAGGCCGAGGGCGCCAAGCTGGTGACCGGGGGCGGACGCCCCGCTGGCGAGGAGTTCGCCAAGGGCCACTGGGTGGAGCCGACGCTCTTCGTGGATGTCGACAACTCCATGACGATCGCTCAGGAGGAGATCTTCGGCCCGGTCCTGGTGGTGATCCCCTACGACACCGAGGACGACGCGGTGCGGATCGCCAACGACAGCATCTACGGGCTGTCCGGTGGCGTGTTCTCCGGCTCGGTCGAGCGCTCGCTGGCGGTGGCCCGGCGGATCCGGACCGGTGGCCTGAGCATCAACGGTGGTGCGCCCTACGGACCCGACCTCCCGTTCGGGGGGTTCAAGGCCAGCGGGATCGGCCGCCAGAACGGCGAACCGGGCTTCGAGCAGTATCTCGAGGTCAAGTCCGTCTCCTGGCCCGTCGGCTAGAAGCACCCAGAGGGACCAGGGTGAATGTCATCGCCGAGGTAGGCGGGATCGGTACCTTTTGATGCTGGGTGCGCTCAGCGAGGACCAGGAGTTCTTCCGGGCGACCACCCAACGATTCCTCAATGAGCACGCGTCACCGGCAGAGCTGCGCCGCCGGCGCCACGATCCGGCTGGCTTCGGCGACGGTTACTGGCGTCACGGGGCCGAGCTGGGGTGGACGTCGCTATTAGTCGACGCCGCTCATGGTGGTGGAACCATCAGCGGGGCCGGGTTGCTTGACCTGAGCTTGGTGGCGTACGAGTTCGGCCGCCGCGCTGCCCCGGGTCCGCTCTTGTCGACGAATGTGGCGGCCTGGGCGCTCAGTACGAACGGTGCACATGCAGACGTTCTGACCGGGTTGTTGACCGGAGAGCGGATCGTCACCTGGTGCGCGCCGGTTCTCACCGCGGGCCTCGGCGCAGGGGCCCTTCGTCCCGGCGTGAGCATGCACCGACAAGGCACCGATTACATCCTGGAAGGTCGCGTGCCACACGTGGAGTCGGCCGCCCAGGCCAGCCACTTCCTGGTCTCCGCTCGGGACGAGACCGGCGTGACTCAGGTTCTGGTGCCGTCCTCGGTTGCGGGCGTGACGATCGAGACGATGGGTACGGTCGACCTGAGCCGACGCTTCGGGGCAGTGAGGTTCGACGGCGTCGCGGTCGGCCCCGATGCCGTGGTCGGAGCGCCGCTGGAGGCGGCGACCGACGTGGAGCGGCAATTCCATCTTGCCCTGTCGATCTTGAACGCCGAGGCCGTGGGTACCCTCCAATCAGGTTTCGACATGACGCTCGAATGGGCCTTCGATCGGTACTCGTTCGGGCGCCCGTTGGCGTCCTACCAGGCGCTCAAACATCGCTTCGCCGACATGCTGACCTGGCTCGAGGCCAGCCACGCGATCAGTAGTGCCGCCTGCCAAGCCGTCGAGGAGCGGTCCGCCGCGGCCGATGAACTGGTCAGCACGGCCAAGGCGTACGTGGGCCAGTACGGGGCCGATCTCCTTCAGGACTGCGTGCAGCTGCACGGCGGTATCGGTATCACCTTCGAGCACGACCTCCATCTCTTCCTGCGCCGGTTCATCGTGAACCGATCGCTGGCGGGGACGCCGGCGGTGCATCGGCAGCGCATCGCCGCCATCGTGGAGCAGCGCAATGAGGTGGCGGCATGAGCGCCTTGCCAGCCGCCGCCATGGAAGGCGCGGAGGAATTCGAAGACCTGGACTCCTTCCGGGTACGAGCCCGTACCTTTATTCGCTCCAACCTGCGGCAGCTGACTCCGGACGAGCTTCGGAGTCGCCGCACGGTGGTGAGCGAGGAGCAGGAGCTGGCCTCGGTGGCCCGCCAGCGGGTGATTCAGCGCATGCTGTTCGACGCCGAACTGGCTGGTATTTGTTTTCCGAAGGCTTATGGGGGTCAGGGCCTCACGCCAGCGCATCAGCTTGTGTTCAACGAGGAGATCAGCGGATTCGAGTACCCGGTCCATCTACAGGTGCCAACCCTCTCACCGTGTGCCACCGTGCTCTTGGAGTACGGCACCGAGGAGCAGAAGCTCGGCCATCTTCCGGCGATCTTCCGAGGAGAAGAACTCTGGATGCAGTTCCTCTCCGAGCCGGGCGGCGGTTCCGACGTGGCCGGTGCGCTGACGACAGCGGTCCGTGACGGCGACCAGTGGGTGCTGAACGGGTCAAAGGTATGGACGACCGGCGCCTGGTGGTCCGATTGGGGCCTATGCCTGGCCCGGACGAACTGGGACGTGCCCAAGCACCGGGGCCTGACGGTCTTCATGCTGCCGATCCATCAGCCCAATGTGGAAGTACACCGGATCGAGATGCTGAACGGATCGAAGGAGTTCTGCCAGGAATTTATGACCGACGTGGTCGTGCCGGACTCGGACAGGGTCGGCGACGTCGACGATGGATGGACTGTCTGCACCCGCTGGATGTTCCACGAACGCATGCTCTACAGCTCGCCCTACGTGACCGAACCCGTCGGGGTCGTGCACGGAACAATGGAAGCCGCAGCCGTCTTCCGCAATGCCCAGGAGGCCGGCGTCCTCGATGATGTGGCGATGCGCGAGCGGATCGGTGAAGCCCGGATGCTCGAGATCGTCAACGACGCGCTGGCCACCCGGATCAGTGAGCGCATCGGTTCTGGGCAATTGTCCGATCAGGCCGCCGCCATCATCCGTCTGTTCAAGGGCAGCGCGCAGCAAAGGATCAACTCGTTGACGTTCGAGGCTGCTGGCCCCGACGGCGCTGCCTGGATGGAGGGCGCGGCGTCGTCGGAGAGCGCGATCAACTATCTGATGCGTCAGGCCGGCAGCATCGGTGGCGGAACGGTCGAGATGGCACGAAATGTCATCAGCGAGCGGGTCCTGGGTATGCCCCGGGAGCGATCGGTGGACAAAGACGTCCCATTCCGCGACGTTCCTCGGGGCCGATCGACGACGGACTGAAGCGGGCCGGTTCCTCCTGGGACCGTCAGCCTTGAGGTCCGGCCAAGGAACCGCCCTGCTCGTCGAGCCCGAGGGCGCGTACGAAGAGAAGGGTCAACTGTTCGACCCCCTCCTCGAACTCGCAGTCGATCAGTCCCTGCACGAACCACATTTCTGGGAACCGATAGGTCATCGACCCCAGGGCCGAGGCGGCAATGGTGGCATCGATGCGCTCGTCCACCAGCCCATGGCGCTGCAGGCTTCGAATGGACTCCGCGACCGCCATCAGGGAAGCACGGTGGCGTTCGAAGCGCGCCGCTCCGACCTCAGGGTCGAAACGGGAGACCTGCTCGATGACGCCCATGATGCGCGCTTCGTCCCGGTAGATCTCGAGGTTGAGGCGGATGCCTTCACGGATGCGTTCGTAGGGGCTGGCCGGAGAGGCGGCGTTGAGGATGACCGTATTCATCGGTTCCGTCAGCCGCTCGTCGACTTTGGCTGCGACTTCCCGAAAGACCTCTTCCTTGGATTCGAAGTAGTGGTAGAAGGATCCGTGCGAGAGACCGGCCGCTTCGGCGATATCGGAGATCCGAGCGTCGAGGAAGCCGTCCCGCTCGAAGATCTCCTTGGCGGCGGCCAAAAGCCGAGCCCTGGTCTCCTGACCCTTGCGCGACCGGGGACCACTGGGCTTCTCGCTGGCCAGCGGCGCCGTGGACACGGGTCCCTCCTTCTGCGCAGACACCCGGTCAGATGCTGCCGGTGGTCAGGTTATTGATATCGACGTCGTAATCGAACAAGAGTCCATCGTACGTCAGCACCCAACTCCCCGGTTCGTGCGGCGTGCGTTGCCGAGAGGGCGACCATCACTCTAATCTTGACGTCGATGTTAAAACACCGTCCCCAGCGGCACCAGACCGTGCTTACTAGGGTCGCCAAGCCGTTGTCGTGTTCCGATCCATTTGGAGGTCGTTGTGCCTGACTACAAGTTCGTGCTGTACGAGCCGATCGACGACGGGAGGATCGTTCGGATCATGCTCAATCGGCCCGAGGCGCGGAACGCGCAGAACCGGGGACTACTGGTCGAGCTGCACGAGGCCTTCCTGGCCGCCGAAGCCGACGACGAGGTCAGAGTCGTCATCTTGGGCGGCACCGGGCCGATGTTCTCGGCGGGCCATGACCTCGGGTCCAAGGTCTCGATGGAGGAATCGAGGCCGGGGCCCAACCAACACCCCACCCGGACCATCAACGGCGGGACCCGGCAGGGCTCCGAGGCGCTGATGCTCCAGGAGTGGCACTACTTCTTCGAGAACACCCGGCGCTGGCGCAACCTCCGCAAGATCACCATCGGCCAGGCGCACGGTGACGTCTACGCCGCCGGGCTCATGCTGCTGTGGGCGTGCGACCTCATCGTGGCGGCCGAAGGCACCCGCTTTGCTGACGTGGTCGGAACCCGCCTCGGCATGTGTGGCGTCGAGTACTTCGCCCATCCCTGGGAGTTCGGCCCACGCCGGGCCAAAGAGCTTCTGCTCACCGGCGACTCCGTTGATGCCGATGAGGCTCATCGTTTGGGCATGGTGAGCAAGGTCTTCCCGGCCGACGAACTGAGTGATCGGACCGTCGAGTTCGCACGGCGAATCGCCGAACTCCCGACCGTGACTTCCTTGTTGATCAAGGAGGCGGTCAACCAGAGCGTCGACAACATGGGCTTCTACAACGCACTGAACGCGTGCTTCACCCTGCACGAGCTCAACCACTCTCATTGGGCCTGGGTCAACGAGGACCGTTACCCGGTGGCCAAAGAGGACTCCGGGATCCCCAACTGGCGCGAGGCCCCCCCGATCGTGCCAGCCGTCAAGAACAAGGTGCGAGCGGAGAGCTGATCACAAGGCGGTCGGGTACCGCTGACCTAGCGCAATCGCCAATCGGTGCGTTCGCCTTTGAAGGCGGCCTGGCCCTCGGCGATGTTCTCGTATTGCGTCCCGAGCGAGACGAAGTTCGACACCTGCGCCAAGGCCTCGCGCCGAGCCAGCTCATGGGAGAGCCAGACCGCCCGCAGCGTGCCCTGAATGGCGTGCACCGGAGCTGAGGCGATGGCCTGCGCCACCCACCGGGCCCGCTCCATCAGTTCGTCGGCCGGTGTCACCTCGGAAACCAACCCGAGCTCATGAGCCCGGGCCGCCGACATGCGCTCGTGCGCTCCCATCAGCATGACCCGCAGGGTTTCACCCAGCGGGAGCTTCTGTAGGAGGTGGAGCGATTCGTATCCCGCCACCATGCCGTAGGTGACATGGGGGTCGAAGAAGGTGGCGTGCTCGGCCGCGATGATGATGTCGCTCTCACCGAGCAGATAGAGCGCCCCGGCACACGCCATCCCGTTCACCGCGGCGATGACCGGTTTCCACAAGTCGTTCTGCTTCGGATTGATGTTGAGCCCAGGGTCGTTGTACATGAAGGGAGTGCTGACCGGGCCCGCCCGCATCGGGTCCGGCACTGCACGGGCCAAGTAGCTGTCCTCGATCGCCTCCTGGCGGTCGATCCCGGTGCAGAAGGCCTCGTTTCCGGCGCCGGTCAAGATGACGACCCGGATGTCGTCGTTCCAACGCAACGACGTCCACACCTCTTTGAGCTCGCGCTGCATGCGCAGGTCGAACGAGTTGTGCACCTCGGGACGGTTGAGGGTCACGGTGGCGATCCCGTCCGCTTCCTCGTAGAGAAGTGTTTCGAACGACCTCTGCACTGGTTACGTCCCCTTCGCGCCGCCTGGGTCTGCCAGCGGCCACACTATCGGCCGCGAATCGAGCAATTTGAGGGGCGTCAGACCTCGCTGGGCAAGTCGTGCTGGACCGTGACGCGGGTGTCCTCGAAGCTGAGCAGGCCCGCCAGTGACGCCGATTCCGGCAACGGGTCCTGGTAGCTCCAGGCGACGTCGGCGATGACTTCGCTTCCGATGCGGGCCGACCAATAACTGGCCGTTCCCTTGTAAGGGCAGTACGTCTTGGTTTCGCTGGGTTCGAGAACGCCACCGGTCACCAGGGCCGAATGGACATAGAGACGGGGTTCCAGTGCCGTCTCATACACCGCCATGGTGGTGTTGGTGTCGACCAGGACCTGGCCCATAGCCTCCACCCGAAGGTGACGGTTCGAGCGGAGGCAGTCGACCCGGTGGTACGGGTTGCGCGGGTGACCGAAGACCTCCTCTTCTTCTTCGAACCAGGCATCGGCGACCTCCCACACCACGGTCACGTACCCGGGGGTGTCGGGTTCATCGACGGTGGGGAGCGCGACGACGTCATCCGCCGGAAAGGCGTAGGCCGGTGGCCGGCTGGGACGGTGGACCAAGAGGACCCTCTCACTGTCCACCACCTCCCGCCCGTCCTTGATGGCCCGAACTCTTCGGCGGAAGGGCTCGATGTAGGCCACAGGATGTGGGACAGCACTGGTGAAGCGGCCTGATGGGCGCTCGCTGAGCGGACCTCGTCCGGTGGTAAGGCTCACATCGCCATCCGGGCGTCAGGGGTCTGCACTTCTTGCGGGAAGGACCGCACCATGGCGTCGACACTAAACGACGCCATCAGCTGGCCATGCTCGTCGTGTACCCGGCACTCGGAGTGGGTCATGCCGTCTCCGGCCGACGTGGAGAGGTGCCGGTAAAGGAGCCATTGGTCAGCCCTGATCTCGCCGTGCACGCTCAAGGAGATGGCGTTGATACCCATCGACAAGGCGCGATGAGCTTCCGACTGCCCAATCCCGGCATGAGGTCGCAAGGCCGCCGCGATGGACATGTGACCGGTGAACTGCGCCATAAGCCCCACGTGGATGGCCTCGTCGTCGGGCACCTGGCGGAAGCGCACCCAGGCGTCGATCTGTGGGGGCCCGACGGGAGCATCGGGCCCACTGGCATAGGCGGCTTCACGCACACGAATGTCGCGACCGGTGACACCCATATCCAGCGGGACGCATTCGTACGGACCCGGCACGTCCGGTGGATCGACGGCGTGCCGAATCAGATCCGGCGCGGCCGATCGGAGCAAGACGGTGCCGGCCGCACAAAAACGCTCATCTTGGAGCGCGCGGGCGGCCAGACCAGTGAAGGATCGACCGGCACTGAGTTCTTCGAGCTGGATAAGCAGCGGACGGGCGGCGTCGGCGGCTCGCAAGAACGCCATGTGGGCCGACACCACGCGACGATTCGGTGCGTGTCGAAGGGCGGCCACGATGGCCTGGCCCAGCATCTGGCTACCCTCGACGACGGGTCGGTAACCGTCGGTCCGGGCCAAGCCGGTGAACCGGAGAGACCCGGTGGGCTGTACGTCCATCACCTCGATGAGATGGGTGGCATCACCCCAGGTCGGAAAGCTCTTCACATTGACGTCCCGCGGTTCGACCCCGGGAGCGCGATCGACCACCTCGATCCGCACGCAGCCGGGATCGAAGGTGCCGTGGTCCTTCAGCACGATGGACGGATTCGGTGGGGCCACGATCACGGCCAACAGACCTTGCTGGCCGGGACCAGAGCCGCTCCATGAGACCGTCTCCCCGTATCGAGGGTGATGTCCGGACGCGCCGTCAGTCTTCAACGACGAGAAATCGATGTCGGCCACCGGAAAGAACAGTTCGGCTGGCTGTCCCAACTCATCGTGCCAGAGGCAGCCGTCCGATCGGGCCAGCTGCACATCACCCAACCAGGCTGTGGCCTGGTAGGGATACCTTTCCACCGTCACGTGTCCTGTTGCACCGGGCGTCTACGCCGGAGCGGTGATGGTCCGAGGTGCGACGGTGACCGAATGGAGGCTGAGGCTGCTCCCGTGACGGATGACTGAGTCGACGATGGTTACGAGCTCGTCGACCTCGATAAGGGTGTCGCTCAGATACTTCCGATCCAGCCACTGCTGGTAGTACGCACCAGCGCGAGCCTGGTCCCAGGCGTTGGCGAACTCGGTCATCGAGTCACCCTCGCCACCGACGCAGTCGCCAACGATCAAACGGGTGAACCCGACCGAGGGGTGCTCGGCGCGCCAGGCCTCGACCAGCTTGTCCAGCGCGGCCTTGCTCACCGCGTAGGCACCGAGACCAGGCCAGGGTGGCGTGAGGGAGGCACTCACCGAGGAGAGGTAAATGGCCACGCCGTTGCTTGCCGACAGATGGGGTATGGCGGCAGTCGTGATCAGGGCAGCGCCGATCACGTTGGTATCGAAGACCCGTCGCCACGTCTCGGCATCGGTGTCCACCAGACTGGCCAACGGCCCGATGGCAGGCGCATAGACCAGGGCATCGATGCCGCCCAGATGCTCGACGGCCGCGGCAATGGCCGTCCCACACGACTCCGGATCGGTGACGTCGCAGGCGATGGCTGCTGAGGCAGGACCGGCCTCGATGGCGGCGCCTTGGAGCCGCTCGGCGCGACGGGCCAGCAGTGCCGTCCGTGCACCGCGCTGTCCCAGCCCGACCCCGATGCAGCGTCCCAAGCCGCTCGAGGCGCCCACCACAACCGTTCGCATGCCAACCCTCCCTGATCCAGCAATGGCAACGACGTCACCCAATGGAGAAATGAGCGTTTCCCCAGCGAAAGCGCTGTTCAGACACTATTCGTTTGGATCGCGCACCTACGGAGGTGATCCTCAGCTGGTCCAGATCTCCTCGAGCACCGTGTGCCCGAACTCCTCCAGGGTCTCGGGCTGGGCGAAGTCGGTGAACCAGACGTACACCCGCTCAAAGCCCTGATCGACCAGCCCACGCAGGTACTCCACATGTTCCGGAGCAGTTCCGACGACAGGCCCCGGACCAAACCGTCGACGGGCCGTCTCCTCGATCTGGGCCCGGTCACCGTTGGGCGGTACCAAAGCGAGTTGTACCTGCACCGAACAGCGGGCCGATCCGGCCCGTGATCGCATTTCCTCGTACTTGTCGAGAATCCCGATGTGGAGGTTCCACCAATCGGCGTAAGCGGCCACCAAGCCCATGGTACGGGGTCCGGCTCCGCCGATCACGATCGGAATCTTGTGCAGTGGCAGTGGTCGCTGCTGCGCCCCTCGCAGAGTGAAGTACTCGCCTTCGTAGTCGATGGTCTCGCCGCGCCAGAGAGAGGTGATGATCTCGAGGGACTCCTTGAGCCGACTGAATCGGGCTCCCGCATTGGGCCAACCAAAGCCAAAGGTCTCGAACTCGGTGGGCACCGAACCCCAACCGATCCCAAGTTCGAAACGCCCTCCGGAAGCATGGTCAATCGTCACGGCTTCGCGAGCCAGAACGGCGGGGTGGCGGAAGCCATCGCACAGCACGAGTGCACCCACGCGCAGATCGCTGGTCCTCGCGGCCAACCAGGCGTTGGTCGTCATCGATTCGAACATGGGCATGGTCTCGGCCCCCGGCGGCGCCAGGTGATCCATGCCGGCCATGCCGGCGAATCCGGCCGCTTCGGCGGCCACGGCCCGTTCGACCAGCTGCACCATGGTGAGCCGCAGCTGGGGCTGGAAGAGCCAGAACTCCGGTGGGTTTGCCATGTCAGTACATGAGCACACCGGGGACCGGCCCGAGCGAATTGCGGCCTAGGGTCCCGAGGTTTCCAGGTCGGCCACGATCCGGGCGGTGGCGGCACCGAGTGCTTGAGCCCGGCTGGTGAGCTGACGGGAGCGTGGTGGAGCGACATCAATGTCGCCAGGGGCCTCGAGCATCGGACCCCCATGAACTCGGGCAACCGCGGCCATGGCCACATCGAGCACCCATCGACCCCCCTCGGCTAGTGCGTCGAGGCAGGCGTGGGCTGCAGTCAGGCCGCTTAGAGGGTCGGCCACGGCGTCGGCACAGAAGTGAGGTTGATCGTCGTAACGAACCACCAGACCCCCGGAGACGGCCGCGTCATCGCCGAAGGCGACTCGATTGGCCTGTGGTCCGTTCCGCCCGTAACCAGTGATGGACACCCAGAGTCGGGGTCGTCCCTCTGCGATCACATCGGCAGCCCGCAGACCGAGTTGTTCGAGGGCTCGAGAGCGCGACGACTCGAGCACGATGTGGGCGGAACGTACGAGCCGATGGAGTGTCTGCAGGCCCTCGGGATCTCTGAAGTCCAGCGCGACGGACTGCTTCCGGCCGTTCAACAGGTCGAAGAATTCCGGTGGTCCCCGGCGAGCGCCATCGGGCCGCTGCGTCGACTCAACCTTGATCACCGAGGCCCCGGCTCCAGCCAGGAGGTCGCCACAGAGGGGACCGGCCCACAATGCGGTCAAGTCGATGACCCGAAGGCCCTGCCAAGAGGTCAGGGGTGGGGCTGCCCCACAGCGAGTTCGCAGTAGGGGCGGGCGATCCAACGCGTCGCCCAACATGGCAACAGGCAAACCGAGCAGGGAGCCACGCTCGACCAACTCGGCGCCGCGACGCTGGGAGACCAAAGTGGCGATGCGCTCCCATTCTGCTCGGGTTTCGGCGGGAAGCTGATCGCATTCGAGCCAGGCCGGCACCACCTCGTGGTCCTCGGGCCGGGCCAGCGACAACGCCAACCAACCGTCATGACATGGCAGCAGCCGGCAGCCGCCTCCACAGCTCACCGTGCCCTGGCGGCCAAGTCCGAGTAGTGCGGCCCGTTCGCCTAGCAGGGCGAGACCATCAAGGCCCGGGAATCGACCTTCCAGGGCGGCCACCGTTGCGACGAGACCCTCGGGTGGACCCAGTGGCGTGGTGACGGGGCCGGTCAGGGCCATGGCTCCGCTGGCGGCCCAGCGATCGATCATTGCCCGGGGAGACCAGGATCCGTCCACGGAGGGTGAGGGTAACGTCTCGCCATTCTCGAACATCTCGATGGCCCAACCCTGCTGGGAGAGTTGCACGGCAACTTTGCCGCGGAGCGGTGGGGTGGCGTGGTTGTCACTCCGCTCCCGGGCGATCCCTGGCCTGACGAAGAAGCCATTCGACGGGTCACCAGCCTGCCGGTGGTCATCATCACGGTTGCGGCGAGCGACCTCCATCCCGCTTGGCAGCAAGTCTCCGACGTCCTGGTTGGGGCCGATGACCCCTCGATTGAGGACATCGTGGCCAACGTGTCCTCACGACCGCGGGCGAGTGTGGCGCTGGCCCTTCTCCTGCGGGGTGGTTCTCGACGAACGCTCGAGGATGGATTGGTGTCCGAATCGGCCGCCTACTCGGCCCTCCAATCGGGGCAAGAGTTCGCCGATTGGAGGGCTTCCCGGCCCACCAAGGAACCTGGTCCGACTGACGATGGCCCGCGCGTCCGGGTGTGTCGCGAGGCACACACGCTCGTCCTGACCCTCACTCGACCCCACAAGCGCAATGCGCTCGACGCCCGCATGCGCGATGAGCTGGTCGATGGACTGAGCATCGCACTGGCCGATCCAGACATCACCCAGGTCGAGCTTCATGGTGAAGGTCCGTCCTTTTGCGCCGGAGGTGACCTGGATGAATTCGGCAGCCGTCTTGATCCGGCCAGTGCGCACGTCGTGCGACTCCAGCGCCATATCGGACGGATATTGAGCGAGCTGGAGCCTCGGACGACGGCCTACCTGCATGGGCCGTGTGCCGGTGCCGGTATCGAGCTTCCCGCCTTCGTGCACCGAGTCGTGGCCCGGCCCGACACCACCTTCAGCCTCCCCGAGATCGGGCTCGGCCTTATTCCCGGGGCGGGTGGCACCGTCAGCCTGGTCAACCGGATCGGGCGGTTGCGCACGGCGTGGCTGGCTCTGTCCACCCGGGCCATCGACGTCGTTGTGGCAGAGAACTGGGGCTTGGTCGACGAGGTGTCAGCCGACTGAATCAGCCCACCTGGGCCGGGCCGGCCGACAACTCCTCGCGGAGCACACGCCGGAGCAGCTTGCCGGTCGGTGAGTAGGGGAGATCCTCTCGGAATTCGATGACAGTCGGCGTTTTGGTCGAACGCAACCTCTCCCGAACCCAGTCCTGTAACTCGGCCTCGGTGGCCGCCGTCCCTCGGTGCAGTACCACGACCGCGGCGACGCCTTCCCCCCACTCGGGGTCTGGAATGCCGATGACCGCGCACTCCGCCACGGCGGCGTGTAGCTCAAGCACTTCCTCGATCTCCCCCGGGGAGATGTTCTCGGCCCCGCGCACGATGACGTCGTCAAGCCGACCGTCGATGTACAAGAAGCCATCGGCGTCGAACCACCCGGCGTCGCGCGTGCGGAACCACCCCTGGTCGTCGAGCACGCTTCGACCTACGTATTCGCCTGAGACCTGTTCGCCGCGCACCCAGATCTCCCCCTTCTCCCCCGCGGGGAGTACTTCGTCGTCGACGCCCCGGACCTCCACCTCCACAGTGGGTAGGGGCCGTCCCACCGACCCGAGACGAGCTCGCATCAGCGGATCGGAGGATGCCACGGCTTCACGGTGGTCATCGGGACCAAGCACCGCGATGGTCGAACTGGTTTCGGTCAGGCCGTAGGCGTTCACCAGGTCGACATGGGGGAGATCGCGCAGCGTGCGCTCAACGAGTTCGAGTGGCATCCGGCCTCCGCCATAGGACAGGTGTCGCAGGGCGGGCAGCACGTCACCGGACTCTTCGGCGGCGGCCAGGATCCGGCCCAGCATGGTGGGCACCACCATGGCGTGCGAAACCTTCTCATCGCTGGCGGTTCGCACCCATTCGGCCGCGTCGAAGCCTGGTAGGTAGACCATCCGCCGGCCCGCATAGAGCGAGGACAGCACGGCCGAGATTCCGGCAATGTGATACGGAGGCACCGAGATCAGTTGTGCTTCGTCGGGAGAACATCCAAGGAACTCGATGCCGGAGATGATGTAGGAAACCAGGTGCCGGTGACGGAGGACGGCCGCCTTGGGTTCGGACGTCGTGCCACTTGTGAAGAGCAAGACGGCGATTTCGTCCGGGTCGACGAAGGATCCTTCAAACTCGTGCGGCGTGTCGATGGCGGCACGCAACTCAGCCTTGGTCACCAGTTTGATGGCGCCACACGACCGGAGGCGATCGGCCTCAGTGTTATCGACGACATAGAGAGCATCGGGCAAGCGGCCGACGATTCCTTTGAGCTGCTCGTCAGGGGCTCGGTAGTTGATGGGACTGAACGGCACACCGGAGAGGGCCGCCCCGAACAGGGCCACCGGAAGGAGTTCATCATTCAGCCCGAACCAGCCCAAGGCACTCGCCCCTTGGCCGCTCAGCCAGCCCGCCAGCCGCCGGGAATGCTCCAACAGGCCGCTCGCCGTGGTGCCGTTCTGGCGCGAACCAACGACGATTCGCTCCGGATCCCCATCGGCCACCATCTCGAGGAGCATGGCGATATTCACGGCGGACTCCCTTGGTAATGCTGACGTCTACTGCGACGTCACCCGATGGAGGTTAATAGTTACCGCGGTCGGGTCTCGGAGCCCAGAAGTCGGCGGAGTGCTTCTCCGGCCTGACGAGCACCCTCGACTGGTGACAGACCGTGAAGCGCATCTGAGAACACCTCGATACCGATTGGTGCCGAGGATCCGGCTACCCGCAATTCGGCCATCAGCGTGCTCAGATCGAACTCGCCCTCACCAGGCAGCAGGCGATCGTGGAGCGCGGCATGCATCGGATTCTCCGGCGGAGCCGCCAATCCATCGCAGAGCTGGATGCCCAAAATCCGATCAGGGGGGATCGAACGCAGTGTGTGCTTCCCGGCTGGCTGCCTGCAGTAGTGCCAGGCATCGATCGTCAGGCCTCCGTTGTCTTCGTCGGCCTCATGCACGATCTCCCAGGCCGACGAGAGGTCCGGTATGCGTGACCAAGGGAGGAATTCGAGCTGGACCAGAAGGCCGTGGTCGGCGGCCCTTTGGCACAAGAGCTTGAACGACTCGACTGCTTCCTGGTGCGTCCAGGTCCCACCAAGGATGTCAACCACATTGATTGAGCGTGCCTGCAGCGTTTCGGCGACAGCGAGCATTCGGGAGTCGTCGAACTGGAAGATGAGGCTCGGATCGTGTTCGATCGGAAGTTGGAAGTTCTGGGTGCCCGGCAGCCAGGACCAGACCGGATCGAGTTCGCCGACGTGCAGTCCGTGGTCGGCCAGCATGTGCAAAATGTCTGAATCGCTGAGCCCATCGGCCCCGGCCCGTTGGTAGTCGCGGCCCCACATTGAGATGTACGAGAAGCCGGCTGCCGAGGCGGCGGCGAGGCGGTCTCGGAGAGACACGTCGGCATGCAGCGTGCCCGAACACAGCAAGAGGGACTGACCGGATTCGATCACTACAGTTGCCATAGTGCCACTCGGTTCAGCGATGAGCTGGCTTCGATTGAGGATGGGGGATGTCCATGTCTAGGCTTCTTTTGGACGACGCCACCGTGGTCGACGGCGACGGGGCCAGAGCACACTGCACCGTCGTGATTGAGGATCGGCGCATCACCGGGGTCTCGGATCATCCTGTTGAATCAGGACCGGATGACCGAGTGGTGGCGCTTGGTGGTCGCACCGTCATGCCCGGGATGGTGAGCAGCCACTTTCACGCCACGTACAACGAGTTGGGGTCGAAGTCCACGCCCTTCGGCCTCGAGGAACCTCCGGCGCTGCAGGCCGTGCGGGCTGCACACAATCTCGAGATGCTGTTGCGGTGTGGCTTCACGGGTGCCGTCAGTGCAGGAGCACCTTTCGCCATCGATGCCGCCATGAAGCTGGCGATGCGGGAAGGCCTCTTTCCCGGGCCTCGCTTGATGGCGGGAAGTCGAGACGTAAGTACCACCGGTCACGCCGGGGACAAGAGCTTTCCCTGGTTTTGGGAGGTACAGGCTCCCGGGGCCATCAATCGGGTGGATGGACCGAATGAGTTCCGACGTGCGGTTCGTGAGGAGATAAAGCAGGGAGCGGAGATCATCAAGATGTTCGTGACCGGTGGGCATGGAACGGTGGCACCGAGCGAGCAGATGGAAATGACACGCGAGGAGCTCTTTGCGGGCATTGAGGCGGCGCACCAGCGTGGCGTTCTGGTGCGCGGGCACATCGCAAACCGGGAAGCGATCGGGATGGCTCTCGACGCAGGCATCGACGTCATCGATCATGCCGATGGTCTCGATGACGAATGCATCGAGCGCATCGTGGCCCAGGGGACCTTCGTGGTGCCCAGCCAGCTTTTCCCAAAGCGATTCGCCGAGATGATGGAAGGTGGAGGGCTGGGGTTTACTGCGTCAATGGCGCAGGACATCGATCGTGCTCTCGAGATCCTGCCTCGGGCCAACGCCGCTGGCGTCAAGTTGCTGTGTGGGGACGACTACGGAGCGATCAGCCTCCCTCACGGTCGTTACGCCGACGAATTGGAGTTCTACGTCAAAGAAGCAGGGATTCCATCGATCGATGTCATCCGCTGGGCCACCCGGAACGGCTGCGAATTGATGGGCCGAGGCCACGAAAGCGGTTCGATCCGCCCGGGTTACCTGGCCGACCTGCTGGTCGTGGATGGAGATCCCGTTGCTGACATCGCCATCCTGCAAGACCAATCCAGGCTGTTGGCCGTCATGAAGAGTGGCTCTTTGGTCAAGGATGATCTGGTCATGCTCGAGAAAACGTCCGGACCGTTGTGATCATCATCGTCGGTTCACTCACGTTCGACCCATCGGATCGTGACGTCGCCATCGCCAGCATTCTGGACGTCACAGAACACTCTCGACGTGACCCGGGATGTATCGAGTACACGTGGGCTGAAGACCTTGACGAGCCCAATACCTTCCGGTTCTTCGAATGCTGGGAATCACAGGACCTTTTCGACGCTCATCTTTCCGCACCGCACGAGAGGGTGTTCGGGGAGCGCACGTTGGATCTGATTACCGGCGCGACGGCTCGTGTCTTTGAAGCTGTCGTGTCGTCAGGATGAGGCCCTCCGCTGCAACCTCCCTCGAATGAGCCGTGGCACGTCAAGAACACTCCAGAGCCGTCGACCGATTCCATGTCCTGAGGCTCGAAGAACGAGGAGGATTCGGATTCGCCCACGAGGTGTATCGGCGAGGGCGTAGTTCAAGTGGTAGCCCGGCAGCGTGTGATGGGTCAGGGGCCAAGACACATCGGTCAGCTGCCGGATGGCCGAGCCTCGCCAGCCATTCTTTGGTAAGGGGAAGAGATCGGCGGGCGAATCAACCCCGGCGTGTCGAGCGAGAGCCAAGGCGGCCGAAAGCAGAGTGGAACAGCCAGCCGAACGGGCCAACGTTCTGAGCCCATCCCAGTCCATGGCCTCTTCATGTTCAACGTAATGACCGATGACGGCGGCAAGGTCGGCAATCCAGATGAGGCGAAAGAAGGCGTGGTGAGGCTTGCCCGCGTGCGCGCTCAGGTATGTCACCTCGTCGTAAATTGAGAGACCGAATGCGTCGACGCCGTTGCAGGTAATTGGTTGGCGCCGTCGCCATAGCTCCTCGCCGTCGAGTGCAGTGACCCGCTGGGTCGGATGTTCAAGCCCGTAGTGCAGCTCGAGTGCGAGAGACGGCACCTCGCGGTGAACGAGGCGACTGTCGTAGTCGTCGTGGCTGGCGGGTCTTTCGACGGCCCATCCCGCCTGCCCTAAGAGCGCAAGGGCGGCTTCGTGGTCCCGAAGAGGGAGAAACAGATCGATGTCTTCCATCGGACGAAGGCCGGGAAGCGGATATCTCGCCGCGATGGCTGGACCCTTCATAATGACGGGCTCGAGGCCACCGGCCGTCAGAGGTTCAACGGCCAGGGCGACGGCACGGGGAATGAGGAGCATCGCTTCCATCCGGTAGGTGTCATAGATGGCTCGCAGGGCCCCAGTATCGGCACCCAGGGAATCGACCCGATTGGCCGACTCCAGCGCCCGCCAGAGCAGAGGAGCGATGCGGTGATCTACCGATGCCGGGACGGCGATCCCCAGGTCCGCCCCCGAGTCGATCAGCCCGGAAACGACGTGAGATCGGGGTTCTCGCCGGCAGGCCTCCCAAAGCAGAAGCGCCGTCGACTCGTTGGCGCCCACCCCGCCATAATGCACGGCCGGTACCCGTGAGACGGCCTGCACCGACAAGAACGCTTTTTTTGCCCTCGGAAACGGGTGCAATCCCCGTAGTAGATCGTTACTCAGGCAGGCCCCCGAGGTCGGGTGAGGTCTTAGGCGTGATTCAGGAGTACATTTTGTAGGCAGCACCAGCAATGCGGTACTGGTGCTCAAGACCAGTGGTGGGGTGAATTCGGATGCGAGAGGGAATGGACAACCCCACGGCCATCGGGGAATTCTCCGACGCCGAGCGGGCGGAAGCTGTGGGACGCGCCCGAATGTCGCGACGCCAAGTAATGAGCAACGTCACCAAGGGAGCCGTTGTCGGCGCTGCTGCCTGGGTAATTCCCGAAATTCTGACTGCCTCACCAGCTGGAGCAGCCACCCTTTCTAACCCTGGCGGCGGCGGCGGCGGAGGAGGCGGTGGAAGCGGCACGGGCAGTGGCAGTGGGAGTGGATCCAGCGGTGGTGGGACCACTGGCGGGATCGGAACCGGCACAGGCACCGGCACCGGCATTGTGGACGGCGGCTCTGGTACTGGAACTGGCACTCGCACCGTGACCGAAGGCTCCGGTTCCGGCTCGGGCACAGGCTCCGGTTCCGGGTCGGGCACTGGCTCTGGCTCGGGCAGTGGAACCGGCGGCTCAGGCACTGGCAGTGGAAGCGGCGGCACTGGCAGTGGAAGCGGAAGCAGCGGTAGTGGGAGTGGAACCGGCGGCGGCGGCGTGGTCACTGGCTCCGGCACTACTGGAACCGGAGGCACCAGCGGAACCGGTGGCACTGGTGGAACCGGTGGAACTGGAGGCGGCCAGGGCGGTACGGGCTCAACCGGCGGTACGAACGGCAACCCGCCAACTAACCCTGGCGGTTTGGTGACGACCTCGGCTCCCATCAACCCACCGGAGAACACCACGCTCGCCTTTACTGGGTTCAATGCCCTACGAGATGTCGAAATCGGTGGCGTGATGATCGCTGGCGGATGGGCGCTCAGCCGTTGGGCGAGCCGGTCGGTCACTCCGGCCGTCGAGGGGCTCGATGCCGAGCAACCTCCCACATCGAACGGCGACGAACTCCCCTGACCCTGGTGTCGGAGGGGTATGGCCAAGACCCTGCATCCCTGAATAGTCGAGCCTGGGAATACGTTTCGAGCGATTTCGCCGGTCTCTCACTTCGATTCCGGGTTCGAACCAACCACGGCGTACTCGGTCGACATCTCGAGGCGCTGTTGAGTTCCTTGCAGAGCCCTGAGCCCGCTGAACACTGGTACTCCCTGGTATGCGACTCGTCTTCGGTGATCGAGCTCTATCTAGATGACGAGCTGATTGCTCGTCCGAACTCGTTGGGTGCGTCCATCGAGTGGCTGTTGTGGGACATCAATCGGGCGTCGGCCGCATCCGATAACTCCGATTTGCTCTTCCATGCCGGTGGGGTCGGCACCCTGGCCGGTGGTGTCCTGTTGCCCGCTCCATCTGGATCGGGGAAGTCGACCTTGGTCGCATCTCTGGTCGAGTCAGGTTTCGAATATCTGTCCGATGAGTTGGTCGCACTCCGGGGAGATCTTCTCCTGCCGTACCCCAAACCGGTCACGCTGAAATCTGGCAGCTTTGATGCACTGTCCCACCTCCGACCTGTGGTGGAAGAATCGCTGATGGCTGACGAGTGGTACGTGCGGCCCCAGGACATCCGGCCCGATGCCATCGGTTCGCCTCGTGGCCTGATGGCCGTGGTCGCGCCCAACTACACCGTGGGTGCTTCAACTTCCTTGACACCTCTCTCGCACACCGACGCGTTCCTGGCTCTGGTCATCAACTCCGTCAATCTCGAGCACCACGGGAGTAAGGGCACAGCCGTACTCGGCCGGATTGCAGAGCAGATACCGTGTTTCGAACTCAGATATTCGGACACGTTCTCTGCCTGCAGATCCATTATGGAGGTGGCGTCGTTGACCACACAGCGTGCCAGTTAGCGATCGCTCCTCACCGGGAGGCGACCCCGCCTTCGGTGCCAGCGAACTTGAAGATGATTGGCCCCTGCCGTCGTCGTTACCACTGGCGCGCCCGGATCTCACACCCGTCGAGCTCGATGACAATGTGGCCATCTACGACGATCAGGGACAGGTTCTCGTTCTGTTCAACTCGACGGCCCACGCCGTGCTGGAACGTTGCGATGGCCAGACCGCGTTCGAAGACATTGTGAGCGACCTGGCCGATCTCTACGCTGAGCGCCCCGAGCTCATCATCCAAGACGCCAGTCGAACTTTGCGCAAGCTCTCCAGCATGGGCTTGGTCGCCGACGCGGTCGCCTAGCCGCTGAGCGGAGGGCCATCGCTTGCAGCGAACTCATCGGGGCGACATTGTGGGGGCCATGTCGCCAGCCGGTCGTAATCGATGCCTCTGACCCATCTGCCACCTGACACATCGGCCGAGGCCGTGACCGAGGCCCTGCGCCGAGATGGGGCCGTGATCGTTGACCACCTGGCCTCGACCATCCTGCTCGATACCATCGCAGCCGAGCTTGCTCCCTACCTCGAGGCGACGCCGGCGGGTCCCGACGAGTTCAGTGGCAACAGCACCCGGCGCACGGGATCGCTTATCGCCCGATCGCCGGCCAGCCGGCAATTGGTCATGCATCCACTGTCCCTGGCCATCTCCGGCACCTTCCTCGGGCACGCCACCAACTTCCAGCTGCACCTGACCCAGGCCATCGCCATCGGCGCTGGCGAGACGGCACAGCCCATCCACCGAGACCAGTGGGCCTTCGACTTCTTTCCGTTCCCCCGTGGGTATGAGGTGCAGTGCAACACCATCTGGGCCCAGACGGACTTCACCGAGGCCAATGGCGCAACCAGGGTGGTCGTCGGGAGCAATGCCGCCGAGGACAAGTTGACCTTCACCCAGGACGACACCGAACCGGCCGAGATGGAGCGTGGATCGGTCCTCTATTACTCGGGCAGCATCTACCACGGTGGTGGGGCCAACCAGACGGAGACGACCCGGATCGGCCTGAACATCACCTACAACGTGGCCTGGTTGCGCCAGGAAGAGAACCAGTACCTCTCCGTTCCACGGGAGGTGGCGGAGACATTGCCAACCGAGCTCCTTCGCCTCATGGGTTACGACCGCGGTGCCTATGCACTCGGCTACATCGATGACTTGCGCGATCCGATCGAAGCAGTCCGACCCGGAGTGGGGTCAGTCGGTTTCGGCGTGTCTTCGGGGACCGGGTAAATACACCAGTTCCCCGAGGTCTCGCCGCTACGGTGGGCTCATGCCGGTGGAGATTCGGCCAGCTCGCGTAGACGACCACGACGAACTCTTCGAAGGGTTTCAACGTATCGTCAGTGCGTTCGAGGGATTCCCCCAGGCGCCCCCGCTCACCCGGCAGGACTTTGACGACTACTGGATCAATCACTCCTCGCTGGTTTGTGTGGCTCGGTTCGATATGCACCTGGTTGGGGCCTATTACATCAAGCCGAATTTCGTCGGCCGGGGCGCCCACATTGCCAATGCTGGATATTTCGTCCTCGGCGCATACCGGGGAACCGGAGTGGGCCGGGCCTTGGTCGAGCATTCGCTGGTGGAAGCCCGTCACCTGGGGTTCGACGCCATGATGTTCAACTTGGTGTTCGAGTCCAATCCTGCTCGTGGACTCTATGAGCGGTTGGGTTTTCATGCGATCGGCCGTATCCCAGCGGCGGTGCAGGGGGAGGACGCTGTGATCTATTGGCGCAGCCTGGCCGAGGAGGGTTCGTGAGCGATATCGAGGTAGGGCGAGAGGGGGACCATGTCGGGGTTCTCCGTCTGAGCCGCCCCCCGCATAATTTCTTCGACACCTCGCTCATAGCCGAGCTGGCTGACGCTTACGAGGAAATGGGCAACTCTGCCTGGTGCCGGGTCATCGTGCTCTGTTCGGCCGGGAAGAATTTCTGTGCCGGACTCGACTTCGCGGCCAACGCGGGGCAGAACATCGGTGAGCTCTATGGTCAAGCGCTCCGACTCTTCGCGGCGCCACTTCCTGTCGTGGCTGCCGTCCAGGGGTCGGCCGTTGGAGGCGGCTGCGGGCTGGCGCTCTCGACCGACTTCCGGGTGGCCAGCTCCAGCAGCCGTTTCAGCGCGAACTTCGCCCGGCTGGGTTTCCACCACGGCTTTGCGCTCAGCGTCACCCTGCCCGCCACCGTGGGTCCCCAGCATGCCGCCGATCTGCTGTTGACCGGCCGTCGGGTCGGCGGGGATGAGGCGCTGCGCATCGGGCTCTGTGACGAATTGGCCGCGGAGAATGATCTGTACGTGGCGGCGCTGGCCCGAGCTGGGGCGATCGCGATGTCGGGTCCGCTGGCGGTTCGATCCATCCGTTCGACATTGCGCCAGGGCTTGGTGGAGCAGGCTCGACTGGCCATGGAGCACGAGCAGGCCGAGCAGGAACGCTTACGCACGACGGCCGATTTTGCCGAGGGCATCCGAGCCACGGCCGAGCGGCGGGAGCCGCGTTTCTCCGGGTCGTAGGTGACAATGGGGGCGTGCCCATCGCCATGCCGACTGAACACGACCTCAACATCGGCTTCGAATGGAGAGACCGTTCGGGTCCCTTTCGGATCATCTCGGTTGAGCAGGCCCGCCAGTACGACGAGCTGGGCTACTTCTTGCTCGAAGATGCCTTCACGCCGGCAGAGGTCGACGAAGTCACGGCAGCCATAGACCCGGTCGAAGCCGAGCGGGAGGAGGTGTTGCGTCAGCAACCCGGTGGTCGTTTCTTCATCGTCCGGGCCGATGAGATCACCTTCACCACCCATTTGGTCCAGCGCTCAGAGGTGCTCCGCCGCTTGAGCGCCAGCCAGATCTTTGTCGACCTCTGCGTCGACCTGATCGGGCCAGACGTGCGGCTGTACTGGGATCAAGCCGTCTACAAGAAGCCTGACACCGAGGCGCCGTTTCCCTGGCATCAGGACAATGGGTACGCCTTCGTGGAGCCACAGCAGTACCTGACCTGCTGGATCGCCCTGACCGATGCCACCGAGGAGAACGGGTGTCCCTGGGTGGTCCCACGGCTGCACCACCGGGGGACCTTGGCCCACGAATACTCCGACATCGGGTTTGTCTGTCTCCGCGATCCCAGCGACGCCGTAGCCGTGCCGACCCGCCGGGGCAGCATGGTGGTTTTCTCCTCGCTGACGCCCCACTCAACCGGGCCGAATAGGACGGATGAGGTTCGCAAGGCCTACATCGTGCAGTATGCGCCCGACGGTGCCGTGGTCCGGCAGCGGGGCCAGGGCACTGACCTGTTGCAGGTGCCGGCCGACGAGGCCTCGCGCCAGTACGTGATCGCCCGGGGTGGCGCGGCAGTCGAACCGCCCAGGCTCAGCTAGCGCCCGGGGCGCCGTTCCTGCCGCCCGGTGGTTTGGTGCCCTTTGCGCCGGGAGCGCCACTCCGGATCGGCGGCGGTCCCTCACCCACCATGATCGAGGTGGCCGTCACCGTGCCGTCGGATGCCTTGGTCCCAGCCGCCGAGATGAACGCACCGACCTTGAGCACCGATGCGCTGGTGGTGCCGGACATGTCACGGAAGGTGGTGCTCGAGGTATAGACGACGGACTGGGTCGTCCTGCCTTGGCCGACGATCGTGATGTCGTCCCCACTCAGCGCGGTGATCTTCCCCGCCGCCGTCGGGTTTTGATGGGCCCCAGCGGGCGGGCGACCGCCCCCTTTGGCCCCGGCCGGGGCTGTCGTGTTGTGCGAGGTGGAGGCTCCGGCCGCCGAGAGCGGAGCCAGGCTGAGGACGGCGGCCAGCACCCCGCCGCCGAGGAGCGCACGGCCTGGGGTGGACCATCGCCAGCGGGCGTTGGTGCGGGGTTCGGGGAGTGAGGGGGTCTGATCCTCCATGGCTGGTTCTCCTATCTCGTGTGCGTCAGCGGCTTGCGCCTTCTCACCAGATTGAGAGCCCCAGGTGTCCTTCCACTGCCACGGCGCTGTGGACCTCCTTGGAATCTGAATCGACTGGAGCGGCGGGTATGGTGAAGGCGTTAGACCCGAGTGGCCCAAGGGGGGTCGAATGGCACACACCGCACCGGTGGCGGACTGGACGAACGATTTCGACGTTCTGGATCCTCGCTATCTCGAGGATCCCTTCAGCATCTGGGATGAGCTCCGGAGCAGCTGCCCGATCGCCCATACCGAGCGTCGGGTCAGCAGTTGGCTACCCACCCGCTACGAAGACGTCACCGCCATAGCGCATGACATTGAGCATTTCAGCTCCATCCGGGTGGCGGTGATCCCCGGTGACGAAGGCGAAGAAGAGGACCCGAATTACGACGGACCCGAGCTGCAGTACGGGCTGCCGCCGATTTCGTCCGACCCGCCGCTCCATACCTGGACCCGTCGGCTGCTGCTCCCTTGGTTCTCACACCGCCGGGTCGACAGCTACGTCCCGATGACCCGAGAACTTTGCCGGACCTTGCTCGACGGCTTTTCCGACGTCGGCCATGCCGACGCCGCCGCTGACTACGCCCAGCAGATTCCGGTCCGGGTCATCGCCCACATCCTCGGGGTGCCCTCGGACATGGCTGACACGTTCACCGGGTGGGTACGAGATGTGCTCGAGTTCGCCGACGACCCGGAACGTCGCCGGCACGGGGCGGAGGGGCTGCTCAACTTCTTCGTGGCGCAGGTTGCCGAACGACAGGAACATCCCGGTGATGACCTGCTCAGTGAGCTGCTGCACACCGAAGTCGACGGCCAGCCGCTCCAGATGGACATCGTGCTGGGCATGGCGGCGCTGATCCTCATCGCTGGTGTCGACACCACCTGGAGCTCCATCGGGTCGTCGCTGTGGCACCTCGGTACCCATCCTGAGGACCTGAAGCAATTGGTGACCGAACCCGAACTGATGCCGACGGCAATCGAGGAGTTGCTCCGAGCCTACGCGCCGGTGACCATGGCGCGGATGGTGGTGGGCGATTACGAGTACGGCGGCTGCCCGATGAAGGAGGGTGACAAGGTCCTCATGAACTTCCCCGCCGCGAATCGGGATCCCGAGGTGTTCGACAGTCCGGACGTGGTCCAGCTCGATCGGGCCCACAACCGGCATGTGGCCTTCGGGTCGGGTATCCATCGCTGTGCCGGATCCAACCTGGCCCGGATGGAGCTCCAGGTCGCCGTCGAGGAGTGGCTGGCCCGGATCCCCAGCTACCGGGTGGACGAGAGCAAGCCGATGACCTGGGCCGGCGGTCAGGTGCGCGGACCTCGAGTGCTGCCGGTGGTGTTCCCATGAAGGTCAGGGTCGATCCGGACAAGTGCCAAGGTCACGCTCGCTGCTACGGCCTGGCCCCGGAGGTCTTCGACGTCGACGACTACGGGCAGGCTTCAGTCATCGTCGACGAGGTACCACCTGAGCTCGAGGAGAAGTGCCGCTTGGCCGTGGCCAACTGTCCCGAGTACGCCATCGAGATCGTGAGCGAGTAGCCCACCTGCCGCAGGTGCCGTGACGATTCCCACTCCGCCTGGCTGGTTCCAGCGCGCCATCGACGTTCCCTATCGCGACGAGCAGGTCGACGTCGAAGGGTGCGCCATTCACTACCTGTCCTGGGGTGACCCTGGCCACAAGGGCCTGGTCTTCGTCCACGGCGGTGGTGCCCACGCCCACTGGTGGACGCCCCTAGCCGCGACCTTCGCGGCCGAGTACCGCGTGGCCGCCATCGACCTCTCTGGGCACGGCGACAGCGGGCACCGTGAGGTCTACGGGGTCGAGCAGTGGACCGACGAGGTGGTGGCGGTGGCCCAGAGCATTGGCATGGCAGGACTGCCGGTAATTATCGGTCACTCAATGGGTGGCTTCGTGACCATCGCCACGGCCGCACGCCATGCCGCGGACGTGCACGGGGTCATCGTGTGCGATTCGCCTGTGCGCGAACTCGACCCGGAGATCAGCGCCTTCCATCTGCGCGAAGCGTTCGGAAAGCCTCGTCTCTATCCGACCCTCGATGAAGCGGTGCATCACTTCCGTACCGTGCCGGCCCAGGAGCACTACCTTGAGTATGTCGTCGACTACGTGGCCCGACATTCGCTCAAAGCGGTCGAGGGTGGGTGGCAGTGGAAGTTCGACCGCCGCGTCTTCGAGCAGTTCGCCGGCGGCATGCAATCGATCGCCGCGCCGTATCTCTCCGACGTCTACTGCCGCCTGGCGCTCCTGCGCTCCGAGTACGGTCTCGTTACCCCAGACATCGGACGGTCCATGTTCGAGCGATTGGGCCGGGTGACCCCGGTCATCGAGATCCCCGAAGCAGGCCACCACGCCATGCTCGATCAGCCCTTGATCTTGCTCACGGCGTTGCGCACTCTGCTGGGTGACTGGGAGCACTCCGAGCCCCACCGGCGCTGATCCGACCCGCCTGGTCAGGCGGCAATCGGGACCAAAATCTCTTCGGCCTCGTTGGCCGGCAGGGAGCGAGCAGGGCGGATCAGGGCGATGGCGACGATGGCGGCCGCCACCAGCGCGACGGCGCTGAAGGTGAAGGCACTGTCGTAGCCGTGGATAGTGCCGGCGGTGATCGCGGCCACCGTGTGGCCGTGGGTGGCCAGGTAGGACGCAGTCGCCGTGGTGGCGATGGTATTGATCAGGGCGGCACCCAGTGACCCACCGGTCTGCTGGGTGGAGTTGACCAGGGCACTAGCCACCCCGGCATCTTCGGGGCTGACGCCGACCAGCGAGGTCGAGCTCATGGCCACGAAGGACATCCCCATCCCCAGGCTGACGATGATCTCGGCCGGCAGGAGAAGGGTGGGGTACGTCGAGTGGACGCCCAGCAGGGTGAACAGGCCCAGTCCGATGGCGGCCAGGATGAGACCGGTGCCGGTCACGGCACGTGGACCCACCCGGGGCATCACCCTGCTCGAGACGGTGGCGCCCAGGATGATGCCGGCCGAGAAGGGCACGAAGGCGAACCCGGTCTTGAGGGCCGAGTAGTGCAGCGTGCCCTGGAAGTAGTAAGTGAGCGAGAGGAAGGTGCCGAGCAACGCCGTGCCGACCAGCAGCGACGAGAGGAATGATCCGCCCCGGTTGCGCTCGAGGATGACCCGGAGGGGAAGCAGCGGGTGCGAGACCCGCATCTCGATCACCACGAAAGCGATGAGGAGGGCAGCAGCGGCACCGAAGAAGATCAGGGTGGGCGACGCACTCCAGCCATCGGATCCGGCCTTGGTGAAGGCATAGACCAATGCCAGCAGGCCGCCGGTCACCGTGGCTGCGCCAGGGATGTCGTAGCCGTGGCGGAGTGAGGCCCGGCTCTCAGTGACCTCGCGGGTGGCAAACACTGCGGCCAGGATCGCGATGGGGACGTTGATCAGAAGGGTCCAGCGCCACGAGGCGAACTCGGTGAGGGCACCGCCGAGGATCAGGCCGATGGCGGCGCCGCTGCCGGCGATGCCGCCATAGACGCCGAAGGCTCGTGCCCGCTCTTTGGGCTCAGTGAATGCCACGGTCAGAAGGGAGAGGGCGGCGGGAGCCATGACGGCGGCGAAGGCGCCTTGAAGGGCCCGGGCTCCGAACAGCATGGCGGAGTTGACGGCCAGACCACCGAGGGCAGAAGCGGCGGCGAAGCCGAGCAGGCTGATGATGAACATCCGCTTGCGACCCAGGTAGTCGGCGATGCGGCCCCCGAGCAGCAGCAGGCCGGCAAAGGCCAGGGTGTAGGCCGTCAGCATCCACTGGCGGTTGGCCGTCGAGATGTGGAGCGCCCGTTGGGCCGAGGGCAGGGCGATGATGACGACTGAGGCGTCGAGGACGACCATGAGCTGGGCCACGGCGATGACCGCCAGGGCCCGGAACCGCCTCGGGTCCAGGTCAGAGGCGGTTTCGTCGAGCGTGAAGGGCTCGGGATCGAGGGTTGTGGTCATTCGGTGGCTCCCTTGAGCTTGAGGCTTGGCATAGTCGGTGATGCGGAGTACAATCGGAGTACTGGTTCCACTTAGACTATACGGAACGATGGTTCCGTTTGTCAATGGGGAGGAAGTGAGAATCTGTGGACGTGAATCAAGCTGAGGACGAGGACCCCTGCGCGGCAGTGACGCGACCGATGCGAGCCGATGCCCAGCGCAATCGGGCCCGGGTGCTCGAGGCGGCCGAGGCGGTATTCGCAGCTGAAGGTCTCGGGGTGCCGGTCGATGTCATCGCTGAGAAGGCGGGCGTCGGCGTCGGCACGCTCTACCGCCACTTCCCGACCAAAGAGAAGCTCTTTGAGGCCATTTTCATGGAGTGGGTGGAGACGTTGACCGCCGAGGCGAAATGCCGGGCCACGGCCGATGATCCGGTGGCCGCCTTCTTCGGATTCCTCGACCACGTGGTCGAGGTGAACATGTCGAAGCGAGACCTGATCATGGCCATCGTTGATTCCGACGAGGAATTCGAATTTCCCAAGGAGGCCATGCTCGAGGCCCTGGGTCTGTTGCTCGAGCGGGCCAAGCAGGCCGGCGCCGTCCGGCCCGACGTCACCGGCGAGGTCGTGATGTCTCTGGTGAGCGGGTGCTGCATGGCCGGCGACCACGGCGCCGACCCCACCGCCCTGTTGCCCATCATCTACGACGGGCTCCGGTTCCAGCGGGCCGGCGACTACGCCGAAGCGCTGGCGGCCACGCCATCGAGCCAGGCCAGGTCCGGGCCGAGCAGCTGACCCAGCTGCTGACGACGGCTCTCACCACCAGGACCGCGCAACCAAGCGGCCAGGGTCGCCGCGAGATCAGGCCGGTGACCGAGCGCGCTGAGATGCACCATCTGAACCTTGATGGTGAAGAGGATGGCGCCGCTTCCCGGTAGGCGGCGCAATGTCTGCCGCTCGCTACGCAGCCACAGGCGCGGCAGACCGGAAGGCGGCACCGGGTCCCAAAGCGACGCGTCGAGTTTCAGTGTTGGTACGAAGAGCAGGCAGCACGGCCACAGGGAGAGGTTGCGCCGCGTGACCAGCCGGCCCGGGATCAGGCGGTCCAGGAAGGTGTCCGCCTTGGACGACAGTTCTTCGGCATAGTGGTCGACCGGGCCGTGGACCCTGGCCATGGGTAACTCCAACTTGTCCCTGAGGGACCACATGGAGGGGAAACAGAGAATGGCCCCGTCGAGATGCCAGGCGCCCTGCCGTCGCACCATGAGGCAGAGGTCTTCCTGCACGGCCAACCCGGCCCGGACCAATGGGTGGGTTTCGTCGTGTGGTTCGACCGATTGTCCCCGGGCCCGTAACCAATCGTCGATCAGAGCGGCTGTCTCCCCGGCCGCGCCCTCGGCGGACTCGCAGCAGGCGAACACCAGGTCCCGCTGCTCGTTCAGGAGCCTCCGACGCAGGGCCAACTCGGATGGGGCCAGCTCGTCCGCGATCAGCCATTCCGCTTGTTCGAGCGCCCGGATACCCATGCGCACATGGGCCGGCGAGACCGCCAGGTCGAGCTCGCCGAGCCAGGTGGGACTGGCGGACCGATATCTCGCGGGATCGGGTGCGTAGGCGCGGAGGACGTCGGGAGTGAGCGGACTCGCTCCAGCACCGCTGCTCAGCGTGACCGGTCCCGGCGCAGCTTCTCCATCTCGCCCAGCGGGTCGATGGGGCTCTGCAGTGAGAGGCCGCCGTCGCACTCGAGGACCTGACCGGTCACCCAGGACATCTGGTGCAGCGCCACGATGGCCTCGGCAATGTCACTGGCTTGGCCCAGCCGCCCCAGTGCCGTCCGCTCGGCCGGACCGCGGAGCCACGGGGCGTCCTCAGTGCCACCGAGCATCGGCGTCACGGTGACGCCCGGTGCAATGGCGTTGACACGGATTCCCCACGGACCCCATTCCGCCGCGGCCACCTTGACCACCATGCTGAGGGCCGCCTTCGACGCGCAGTAGAGCCCCATGCCGCGGTCGGCCAACCGGGCGCTGATACTGGACGTCGCCACAATCGATCCGCGCTGTCCGGCTGCCTGCAGAGCCGAGGCCAGGGCGCGCATGCAGAGCCACGGCCCCCGGGCGTTGACGGCCATGATGCGGTCCCATTCAGCGGGGTCGGCCTCAGTCAGCAACCCCGCATGCCCCACGCCGGCGGTGATGGTGATGAGTTCCGGAACGGTCGTGAGCCCGGCGACGGCCTGTTCGATGGCGGCCGGATCCGTGATGTCGCAGGTGGCGTCCCGTTCTCCGGCCACGTCCCACACGATGGTCGTCGTGCCCTGCGCCCGGTGCAGGCCCGCCAGTTCTGCGCCGATGCCCGACCCACCGCCGATGACCAGTGCCTGCATGGCCTCATCTTGCTAGACAGTGACGATGAAGGCAGCGGTGTACTACGAAACAGGTGCTCCCGAAGTCCTGCGGTATGAGGACGTTCCAGACCCCGTTCCGGGTCCGGGCGATGTGCTGGTGCAGGTGGAGGCCATCAGTATCGAGGGCGGGGACACGCTCAACCGGCTGGGCGGTGATCTGGGCCGGATGCCCCACATCGTGGGCTACCAGTGTGCCGGGACGATCCTCGAGGTGGGCGTCCAGGTCAAAGGATTCGCTCCTGGTGACCGGGTCGTCACCGTCGGCCTCGATGGCTCTCACGCCGCCCTGCGGGTGGTCCCGGCCGGGTTTGCCTGGAAAATCCCCGAGGGATTGCCAACCGATCAGGCGGCCTGCGTCCCGGTTCCGTTCGGGACGGCTGATGATTGCCTGTTCGAGTTCGGTCGACTCCAGGCGGGTGAGACGGCCCTCATCCATGCCGGTGCCGGCGGGGTGGGTATCGCCGCCATCCAGATGGCCAAGCGGGCCGGTGCCCGCGTCTTCGCCACGGCGTCGAGTGACGACAAGCTGGCCCGGCTGGCCGAGCTCGGCCTGGACGAGGGCATCAACTACGCCACCAGCGACTTTGTGGCCGAAGCGCGCCGTCTGACCGACGGCCGTGGCATCGACGTCATCGTCGACTCGGTGGGAGGTACCACCCTCCAGGGCAGCATCAACGCCCTGGCCTACCGGGGGCGTTGCGTCAGCGTGGGTGACGCCAGCCGGGTGGCCGCGGAGACCCTCGATATCTCAGGCATGCGGCCTAACAACCAGACGCTCTCGGGCTACTTCCTCGGAGCCGAGCTGTTCCTGTTCCCGCGGGCCTATCCGATGATCGCCGGTCATTTGGCCGACATCGCCAGCGGTGCGTTGCGGGTCGTGATCGACCGGGCCTACCCGCTGGCTGAGGCAGCCGAAGCCCACGCCTACATCGAGAGCCGCCAATCGTTCGGGCGCGTCCTGCTAATTCCGTAGTTGGTCGGTAATCGTCGGAGGTCATGACGGGCTTGGCCCGTCCACTCCTCAGGGTCAGCAGATAACGCTTCGATCCGTATAAAAGCGGCAACGCCGTTCTCCGCGTCGGGCCAGAAGACGTGGCGCCGGCCCGTTGATATCGAATTAATGCCAGCGAGCCGTTGTTCACTTCGTGTTGATGGGGCCTCGGCGATGGTTTGTCCATGGGTGACTTTCTCGCGGTAGTCGGGTTCGTGGCATTCGCATTGCTGATGCTCGGGCTCATCTGGGCTTTGGACCGGGTATGACCTGGGTCCAGGGCCTCCTCCTCGGCATATCAATCGTGATGTTCCTCTACCTGGGCGTCGCCATGTTCAAGCCCGAGAAGTTCTGACGTGGGCATTACCTGGACGATCATCATCCTGGTTATCGCGCTCGGACTGACCTGGCGCTACCTCGGGTCGTACATGGCCGCCATCTTCGACGGCCGGGTGCACTTCTTGGCGTGGGCCGAGCGTCCCGTCTACAAGATGCTGGGCACCGGCCCCGAGAAGGAGCAGAACTGGAAGCGCTACGCCGCCTCCATGATCATCTTTACGACGATCGCTATGGCGATCACTTACCTGATCATCCGCATTCAGGGGTCGCTGCCCCTCAACCCGCAGCATCTCGGTGCCGTCTCCCCGGCTCTCAGCTTCAACACCGCCGGCTCTTTCGTCACCAACACGAACTGGCAGAACTACGGGGGGGAGACGACGATGTCGTACTTCTCCCAGATTGGTGCGCTGACCTTCGAGCAGTTCGTGAGCCCGGCCATCGGCATCGCCGTGGCCATCGCCATGGTGCGGGGATTCTCCCGGCGCAACTCACCGACCATCGGGAACTTCTGGGTCGACATGACTCGGGCCGTTCTCTACATCTTCATTCCGATCGCCTTTGTTTTCGGCATCATCTTCGTGGGACAGGGTGCGGTCCAGACCTTGTCCGGGACCGTCAACATCCACGATTACCTGAACGGCGTGACCCAGACAATCGCTCGGGGTCCCATCGGCTTCATGGAGGCGATCAAGCAGCTGGGCAACAACGGAGGTGGCTTCCTTAACGCCAACTCGGCCACCCCCTACGAGAATCCCACCGGCCTCACCAACTGGCTGTCCATCTATCTCCTGCTCGCCATTCCCTTCGCCTTGACGTACACCTTCGGAAAAATGGTCGGCAGTATCCGGCACGGCGCTGCCCTCCTGGCCGCCATGGTCATTATCTTCGCTTCGTGGGTGTCGTTCACCGCCATCGCTGAGCACCAACAGAACCCGGCAATCGCTACGGCCGGCGTGCACGCCAATGTCGGGAACACCGAAGGCAAGGAGGTGCGCTTCGGCGACACCACGACAGCGTTGTTCGGTGTGTCCTCGACGAACACTTCCACCGGATCCGCCGATGCTTCCTATGACTCATTTACCCCGATCGGTGGCTTGGGCCTTCTCAGCGGGATGATGCTCGGGGAGGTGACGCCGGGTGGAACCGGCAGCGGTCTGTACACCATCCTCATCTATGCCCTCATCGCCGTCTTCATCGGTGGCCTGATGATCGGACGAACACCCGAGTACTTAGGCAAAAAGATCCAGGCCAAGGAGATCAAACTCGCGGGTCTCGGGGCCCTGGTCATGCCGCTCATCGTGCTGGTTTTCACGGCAATCGCGGTGTCGATCCACTCCGGGCGAATAGGCCCGGAGAACGCCGGGCCTCACGGCTTTACGGAGATCCTCTACGGCCTCACCTCGCAGGGGAACAACAACGGCTCCGCCTTCGGTGGCCTGACGGGCAATACGCCTTTCTATAACGTCATTGGCTGGATCGACATGATGCTCGGTCGCTACGGGATCATGATCCCGGCACTCGCCCTGGGAGGGGTTCTGGCGGCCAAGCCAGTGGTGCCTGAGTCGCTCGGCACCTTCCGTACCGACAACACCATGTTCGTAGGGCTCACCATCGGAGTCATCATCATCATCGGTGGTCTCACCTTCTTCCCCGCCGTCTCGCTCGGGCCGATTGTCGAGCAACTCAGCCACGGAAAGTTCTTCTAATGACGATCACTGCCACCGAACCAACACAGCCGACCCCGACATCGGGGGCTCACGGAGTGGCTGAGGCCCGAGGCCTCTTTGACGGCCCGATTCTCCGCCAGGCGCTGATCGATTCCATCAAGAAGCTGAACCCGGCTACCCAGATTCGCAACCCGGTCATGTTCGTGGTGCTGGTGGGTTCCATCATCACCTTTGTTGAAGCCATTGCCCACCCGGGCACGTTCACTTGGTCCATCACCATCTGGCTCTTCTTGACCGTCATCTTCGCCAACTTCGCCGAGGCCATGGCCGAAGGGCGGGGCAAGGCGCAGGCTGACACCCTCCGGAAGATGCGTTCGGAAACCGAAGCCCGGCGCCTGCGCGCCGACAACACTGAGGAGCTGGTGCCGGCGGCCGAGTTGGCCAAGGGCGACATGGTGGTTTGCGAGGCGGGCGACCTGATTCCCTCCGACGGTGAGATTGTCGAGGGCATTGCGTCGGTCGACGAGTCGGCCATCACCGGTGAGTCCGCCCCGGTGATCCGGGAGTCTGGTGGCGACCGCTCGGCCGTCACCGGCGGGACCAAGGTCCTGTCGGACCGCATCGTCGTCCGCATCACGGCCGAGCGCGGTCAGACCTTTCTGGACCGGATGATCTCCCTAGTGGAGGGGGCCAACCGGCAGAAGACGCCGAATGAGATTGCCCTGACGATCCTCTTGGCCGTTCTCACCATCATCTTCATTCCGGTCGTGGTGTCCCTCGAAGCATTCGGCATCTTCTTGGGGTCCAGTGTCTCGGTGGTGATCCTGGTCTCGCTGTTGGTCTGTCTCATCCCGACCACTATCGGCGCCTTGCTGTCCGCTATCGGTATCGCTGGCATGGACCGCCTGGTTCAGCGCAACGTGCTGGCCATGAGCGGCCGCGCCGTCGAGGCGGCCGGTGACGTGCAGACCCTCCTGCTGGACAAGACCGGCACGATCACCCTGGGCAACCGCATGGCGTCGGATTTCTATCCGGTGGGCGGGCATGATGAGCGCGATGTGGCCGATGTGGCACAGCTGGCCTCGTTGGCTGATGAGACGCCGGAGGGTCGCTCCATCGTGGTGCTGGCCAAGGAACGTTTCAACATCCGCGAGCGCGAGCTCGAGGGTGACCACGTCTTCGTGCCCTTCACGGCCACGACGCGGATGTCCGGCCTGGATCTCGGCGGTCGCCAGATCCGCAAGGGCGCGGCCGAGTCGGTGAAGCAGTGGGCCAGCGAACAGGGTGGCACCGTGCCTCCAGGTCTCGACGACATTGTCGAGCGTGTGTCCCGGGCCGGATCCACTCCGCTGGTGGTGGCTGATGGGGGGGACATCCTCGGTGTCATCGAGTTGAAAGACGTAGTCAAGCAGGGCATCAAAGAGAAGTTCGCCGAAATGCGCTCAATGGGCATTCGTACCGTCATGATCACTGGCGACAACCCCCTCACCGCGGCGGCTATTGCTGAGGAAGCCGGCGTTGACGACTTCCTCGCTGAGGCAACGCCCGAAGCCAAGCTGGCTTTGATCAAAGCCGAGCAGGAGGGCGGAAAGCTGGTCGCTATGACGGGGGACGGCACCAACGATGCCCCCGCCCTGGCCCAGGCTGACGTCGGCGTGGCTATGAACACGGGGACCACGGCGGCCAAGGAAGCCGGCAACATGGTCGACCTCGACTCCAACCCCACCAAACTCATCGACGTAGTCGAGATCGGCAAGCAGCTCCTGATCACCAGAGGGTCGCTGACCACTTTCTCCATCGCCAACGACGTGGCCAAGTACTTCGCCATCATCCCTGCTCTTTTCGTGGTGGTCTTCCCGCAAATCAAGGCCCTCAACATCCTCCACTTGCACAGCCCGCAGAGCGCCGTGCTCTCGGCTGTCATATTCAACGCGCTCGTGATCATCGCCCTTATCCCACTGGCCCTACGTGGAGTGAAATTCCGGGCGGCCGGTTCGGCGGCCATCCTGCGTCGCAACGTCTGGATCTACGGGGTGGGCGGGGTCATCGTCCCTTTCATCTTCATAAAACTGATCGACCTCATCTTGGTCGCGCTGCACGCCTACTGATGGAGACCTACTAATGCTCGCCCACTTGCGCCGATCGGTCATTCTTTGCGTCGTCATTCTGGCTCTGACCTTCGCCTTTGCGTTTGCCGGAACCGGCATCTCGCAGCTGTTCTTCAAACACCAGGCGGATGGGTCGATTACTGCCAACGGGTCGACCCTCATCGGCCAGAATTGGTCCGACACGAAGTGCCCCGGACATGCGCTGGGTAGCTGCGTGTTCCAAGGCCGTCCCGATGACCTCGGTCCCTATGCCAGTGCGAAGTTGAGCCCGGCTGAGCACCCCGGGGATGACCCACTCGTCGCCAACGGGCAGCCGGGGGAGTCGGGTGCCACCAACCTGGGGCCCCGCTCGCAAGAACTGGTGACGTATACGAAGGAACTCGTGGCCTACTGGCACAAGCGCGATGTCGACCCGACCCCGGACCTCGTCACGACATCGGCAAGTGGATACGACCCCGACATCAGTGCCGAAGATGCCTTGGTCCAGATCCCCATGGTCTCCACAGCCACCGGGTTGTCACGCTCTGACCTCACGCAGTTGATCCACCGGGAGACCATGGGTACCGAGCTGGGTTTCCTGGGGACCTCGTACATCGACGTCCTCCAGCTGAACGAGGCGCTGGTCAAGCTGGAGAAGTGAGAAGCGGAATCCGCGATGGTGAATAGCCGATGACGCCGACTCTTGTTGTCTATGGCGCATCCCTGGTGCTCGTGATGTGGGCCGTCTATGACCTGGCGAGGAGGCCCCGTGACGCCATGCCACCACGGACAAAGGCGATCTGGGCGATCAGCACAATTTTGGGATGGCTCGTGTTCGGAATCGTGGGGGCGTTCATCGCCGTCGTGTACCTGGTCGGACCCCGCAGGCGGATGAATGCGAACAGATGGAACTAGTCTCTGACCCCGATGCGAAATGTCAGAAGTACCAGCCGTGTTGACGCGTTAACTGACGTGCGCACCATTCTGGAGCGCCGAAATGGGCGTCTCCGGGTCGGTGCTCTTGTCCTCGGTTTGCTAGCCACCGCGCTCTTCGTTTTTTCAGCCACGGCGGGAGCGGCGAACGTCGTCTCGGCCAGTTCGCTCATCAAAGCGACTGATGCGGCGATTACCAAGGCAGGGAGTGCTCACGTTGACTTTGTGGCGCACTCGAGTTCCGCCTCGAGGACAGAGACAATCCTGGCCGATGTCGGGACGAACAGTGGCAAGGAATTGGTCAGCTCGAACAAAGCGGTTCTTTCCGTCGAAGTGACCACGACCGACGCCTATGTCGAAGGGAACGCCCTAGGTCTCACCACGCTCTTTGGCCTGAGTTCGGCCGACGCCAAGAAACTGGGACACAAGTGGGAAGTGTGGAAGTCCGGGACCAGTAAATACAGAGCCATCAAGGCGGACGTCACGTTGCCTTCAATAACCGGACTGCTTCCGAAGGCGAAAGGTACGAACGTCTCGACCGACGTCGTCGACGGGACGACCTACGACGTCCTCAATTGGACGGTTGCCGCCACCAAGTCGACCCCGAAGGTCACGAACAAGTTCAACGTGTCGACAGGGGCAATGACCCTTCCGACCACCGAGGTGTCGACCGATTCAGAGGGCACGGCCACGTCGACGCTCTCGGACTGGGGCGAACCAATCTCAGTGACTGCGCCACCGCCCGGATCAACGATGGCTTCCTCCAAGCTCTAACTGACCGACCACGGGTGCCGCCGCCGGCTCTTAGCTCACTGAGCCGCGCCAGCGCCGTTCGAAGGGCAGCCGCCAGCGACGCGGTGCGATGAGGTCATTGATGGTGGGCGGGCCCCAGGTACCCTTCTCGTAGGGCTGCACCGGCGGCGGGTCGTCCAGCAGGGGGGTCGAAAGCTCCCAGAGTCGCTCGATGCCCTCAGCCGTGTTGAAGAGGGTGTGGTCGCCCAGCATGGCGTCGTAGATGAGGCGCTCGTAGGCTTCCAGGACGTCGGCGTCCTGGCCGGTGTCGTGCAGGGCGAACTGGAGGCTCAGCTTCTCGAGCTTCATGCCTGGACCAGGTCGCTTGCCGTAGAAGGAGAGCGACAGCTTGGAGGAGTCGGCCAAGTCGAAAGTGAGATGGTCTGGCCCCTGCGTCCCCACGCCCGAGTTCTCCGGGAACATGCTCTTGGGCGGCTCGCGGAAGGCGATCGAGATAATGCGCTCGCCCCCGCCCAGCTCCTTGCCGGTCCGCAGGAAGAAGGGGACGCCGGCCCAGCGCCAGTTGTCGATCTCGCAGCGCAGAGCAACGAAGGTCTCGGTATCCGAATCGGGCGCCACACCGGGCAGGTCGCGGTAACCGACGTACTGACCTCGTACCACCTGAGTGACGTCGAGTGGGCGCATGGAACGGAAGACCTTGTTCTTCTCCTCGCTGATCGGTTCGGAGGCCAGGGCCGTCGGCGGTTCCATGGCCATGAAGGCGAGGATCTGGAAGAGGTGGGTGACCACCATGTCCTTGAAGGTGCCGGTGGCCTCGTAGAACGAGACACGATCGTCGACCCCGAGGGTCTCGGGCACGTCGATCTGCACGTGGTCGATGTGGTCGCGGTTCCAGATCGGCTCGAAGAGACCGTTGGCGAAGCGGAAGGCCAGGATGTTCTGCGCCGCCTCCTTGCCCAGGAAGTGGTCGATGCGGAAGACCTGCTCCTCGTCGAAGATGGCATGCACGGTGTCGTTCAGGGCCTTGGCGCTGGCCAGGTCGGTGCCGAACGGCTTCTCCATGATCACCCGGGCCCGCTTGACCAGGTCGGCCTGGCCCAGCATGTGGATGACGTCGCTGGCCGCCGAGGGTGGAATGCTCAAGTAGTGGAGTCGGCGGGTGTCCTCGCCGGCGATCTCCGCCTCTGCCTTGGCCACCGCGGCGGCCAGGCCCTCGGCGCCAGCCGAGATCGGGACGAAGCTGAGACGCTTCTCGAACTGGGCCCATTGGAGCAGGGAGATCTTGCCGGTGGCGTACTGGTCGCAGGCGTGGCGGGCGATCTGGCGGAAGTCCTCGTCGCTGATCTCGCTGGTCGAGCAGCCGATGATGCGGTACTCGGTCAGCATGCCCAAGTTGACCAGGTGCAAGAGGCCGGGCAGCAGCTTGCGGGCGGCCAGATCGCCGGTGGCGCCGAACAGCACGATGACGTGAGGCGGCAGGGCCGACGTCTCGTTACCGGACCCGGGCGGATCCTCTCCGATCGGTGATGTCATGCCGGCGTCCGCTCGTTCAGTTCGGCCGCATTGCCCCCCATGATGAGCCGCACCGCGTTGTCGTCGAGCTTTTGGAGTTCGGTCACCCACTCGGTGGGTTCGGGGAGGCCCTCGATGTGGGGCCAGTCCGAGCCGAATATGACCCGTTCGGCTCCCACCAGATCGACGATCTCGTCGACGTCGTCTTCCCAGAAGGGGTTGATCCAGACATGGCGCCGGAAGGTGTCAACCGGATCCTCGCGGAAGTAGCCCGGCATCTTGCGGGCGGCACTTCGCAGCTTGTGGAAGAGCGGGCCGAGGAAATCTGAGCCGTTCTCCACTGAAGCCACCCGCACGTTGGGGAAGCGATCGAAGAGGCGTTCGAGGATGAGCGTGGCCAGGAAGTCGTGAGCCGACCGCTCGATGGCCCACATCTTGATGGATGGGGTGACCCGGCTCTGTCCGAAGGAAGCCGAGAACCCGTCGGCCGCGTAGCCGTTCGAGGATTGGCCACTGTCCCCGGCGTGCACCACCACGGTGATGCCCGCCTCGTTGACCCGGGCCCAAAAGGGATCGAAGCGTTCATGAGCGGGCGAGAAGGGGCCAAGGGCCGTGGTCGGCGCCGCCGTGCGCATGACGATGGTGCGGGCATCGCGATCGAGGGCCCACTCCAGCTCGGCCACCGCTTCGTCGACGTCGGCCAGCGTGATGTAGGGCGCGGCGAAGATGCGGTCCTGATAGGCGAACCCCCAGTCCTCGGCCAGCCAGCGGTTGAAGGCCCGGAACAGGAGGACGACGGCTCCGGGGTCGTGCTTGAGGGCCTCCTCGTAGAGCATGCCCAGCGTGGGGAAGAGCCAGACCTGGGCCAGGCCCTGCGCATCCATCGCCCGCAGCCGCTCGTCGTGGTCCCGGTACTCGGGCCGGATGGGTTCAGGGGTGCCCATCAACTCGTGCATGGGCCGGCCGTTGGGATTGCCCCGGAAGTAGTCCATCAACGAACCGGCGGGTGAGACCGGATCGAAGGTGGGGTTGCTTACGGCGTGGTTGATGTGTCCGCCGATGACGTGGTAGCGGCGCCGGCCGACGTCGACCCACTGGATGACCCGGTCCCCCAGTGCCGGGTCGAGGTGCCGGGTGAAGGCGTCGAGCGCCTCGTAATAGTGATTGTCGGCGTCGAATACGGGGGCATCAAGGGTGTGCATGGCAGCCTTCCAAGGGACGTCGGCGACGCCTCCAGATTACGTGTCCTTCGGTGGCCCTGCGGACGTGTGCTGCACCCCGTCGGGGTCGATGGCCCAGGGCGGCGGCTCACCCCAGCGCTCGCCGAACACCAGCTCGGGCAGTGGTCGGCGGCGCACCGGGCCGTGCTGCCCCACCGGCTTGCCCACCGTGATGGTGGCCATGATCTGCGCCTCCTCGGGAATGTGCAGCAACTCCCGCAGCTCGGCATCGACCGCGAACTGCCAGCTGGTCATCACCCCTCCGTAACCGAGGGCCCGGGCGGCCAGCAGCAGGTTCTGACAGGCCGGGTAGACCGAGCCGCCGTCGGTGTAGGCCGTGTGGCGGTACTGCACGAAGCACGGGAGGATCACTACCGGCACCGTCTCATATTGGTCGACGTAGTGCTGCATGGTGCGGGCCATGCGGGCCTTCGGCGAGTCGTCCTGCGTCCCCGACCCCCGGTCGTAGCCGTCGGCCGCCCTCTTCTCGTTCCAGAAGCGCCGGGCTGCCGTGCCGATGAGCCGCTTGGCCTCGGTTGCCACCGGGCCATCGGTCAACACGATGAAGCGGAAGGGCTGGCGGTTCGATCCGCTGGGGGCCCGGGTGGCCGCGAAAAGTATGTCTCGCAGCACCTCGTCGGGCACCGGGTCGTCGGTGTAGCGCCGGATGGCCCGGGTGGTGAGCAAGCCTTCGTAGAGGGAGATCTCCTCGAGCGATTCCGCCATGGCTCAGTCCTCGATCGCCTGGTACACCAGGGCCCTGAGTTGAGCCCGGTACGGGTAGGCCGGGGACGGGAACTGCTGGGTCATGAAGACCACGAAGAGGTCCTCGACCGGATCCACCCAGAAGGTGGTACTGGCCGCCCCACCCCAGTAGTAGTCGCCCGCTGAACCGGCTTGGGCGGTAGCGGCCGGGCCCTGACCCACGGCGAAGCCGAGCCCGAAGCCGACACCGTCGAAACCGGCCTCCCCGAATCCTCCGACGGCCAGCTCGTTCAGGGTGGCTCCGCCGGGCAGGTGGTTCACCGTCATCAGCTCGATCGTCTTGCGCCCGATGACCCGCTGTCCGTCCAGCTGGCCTCCGTTGGCCAGCATGCGGCAGAAGGCCACGTAGTCCGCCGTGGTGGAGACCAGGCCGCCGGCACCGGACTGGTACGAACGTGATCGGAGGTATTGGCTGGTGGTCGGGTCATCCATCAGGGAGGTGGCCGCCGCCGGCTGGTACTGGTAGCAGGCGGCGAAGCGGTGCACCGACGCCGGGGGCACGACGAAGCCGGTGTCGGCCATGCCGAGCGGCTCGAAGATCTCCTGTCGCAGGTAGTCGTCGAACCGCAGTCCCGAGAGGATCTCGACCAGCCGGCCCACGATGTCAGTGGACAACCCGTAGCTCCAGTGCTCGCCCGGATGGAACTTGAGTGGATGCTCGGCCAGGACCGCCGTGATCCCCTCGATGGTCATGCCGGAGCGGCGCGGCGCCAGCGCTTGGGCGAACGCCTTGTCGATCGGATCGGTCGGGACCAAGCCGCCCGGCAGTCCGGTCATGTGCATCAGGACGTCCCGCACGTTCATGGGGCGACGGGGTTTGACCAGTTCCACCGCGCCGTCAGACTTCCGTTCGGCCACTTGCAGGGTGCGCCACTCGGGAATGTAACGATGCACCGGGTCAGTCAGCTGGAACAAGCCACGCTCGTAAAGCTGCATGAGAGCCAGCGAGGCGATCGGCTTGGTCATCGAATAGATGCGGAAGATGGTGTCGTCGGTCATCGGCAACGACCGCTCGCGGTCGCGCTGACCGAGAGAGCGGTAGTAGGCCACTGCGCCATGGCGGACCACTGTGATCTGGCAGCCGACCATCTTGTCGGTTTCGATGTAGCGATCGGTGAAGTGCTCGTTCAGCCGCTCCAGCCGGCCGGCGTGCATGCCGGCGCGGCCCGGGTCAACCGGCAGGTCGGAGATCAGCGGGGCCGGCATCAGAACTGGGGGATCTGTCGGGTGCGCAGGAACTCGGCCGTGCCGGCCAGGAAGGCGGCGACGTCCTGGGCTTTCCCGGCCGCGATGTCCTTGAAGAACTCGGGCACGAAGACCTGGGCCGCGCCGTCGTCGAGGCCGCGCAGGATCGATTCGACCGCTACCGACACCGGCTCGGCCGGCACCGGAAGGTCCGGGATGTCGTTGTCGGGCAGGCTGAACAGCGGCGTGTCGATCACCCCGGGATACACCGCCATGACCCGGATGCCGGAGTCCCACAGGTCGACGGCCATGGCCTCGCTGAAAGCGGTGATGGCTGCCTTGGACGCGTCATAAGCCGCCTCACCCGGCGCACTGAGCAGGGCGGCGATGGATGAGATGTTCACGATGGTGCCCGATCCCCGTTCGAGCATCTGGGGCAGCAGCGCCATGGTCAGGCGGATGGGTGAGAGGTAGTTGATGTGCATCACCTGGGTGATGGTCTCGATGGTGAGGGCGGTGACGTGTCGTCGCTTGGGGATGCCGGCATTGTTGATGAGGAGGTCCACCCCGCCGAAGGCGTCCACCACGTCCACGGCGAGCTGGTCCACCGCGTTGTCATCGGCCAGGTCGGTCACCCACATCCGGCTCTCGGGCGAGTACTCCATACAGCGCCCCACCACGTCGGCCAGCAACTCGCCGCGGCGGGCACAGATACCTACCACGGCACCTCGGCGGGCCAGTGCTTCGGCCAGGCCCTCACCGATGCCCGACGATGCCCCGGTCACCAAGGCCCGGCAGCCCCTCAGATCAAATGCCATCTCCACCCCTCATCGAGCGCATGCCCCCTGGGGATTCACCTTAGGCAGCAGCGCCCTGAGCCGGCCATTGCGCTCCGTCCACGAATATTGATGCTGGGACCAGTAAGGCTCTGGTCATCGACAGCCCGCTCTATTCGTTCCGGTCTGGGCCCGCTCGCTCGTCGTGGGAGTCCGCCAGTAGCTGGTAGCCGATACCCGGCACCGTTCGCAGCATCGTGCCCGATTCATCCCCGAGCTTGCGGCGCAACCGGTGGGCGTACACCCGGACGTAGTTGGATTCGTCGCCGTAGCCAGGTCCCCACACGTCCTTGAGGATCATGTGATGGGTACAGACCTTGCCGGCATGGCGAGCCAGGTAGGCCAGCAGGTCGAATTCCCGGCTGGTCAGCGCCACTGGTTGGCCGTGTCGCGAGGCCATGTGATGGACCTGGTCGATCGAGAGCGATCCGACTTCGAGCACGGGCGATTGACCGGGATTGCCGCCGTCGCGCATGGCGGCATGACGGGACGCCACCCGCAGCCGAGCCTCGAGTTCGGCCATACCGAAGGGTTTGGTGATGAAGTCGTCGGCGCCGCCGTCGAGCGCTTCGACCTTGCGGCGTTCATCGCCGTACGCAGAGAGGACGATGACCGGGACCTCGGAGAATTGCCGGATGCGCCGGCAGACCTCCAGGCCGTCCATGTCGGGCAGGCCCAGGTCGAGGATCACCAGGTCGGGGTCGACCAGCGCCACCTGGTTGATGGCGTCAGTGCCCGTCGCCGCGGTGACCACGTCATCCCCCCGGGCGGTCAGGCCGATGCGAAGCGCCTTGACCAAAGGCTGATCGTCATCGACCACCAGGATCCTGCTCATGTCGGCGTCCCCCCCGATCCATGCGCCACCGCCGGGATGTCGACCATCTCGTCGGCGGCGCTGTCGGCGGCGGCCGGCAGGGTGAAGGTGACACGCGTGCCCCGCTCGACATCCGGATCGATCCAGATGGTGCCGCCGTGGGCTTCCACGAATGACTTGGCGATGGCCAGGCCCAGCCCGGCTCGGCCACCGCCACCGATCTGATTGAACATCTCGAAGACCCGGGCCCTCTCATCGGGCGGGATGCCCGGACCCTCGTCGGTCACGGCCACGGCCACCAGATCGTCCCCGACGAGGTGGGCCGAGACGACGATGCGGCTGTCCTCCGGGGCCACCCGGGCTGCGTTCTCGAGCAGGTTCACCAGCACCTGGCCGGCCAGCACGTGGTCGACATAGAGGGGCGGCAGATCGGCGTCCATGGCAATCCGCACCCGCTGGCCGTCGAGGGAATTGGCCAGCGCCGCCAAGGCTTCGCCCACCAGCTCGTCCACGCTGACGACGGCCCGCCGGACCTCGAGCGCCCCGGCCTCGATCCGGGTCATGTCGAGCAGGTTGGTGACCAGTCGCGCCAGGCGATCAGCCTGCACCTCGATCAGCTCCAGCAGCTCGGATCGGTCGTCGGCCTCGAGCGCGCCACCGGGTTGGCGCAAGCTGGAGACCGCCGCCTTCATCGAAGCCAGCGGCGTGCGCAGGTCATGCGACACCGCGCCCATCATGGCGCCGCGCCAGCGGTCCACTTCCTCGAGCAGTCGCGAGCGCAGCACCGCTTCTTGGAGCTGGGCCCGCTCGATGGCCAGTGCGGCCTGATTGGCAAAGGTCCCGAGCAGCGAACGGTCCTGGCGGGCGAACTGCACATCGTGGAGGACCAGCAGCCCCACCGGCCGGTTGCTCGCCACCAGGGCCACGGCGGCTCGGCTGGGCCGCCCGCCTCCGAGCAGGCCGAGCGAGCGGATCTCACCGTGTCCGGCGGTCACCGACCGCACGTCCTCGGGTTCGAGCGGAGCGCCGGCCGAAGCGGCCAGCTGGAGATCAGTGCCTTCGCCCGTGGGCAGGAGCAGGGCGGTCCAGCGTGGTGCGAAGGCCGACTGCACCGACCGGGCGATGTGCTCGAGCAGCTGCGTCAGCGACAGGTCGCCGATGAGGGTCTGGGAGAGTTCGAACAGCCGTCCGGTGTCTTCCTCGCGCCCCCGCGCCTCCTCCCGCGCCTCCTTGAGGTTGGTGACGACCCGGGTCACCACCAGGGCCACCACCAGGTACACCAGGAGGGCCAGCCAATTCTGGGGTGACCGGACGGTGAAGGTGTCATAGGGGGGCAGGAAGAAGAAGTCGTAGAGCAGGAAGCCCGCCACCGCGGCCAGCACCCCGGGCAGCAAGCCGCCGAGCACCACGCCGACGATCACCGGCACCACATAGGTCAAGGCGGGAATGGCTACGCTGAGGTGGTTGCGGGCGGGCACCATGGCCACGGTCAGCACCGCCAGTCCGGCCAGAGCGGCTGCGCCGCCTATCGCGGATTTTCTGGACGACTCGATCGTGGTGGGCATGCGTCCTCTCGCCTCTGGTCGAGTGTACCGAGGCAGCCCTCAGGACCAGGGAGGATGGGCACGATATGAGCGATCCTGGGTTCGACGACGATGGTGATGTCCGGCCGACCGGCCGTTTCCGGGTGTACCTCGGCTCGGCGGCCGGAGTCGGCAAGACCTGCGCCATGCTCGACGAGGGGTGGCGGCGCTTCCAGCGGGGGGCCGACGTCGTCATCGGCTTCGTCGAGACCCACCAGCGGCCCTTGACCATCGAGCAGGTACGCGACCTGCCGCAGGTGCCTCGCAAGGAGGTGGCCTACCGGGAATCGATGTGGGAGGAGATGGACCTCCAGGCCGTCCTGGACCGTCGCCCTGAAGTGGTCCTGATCGACGAGCTGGCTCACACCAACGTGCCGGGGTCCGGACCCAATGAGAAGCGCTGGGAGGACGTGCTGGCCATCCTCGAGGCCGGCATCGCCGTCATCACCACTGTCAACATCCAGCACATCGAATCGCTATCCGAAGCCGTCGAGCGGATCACCCATGTCAGCATTCGCGAACGGGTGCCGGACTGGGTGGTCCGCCGGGCCGACCAGATCGAGTTGATCGACTCGTCGGCCGACCAGCTGCGACGACGGATGCTGCACGGGAACATCTATCCGGCCCAGAAGGTGCCGGCGGCGCTGAACGGATTCTTCCGGATGGAGAACCTGGTGGCTCTGCGCGAGCTGGCCCTGCGCTTCGTGGCCGACGAGACCGAGGAGGAACTGCTCGAGTTCCTCCGTTCGCGAGGAACCAACGGCAACGGTGAAGTGTGGGACACCGCCGAGCGGATCATGGTGGCGGTTACCGGCGCGCCCGGCAACGATGGGGTGATCCGCCGGGCTGCCCGCGTGGCGGCGCGCATGAAGGCCGACCTGCTGGCCCTCCACGTGGTGCCGGCCGATAGCGACAGTGCGCGCACCTCCATCGAACCGCTCCAGAAACTGGTCGTGGCCGTCGGAGGCGTCTGGCAAGAAGTGCAAGCCGAGGATGTCGCCGCCGCCATCGTGTCCACGGCGGTCGAGCACCAGATCACTCAGATCGTGGTGGGGACGTCCCAGCACACCCGCTGGCAATCCTTGGCCCGTGGGGGTTCCGTCATCCAGAAGCTCCTGCGGCTGGCCGGACCCGAAGCGATCGATGTGCACGTCATTGCTCGCCAACTGGTGGGCCATGACCGGTCTGCCACCGACGAGGATTAGCTGCGAGCGATGTCGGACGCTGCGGCCTCGGCCGCGGCCCGGGCCGCTCGCTGCATGTCCCGTCCCAGCCGGGCCAGGGTCACGATTCGTCTGGGGTCGCGGACCACGTAGCGGGCGACCGCTGGCAGTTTGGCCCCTCCGTCTGGTGTGCTCAGCCCGAACACGGCTTGGTCCACCAGCCGTTGGTCGGGACGGTCGCTGATGCCGCGGTAGACCGACCAGGGCACGCCGGCCACGTCACAAGCTTCGGCCACGCCAGAGGCCTCCATGTCGAGTGCGCCCACTCCGTCCTCGGCCAGCGGGCGCCACTGCGAGGGGTCGCTCAGGAGCGACGGCGTGGTCATGAGGGTGCCGCGGGCCACCCGATCGCCCAGGGGTCGGGCCAGGTGCTCGGCCCCGTCGGGGTAGTACCGGACCGAACGGGGGACCATGACCGCACCGACCGGGAGGTCGGGGTCGAGCCCGCCGGCGATGCCGACCACCATGACGTGATCGACCGGGCCCTGCTCGAGAATCTGCTCGGTAAAGGCGCGGGCTCGTTCTGGTCCCATACCGACCAGGCCGGCCCCCACCGACCAGCGCCCGATGGTGCCGGTGTGACTGAACGGTCCACCCGAGCGTGAACGGGTCAAGCGGCTGGCCCGCACCACGGCTGACAGCTCGGGGCGCATGGGCGCCAGCACGACCAGGTGGGAACCGGGTGTGGGCACCGGCCAATCTTGCCGGACGAATGACTAGCGTGACGCCGGGCGCCGGTCAGCCCGGCGACGGATAGCGAGGTTGAGCATGGACAGTGCCGAATCGGTGGTGCGGGAATTCTGCGCCGTGGCCGCCAAGCGGGACGCAGAGGCCCTCCGCCCCTTCTTCTCCGACGACGTCGTGTACCACAACATCCCCATGGATCCGGCCGAGGGCATCGAAGCCACCATGGGCGTCCTGAACATGTTCATGGGTGTATGCGACGCCCTGGCCTTCGAGATCCACCATTTGGCCAGTGATGGTTCGACCGTGCTCACCGAGCGCACCGACACCTTCACCATCAAGGGGAAGACGGCGCCCTTGCCGGTCATGGGCGCCTTCCACGTCGTCGACGGGAAGATCACCGCGTGGCGGGACTACTTCGACATGGCTCAGGTCACCGCCATCTTTGGCATGGGGTGACCTGAGCTGTCGTGATTAGAGCCCGCAGGCGAACCGCGAGCTCCAGGGCTGCCATCCGTGCAGGTTGTAGAGACGGAGCGCCAGGGCATCCTGCACCGCCGGCGCGGCCTGGTAGGGCCACCCTGAGAAGCCGAAGGTGTGCCAGGTGCTGTCCAGGATCCCGTAGGCACCCGAGGGCGCAGCCGGGTCGTTGTAGCGGTCCCCTGACTCGCGGCTTCGGATGCAGGCCCAGTCGGCCGTGTCCACGCTGGTGGCGTCGTTGAGCACGGGTGCCGCACTAACCACCGGCGCGGCCACGGTGTTCGCCTCCGTGGGCGTGGTCAGAACCGGAGCAGTGCTGGGCGCGATCCCCGTCGGCACCGTGATCGGGACTGAGTCGAACGTCAACTGGATGTGGCTGAACACGAAGTGTGTGGTGCCCGAAGTGTGCACCTTGGGGTGCGAGATGAAACGGGACGAGGACGCGGCCGGATTACTGTCGAGGAGCACGAAGAATGCTCCGGTGGTGGTGATGACGGCCACCGCCGTCAGTAGTGCCATCCGGATCCGCACGGTACGTTCCTTCGTCCCGCTCAGAGCCCGCAGACGTACCGCGTGCTCCACGGTTCCCAGCCGCGTTCTTGGTAGAGCTTGAGAGCGGCCGCGTCCTGCACCGCGGGCGGGTAGTCCTCCGGCGCACCGGAGAGTCCGGTGTCCGAGGTCCAGGTCGACTGTTCGAACTGGTAGGCCCCGCCACCCCCATCGGTGTAGTTGTCGCGGCTCTCGTGCCAGCGGATGCAGGCCCAGTCTGCCGTGTCCACGCTGGTGGCGTCGTTGGCCGCCTCAGTGACCACGGGTGCCGGACTGACCACGGGTGGTGGAGTGACGACTGGCGCCGGAGTGACAACTGGCGCGGCCACGGTGGTCGCCGGCGTTGGCGCAGGCGCGGCCGGGGTCGTGGCCACGGTCGTGAGGGGCGTTGAGTCGAACGTCAACTGGACATGGCTGAACACGAAGTGTGTCGTGCCTGAAATGTGCACCTTGGGGTGCGAGATGAAGCGGGCCGACGATGCGGCCGGGCTACTGCCGAGGAGCACGAAGAATGCTCCGGTGGTGATGATGACGGCTACTGCCGTCGATAGTGCAATGCGGATCCGCACGGCACCTCCCTTCGTCGGGCGCTGGTGCGCCAGGCTCTGATTGGTGTTGGGCGGGCTCCGGCCATTGCATACAGGCCCCGAACGGCGAGCGGGAAGGCGTCGTCCGTTCTGGCGTAGCGCCGCAGGGTGTGCGGCCGGTTGTTTGATGCCCCGGGGTAGGTCGGGTCGATTTCCTCGCTTTGTTGGGTTCTGTGAACTGTGTTCGGGCAGCGCGAAACCCCAAAGGGCTCACGGTGGGCCCGACCGCCGACACTTTCCCGATGGAGGGCCGCCTCTTGCGCTCCGTACTTACGGGAATCTTCGATCAGGCTTTGCGAAAGAGACCCTAGCAGCGCGCTAGCAATCCGAGTGGCTTTTACCAAAATGATGCCTCTGACCTGGGAGTTCACGTGGATTTCTCGTGGGTTCCAACACAAGAACCCCAGGTCAGCGGGGGTGTAATAAATCAATAATGGCCAAAGAAATTTCACGATTTTTCTAAAGCAGCAGGTGGCAAGGGGTATCGGTAATTGCACTCAGATAACCCCGATGAGGGGCCGGCGCAAGGTGACCTGGACTTTCGTGTCCTAGGGTCCCCACCCGCACCCCGACCGAGGAGCGACTGCCATGGCCAGCACCCAGACCGAGACGGCTCTCGAGCGCTTCACCGTGGCCGGCGTGTTGCGCCACCTGGCCGCCCGCCAACCCGGCCACGAGATGCTGGTGTGCGGGACCGAGCGCCGCACCTGGGGTGAGCAGTACCAGCGCTGCGGCCGGGTGGCCCAGGCCTGCGAGCGCGACGGGTTGGGCGCCGGGGACCGGGTGGCCCTCCTCGATCGCAATGGCATGGCCTACTTCGACGTCCTCTTCGGGGGTGCCTTCGTCGGTGCGGTGAATGTGGCGGTGAACTGGAGGCTGTCGCCGCGCGAGATGGGTGCCATCGTCGACGACGCGCAGGCCTCCCTCTTGTTCATCCATGCCGACTACCTGGACGCGTTGGCGGGCATGGACGGATTCCTCTCGCAGGTCCGTCGGATCATCGTCCTCGGTGCCGACGGCGTCGGTGGCTGCGCCGACCCGCGCGCCGTCGGATTCGACCAGTGGATCGACGGGTGCCCGTCTACCGATCCCGGTTATGTCGGCCGGGCTGAGGACATCTGTATGCAGCTCTACACCTCGGGCACCACCGGGCTGCCCAAGGGCGTGATGTTGTCCAACGCCAATCTGTCGACCGCTATCTCCGAAGCGGGCGACACCTTCACCATCAGCGAGGACACCGTCAGCCTGGTGGCCATGCCGCTCTTCCACATCGGCGGGTCGGGCTGGGCCCTTTGTGCCATGTCGCGCGGGGGACGTTCGGTCATCCTCCGTGACGTCGATCCGGAGGTACTCCTGTCGCTGATCGCCGGCGAGCGCATCACCGAGATGTTCCTCGTGCCGGCCGTCCTGATGCTGCTCCTGATGACACCGAGCATCTCGAGCACCGACCTCTCGAGTGTGCGCACCATCTTCTACGGCGCCTCGCCGATCGCCGAAGAAGTGCTGCTGCGCTGCCTGGCCACCTTCGGCTGCCAGTTCTGCCAGGTCTACGGGATGACCGAAACGACCGGAGCCATTACGGCACTGCGGGCCGAGGACCACGATCCCGACGGCCCACGACGCGGGCTGCTCCGTTCAGCCGGCCTGCCCCATCTCTCGGTGGACCTACGCATCGTGGACCCCGACACCGGAGAGGACGCCGCCATCGGGGCGGTCGGTGAGGTCTGGACGCGCTCGCCCTACAACATGGCCGGCTACTGGCGGAAGCCCGATGAGACAGCGGCCACCATCAATCCCGAGGGCTGGCTGCGCACCGGCGATGCCGGCTATTTCGATGCCGACGGCTATCTCTTCCTGCACGACCGCATGAAGGACATGATCGTGAGCGGCGGGGAGAACATCTACCCGGCGGAGGTGGAGAACGTGCTGCTGTCCCATCCCGTCGTGGCCGATGCCGCCGTGATCGGCGTGCCCGACCCCAAGTGGGGCGAGACGGTCAAGGCCATCGTGGTGCTGGCGCCGGGCACTGAGCTCGATGCCGCCGCCGTCATCACCTACTGCCGGGACAGCCTGGCCCACTTCAAGTGCCCGACGTCGGTCGAGACCATCGACGTCCTGCCTCGCAATCCCTCAGGCAAGATCCTCAAGCGCGAGCTGCGGGCGCCCTATTGGGAAGGCCATGACCGCGCCATCAACTGAACGGCGTCAGCCGAAGGTGAAGTCGTAGGCCTCCAGGCCGGGCGACATCGACAGCGTGAGCGTCCCCGACTGCAGGTTCGATGCTGACAGCAGGGTGTAGAGGTTCGGGACCCCCGAAACCGTCACCTTGCGGAGGAACTTGCCGTTGTCGGATACGTCGATCGTACCGGTACCGCTCATGACCAGGTAGACGTCGTCTGCGGTGAAGTTGAGCGACAGGGTGGCGTTGGGGCCGGCGGTCGCTTTCTCGCTGTGCACGGTCCAGGTCCCGTTGAAGGCCAGGCTGTTGGCCGGGATGCTGCTGGGCGCCTTGTAGACCATGGTCTTGTTGTTCTTTACCGTGGTCCCGACTTCGTTGGCGAGGCGCTCGTAACCCAGGTAGCTCTCCGGTGTGAGCTCGGTGCTGGTGGGCGTCTTGTTGGGCACATCGGTCCGTGCCGGCAGGTGCTGGACGCCATTGGCCGCCAGGAGCGAGCGGATATTGCTCTCCATGGTCGAGTAGCCGCCTTCGCCGAAGTCGTAGGCCCGCACCTGGCCGGTCTGGTCGATCAGGTACTCGGCTGGCCAATACTCGTTGTTGTAGGCGTCCCAGGTGCCGTAGTTGTTGTCGATGGCCACCGGGTAGTCGATGCCCAGGCGGCTGGCGGCGCTGTGGACGTTCGAGACCACGTGTTCGAACGGGAACTCAGGGGTGGACACACCTACCACCACCAACCCGTCCTTCTTGTAGTCGTTGTACCAACCCTCGACGTGGGGCAGGGAGCGCTGGCAGTTGATGCACGAGTAGGTCCAGAAGTCGATCAGGACGACCTTGCCCTTCAGCGCGCTCAGCGACAGTGGCTTGTTCCCGGGGGTGTTGAACCAGCTCACGATGCCAGTGAAGTTGGGGGCGTCGCCCAGCTTGGGCAGGGTGGACGCGGCGGCCCCGTTGCCGGCGGCCACCGTGGTCGACGCCGAACTGCCCGAGCCGGTGCAGCTGAAGCTGTGGCCCTCGTCGTTCTGCATCTTGACCACGTACTGGTTGAGCTTCTCGTGGCTCAGGCCGGCCAGCTGGGTGCAGGCCGAACTCTCGACCGAGTTCTCGAGCGCCGAGGTGAAACCGGGTGTGTGGGTCTGGAGATAGTCGAAGCCACCGACGGCGATGACCAGGGCGGTGGCCCCCACGATGACGCCCGCCCACCGGCGCACCGCCGGCAGGTGCGGGCGCAGGCGGGACCACCTGGTGGCCGCCCGTTGAGCCAGCAGGCCCAGAATGAGCAGCGGCACGCCGGCCCCCAAGGCGTAGGCCAGCGCAGTGAAGAGCAGGTTGGCGCTGATGTCGTGCTTGTCGGTGGCGGCGGCTACCGCGCTGTAGACCGGGCCGGCGCAGGGAGCGAAGACCAGGCCCAGGCTGAGCCCGAGTATGAAGCCACCGCCGCGCTGGGCGTAGCGGGTAGCACCCAGCTTGGCGAACGGCTTCTGCACCAGGTCGCCGATGGCGGGGAAGATCAAGGCGGCCGCCAGCACGAAGAGGGCGCCGATGCCGACCCACTTGGTCAGGCTCAGCGGGAGGTCGAGCGCGTTGAGCACGGTGGCGCCGACGAATTCCTGCAGGGTGAAGCTGACGATCAACCCGCCGATGATCAGGAAGGGCCGTCGCCGGCTGGTGTCAGTGGCCCCGCCGGCCATGATCACCGGCAGCACTGGGATGATGCAGGGCGAGATGCCGGTGATCAGCCCGCCGACGAAGGCGATGGCCAGGAGCTCAATCACGGGAGACCTTTCTGCTCGTGCACGATGCCGTTGGTCCGGGCCGGTCTCCCAGCACAACCCGCACCTCTCAGCGCGCTCGAAGTTAGCCGTGGCCGGATCTTGATACTGGGCACCCGGTCTCCCGGCCCAGCAGACTGTCGCCGGTGCTGAACGTCAATTTCGTCTACCTGGGCTCGTTCCTGGGCGCTGTGGGCAGTCTCTTCTACCTGCGCGACACGTTGCGAGGCACCACTCAACCCAACCGGGTGACCTGGCTGCTCTGGGCCATTGCGCCGTTGCTGGCCAGCGCGGTCGAGTTCGACGAGGGCGTGGGGCTGCGGGCGCTGACCACCTTCATGATCGGCTTCATGCCGCTGCTGATCTTCATCGCTTCGTTTTACAGCCCCGGTGCGGTGTGGAAGATCGGCAAGCTCGACTATCTCTGTGGTGCTTTGTCGGTGGCCGGCACCGTCGGCTGGCTGGTCACCCGCAGCGGGGTGGTGGCGATCGTGGCCGCGGTGGTGGCCGATGCCCTGGCCGGCCTGCCCACGCTCGTCAAGAGCTGGAGTCATCCGGACTCCGAATCGGTCTCGTCGTATCTGGGCGCGTTGGCCAGCTCGGGCATCCTCCTGCTCACCGTCATTACCTGGACTACGGCTGAGGTGGCTTTTCCGATTTACATTGTCGCCATCGCCACTCTCGAGGTGCTGCTGGTCGGTGGCCGGATCGGCCCACGATGGCGGGCCCGGCGCCGCGCCCGGGCACCACAGGCCGCGGCCTGATAGGAAAGCCGCCACTCCAATATCCCAAACCAAGGAGGAGCCCCATGCCGACTGCACCGGCCAATGGCATCGACCTCGTTTACGAGACCCAAGGGGATCCGGCGGACCGGCCCCTGCTGCTGGTCATGGGACTGGGCGCGCAGCTGACCGCCTGGCCCGAAGGCTTCGTCGACCGCCTGGTCGACCAGGGTTTTTACGTGATCTGCTACGACAACCGCGACAGCGGCCTCTCGACCAAGTTCTGGGGCACGCCCGACGTGCTGGCGCTCTTCAGCGGCGACACCTCGTCGGCGCCCTACTTCATCGAAGACATGGCCGACGACGGGGTGGCCCTGCTCGATCAGCTCGGCATCGACCGGGCCCACGTGGTGGGCGCCTCCATGGGCGGCATGATCATCCAGGCCATGGTCATCAACCACCCCGGCCACTTCCTGAGCGCCTGCTCCATCATGTCGACCACGGGCAACCGTGAGGTGGGCGCCCCGACCGCCGACGCCATGACCGCCCTCATGCGTCCCCCGGCGGCCACGCGGGAAGAGGCCATCGAAGGTTCGGTGGCGGGCAGCCGGATCATCGGCTCGCCGGGCTATCCCGAGAGCGAGGAGGCCATCCGGGCCCGGGCCGCCGCCGCCTATGACCGCTCCTTCTGCCCCGAGGGCACGGTCCGCCAGCTGGCGGCCATCTTGGCCTCACCCGATCGCACCGAGGGATTGCGCCAGGTGGCGATGCCCTTCTTGGTCATCCACGGCGAGTCGGACCCGCTGGTCACCCCGAGCGGTGGCGCCGCCACGGCCGACGCCGTGCCCGATGCCAAGCTCCTCACCTTCCCGGGTGTGGGCCACGACCTGCCCGAGGCGCTGTGGGGCGAGATGATCGACGCCATCGTCGCCAACATCGAGCTGGCCACGGCCTGAAGCTGCCCGCCGGCGCCCGACCCCGGTTCAGCCCAGGGCGTTGGCCCGGGCCACCTCGCTCAACCAGGCCGCACTGGGCTTGGGCGTGCGGGTGAAGGTGGCTCGATCAACCCCGACGATTCCGAACCGGGGCTTGTAGCCCAGCGCCCACTCGAAGTTGTCGAGCAGCGACCAGTAGGTGTAGCCCCGCACGTCGATACCCTCGTCGACCACGTCGAGCAGCCCCTCGAGCGCCTGGCGCACGTAGTCGATGCGCTGCTCGTCGTCCGTGGTGCCGATCCCGTTCTCGGTCACCGACAGCGGCACCTGGCCCTTGGTGTAGTCCCAGGCCCGGCGCAGGCAGTTGGCCAGCGAGGCCGGGTAGAACTCGTAACCCATGTCGAGGACAGGCACGCCGGGCTCGGAACCGGCCCAGCCGTCGGGCCCGATCAGCATGCGGCTGTACACCTGGATCCCCAGGAAGTCATCGCCGGCCAGGTGGTCCATGAAGACGTCCTCGGTGTGATGCCGGATGCTCTCGAGCTTGGACTCGCCGCCCTCGAGCAGCTGGTAGTCGGTCATCGACAGGGTCAGGCCGACCGGGACACCCGGGGCGGCGGCCCGGATGGCCTCGACCGCGGCCCGATGAGCCCGGCCGAAGGTGGCGCCCACCTGGCGCGATAGCGCCTTGTCGGTCTTACCCGGCGGGAACATGCCGGCGTGCCAGCCCATGGTGGCCACGATGTTGGGTTCATTGATGGTGCAGGCCCGGGCCATCACGTCGCCCAGCGCCTCGGCCACCACGGTGCAGAAGCGGGCGAAGCGGTCGACGATCAGATCGGAGTTCTCCCACCCACCCTGGGCCACCAGCCACTGCGGGGTGGTGAAGTGGTGGAAGGTCACCACCGGGTCGATGCCCCGGGCTCGCAGTCCCTCGCACTGGGCTCGATAGTGGGCCAGCGCCGCCTCCGAGATCTCGCCCTCGGCCGGCTCGATCCGGCTCCACTCCACCGAGAAGCGATAGTTGTCGAGGCGGAGGCTCTGTACCAGGTCGGCGTCTTCGGCCCAGCGCAGCCAGGAGTCGCAGGCATCCCCCGACGACTCGGTGCAGCCTGAGCCCTCGGTGTGCTCGAAGGCCCACCAGTCGTTGTTGGTGTTCCCGCCCTCGATCTGGTGGGCCGCCGTGGCCGTCCCCCAGGTGAATCCCTCTGGAAATGCTCGTGCCGCGGCCAACGCCTCGCCCCCTCGCTCGAAAATCGCAAATACAGCTGCACGGTATCGTCTCTCACAATGACGTCACCTTCCTCGTGGACCTCGCACGCGCCGGCACCGGCCGACGCGGTGGCTGACGGGCCGCGCCCCGACACCGGTGAGCCCATGGTCGAGGCGCACGGCCTGACCAAGCGCTTCGGAGACTTCACCGCCGTGGCCGGAGTCGATTTCACCATCGCCAAGGGGGAGTCCTTCGGCTTCCTCGGCCCCAACGGGGCCGGCAAGACCACGACGTTGCGCATGCTCACCACGCTGTTGCCCATCGGGAGCGGCCGGGCGATCGTGGCCGGAGCCGACGTGGCCCGCGAGGCCCAGCTCGTCCGCCAACGTTGTGGGTACGTCAGCCAGCTCGGAGGCGCCGACGACCTGGCGACGGGGCGCGAGAACCTGATCCTGCAGGGTCGCCTCTACGGCGGAGCGCTCGACTCGGTCGCATGCCGGGTGGAGACGTTGATGGACGTGCTCGACCTCCGCGAGTTCGCCGACCGGCGCGTCCGGACCTACTCGGGCGGTCAGCGGCGTCGGCTCGACGTGGCGCTCGGCATCGTGCACGAGCCCCGGGTGCTCTTCCTCGACGAGCCCAGCACCGGTCTCGACCCCCAGAACCGCGCCAACCTATGGGACCACCTCGTCGCGCTGCGCGAACGCGGCACCACCGTCTTCCTCACCACCCACTACCTCGAGGAGGCCGACGCGCTGTGCGACCGGCTGGTCATCATGGACCACGGCGAGGTGGTCGTTTCGGGCACCCCACGTGACCTGAAGCGCCAAGTCGCCGGCGACGCGGTCCTCCTGCAGTTGCGCGACGCCGCCCGCACCGGCGAACGCGCCAGAGTGCTGCTCGGCACCCAGAGCTACGTGCGCGAGGTCACCCTCGAGGGCGAGCAGCTCCGGCTCTACGTGGAGGACGGCGGTTCCTCCCTGCCCCAGATCCTCCGGCTGCTCGACGGCGAGCAGGTCGGGCTGCGCTCGATGAGCCTCTCCGAGCCAACCCTCGACGACGTCTTCCTGCGCCAGACCGGGCGGTCACTGCGCGACGCCGGTCCCGGGACGGGCGAGGGAGCAGCGGCATGAAGGCGCT
>DASXFC010000039.1:0-3934 GCA_036489775.1 Acidimicrobiales bacterium | reverse complement strand
CCGACATTAAGAACCCAGGGTGTGACAACAAGAACGCCGTTCGATGACGCCGTTTTGGATAACGCCGCATCGGCCCCGAGTCACATCGGCGCGGCGGCCCCCATCGACCAGCCGCCGACGCTGAGGGCGACCGACCTCACCACCCAAGGTCAACTGAAACACAACCGCGCAGTCGCGGCCAAAGCGATCGGTAAGAGACCGAGTCAACCAGCTCTCCGAGCCAGACGAGCAGTCGGGCCTGGCCGTCTCGTCGTTGAGGGGCACCTCACCAGACGCGGCTACGTCCCTCCGGAGTCCAGTTGTGGAGGATCTGTTGATTCCGAAGTCAGCACCGAATCCACAGAACGAGGGACAAGTGGCGACGACGCTGGCCGCCGGCTGATGTTGCCCGGACGGACCCCCTTGATGCCGAGAGGATCCCGTCGGCATCCTCGTGCTACCATGTAGCACATGGATAGAATCGGGGTCCGAGAGCTACGGCAGCACGCCAGTCGGTACCTCCTGCGTGTACGTCATGGTGAAACGCTAGAGGTCACCGACCGCGGACAACTCGTGGCCCGGCTGGTACCCGTGAGCTCCGATATGTGGGCGACCATGATCGCCAATGGCAAGGTGACCCTCGCCGAAAGCGACGAGGACATCGCCGACGAACCTCCTGGCGACTATGACGTCGATGCGTCTGGCGCCCTGTCTGCAATGCGCGCGCACGAACGGTGAAGCTGTATCTCGACTCGTCGGCCTTGGTCAAACTCGTCAAGCGGGAGGCCGAGTCAGATGCCCTGCGGCGGTTCCTGCGCAGACGGCGGGGGGACGGGCGTGTGACCAGCGCGCTAGCGCGGGTGGAGGTCGTCCGTGCAGTCGCCGGCGGTGGGGCGACCGCGATCGCCCATGCCCGGAGACAACTCGCTCGGATCGACCAGGTCAATCTCGACCGGGAGGTGCTCGATGCTGCGGCCGCTTTGGCACCTGGGGTTCTACTGCGTTCGCTCGACGCCATTCACTTGGCGACAGCCAGTTCGCTGGGTTCGGAACTGGGCGCAGTACTGAGCTACGACCAGCGAATGCGGGACGCCGCTGCCGCCCTCGGAATCACGGTGGAGGCACCTGATTGACCCACCCGTGCCAGTGTCAACACGGGTACCAATTTCGAAACGGTACGGCTCTACTGGAGGGATGTCGAGATGGCACTCGGCCAGCCGGTTCATGTTCCAACAGAACCCGCGCCGGGACCGGGGCCCGATCCTCGACTGACCAAGACCGACCCACGACGTCGGTCGCCCAGCGACTTCACGCCGCTCAGGTCAGTATGAACTGCTCCACCGCTTTGGCGAAGCCTTCATTCTGATTGGTCGTGGCGACCTTGCCGGCCGCTCCCTGCACCTCCGCGGAGGCGTTCCCCATGGCGATGCTCAACCCCGACTGGGCAAACATCAAGATGTCGTTCGGCATGTCGCCGATGGTGGCGATCTGCGCGGTCGGTATGGAAAACCGGTTCGAAAGGAACTTCACCACACTGCCCTTGTTCGCATCGGGGTGAGTGACATCGAGGTAGTACGGCTGTGACTCCGCCGCCGTGACATGGTCCCCGAACTTCTCCTTGGCCGCCTCCGTGGCCTTGTCCATCGCAGCACGATCGTCACTTACCCCGACAATCTTGGCGACCTCATCTTGAAGATCAGCGTAGGTGTCCGTCACGGTGGGTTGGAACTTGACGGTATCGGCCTCCCTCTTGACGTGGGGACCGGTCAGATCTTGCACGTACCAGTCGGCCCCCCGGTAGATCCACGCCGACAGCCCGAACGACTTCATCAGGTCGAGTGTCGGACCCACCAGTTCACGCGGAATCTCCTTCTGTTCGATGACGCTCATATCGGGCTCGACGATGAGCCCACCATTGAAGGCGGCGATCGGGGTGGAGATTCGGAGGGGTTCTATCAACATTGACATTCCCCGAGGCGGTCGACCGCTGGTCAGGGCGAACAGCACTCCTGCGGTACCAAGAGCTTGCACCGCTTGAATGGCGCGCTCGGTAAGTACTTTTTCTTGTGTCACCAAGGTGCCGTCGACATCAGCGACGAGAAGCCTGATCGAGGTTTGAGACATCTGGCTCTGTGACCTCCGCTTCGAAAGTGACTCCAAACGCCGCGTGTCCATCTGCGCCCTACGGGAGTCCCGGGTCCCTCAATCCGGAGCTTAGGAGACCTGACTGGGCCTGGTCCGGTGGATCGATGACCCTGCTCGATCCGACCATGGGACAATCGAAGGCATGAACGAATCGCCCGAGCTGCGATACAACCCACACTGGAGGAAGGCTGTGTGGGCCCTCCGAGTGGGGTACTTGGGGCTGGCTATCGGATTTGTCGGCATCATCGTGATGTCGTTGGGCCCACGCCCTGGATCCTGGCCGTCGGGGACATAATTTGGCTCGCCGCTGCAGCCGTCACGTTGACAGAGGTCTTCCGGTCCCGCCACGAGCTTTCGGAACCACGACCCGGGTTATGGAAGATGCGGTTCATGCTGATCAACGACACGGTCCACGCACTGTCGGCGGTGCAGCCGTCCTAACCGCTCTTCCTACGCCACCTGCCGGTTCAGGGCTTGGTTGGCCGCCGAGGTCGCGGAACTGGTGACAATGGCACCGAGGTAGAGCACGGGCGTGATGACCCACAGTGGGTGACTGCCGAACATCGGGATCACGTACGCAGCACGCGCCGCAGCAAGTCGCGGATAGGAGATTCCGGCAATTGAACCCGAGATTGCCATCAGCCACAGCAGCAGCGAGATCACGACCCCAGAACGCCACCATGACTGGAGTCGTCCGAACGTGAGCAGCCCGCGCCGAGCCACCATCCAGAGTAGGAACACACCAGCCACCCAGCCCGCGGCGAGGCAGGCTCTCGCTCCACCGGCGAATATTGGCCCGAGGAGCGGGTGGCCGCTGGTGGGCACCAGGACGCCATGCTGAGTGGCCTGGCTGTGCGGTCCAAACACGACGCGTAAGACCAGAGCAACCATCGCCGTCACCAGCAGCACCAATGGGCACCGGGCCAAGCGACGGATGACCCGATCATTCTGTGCAACTCGCACGATCCCTTGGGACAGAGACAGGTACCCGAGCAACGCCGTGATCATCAAGCCCCAGAAGGACACGACGAAAATGAGATAGGCATAGGAGGCCACTTGCTCCAGCGTGAGCACCCCGTCAGTGAGCGGTCCGCCGCCGGCATAGGGAATCTGCTGGATGCTGCCAATCAGCGGCAGGACCACCAGCACTGGTGCGGTAGCCACCACCAAGGCGACACGTGATCGAGCGCGCCACAACAGCGGCTGGTCCGGCATCCCCGTCGCCAGTAGTCGAGCTCGCAGTGCGCCGCGCAGCAAGTTCCAGGCCACTCTCAGTTCGGCCTGCCCGTCCGCGACCAGGTCCGCGGACAGAGCGGCGACCTCGTTGTCATAGCGCTCTCGCCACCAGGGCGGATAGAGCGCCAACGACATCGAGATCAGGCGGGTCCGTCTCACATTCCCTCCGACGCCAAACGAGCCAACCCGATACGTGCCACCGCCGCCAGCGTCTCGAGTCGCTCCCGCAACACAGCTGCGCCCTGGGTCGTGATCCGGTAGGGCCGGCGCCGGTCTTCTTCAGGCAGCGCTTCGACCAGCCCTTCCTGCTCGAGCCGAGCCAGGACGCCGTACAGCGTGCCCGGACCGAAGCGCGTCCCGCTCATTTCTTCGATGTCCGTAATGAGTGCGTACCCGTGCTTGGGTCCCCCGATGAGACTGGTCAGAACCAGGATCGAGTTATAACCAATACCTGTGGATGCGCGACTTGAGCGGAGACGCGACGTACCTTCCTGTTTGACCAAAACAAGTTCGCCGGCGGTGAGACGCTGGCAGGAAGGAACGCCGATGTTGAGAGTACATGTTGATGAGGCCG
>DASXFC010000038.1:0-162849 GCA_036489775.1 Acidimicrobiales bacterium | reverse complement strand
CCCCAAGGCCCGGCAGTGATCCATCAAAAGAGGCGTCGCCGAAGGCGAAGGTACCGCCGTCGCGGGCGATGAGTAGGTAGCCCAGGCTGTCAGGAGCCGGGACGGCAGCCACGATGTCGTCCACATGGACCCCGATCCCTGGCAGTGAGCCCACAAAGGGCGCATCGCCGAAGGCATCGACCGAGCCGTCTGGACCAATGAGCCAGTACCCAGCCCCGTCTGGGATCGAGACTATGGCGGTCACTAGAGCGTGGATGCTGCCGAAGTCGAGGGCTTCGCCAAAGGCATGCACCGTGCCGTCCGACTCGAGCACCCAGTAGCCCGCGCCGCCACTAAGTACAGCGATGCCGACCACGTCGTTTACAAGGTCGCCCAAGCCGGGCAACGAGCCTTCATAGCGGGCGTCGCCGAAAGCGAACACCCCGCCGTCCTTGCCCACCAAGAAATAACCCAGGTCATCGGCTGTGGGCACGATGCCCACAATGTCGTTCTCATGGACGCCGATGCCTGGGAGCGACCCCACGAAGGTGGCGTCACCGAAGGCAAAGACTCCGCCGTCGGAACCAACTAGGTAGTAGCCCCGTCCATCGGCTGTGGGCACGATGCCGACAATGTCGTTCACATGGACCCCAATGCCAGGAAGGGAGCCGTAGAACCCGGTGGGGTCGCCGAAGACAAAGACTCCGCCGTCGGAACCGGCCAGGTCATAGCCGCCCGATCCAGAGCCATTGGGCATGCCTGTCCCTGTCCCTGTCCCTGTCCCTGTCCCTGTCCCTGTCCCTGTCCCTGTCCCTGTCCCTGTCCCTGTCCCTGTCCCTGTCCCTGTCCCGGAACCACCACCAGTGGTGGACCACTGGGCATCGAGGGTGAGCGAACCGGCCAGGGTGTAGGGCGAGGTGAGGGCACTGCCCCCGCTGGCGGCGGCGAACCAGCCCAAGAAGGTGTGCCCGGGGTAGGTGGGGGCGTCCGGCAAGGTGACGGTGGTGCCGTCGGGCCCGCTCACCGAGGCCGCCGTGCTGCCGCCCTCGGCGTTGAAGGCGACGGTGTCGGTGGCGCCGCTACCGGTCACACTGAAGGTTCCGCCTTTATAAGTGAAGGCGAAATCGGGATCGTTGGGCGATAGCCCCATACAATTCGAGCCGTCGATCGTGTAGGTACCTACGGACAGCGACGGAGTGATCGTCGTGCCGCCATTGACCGTTGTGCACGTAACGGTACCCGTAATAGTGAAACCCCCGTTTTCAAGGTCACTGATGTACCCCGGGTCAGGAGTGAACGTCGGTGTGCCGTCAAATGACTGAGAGCCGGTCACTGGCATCTCCAATGACTGTGGGCTGACAACAAACGAACCACCGGTCACGGAAAGCGCATAGTTGGTCGCGTCAACGCCCGACAATGACAGTCCTGAGCAGCTCGATGTGTCGATCGTGTAGGTCCCCGGGGACAGTGCAGGCCCCTTCTGGATAAGTGCCCCACCGTTGACCGTTGCACAGGTCACCGTTCCCGAGAGACTGATTCCATCAGGCAGAGTGGCGGTGGTGGTCCCGGAAAAGGTGGGTGTGCCTCCGAATATCTCCGAGCCGGTCACGGTCACATCGACGATCCCGGCCAGCACCGTGAGGGCTCCTCCGACGATTGAAAGCGAGTAGGCGGACGTACCCGCTCCGATCAGGGAGAGTCCGGAACAGTTCGAACCGTCGATGGTGTAGGTACCCACCGGCAGTGACGAGTTGATCGGCGTGCCGCCATTGACCGTCGAGCACGTGAGCGGTCCGGAAGTGCCGATTCCGTTGGGCAAGGTTGTATCGATCGAACTGAAGGTGGGCGAGCCACCCATCACCATTGTCCCGATGGCCGTCACCGAGACGGCGGTCGGCGGGAGCGAGCCGGCCTGCACGGAGCCCGCGTTGCAACTGGTTGCCGTCGGACTGACAACTCCTCGTTGGTCTGTCGTCGGACAGAGTCCGGAAGTGGCATCCGGAATGAGAGCAATGGCCGGGTTGCCAGTTAGGGGTTCAACGGTCTGGGTTGGACCACCATTGTCCGACAACGCGCCGAGCTGGTCACCTAAGGAAGAGTCGACACGATCCGTCGCCACACTGTTCCCAAACAGGCAACTCCCATCATTGGAAACGTTGAAGCCATTGTCGAAATTGCCGCCAACCTGATCGGGGCACCCGTCGGCAAAGATGTCACCAGCTGTAGTGAGCGCGACGTACCCCGCCAAAGCGATGTCGTCGCCCTGGCCTGAGTTCCCGACGAAGGTAGAAGCAGTCACTGTCGTTGACGAGTCACCACGCAGGCTGACGGCTCCCCCATCCGGATTTGCATTGTCATCGAACGTAGAATCCGAGATTTTGAGCTGTGTATAGCCACTGTCTGTGACCCCTACCGTCTTGTAGAACGTGGAGTTCTCGATGGACGTGTTACCGGCATTCGTCGTGAGCCCTCCCCCGTTCTCGAACGTAGAATTGTCAATGGTCAGCTGGTTGCTCACTTCATTGAAAATGTTCGATCCCTCAAAGAGATCGCCAGCGAACGTCACGCTCAGAGCGCTGGACTCCAGACCAATGTTGATGAGCGAATCAGTGAAGACGATGTTCTGAAACGTCACCATTGTGTTCGGGTAGATATTCAGGGCCTCGCAGCCACCGCAAGTCGCCGTGATCTCCGGCGACACGCCGGGCGCTGCTTCGACGGTGATTGGAGTTCCTGAGTCGTTGGAGAAAATGAAGTCTCCCTGATATGACTGCACCTGTGAAGGCGTCACGAGCTCGACAGTGTCCCCTCCAGCGGCCTGAGCAAAAGCGGTTCCCAGATTGCACGGACTAGTCGCAGTGCAAGAGCCCCCCTCACCGGCGGCCGATGCGTACAGGGTCGTGGGCGATGCACCCGCCACCCCGGGAGCAATCACTCCAGTCGTAAATATCGCGATCATGACGGCTATACATCCGACGGCCACCCGCTGGAACGCGGGAGGCCGAGATCCCCACCCGCCATCTTCGCGACCCGGGAAGGTCTTCGCTCTCAGAGCACTCCCGACTCCCGCCGCAGCGAAGCCCGACGCAGGCTCCCTCAAACACCATATTTTCCACATGTAGGAACGGTAAAACGGGAGGTCAAAAGGAACATCTGCCAGGTGGCATATATCGGAGACGAGACGCCCTCCTCCCGCTTCAGCTAATCGCCGGAACTATTGAGCGACCAGCGTGAGCCCTCAATACCTTGATCTAGCTGGATCTATATCGGATGGAGCAGGTGGTGAGACCGAGAGAATTGAGGAAAGGGTCGTCGTATCGGCTGTTCTTGACGAGCCCTCGTATCGCCCAATCAGCCCGCAAACTCGAGCCGAGGGTCAGGCCCTTCAGCCTTTCGCCCGGGTCAACCGATAACTGCTCAGGTTCGGTCGCGGCCAGGCCGCAGTTTTCTACCGGGGGGCGCACTCGAAATCCGGCTCTTCGGATCCTTCGGATTCAGGGCAGCCGTCTGCAGATCAGCGCCCGGATTTGTGGGCCACCGACAATCTGAGGCATCGCTGGACAGGGGTTCCCCTGCTGTACGCAACATCGGCGAGGGTGACCGTGGCAATGGGCGTATCCACGGGTGACATGTCTCGGGACCAGACGCCGACCGCCCCTCATCATCCAAAGGTGCATGCGGGACTTCGAGGCAACCATGGACAGCGGCGGCGGCTGAGTGCGCCCCGATTCGGACCCCGGGCTGTGCCGTGTTCGAAGCGTCCTTTCACCCCACCCGCCGAAATATGCCAGGTGGCGGATGTTCCGCCTCTAGGCCAGCTTTACGGTCATAGCGACAGGTGAAACGCCGTGTCTGAAACCGGAGCCGCAGGATCCGGCCACAACAAAAGGAGCGATCATGATCATTCAGCTGGGCGCCACCGCGCCTGATTTCGAGGCACAGACCACCGAAGGTCTAATCCGATTTCACGATTGGATCGGTACCTCGTGGGCCGTGCTGTTCTCGCACCCAAAGGACTTCACGCCGATTTGCACTACCGAGCTGGGATACATGGCCCGGATCAAGCCGGAATTTGATCGGCGCGATGTCAAGATCATCGGACTTTCCGTCGACCCCGTGGAGCGTCACGCAGCTTGGGCCGCGGACATCGAGGAGACCCAGGGTCTTGCCCCGAACTACCCCATGATTGGAGACGTCGACTTCAACGTGTCGAAGTTGTACGGCATGTTGCCGGCTGACCTCGAAGGGGACCCCCTCCAGCGGACACCCTCCGACAATCAGACCGTCCGCAACGTCTTCGTCATCGGCCCCGACAAGAAGATCAAGCTGATCTTGGTCTATCCGATGACGACTGGTCGGAATTTCGACGAAGTGCTCCGGGTCATCGACTCGTTGCAACTTACGGCTGACCATAAGGTGGCGACGCCGGCCAATTGGCATCAAGGCGAGGACGTGGTCATCGCCGGATCGATGAGCGACGACGAGGCCAAAGAGGTATTTGGCGAGTGGCGTTCACCCAGGCCCTATCTGCGCATCGTCCCGCAACCGCAGGTGAGGTCGTGATGTCGATGATGGACAAGCCCGAAAGCCTGATTCACAACAGAACCCTTATCCCTGATCCGGCATTGTTTGCGCACCAGGCCGAAGCAGCATCATGGTTGTATCTTTGCGGAGAGGAGTTCGCCGCCACCGAAGGCGGCATGTCTTTCGCCGACGTCCAGGCGGCCGTGCCCCAGTCGGAGAACCTGGTTGCCGATCCGCCGCGTCCATTCGACATGGATGTGGCGCGCCGGGGGGTCGAGGCACTTGACCGGCTTCCAAGGCCAACCATCGTCTCGTGTCGAACCGGACCGCGCTCGTCGGCCCTCGTCTATCTCTATGCCGGTTTGCGATCCGGAGCATCGGCGGATGAAGTCATAGCACGAGCGAACGCCGACGATGCCCCATTCATACAGGCTCAGCCCTTGAGGGACTGGGTCGTACAGGGGCTGCGCGAGTTCTCGACCGCAACAGCTGAGGCCCCGCTTTCACCGGGTCAATCCCAGGTATAGAGAGGAAATGGTGCGCCTGGCGATTGCTCAGGAAGTGCGTCGGAATGCGAAGGCGACGAGCTCGGAGCGAGAGCGGATGTCCAGTTTCTTGAAAATGTGACCGAGGTGGGCTTTCACCGTCCCTGGAGAGATGAACATTCGTTCGGCCACTTGTGGGTTTGTGAGGCCTTCACTCACGAGTTCCACGATCTGCAACTCGGTCGGCGTCAGGGATTCCCAGCCACTGGAGGGTCGCTTGCGTGAACCGCGAGCTCGGCGAGCCCAGCTGATCGCCTCTTTGAGGGGTGTTGCTTCGCCCTCCGCCCGAGCCGATGCAAAATCCATGGGGCCAAGTTGGAAACTGATCGCACATCGAAGCTCGTCAATGATGGGTTCGTCGGGAGTCCACCGCATCAGACCGAGGTCTGTGCGGGCCCGGTCCGCTGCTCCAAGCAGCCGTGCTGCCTCGACGTAGGACTCAAGCCCTCCGGCGACTTGAGCCAGGCGGTCGAGGGACTGGGGCAACCAAGGCAAGGCACCAATCTCAAAGCGAAGTGCGAGTGCTTCGTGCGCCAGCGCATCTGCTTCGATCCACGCGCTCTGCTGCACTGCCACTCGAGCGAGCACGTCGTGTGCTGTCGCCGAGAGCGACTTGGCGCCGATACGCTCACTCAACTTGTGCGCCTCCCCCGCTCGAACGAGGGCACTCTCTGAATCGCCTGTGACGAAGAGCACCTCGGAGAGCAGGAGGACGGCCCGGCACAAGAGCCACCCGCCATCCGCCCCGCCCGACACCACGGCTTCGAGCAACGCTCGTGCAGAGTGCAGGTCACCGAGCGTTGTATGCGCGCGGGCCAGCTCGGTCCGAACAATAGGGAAGGTGAACCCGGCGCCGGCCTCAGTCACGCGCACCTCGTTGGCCAGTGCACGCTCCAGTGCACCTTCTCCGTTTCCTTGATGAGTGGCGTCGAGCACCCAGATCGAGTGCGCAAACGCCTCGGTGACCGGCTCGTGCAGCTGGCGCGCTGCCGAGGAAGCGCGCTCACACAGTTCGACGCAGAGCTCGTGTTGGGCCCTAAACATGGCAACCCAGGCCAGACCAGAAGCCGCCCAATTCACTGCATCAAGACCTGTTCGGTCCGCCGTGCCCAACGCTTCGTTGAACAGGCGCTCCCCCTCATCGAGTCGGTCGTCGGTCACGATATAGGTCCGTCCGAGCGTGTTCAGCGCCAGGTTCAGGGTCCAGCCATCCCCGCATTTACGACCCAGTTCCATGGCCCGAATCAGGACTTCGCGACTGCCTTGAGGGTCAGGGTGCATCCGCACATGACCCAGCGTGACCAATGCGCGTGCCATCGTCGCTTCGTCTCCGATCGACTCGGCCAGTTCGAGCGCTTGAGGCTGATACAGCCCTACAGCTCGCGCATCACCACGAAACCTGGCCAGGTGACCGCAGCTCCAGAGAGCGCGTGCCCGGAGGGCTTTGGGGGCTTGTGGCGAGGCGTTCAGCGCTCGCTCCAAGTGGTCTTGGCCGGCCGCAAATCGTCCTCCCAGTTCCCACCATGATGTAAGGCCGACGCCGATCCGCAGCGCCGCAGCTGGATCCGTTTCGATGGCGTATGCCATGGCGGCATCAAAATTCGGTGCTTCTGGCTCCAGAAGATCGAGCCATTCGAGATTGCGAGGCAGGTCGAGCTGGTCAGCCGCCCGCTCCGCGAGGTCCAAGAAGAACTCCAGATGTCGTTTGCGCAACGCGGGGAGTTCACCGAATTCATCGAGCAGTCCGAGAGCGTACTGCCGTAACGTTTCGAGCAATCGGAAACGAGCGACGTGATCTCGGCCCGCGATATCCACCAGCGACCTGTCGATCAGTGACGCCAACACATCCAGGATGTTCTGGCGAGCCAAGCCATCGCCCGCGCAGACCGATTCGACGGCTTCGAGAGACCAGCCGCCGACGAAGATTCCAAGTCGACGAAACAACAGACGCTCTGCGTCAGACAGGAGCTGATAGCTCCAGTCCACCGAGGCCCGCAGTGTCCGATGGCGAGGCAATCCACCGCTGGGACCGCCGGTCAGGACCCGGAGGCTGTCGCCCAACACGCTGGCGATCTGTTGGACAGGCAGCATCCTCACCCGTGCGGCAGCCAGCTCGATGGCCAATGGGATCCCGTCTAGTTCGCGACATATTCCCGCCACAGACCGAACGTTCTGCTCGCTGAGAGAGAAGTTGGGATCAGCGGTGGACGCGCGCTCGAGGAACAGGCGACCTGCGTCGGATCCGCTGACCTCTCCAGGAGCGCCTTCGGCGCGTTTTCCCGGTAACGACATGGAGGGCACCTGCCAGGCCGATTCGCCGGGAACGCCCAGTGGCTCCCGACTAGTCGCCATCACCACGGTGTTGGGGCACCCGAGCAGCACGGCCTTCGCAAGCTCGGCGGCCGCCTCAGTCACGTGCTCACAATTGTCCAAGACGACCAGCGCACGATCGTTTGCCAACCTGGTCACGGCCGCCTCCGCCTGGGTGCGTCCCGGCAATGGACGCACGCCGAGCACCCGTGCCAGCTGGGCACTGACCAGATTGCCATCGGCGAGCGGTGCGAGCTCAACCCACCACGCACCACCCGGGAAGTACCCAGCCAAGTCCTCCGCCACCTGCCTCGCCAGACGGGTTTTCCCGGCACCACCCGCTCCGGTCAGCACCAACAGGCGGCTGGATGTCACGGCATCGCGGACCTGCTCCCGCTCGCGCTGCCGGCCGACAAAACTCGTGAGCTGCTCCGGCAGGTTGTTCTGCCACCCCTGTGGACCTGCCACGGGAACACTCTAGGGCAATCGCAGAAGCGGGCCGTGCGCCTTGAACCGGTGGGATCATTCGGCAACGGGGACGCCATCGATTGATAACAAGGCTGCTGCCGATGTGGCCTGGGCATGGAACTCGACTTCTTCCTAGGCACGTTACGTAGACACGATCCTGTGTCCGCTCCCATCGCGACGATCGACCTACTGGCCGATCCCGAGCAGCTGAGCCGGTTCGATCTGGTACCCCTCCATGGCTGACGCGTCGCCCCAGGCCGGCGTCAGCGTTGACGCTACGAGGGCACCCAGTTCGTCGTCGGTGAGGCCAACCAGCTGAGGACCTGGCGGCGAGTGGTCGGGCCGTGGGGTGACCAGGGCGAGGGAAGAGCCCCGACGTTGCGGAGGTAGGCCGATTCGTCAATATTCGAGCTCAGGGGATCCGTGGTCAACGCGCAACGGGTGGCGGTGGGGTCGACGCCGAAGAGCTTGGCCGCGTTGAGCCCGAAGAGGCCTGCCTTCACATCGTCGGTCAACGCCGGGTAGCCATAGATGTCCTGGAACTCAGGCGTGATCTGAAAAGCGCGCATCGCCATGATCTGGGCCTGCGGACTGCCGTACCAGATGGCGTCCGTTCCCCACATGACCCGTTGCTGTCCCAGCCGACTGAGCAGCTTGCCCAGTGCGTGCGCCGCCTGGTCGGGTTGCGTGAGCAGTTGACGCCACAGCGTGGCCACGTCCACCCACACGTTGCTGTTGGGCGGGACGCTGTATCGATCGAGAGCAGCCAGCAGGGTATCGATGCCGATGGTGGCGTTGGGGTCGTAGGGACCTTCGACGTGGGAGGGATCCCAGGCGGCGTGGTACACGACGAACTCCATGTCGGGGAACATGCGTGAGAGGGCGACCATGTCGTCAGGGTGGTTGAACGTCGGGTCGAAGTCCACCAGCGGCAACCCCTTGTGAGCCACGAAGACCTTGACACCGAGGTCGTGAGCGTGTTGGACCGTGGGCAGGCCGATAGTCGGGTCTTCGAGCGAATAGCCCTGTCCGGTCGGGCTCCAGGCCGTGTAAACCTTGAAGGCCGAGGGTGGGCCCGACTGCATCGCACTCGACATCTCGTCGAGGGTGGCGCCCACCGCTCCCACGTTGGGGGCAATGATGTTCTCCACCAAGAGTCGACTCGCACCGCCGTGGAGGAGCCCCTGAGTGATGGCCTGGGTGCTGAGGGCCTCGGCAAATGGTACCGGCGCATTCGACGGTCCCGAGTTGGGGACGTCCGTCAAAATGGCCATGGTGGTGTCACTGGCCAGGAACAGGTCGTGTAGGTACGCCGACCGATCGACGCAGTCGAGTTGATCGGAGTCGGTACAACCGGGCGGCAGCATGGACAGCACGAGGTCAACCGTCTCGGGGGCATTCTGGACCCAAGGTCCGCTCGGGATGACGTGGTGCGTGTGGACATCGAAAATGAATTCGCTGCTGCCGCTGAGAGCTTGTTGACACGCCGCAATATCGTCGGACGGCGGGGTGGTGAAGGTGCCACCACGGCCATGATGCTTGGCGCCGGCGAACTTCGACGCCGCAGGGGAAGCGCATCCAGCCAGCTCGAAGGCGGCCAGTGAGGCGGCCACTGCGCCGGCGCTCTGCAAGAAGCGGCGGCGGTCCATTCCCAGCACGCGGGCCGAGTGGTCGATCGAGGATCGAATCAGCTCGTTGACCGCCCGATCGTGGGCGTTCGGGGCGGCGGGGACGAACTCCCCATTGGAGATCGGGCCAGCCGGAAGCGGAAGGTGGGCCGGCGCACCATCCTGGTCCCGCTGATACCGAGAGAACTTCCCCATGTGCTGCCTCCCAAATGAGGCTACGTCGACCATTGAGATAAATGGGGGCGCCCGAGCCGGCCATTTCGTTGGGGATACCCCTTTGGACCGTCATTCGGGCCCTGCGGGTGCCCCCACCAGTTCGATGGCCGGGCTCCAGAGATCGAGCGTTGTACCGTGCGCGTCCAAGCGGGTCAACACCGGCTCTTGTCGCGGTCCAACATGAGCTTTCTCGCCCCAAAGCACAATGCCGCCATTGACGGTTGACGGCAGTGGTGACGCGAATGGAGGGTCATGTGTCCCATCGAAGGTAAGGCAGCGTGGCGAAGGAATCCGGCTATGAATGCGACCTAGCCGTCCAGGTCCAGGCGGTACTCCACTAATGCAGGGTCATGCTGGCTGGTGGCCCGGTGGCACATCACTGTTTGCTCATGCCGCCACACAGGTTGGCTGAGACACTCGACGACTTGTAGACGGTGTTGCCGGCGTAGCTCGCGGTGACGGTCACTGCGCCGCTGGCCTGCTTGACTGAGGCGACGGTGCAGCTGGCGACCCCCGTGGAGCTGGTTGTTCCGCTGCAGGTCTGGGCCGTGGATCCCGATCCCAGAGTGAAGACGACGGTCTGTCCGGCCACAGGGGTTCCGCTCGACGGGACATCGGTCGTCAAGACGCCCGACAGCGTGGCCGACGATCCGTTGACGAGCGACGTCGTCCCCGTGTACTTGATGGCCGTCGTTTCGGAGGTGACGACAAAGTTGGCCGATCCGGTGCTGGCCGAGAGCTTGGTCGAGCCGCATGTGCTCCCCGCGAACGTTGCGGTCACGGTGTACGTTCCCGGCGATTCGGCCGGCGTGATGCTGCACGACGCCACACCCGAGGCGTTCGTTGTCGCCGAACATGACTGGGTCCCGTTGAGGGTGAAGGTGACCGCTTGCCCGGACTCTCCGGCTCCGGTGTGGGTGTTGGTCAGGGAAGCTGACACCTTGGTGGACGCGCCGGAGCCCCCGGTGGCCGCGCTGACGGTCAGCGTTGTAGCCGTGCCAACGATCTCGGTCGCGGCGGCCTTGGACGGGCTGTAATAGCTGTTCCCAGCGAAGCTGCCGGTCACCGGAACAGAGCCGGTCGACTGGTTCACCGAGGTGATAGTGCAGCTGGCCGCGCCCGAGGAGTTGGTGGTCCCGCTGCAGCTCTGGGCGGTGGATCCGGTGCCGAGGACAAAGGCGACCGTCTGTCCCCCCAGGGGGGTTCCGGCCGCTGGAACGTCGGTGGTCAAGACGCCCGACAGAACGGCGGGCTGACCGATTCCGGCCGAGGTGGCACCGGTGTAGGCCAGCAACGTCGGGTCCGGCGTCACCACGAACGTGGCCGAACCTGTGCTGGCCAGCACCTGCGGCGACTGTGTGGTGTCCCCGGCGAAGGAACCGGTCAGCGGGTAGGTCCCCTCCGGCTCCAATGGCGTGATGGAACACGACGCCCTGCCTGAGATGTTCGTCGTCCCAATGCAGGTCTGGGTCCCATTCAGCGTCAGGGTGATCGACTCTCCGGATATGGCGGTGGATGTGTGCGAGTTGGTCAGCAACGCCGAGACCGTGGTGGGAACGTCATAACCCCCAGTGCCTGCGCTGACGGTCAACGTCGTCGGTGTTCGCACCGTCACGGTCGAGCTCCCGCTGGAGGCCGCGTAGTAGGTGTTCCCGGCGAAGCTGGCGGTCACCGGAACTGAGCCGGTGGTCTGATTCACCGAGGCCACGCTGCAGCTCGCCGCGCCCGAGGAGTTGGTCGTCCCGCTGCAGCTCTGCGCCGAATTCCCCGAGCCAAGAGTGAGGATCACAGGCTGCACGCCCAATGCGGTGCCAGCCGAGGGGACGTTGGTCGTCAGAACGCCCGAGAGCGTCACCGGTTGTCCGTTGACGGCCGAGGTGGCCCCGGTATAGGTGAGCGCGGTCGGATCCGGTGTCACGACGAAAGAAGCCGAGCCGTTGCTCGACAGCAGTTGGGGGTTCTGCGTGGTATCGCCGGCAAAGGAGCCGGTGAGCGGGTAGGACCCCTCCGGCTCGGCCGGCGTGATGGCGCACGACGCCACTCCCGAGTTGCTGGTTGTCGCGGTGCACGTCTGCTGGGCGTCCAGCCTCAAGGTGATCGGCTCTCCTGGCACCGGGGCAGACGTCGTCGTGTTGGTCAGCGTGGCCGACACCATGGTGGCCACCTCATATTCACCGGTGGCATTGTTGACCTTCAACGTGGTCGGCGTCGGCAAGGTCGAAATGGCCACACCAGCGGAGGCGTTGGACGAGCTGTAGTACTGGTTCCCGGCGAAGCCGGCTGTAACCGGGAGCGAGCCGTTCGGTTGGTTGACCGAGGCGATGGTGCAGCTGGCCGACCCCGAGGAGCTAGTCGTCCCGCCACACGTCTGGGCGCCCGCTCCACTGCCCAGAATGAAGACGACGGGTTGTCCGGCGAGAGGGGTGTCGGCTGAGGGGACGTTGGTCGTCAAGACGCCTGAGAGAGTCACCGGTTGCCCGTTGATGGCCGAAGTGGCCCCGGTATAGGTAAGCGCGGTCGGATCGGGTGTCACCATGAACGTGGCCGAGCCGCCGCTGGCCAGAAGCTGGGGGTTCTGCGTCGTGTCACCGGCGAACGTGGCCGTCAATGGGTAGGTCCCCTCCGGCTCAGCGGGCGTAATGGCGCACGACGCAACCCCCGAACCGTTTGTCGTCGCCGTGCAGTTCTGGGTGCCGTTCAGGGTGAGGGTGACCGGCTCGCCGGATAGGGCAGTGGATGTCGCCGTGTTGGTCAGCACGGCCGACACCGTGCTGGAGACGTCGTACTCCCCGGTGCCGTCGTTGACGCTGAGCGTCGTCGGAGCGGGAAGAGTGGATATGGCCACGCCACCGGCGGCATTGGACGGGCTGTAGTACGTATTGCCGGCAAAAACGGCCGTCACTGGGAGTGAACCGTTGGCCTGTATCACCGAGGGGATGGTGCAGTTGGCCGCGCCCGAGGAGTCGGTGTTCCCGCTGCACTCTTGGGCGGTGATTCCGGTGCCAAGAGTGAAGAGAACCGTCTGATCAGGCAGCGCTGTGCCTGCGGAGGGAACGTCGGTCGTCAACACCCCCGAGAGAGTCACCGGTTGCCCGTTGATGGCCGAAGTGGCCCCGGTGTACGTGAGCGCGGTCGGATCGGGGGTCACGACGAAGTTAGACGAGCCCGTGCTGGCCAGGAGTGGGGGGGACTGCGCAGTGTCCCCCGCAAAGGAAGCCGTCAAGGGGTACGTTCCTTCGGGCTCGCCCGGAGTGACGGAACACGTGGCGGTTCCGGTGTCATCCGTCGTCGCCGTGCATGTCTCGGCTCCGTTGAGCGTCAACGTGACCGGCTCGTCGGGCACGGGCGAGGATGTTTCCGCGTTCGTCAGCACAGCCGAGACCAATGTGGGGACGTCGTAGGCTCCGGTGGTCGCGTTGGCGGTGAGCGTCGTCGGCGTGGTGGCGGGGGCCGACACTGTGACGGGGCTGGTGGCGACGGTGATCTCCCCATCGACCGTGAGGCCGTAGAGGACTCCCGAGCCGGTGCTGATCGTCTGGACGACCTGACCGGTGGCAATGTTGACCTGCCAGATGTTTCCCGAGAAGGAGTCGCCGGTCCAGAACGTGGTGCCGTCCGGATCCAGATTCACCGCGAAGAGCTGGCCCGCGCAACCCGGTAGGGAGCTGCAGGCATAGGTCTGGATGAGGTTCCCGGAGGAATCGAGGAGGAGGACGGCATCCGAATCGGCCACCAGTACCTCGCCGTCGGGCAAGATCCGCAACTCATAGGCATTGGAACCGGTGAACGGCGTGAGGTTGAAATTGGAAAGTTGGGTATTCGTGCACGCGTCGTAGCGCAAGATGTCGGTGCCTTCGGTGGTGTAGTAAATGGTGCACTCATCGCTGGCCATGTCGATCCAGTCCACGCCGTAGAGCTCGGTCGCCATCGGGCCGATGTCGGCCAAGCGGGCGCCGCTGGAGTTGAATTCAGCAACGTACGGAGTGGTTTGCTGCCCCACATAGAGGTTTCCGCTGCTATCAAAGGAGAGCGACAGAGGATTCGACAGCCCGCTGGCGAACTGCGGCAGCAGATCCCCCGAGCTGTTGTACTCACTGATGCTTCCAGTCAGGTCGTCGGTGACGTAGTAGTTGCCGTCGGCATCAAAGGCACCTCCAGCGGTGTAGGGATCATCCGTCCCGTCGTTAAGCGTCGTGAGGAGACTGCCCGACGTAGGGTCGTAAACGTTCACGGTACCGTTGCCCACCGATGCGAATACCTGCCCCGTCTGGAAAGCTTGCGGGGCGGTCGTATCCGCCTCGGCAACTCCCGAACCCAGCAGTCCGAGTGTCGAGCAGGCGATGCACGCGACCACGGTGGCGGCCATGCGGCTGCGCCAGTTCCCGAGCACTCCTGATTGGGCGACATACTCGTTCATCCGCTTCTCCCCTCATTCGAGAAGGTCTGATCAGACTGACCTCCGCGCGACCTTCTCGGAGCAGTGGAGGTGTTCGAAGTGCGCGGACACGATCCCGATCGCGGAGACCTCTCCCAGAAGACACGACTCCGTCGTCACTATGCGCTGCCCTCAGGTTTCGCATAAGGGCCAAAAGAACTAGATCCGGACTTGTAGGCACCGAACGTGTTAAGGACCCAATCGCTAGTCTCGAGACGAGTGTGCCCCGGAAACTCTGCCGATGGCTGAGGCCGCGTCTAAGGCAACGTTGGGAGCCAGCGATGCCCCATCGCCAAGTCGGCGACGACGCCCAGGCTTGGGGTTATTGGACGAGGGTGACGGAGCCGCAGAGGGTGCTGAGATCGGCCACCTGGGCGCCCCCCACGGACACACCGAGCGCCTGGAGAACCGGACCGAGCACTGGCCCCAATGTGTCGTTGAGTAGAGGAGACACCAAGGTTCCCAGTCCCAGGAGACCGCCGAACGAAAGAGACGGGGAGGTCGTCCCGACGGTCTGAGGATTCGGGGGACTTAGGGTGGCCGTCGCATTCGACAGTGGAACGTCATCGCCCACGTAGCCGAGTGTCGTGTTCGCTCCGCCCACCGTCAACGTGGAGATCTGCAGGCCCGCCAGCGTGATGGCGCTGGTCACGCTCGTGGTGAGGGTGAGAATCTTGGTCGACGTCATGGCGTTGTTGCTGCAGGTAATTGATTGCAGCGTCGCCGTACCGTCCGCGGCGGTCACCGGTATGTCGAGCAGATTCACTCCGATGAGGCCGAGTAAAGAGAGGTCCGCCGTGAGGTTGATGTTGACCTGGCCGGTGGTTGCCGTGGTTCCGACAGGTCCAAAGGCCACTTGAGGCACCTGGATGACGCTGGCTGTGAGCTGGACATCTGTAAGCCCCGTGATATTCAACGCCGAGGTGATGTTGAGCGCATTCGTTCCGTTGGCCAGCTCAGCCTCAGTGGTCAGGGTCTGCAGAACGTTGATGTCCGCGGCCAGCGCCGACTGTGAGAGTGTTCCGCTTGAGCAGGACGATCCGTTTATCGATACCAGTTGACACAGGCTGGCCGGCCCCCTCGCTTCGACCGAGCCGCCCAGGGTGGTGAGGTTTGAGCTGGCGGTGCACGGATACGGTATTGGCGAGCTGCCACACGAGAGTAGAGCGGTCTCCGTTTCGACGGCCGTATTCAGGAACGAGACCCACTGGGCCGCGGTGAGTGAGGTGGTGAGCACGTTTGTTGGAGTAAGGACCCCTCCTGACGCGCTGATCAGCTGCTGTACCGTCACGTTGGTGTTGGCCAATCCCGCATAGCCCACCGCGGTGAGATTGACGGAAGTACCGAGGGACCCCAGCAGCACATTCAACACGCCGCTCTGCGAGCTGCTGAACGAAGCCAGGTACGTTCCAATCGAAAACCCTGCTTCCGGGTTGACAGCGGCGATAGCTGACCTGCTCAATGCGGAATGGCCTGATTGGAAAAGGTGCTTCACGGTTGATGCTGCTGTCACCTTTACGGCGTTGCATGCGGCATGGGCCGGAGGAGTGGTAGGGATGCACTGTGATGCGGTGTAGGGAGTGAAGGTGCCACCACTCCACAATCCCTCGCTGCTCGTCATGGTCGCGCCGGGATCATTCTCCGACGCCGCATCCTGAACTTCAGTCGTCACGCTCGCCCCGCTGACATTTACGTACAGCGCCGCGTCCAACGCAGCAGCGTCGGCCACCGCCTGCAGTGAGCGGTTGACCACGGTGTCCTCACCGAGCTCGACGGAGAAGCCCAGAGCGACAGGCATCAACACCGACATGGCGATCGCCACAATGATGAGTGTGGCGCCTCTTTCATTGTCGGGTCGATTTCGACGTAACAGTCCGATTCGATTCATGGTCGCCACCTATTGCCACGAAGTGGAACTTTGGAGGGTAAAACCGGACGCCACGGCGCTCGGGCGATGATGCCGGTGACCAGGAAGTCATGGAAGGGCGAAGCATTGGCGCTGTCGTCGGTGACCGCCCGCGTCACACACGTGTCGACGCTGCGTGAAGCGCAGTCGACATCACTCGCCCCATACGTGATGAGGTTGATGGAGGAAAAGGTGGTCCCCCAAGTCCCCTTCCCTATCCCCGCGACATCCTTGGCCGCTTGGCCCTCGGCGGCCGTCTGAGTGATCGTGGCCTTGGCCGCCCGCGTCAGTCCGACCGAAACGGTTCCGTGGCCCAGAGTGACCGGAAGAACAACGACGATGGTAGATGCGATCGGCTCTACGCGCGCGTCGTCATCGTGGCAATCGCGTCGTGAGCCTGATCCCGTGGTCAGCCTCACGACGGACCCCCCCCTCAGCTCCTACTGCACTGGGACGGCTCGCCGTCTACAGCGAGACGTCCCCAAGAGATTGTGGGCTGCAACGAGCCGACCGTATATAGGCAATATGGCCCATTTGACCGCGAGCTGGCAGCCTGTCGCCCACACACCTGGTACGGACCACCGCCCAGTCGTCCTCGATCCTGGCCAAGGACGGTCAACGCGACCATCGCCTCCCCGCTCAATTCGCCCGACTCTTGCGGCATGGACCAGTGCGAGGAACACCACTGCCGATCGGGCCGATTCTCGGCAGAGGCACGATGGGAAGTAAGTCCATCCAGCTCCCCGGCCTTCGTCCACCGTCTGTCCGGTCGGTGGCCCGTCGAGCTCTGCCGCCTACGCTTCCTCGATGAACTCCTTGCCCGATCCGTCTCGGCCGCGGCAAGATCCTCGGGCCAGCGCCCGTGTCACCATCGCAGCGTCGCTCGGAACCGCTGCCGGAGTTTTGGCGTCCTTCTTCACGTTCTGGCAAGCAGCCACGCTCATCGGCTGGGACGCCTTCTCACTCTTTTTCATCACATGGATCTGGTGGATCCTCAAGGATCTTGATGCCGAAGGGTGCAAGCGCCGTGCCAATCGGGAGGATCCAAGTCTGCGACTGACCGAACTGATGCTCCTCTCTGCTGGCGTCGCCGTGTTGGCTGCCGTCGGACTGGCCCTAGTCCGGGCCGGCAACGCCGCCGGTGGCACCAAGGCGTATCTGATCACCTTGGGTGTGTTGAGCGTGGCCCTGTCGTGGGGATTGGTCCATACCGTGTTCACCTTGCGATACGCCCGGACGTACTATTCGCAATCGGTTGGTGATATTGACTTCAACGAGGACGATCCGCCCACCTACCTGGATTTCGCATACCTGGCCTTTACCATTGGCATGACGTTCCAGGTATCTGATACCAACCTGACGAGCAAAAGGATTCGAAGGATTGCCCTGACCCATGCCCTGCTCTCGTACTTGTTTGGCGCAGTCATCGTGGGCCTTGTCATCAACGTGGTGTCGAGTCTTCTCCACTGAGTCAACGGTCCGAAACAACCGCAAGGAGCAAGACCATGCCTGATCAGTCCGCCGCAGAACCGGACAGTTCGGCGGTTCGAACCGCGCTGTGGCGGGCCATGCATGTGCTGGTTGACGCCTCCCCGCACGTGCTCGAAGACGAGATCGGTCTTGAGTTGGCCGCACCCGATGCGGGCTGGCGGGATCGCCCGGACATGGACCCAGAGGCCACGCGCCTTTTCCGCGCCTCCATCGTGGCCCGTGCCCGCTTCATCGAAGATCTGGTCGAGGAGCAGATCGGACTTGGCGTGAGGCAGTACGTCATCCTTGGGGCCGGTCTCGACACCTTTGCCCAGCGCCGTCCGGATATCGCCTCGCAGCTGGAGATCTTCGAGGTCGACCAACCGGTTCATCAGGAGTGGAAGCGTCGACGGTTGCTCGACCTGGGCTTCGGTGTCCCCGAATGGCTGCACATCGTCCCGGTCGATTTCGAAGCAGGCCAGTCATGGCTGGAGCAGCTGGCCACCGTCGGCTTCCAAGCCGACCAGCCGGCTGTCGTCGTCTCCACCGGCGTGACCATGTACCTCACCAAGGATGCGAATGCCGCGGCACTCCGACAGGTGGCCACGTTGGCGCACGGCTCGACCTTTGCCACGACCTTCATCCTGCCCTTCGAGCTGGTCGATCCCGAAGTCCGGCCCGGTCTCGAGATGTCGGAGAAGGGTGCCCGGGCCAGTGGGACGCCCTTCCTCAGCAACTTCACGCCCGACGAGTTCGTGGCGATGGCTAGCCAGGCCGGCTTTCGATCTGTCCAACACGTCTCATCGGCCACGTTGGCACAGCGCTACTTCGAGGGGCGGACCGATGGCTTCCGTCCACCCGACCACGCCGAAGAGTTGCTGATCGCCTCGACGTGACCACATCCCACGATGCCCGGAACGGCCAGACGAACCACCGCGTAAACCGGCCGTCAGACTTTGGACAAAGCCACCGTCGGACGCTCATCGCCTTGGGTGCCGAGCGTCGAGGTGCCGAGACGCCGGCGCTGTTGGGGTCGAACCGGCCCGGCCAGCAGCCAGGCCCAGCGGGTCCTCTGCACCAGCAGGGCGAACAGGGCGGTGCACACGATGGTCAACACGAAGAGGGTGACGACTGAGCCGGCCCAGCCCAGGTCGTGACGCAGTCCGGTCGAATCGAGGGCCTGGCGGAACAGGTTGAGAAAGAGTGCCTGGCAGAAAAAGATGCCGCCGGTGAGGTTCGCCAGATTCGTTGCCGACAACCACCGTCTGGACCGGGCCAGGCGCGACGTGCGGGCGTACCAGCGCCACGACCAGCACTCGAGCGCAGCGACGGCACCGGTGAACCACAGGAAGGCGACGGGCTGATAAAGATCAGAGGCTCGGCCGGTCGGGGATCCGGTCCACACCGCAATCAGGTACCACATGGTGGCAACCGCCAGGAGCGCGGCCCCGCCGGCGACGACCCATCGCCCCCAGCGTTCGATGAACGCCGGCAATTTCTCAACGTGCAGCGCGACCAAAATGCCGGCGATGACCTGCTCCTGATAGGTGAGGATGTCGCGCGCCCACGGCCACTTGGGCGCCAACCAGAACGCGGCATGACCGACCGGCCCGAACGCGCCGGGCCAGTGCAAGATGGTCGCGAGGACCAATGCCACCACCAGGCTGATCGTCATGATGCGCAGGTGGTGCCGGCGAACCACCAGCCATCGGTAGACGAACGGGAAGACCAGGTAGAGCTGGAATAGGACGATGCAGAAATACAGCTGGTAGTAGCCGTAGAGCAGGTCGCGCCAGAGATCCGAGTAGGCCGCGCCCATCGGCCAATGGCCCTGCCACAACGTGAAGACCCAGTAGATGACGGTCCACACCAGGTAGGGCACGCCGAGGTGGACGAACCGCCGCTTCCAGAACGACCCAGTCGAACGCGGGCGCGTCCGTTGTGAATAGGCCAGCAGGAACGCGGTCATGAAGAAGAACGCCGTCCGGCTGAAGTGCAGCAGCATCACGAAGGCCCACGGGACGATCAGTCCCGCCGGAACGATCCATAGCAAGGAGTGCTGCACGATGACCGCGGTGCAGGCGACCACCCGGTACGAATCGACATGGCCCAAGTAGTGGCCGTCGTCGCCTGGCCCTTCGGTCACCGGCGAACCATAGGCACCCTTACCTCAATGCAACCTAGGAGCCAGCCGAGAATCGATCCTCGAGGCTCAGAGAATGTCCCGGCTCCCCTGGTCACCGTCACTTTAGGAGAAGCTCATATCTCCGGCCACCAGCTGTTGAGCGCTGCCGCGTACGCTCTGCCGTGGTGCAGCAAATGGCGGAGGGGGTTCGGGGCAGGGTCACCGCGCTCACCGCCTACCTACCCACCGCACTCTTAACCCTCGGCGCTGGTGCTTTCATGACGGTCGGCGGGGACTTCCTCCATACGAGAGGTTGGGGTCTGGCCGGGGTCGTCCTCATCCCCGCCGGCCCGCTCATCTCCATTGCGTTCTTCCTGGCTGACCGGGCTCGAGGTGGTTCGGCCGTGCCGCCCCAGACCTCCAAGTCCGATCGCCGCCGGCTCCTGCTTCTTCTCCTGGTGGTGGGTCTGCCCACTCCCGGTGGCGATATCTCGATCCAACGGTCGGTGGGGATCACCGGACTGATGCTGGTCGCCGGAGGCGCCATGTTCGTCGCCGGCTACGCCATCGCCGCCTGGACCTGGGCCCTGGCGCCGCCACTGATCTTGGTCAGCGGTCTCGTCATCAGCTTGTCGTTCATGTTGTCCGTTCCCCGCCCCTCGACCTGATCGGGTCGCCCCGACACTCTTGAGAAGTTCGCCGGGCGCGAGGGGGCCGGCGCCGTAGACTGCTCGGCTTTGCTTTCTCGCCTCCCTCCCCCCGACCCGGGCCAGCCGGACACTCGATCGCCAGTGCGCTTTCTGCTCTGGCTGGCCCGCCAGCAAATGCCCACCGTGATCGGCGGCGGGTTCTTCGGCGCGCTCTGGATGGCGGCCCAGAGCCTCATTCCGGCCGCCCTCGGCGAAGCCATCGATGCCGTGGTGCATCGTGACCGAGGGTCGCTCTGGCTCTGGTCCCTGGTCGTGTTGGCCCTCGGAGTGGTGCAGGCGGGCGCCGGCGTCATGCGGCACCGCCGGGCCGTCACCAACTTCCTGACCGCAGACGTCAGGGTCCAGCAACTGGTGGCACGCAAGGCACGCGACCTCGGCAGCGATCTGCCCCGACATGTCGACGCCGGTGAGGTGGCCAGTATCGGGACCACCGATGTCCAGCGCATCGGGCACCTGCTCGACGTGACCGCTCGGGGCACCGGGGCCGTGGTCTCCTACCTGTTGGTCGCCGCCATCCTTTTCAGCTCGTCTGTCCGACTCGGACTGGTGGTGATCATCGGCGCTCCCGTCTTCGCCCTCTTGGTGCTCCCGGTGATGAAGCCGCTCGAGCGCCGCCAGAGCGCCGAGCGCTTCGCCCGTTCCGATGCCTCGTCCCTGGCCGCTGACACCGTGGTCGGCTTGCGGGTGCTGCGTGGACTCGGTGGAGAAGAGGTTTTTGCCGAGCGCTACGCCCATGCCTCACAGCTGGTGCGTGGCGCCACCGTGCGTACTGCATTGGCCCAATCGGTCCTCGATGCACTCCAGGTCTTCGTACCCGGTGCACTCCTAGTCATCGTCACCTACTTCGGGGCCCACATGGTGCTCTCGAGCTCGCTGCCCACCGGAAAGCTGGTGGCCTTCTACGCCTACGCCGCCTTCCTAACCTTGCCCGTGCAGACCCTGATCGAGGTGGCCACCCGTTGGTCGGCCGCCACGGTGGCCGCCGGTCGCGTCCTCTCCGTTTTGCGGCTGTCGCCCGATCTGACCCGCCCGACCCAGCCGGCGGCCGAACCGGGTCCGGGACCCTTGACCGACCCGGTGACCGGATTGGTAATCGAACCCGGGCAGCTGATGGTGGTGGCCACCTGCGACCCCGAAGAGGGCAGCGCGCTGGCCGCTCGACTCGGCCGGTACATCGACGATCCGGCCGGAGCCGTCCGGCTCGGCAGCACCGCGTTGTCCGACCTCTCGCTCGACGTGGTGCGCCGGCGCATTGTGGTGATCGACCGCGAGCCCCAACTCTTGGCCGGCACCCTGGCGGCCAACGTGGATGTACCGGGTCGAGACGACGGTCGGCTCAGCGTCGACGCGGCCATCGATGCCGCCTCGGCCCGCGACATCGTCGACGGCCTGGCCCATGGCCTCGAGAGCGAACTGCCTGAGCGCGGCCGCACGCTGTCGGGTGGGCAGCGCCAGCGCATCGTGCTGGCCGCCGCGCTGCGGGCCGATCCCGAGGTGCTGGTGCTCGACGAGCCGACCTCCGCGGTCGACGCGCATACCGAAGCGTCCATTGCGGCGCAGCTGCCGATGGCGCGGGCCGGACGGACCACGGTGATCATCTCCTCCAGTCCGTTCTTCCTCGAGCACGCCGACGTGGTGGCTTTCATCGACGGCAGGCTGGTCGCCCAGGGATCTCATCGTGAGCTGCTGCACGATCAGCCCGCCTACCGGGAGCTGGTGTTACGGGGGACCGGATGAGCCCGCCCGACTTCGATCCGACGACAACTGGGATCCTGCCCATCGCCTCGCCACGCGAGACCCGACGCTACGTGGGCCAGCTCTTCAGCCACTTCCGGCGATGGCTGACCATCGTCCTCGGCGTGCAGATCTTGGCCAGCGCGGCCGGATTGGTCGGACCGCTGGTGCTCGAGAGTGTCATCGACAACACGACCAAACGCGGTGGATCGGGGCGGATCGACACCGCCATCCTCATTTTCGCGGTGGCTCTCGTCATCCAGACCATCTTCACCGGGGTGAGCCGCGGCCTCGGGGCCGTGCTCGGCGAAGGCATTCTGGCCCACTTGCGCGAGCAGCTCATCGGCCGCGTGCTGGACCTCCCGCTCGGCGTGGTGGAGCGGGCCGGCTCAGGCGACCTGCTCACGCGCGCCTCCACCGACGTCGACGACCTGTCCTTCACCATGCGTTCGGGCGTACCCCAGCTCCTGGTCGCCGCGGTCACCGCCGTCTTGGCCATCGCGGCCCTGTTCTGGACCTCGCCCATCCTCGGGCTCTCGCTGGTGCCCAGCATCCCGATCGTCGCCATCAGTGCGCGCTGGTACCTCAAGCGGGCCCGACCGGCCTACCAAGCACAGATGGCGGCCTACGCCCGGGTCAACAGCGACATCCAGGAGAGCGTGGCCGCCGGGCGCACCATCGAGGCCTTCCGTCTCGGCCAGCGCCGGATCGATCAAACCGACGGGCACATCAAGGAATGGGTCGAATCGGAACGCCAGACCCTCAGCTTGCGGACCGTGTTCTTCGGCGCCGCCGAGGCCAGCTATGTGCTCCCCCTGGTGTTGACCATCCTGGTGGGTGGCCTGCTCCATATCGACGGCCGCCTGTCCGTCGGTGCGTTGTCGGCGGCCGCGTTGTACGCCCAGCAACTCATCGTGCCCGTCAACACCTTGCTCAGCTGGATGGACGAGGTGCAGGTGGCCTCGGCGTCGTTGTCGCGCGTGCTGGGCGTGCAGCAGATCGAACCGGCCTCCACCACCACCGACACGCCGCTGAACCAGCGGGTAGCGGCCGAGGCCGTGCACTTCGCCTACCGCGACCGAGACGTCTTGCGTGGCATCGACCTCGCTCCCACCCCGGGGGACCGGGTGGCCGTGGTCGGTCCAAGTGGCGCGGGCAAAAGCACGCTGGCCCTCTTGCTCGCCGGCATCTACGCGCCGCGGTCCGGTCGGGTCACCGTGGGTGAGGTCGATGCCAGCCTGGTTCCGCCCGAACGGCTCCGCCGCGAGATCGCCTTGGTGACCCAAGAACACCACCTCTTCGCCGCCTCGATTCGCGACAACCTACGTCTGGTCTTCCCGGACGCCAGCAACGATGACCTCTATGCCGCCCTCGACGTGGTCGATGCCGGTGACGCCGTGAGGGCGCTGCCCGAGGGACTCGACACCCGCATCGGCTCGGCCGGCACTGTCCTGGCCCCCGGGCTGGCCCAGCAGATCGCTATCGCCCGGCTGGTCCTGGCCGATCCTCACACCTTGGTCCTTGACGAAGCCACGTCGCTGTTGAACGCCGGGGCAGCACGCCACCTCGAACGATCTCTGGCCTCGCTGCTCGAAGGACGAACTGTCATCGCCATCTCGCACCGCCTACACACCGCCAACGACGCTGATCTGGTGGCCGTGGTCGAGGATGGGAAAATCAGTGAGTTCGGGACGCATGATGAGCTGATCGCCGCCTCGGGTGCCTATGCCGCTCTCTGGCGCTCATGGCAGGGAGAGGACACGCCTGCTTGACCTTCCCCCTGGGGGAGGCCGCACACTGAGTGCACCGGACGACCGTCCGGCGACGAGGGAGCAGTAGTGGTGGACCTGATCAACATCGGCGAGTTCGCCCGGCAGACCCGGCTCTCACCCAAGGCCTTGCGCCTCTACGACGAGCTCGGCCTGCTGCTGCCGGCCCGGGTCGACACAGCCAATGGCTACCGGTTCTACGCGGTCGAACAGATCGAGCCGGCCCGCCTGGTGGCCGCACTGCGTCAGCTCGACATGCCCTTGAGCGAGATCAAGGCGGTTGCCGGCATGGAAGCCAATGGTGCGGCCCGGGCCATCGCCGACTATTGGTCGGCCTCGGAGGACCATCACCTGGCCCGCCGGGAGCTGGCGGCCTACCTCGTCGAACGACTGCAAGGAAAGGAAATCGCCGTGGAAGTCACCATGCACTCACTCCCCGCTCGCCATTTGCTCTGCCTCAAGCGCCAGGCGCCGGACGAGGCGGCCGTCTGGAAACTCGGCAAGGACTTCATCGCCATCATGCGCGAGCGACCGATGCCCCGACTGGGCGGCCACGATGGTGCTGCCTTCCTGATCTACTACGGCGAGGTGAACGCCGACAGCGACGGGCCGGTCGAATGGTGCCAGCCCATCGAGGCCGACAACCTCGAAGTGGTGGCCGCGTCCTACCCCGAACTCCAAGGACGCGACGAGGCCGCCCACGATGAGGCCCGGGTCCATATGGGCACCGGTGACAGCCAGCTCAGCCCGGCCTTCTGGGCGCAAGCCGGCCAGTCGTTGCAGGACTGGGCCAGGGACCTGGGGCGCCTGCCCCTCGGCGTCCGAATCGTCTACGAGTGGCCCAGTCCGGGCGCGACGGACCAGGGGCCCGATTGCAGCTTCGCCATGCCCCTGGCCTCAACCTTGAGTTAAATGGCGCCTTGGGTCGGGCCTATGGGGGTCCGACCAGGAGGTGCGGACAGTGGCGCTCGCTCACAACGGCTCGGTTGCGATCTACTACGAAGCCTTCGGCGATCCGGCCGATCCGGCCCTGCTCATGGTCAATGGGCTGGGTTCCCAGTTGATCAACTACCGGACCGAATGGGTCGAACGGTTCGTGGCGCGTGGTTTCTTCGCCATCCGCTTCGACAATCGGGACGTCGGCCTCTCGACCAAGTTCGACGACGTGCCCCCCCAGTACCGGTCCGCGGTCGAGGCCATGCGGGACGGTCGGACGGTCGACACCCCGTACCTGCTGGCCGACATGGCCGCCGACGCCGTCGCCGTGCTCGACGAGCTCGGCATCGAGCGGGCCCATGTGATGGGCCTGTCCATGGGCGGCATGATCGTGCAGCAACTGGCGATCGAGTACCCGGAGCGCCTGCTCTCCATGACGTCGGTCATGTCCTCGACCGGCGACCCTGACGTCGGACAAGCCTCGAAGGAGGCCTTTGCCGCCCTGACGTCGGCGCCGGCCACCGACCGGGCCTCGGCCATTGAACGCCAATTGCGCGGGCTGCGCATCTTCGGCTCTCCCGGCCACCTCGATGTGGAGCAGCAGAGTCAGTACGCCGGCGAGGCCTTCGACCGTTGCTTCAATCCGGCCGGCGTGGCCCGCCAGATGATCGCCGTCATGGCCTCGGGGCCACGAAGCGAGGCGTTGCGTTCGGTGCAGGTGCCGACGCTGGTGCTGCACGGGGACCGGGACACGCTGATCGACATCAGCGGCGGGCGGCGCACGGCCGAATGCATCCCCGGGGCCCGTTTCGTCATCATGGAAGGGATGGGGCACGACTACCCGCGGGCCTTCTGGGACCGCTGGGTCGAGCTGGTCGCCGAGCACGCCGGGGTGCCGGCCCGGTCCTGACCCTCGGGCTCGCTCTTTTGGGGCCGCATGAGCTCCTGGCAATTGGGGTATCTGGACCGAGATTGGAACCACTCGGGCTGGGAGGACCCTGAATGACGAAAACCGAAACGACCACTCGGGAGCGGCGCGGCGACCATGGTCATGGTCGGGCACCAGACGGAGAGGGGTATCGACCACTCCGGCTGCCGACCAGGCGAACGGCGGCCTCGCTGGTGGCACCGCTGCTCGACCTGTTCTATGCCGACGAGCTCCCCGTGCGCTTTGTGTTCTGGGACGGAAGTGCCCTCGGACCGGAAGCGGCGACCAGTGTGGCCTTCGTTCGTTCGGCCGACGCCCTGCGCTACATCCTCTGGGCTCCGGGCGAACTCGGCCTGGCCCGCGCTTTTGTCGCCGGTCAGATCGAGATCGAAGGGGACGTCGCGCAAGCCCTCCAGCTGCTCCATGACCAGGCGTCGATGGACCTGCGGAGCGCCGGCTTGGCCCTGACCTCGAAGCTGCTTCCGTCGGCTCGCGCCCTGGGTCTCCTGCGACGCCCGCCCGCACCACCCGATCTGGAGGCCAATCCCAAGGGCCGTCTCCACTCGCGCCGAAGGGATGCCGCTGCCATCTCACACCACTACGACGTGGGCAACGACTTCTACCGTCTCGTCCTCGGCGAGTCGATGACCTATTCGTGCGCCCGGTTCGTCAACGATCGCGCCACGCTCAACGAGGCTCAACAGGCCAAGCATGAGCTCGTCTGCCGCAAACTGGGCTTGGATCGACGCCGAGGGATGAAACTCCTCGACGTCGGGTGTGGCTGGGGATCGCTCAGTATCCATGCCGCCCAGCGTTTCGGTGCACAGGTCGTCGGGGTCACCCTGAGTCGGGAACAGGCCGACTGGGCCAACCGGCGCATCGAGGAGGCTGGATTGGGTGACTCGATCGAGATCCGCCTGGCCGACTATCGATCGCTGCGCGGCGAACAGTTCGACGCCATCTCGTCGGTCGGCATGTTCGAGCATGTCGGCTCAGCCCAAAGGGCCCAGTACTTCGAAACGCTCCACACATTGTTGGCCCCGGGTGGTCGACTTTTGAACCACGCCATCTCGACGCCGGGGGGATCAAAGATGGCCCACCGGAGCTTCATTGGCCGCTATGTGTTCCCCGACGGCGAGCTCATCGACGTGGGCCAGGTAGTCCTGGCCATGGAACAGGCGGGGTTCGAGATTCGAGATGTCGAATCCCTCCGAGAGCATTACGCCAAGACCCTGCGAGCCTGGGTCGCCAACCTCCAAGACCATTGGGATGAAGCGGTGGCGTTGGTCGGACCGGGCCGTTGCCGGGTCTGGCTGCTCTACATGGCCGCTTCAGCGATTGGCTTCGACGACGGTGGACTCGGCATCCACCAGGTCCTGGGCGTCAAGCCGCTCCCGGGCGGCCCGAGCTTGATGCCCCCGACCCGAGCATCGTGGGAGGGCGCGCCGGCCTAGACGGCGGTCCGGGGTGCTGCCCCCTTGACACTGGTGCGGAACATCTCGCGGCGCACGCCGGAGTAGTCGTTGAGCGCGTTGTGCATGGTGCAGCGGTTGTCCCAGATGGCCAGCGTCTCGGGAGCCCAGCGCAGGCGGCAGGTGAAGTTCTCGTTGATGCTGTGCCGGTAGAGATGGGTGAGCAGCGCCTCGGATTCCTGCACCGACCAGCCGGCGAAGCGGGTGGTGTACACCGGATTTACGTAGAGGGCCGCCCGTTTGGTCACCGGGTGTTCGGTCACCACCGGGTGGACATGTTCCTTGTAGGCGTCCGCTGACGGCGCGGTGGCCATCGACGTGAAGTCCTTGAACTTGTCGAGCAATCCGTCGGTGCCATAGGCCATGCCGGCCGAGTGCACCGCCGCCAGGCCGGCCAGTGTCCGCTTGAGCCCGCCCGAGAGCTGCTCGTAAGCCAGATACTGGTTCGACCACACCGTGTCGCCACCGAAGTCGGGAACCTGGCGGGCGTGCAGCAGCGTGTAGGACGGCGGTTCGGGTAGGTAGCTCAAATCCGAGTGCCAGGCGTTGGCGAAGTTCAGGACATCGGTCGGCTCCTTGATGACGCGGATCACATACGGCCGGTCCTCCAGCGGTTCGACGAACGGCGTCACGTCGCGCCCGCCGAGCAGGTCGGTGATCCGCTCGAGATCGTCGAGATCGATGGCCTGCTCGGGCAGGAAGACCACCAGGTGGTCGGCCAAGGCCTGGCGCAGCTCGTCGAGTTGTCCGGCCTCGGTGACCTGGCGCAGGTCGAGACCGCGCACTTCGGCCCCTAGTGCACCGGCCGCTTTCGACACGGTCAGGGCCCGGGTGGAGGCCACCGGCATCAGGCCAACCCGAGCAGCTCGGCGCCGTTGCCCCAGAAGAACCGTTCTTGGGCCATCTGGTCGAAGTGCGAGAGGGCTTCGGTGAAGATCTCGAACGGGTGCTTGCCGCCCTCGGGATGCGGGTAGTCGGTCGAGAACATGAAGAGCTCGGGGCCGCACTGCTCGAGCAGCCATACCGTGTCCTCGAAGGGGAACGGGGTGAAGCGCACCTGGCGCCGCACGTACTCCGACGGCAACAGCGGCAGGTCCTTGAGCACCGGCTCGAACTTGGAGAAGGAGCGGTGGGCGTGGTCGAGGTTGCGCAGCAGGGCGGGCACCCAACTGGCGCCGAGTTCGATGGCGGCGCCGCGCAAGGTCGGGAACCGCTCGAAGATGCCGTCGAGGGCCATGCAGGCCAGGAAGCGCTCGGGCGAGTGGTGCAGCACCGGGAAGTCCTTGGACCGGAGGTTCTCGCCGCCGCCCAGCCAATCCTTCGGTCGGGCCAGCCCGTTGTTATGGAAGGGGCGCGACAGCAGGCGCCCGCCCCCCACGTGCAGCACGAACGGGATGTCGGCGTCGGCCAGGGTGCCCCAGAACGGATGGAGGTCGAGGTGGGTGGGCGAGAAGTCACCCGGTGCGTCGGAGAAGACCCAGACGGCGGCCACCCCGGCCTCGATGGCCTGGACCAGCGTGTCGAGTGCCCGCGCCGGATCGAGCAGCGGCACCTGCCCGACCGCCTTCAACCGCAGATCCGGCGCGCAGAAGTCGACCATGGCGCGGTTGAGGGCCTGGGCCCCCCCGTACTGGATGTCGTGGTTCTTGCTCCGGGCGTACTGCTCGACGGCAAACGTCGGGAATACCAATTGCGCATCGATGGCCAGCGCGTCGAGCACCTTGGTTCGCACTTCGGTGTCGAGCGCCCCGGGCGCCGACCAACCTTTGGGCCCGGCGATGACCTCAGGCCCGATGTCCTGGTGCCGGTGCGACGCCCACAAGCCGGGCAACGAGGCCATGAGCTCTGCTCCCGCCGTTCCGGCCGCATCGAAGCTGAGCGGCTGCAACAGTTCCCGGATACCCGGATCGGCATATCCCAGCAGCCACTCCGACGTCTCCATCACGTGGCTGTCCGCATCGAAGATTGCAGTCGTCATACGGCCCCCCGCATCACACTCGTCTGATGCCCCGTAGCGTAGACCTCGCCCCCGATTTGTTACCGGGGCGCAACGCCGCCACCGGCAGAATGCCTGATGGTCGCCTCTGTGACGTATTGGAGGGTCGCCACAGTGAGGTTTTATCTGGCTCATAACTGTCTCTGACCTGACGTACAGATCCACCCGGTGCAATGCAAGGGTGCAAAGCCCCACCCCTGGGGCGAGGACCAAGGAGTCCCCATGACGAACGAAGAAAACGAGGGTTCGACCGGCGAGCAGGCATCTGGCCTCGAGCCGGACACCCAGCAGGTTCCGACCACCCATACACCGCCGGCCTGGCCCCTCCCCCCATCGGGGTCGGTGCCCATGGTTTCGGCGCCATCTGATCCGCCCACCGCCCCCACGCCCTCGGCCCCTCCGGTCGCTCCGGCCGTCGGGGCACCTCTCTCGACGCACCCCCACCTGGCCCCATCGGGCGGCGGGTATCAAGGTCCGCCCCCGCCGCCCTACGGCTACGGCTGGGCGCAGCCACCCGCCGCGGCTCCCACACCCCCGAGCCACCACGTCAGCAGCAAGTGGCTGGCCGCGGTGGGCGCGGCGGCCGCGCTCGTGGTGGCCAGCGTCGCCATCGGCCACGCCGTGTGGTCCAACCCGACCCACATCGCGGCATCGGGTGCCTCGAACAACACCGGCACGCCGAACAGCGGCGGCTCCACTCTCAATCCCTTCGGCGGTGGCAGCGGTGGCACCCCCTTCGGTGGTGGCACCGGCAACAGCGGCTCGGGGTCTGGCAACTCCTCGGTGGGCAGCGGCCCCAAGGACGCCTCGTCGATCGCCTCGAAAGTCGACCCCGGTCTGGTCGACATCGACGGCGTGCTGGGCTACCAAGATGATGAGGACGCCGGCACCGGCATGGTCCTGACTTCCAACGGTCTGATCCTGACCAACAACCACGTGATCGAGGGCGCCACCTCGCTCAGCGTGACCGACATCGGCAACGGCAAGACCTACTCGGCCAGCGTTGTCGGCTACGACCGCGACAAGGACATCGCCGTCATCCAGCTGGCCAACGCCTCGGGCCTGACCACGGCCAACCTGGGCAACTCCTCCAACGTGTCGGTGGGCCAGGCCATCGTGGGTGTCGGCAACGCCGGGGGTACCGGCGGCACGCCCAGCTACGCCGGCGGCACCGTCACTGCGCTGAATCAGTCGATCACGGCCAGCGACGAGGGCGACGACACCTCCGAGCAGCTGACCGGCCTGATCGAGACCAACGCCAACATCCAGCCCGGCGACTCCGGCGGCCCGCTGGTCAACACCTCGGGCCAGATCCTCGGCATCGACACCGCGGCCTCGGACACCTACACGTTCCAGGGTGGCGGTGGCTCCGGCGACCAGGGCTACACCATCCCTATCAACACCGCACTGTCCATCGCCCACGAGATCGAGGCCAGCGACTCGTCGTCGACCGTGCACGTGGGCTCGACTCCCTTCTTGGGGGTCCAGGTCGCAACCGACGCCTCATCCAGCGGCGGCGAGTTCGGCTTCGGTGGCGGCGGTAGCACGCAGACTGCGCCGGGCGCCCTGATCGAGGAGACGGTCACCAGCGGGCCGGCCCAGGAAGCCGGGCTCACCGAGGGCGACCTCATCACCGGCGTCGACGGCACCAGCGTCAGCTCACCCACCGCGCTGACCAACGCCCTGCTGCAGTACAAGGCGGGCGACTCGGTCACCATCGCCTACACCGACACGTCCGGCAACAGCCACACCGCCACGGTCAAGCTCTCGTCGGGGCCGCCGCAATAAGAAGGCCTCGGCTCCCTAGACTCTTCTGGTAGCCGTCCCGGTGGACCGGTGACGGCGCCAGGAGGTCATGGAGTGCTCGAGGACCCGCAGACCGAGTCGCCCATCAGCGACGAAGAGCTCACGGCGTTGGCGTTGGCCGCCGACCCTTCCCTTCCCCTCGAGCCCGATGCGATGCCCATCTCCTTGGCGGCCGGGCCCTTCACCGGCGTGCTGCCCTCGTGGTACATGGCACCGGCCGGCACCGGTCGGATCGCCCGCTGGCGGGCTCCGTTCGTGCTCGTCGTGGTGGGAGCCTTCCTGCTGATCGAAGTCCTCGGCCTCTGCAACACCTACGGGACCCTCGGCCTCTGAGTAAGGCGGCGGCCATAGCCAGGAAGAAAGCCCTCTTCTTGATGGCGGCCGTCGTAAACGGCGGCTCTAGGGGCGCCTAGCGGGCCGCTTAGGGGCGCCCGGCGGCGATCCAGCTGTTGACCCGGGCATCGCTGATCCGGCGGGCGGTGGCCATGTTGGCCCAGGCCCGGAACCGCTCCTTCTCCTCACTGCTCAGCTGGGAGAACAGGGTCTTCTCGCCACCCCCGTTGAAGGCGCGGACGGCGCGGGGGCGGTTCGCACTGGGGCGGCCCTTGGCAATAAAGGGCTTTAGCGCCTCACGAATGGCATGGGCATTAGACGTGTTGACATCGATCTCATAGGACTTTCCGTCCAGCGCAAAGTAGACGGTTTCCTCTGCGTCGCCCCCGTCAATATCGTCGGTCAGCTTCACGATTACGGTTTTTGCCATAAGAGCATGATGACAAAGGCCAATCGAGAGTGCAAACAGCCTTTTGAAATGCTCGACCGTTCTGATCTGGGCTTAGACAAAGATTTGCTTAGCAGCGGGCTAGGCGGTTCATTAGAGATCCGGCTCATTACCCTCGTTTTTTGCGCAGGCCTCTCGTAGGCTGCGCCTTGTCCTCGGCGCGCCTGGTTCGACCCTTTTCCCCCTCCGTCGGATCACGGCGCGTCGGGGCGCGCCCGGACCGGGGTTTGAACCGGCGTCAGACACTGGCCGGCAGGCCAAACTGGTCCCATGGCACGCCGAGGTCGTCACCGACATGGGACGCGGCACCACGAGCACGACGACCGCCCGTTCACCCTGGGCACCCATTGGCGGGCGGACGGCTCCCCCAAGAGCAGCTTCGCCACCCAGGCCCAAGCCGCCGGGGCGGCCGACGAACGCCGCCTGGCAACCGGGGTGGAGCTCAATGTCTATGAGTGCGACATCTGTCGGAGCTGGCACATGGGCAAGGGACGGGACGATCAGTGAGCGACGAGCCGTTCGACCCCTGGGAGGAGCACATCGGCCTCTGCCCGGAGTGCGCTTTCGATTGGGACGTCACCGACTACGACGCCATCGTCGGGCGTTGCGTCCGGGACGTGGCCGAGTTCGGCCAGGTGCTGTCCCAGCTCGATCCGTCAGCCGAAGTCGAACCCGGGCTGTGGTCGGCCAGCCGCTACGTCTGGCACACCGTCGACGTGCTGCGCTGCGGCACCGAGCGCTTCTGGACCATCAGCGCCGACCCGGCCTTTGGCGTCCCCAACTTCGACGAGAACGTGCTGGCCGAAACCCGCTCCTATGACCACCTCTCCCCCCGGGTTGGCCTCATCGCCCTCATCGCGGCGGCTGACGCCTGGCGCACGGCCGCCCTCGAGACGCCGCACGACTCCTCGACCCCGCACCCGGTGGCCGGCAGTATCTGCGCCCACGACGTGGCCTCACGCAACGCGCACGAGGTGCACCACCACCTCTGGGACATCCGCCGCGGCCTGGCCCGGGTCTGAGGCGGCGCCCAGCGCAGGGGGTCCCGCTGGGGCAGCATGGGAGCATCGGATCTCCCCCCGCTCCTGCTGACGACGGCGCCGATCTCCCCCCGGTGGTCGAAGCAGCCGAAGAGGTCCTGGCCGAACAGATGCCGTCCCGCCGGTTCGAGGCCTGGCGGAAGCGATCGGCCATCGGTGCCATCGCCACCGGCATCGCCTTCGGGCTGAAGGAGATCTTCGACCCAAGCGACGTCAAACCGGTGGTCAGCGCACCTGCTCCGGGTGATCCCCCCGACGACCCGGGGCGGATGAGGGTCCTGCTCGATCCCGACGACCCCACCAAAGCCATCGCGGTGTTCCCGGCCGAGCCCGGGCCGGACCCGCCCGCCGACCCCAGCTAGGCAACTGGGGCTGATTGACGGCTGCAGACACTGGACTTACGATCTCATCTATCGGACAGCCTGTCCGATACGAAGGAGGCACCGTCCGACATGTCAGGCACCCAGGCCAGCGTGGCCCCCGTCGACCTTTCCGATTCCCGCAACTTCGTGTCGGGGGTTCCCCATGAGTGGCTGACCCAGCTGCGCCGCCACGACCCCGTCTTCTGGCAGGCCGAGGCCAACGGGCCGGGTTACTGGGCCGTGACCCGCTACGAGGACTGCGTCACGGTCAACCGTGACTACGAGCGCTTCAGCTCGGCCGCCCGGGGCACCATGCCCTTCGAGCTGGGCGACGATGAGATCGCCCAACAGTCCCTGATGATGCTGAACATGGACCCGCCGCTGCACACCCGCTACCGGCGCCTGGTGAACAAGGGCTTCACGCCGCGCATGGTGCGCGACCTCGAGGAGTCCATCCACCGGTCGACCGACTCCATCATCGACGGGGTCATCGAGGCGGGGACGGCCGACTTCGTGACCGACATCTCAGCCGAACTGCCGCTGCAGGTGATCGCCGAGTTGCTCGGTGTGCCCCAGGAGGACCGCCACAAGATGTTCGAGTGGTCCAACCGCATGGTGGGCAGCGAGGACCCCGAATACCAGGACCAGGCCGCGCTGGCCCTCGATTCCGCCATGGAGCTCTACGCCTATGCCTCGGCCCTCTACAGCGAGAAGCGCATCAATCCCCACGAGGACCTGATGAGCGTGCTGACGTCGGTCGAGGTCGAGGGCGAGCGCTTGAGCGACATGGAGCTCGAGTTGTTCTTCTTGTTGTTGACGGTGGCCGGGAACGAGACCACCCGCAACCTGATCTCGGGCGGCATGCACGCCTTCTTCGAGCACCCTGACCAGTGGGAGCGCCTGCGCCAGGACCACTCGCTGCTGCCTACCGCGGCCGACGAGATGCTGCGCTTCGTCTCCCCCGTCATGAACTTCCGCCGCACCGCCATGTGCGACCTGGAGCTGAGCGGGACCAAGATCTCGGAGGGCGACAAGGTCGTCTTCTACCACTGCTCGGCGAACCGGGACGAGGACGTCTTCGAGAACCCCGACGCCTTCGACGTCGGGCGCGACCCCAACCCCCATATCGCCTTCGGGGGCGGGGGTCCGCACTTCTGCCTCGGCACCAACCTGGCCCGCATGGAGATCCGGGTGATGTACGAGCACCTGCTCGACCGCATGCCCGACATCCACCAGGCCGGCGACGTGCAGCGCCTGCAGTCGCAGTTCATCAACGGGGTCAAGCACCTCCCGGTAGCGTTCACCCCTGCAGCCCGGCTCGGCGCCTGATCGCTGAGCCGGTTCAGGCAGGAGAGGAGAAGCGGCGATGGCGCGACGCGCACCGGACGCCCTGAAGGAGGTCATCCGCGACTTCCGGCGGGAGCAGATCATCGAGACGTCACGCCGGATCTTCGGTGAGCGGGGCACCACCGAGGTCTCGATGGACGAGATCGCCACCAATACCGGCGTGGCCCGCTCGACCCTCTACGTCTACTTCGCCAACCGCGACGAGTTGCTGAAGGCCTGCGTGCAGTCCATGTACGACGAGCTGAGCGAGGCCTTCGCCCTCGTCTTCGAAGAAGACTCCACCGCCCTCGAGCGGTTGGGGGCCGTGGTGCGCGGGATACTCGGCCGCATCGACGAGAACCCCGCCTTCTTCCGGCTGGCCATGGCCACGCAATCAACCGGGGCAGCCGGCTCGGAGGCGGTGGGCGGTGCGCTGATGTTGATCGGGCTGGACATGATCCGCCTGCTCGAGGACATCGTGGTGCGCGGGATCGAGTCCAAGACGTTCCGCGCCGATCTCGACGTGGACCGCGCCGTCAACCTGATCGGCCAGCAGATCTACGGCGCCATCTCCATCCGGGCCGGCGAGCCCGAACCGGTGCCCATCGATCTGGCCGCCGGGGAGATCTGCGATTTCGTGAGCCGGGGCCTGGGAGGCTGAGTGCAGTTCGACCTGTGGTTACCGACGGCCAGCCCGATGACCACGTTCGAGTTGCTCGATGTCGTGGCCGCCGAAGCCGAAGCCCGCGAGATCGCCACCCTGTGGGTGGGCGAACACGTGGTCCTCTTCAGCGAGTACGCCAGCTCGTACCCCTACGCCGCCGACGGCCGCATACCGGCCCCGTCGGGTTCGGGACTGCTCGACCCCATGATCACGCTTTCCTACCTGGCGGCGCGCACCACCACGGTGCGTCTGGGCACGGCCATGTTGCTGCTGCCCCAGCGCAATCCCGTCTACACGGCCAAGGAGGTCTCATCGCTCGACTGGCTCTCCGGCGGCCGGGTCGACCTGGGTGTCGGAGTGGGCTGGCTGCGCGAGGAGTTCGACGCGCTGGGCGTGCCGTGGGAGCAGCGCGGCCTACGCACTGACGAGTACCTCGAGGTGCTCCGCACGCTGTGGTGCGACGACACCTCGTCGTACTCGGGCACTACCTATACCTTGCCGCCGTGCGAGATGTTCCCCAAGCCGATCCAGACCCCGCACCCGCCACTGCACTTCGGAGGGGAGACGGCACCGGCGCTACGCCGGGTGGCCCGCTCCGGTCAGGGCTGGCACACCTTCAACCGCTCGCCCGAGGAGCTGGCGACCGGGTTGGCCGAGCTTGATAAGGAGTTGGAGGCCGCGGGTCGGAGCCGAACCGACCTGCGCATCACGGTGTGCCCCTACTTTCAGGAGCTGACGCCCGAGCGGGTGGAGCAGTACGCCGAGGCGGGCGCCGACGCGGTGGCGGCCCTCTTCTTCGCTTTCAGCGCCGGCGACGTCGGCCAGACCTTCGACAACCTCGAGAGCTGCCGGGAGACGGCCCGCCGGCTGTAGGGCCCGGGCACCAGATCGAGGATCCGCAAGGACTTCATGCCGTCACGTCGCGCCGGCTGAAGTACACCAGTGCCGCCCCGCTCACTACGGCCAGGTAGAGCGCGCTGAGGAGGAGGGAGCGTCCGAAGGCTGAACCCTCTCCGCCCCCTGATCCCACTGATTGCAGCAACTGGCCGGGGAGCCAGTGGATAGTCGAAGGGAAGATGCGCATGACCAGCTGCTCGACCGGCAACAGGTAGGCGAAGCCCAGGATCACGGCGAAGACGGATGACCGCAGGAACAGTCCGACCATCAGACCGAGGGTGGCGAAGCCGGTTACGCCGAGCAACAAATCGCCCAACGCTTTGAGCAGATCGCTGACGCCGGTACCCGAGAACCAGGCACCCACCGGGACATGCCGGGCCGCCGCCATCAGCAACGCCGCACCGAACGCCACCACGGCGGCGAAGGCGACGGCGCACACCAGGAACGAGATCACGGCCAGGAATTTGCCGGTCAACAGTCCAGCCCGGCGCGGTTGGCGCACCAGGAGCTGACGCAAGGTACCGAGGCTGTACTCGGAGGCGATCTGGGCCGCCGAGATCCCGAAGGCGACGATGCCCAGCAGGATGATGGCGCGATCCAGCCCATGGATGAGGCCGTTGGGCTGAGCGAGCTGCTGCAGGCTCGGGAGGTCACTGCCTCCTCCCCGCATGGCGGCCTGGGTGAAGACCAGGACCATGAAGAGCGACGCTGCCGCGGCCAGCCCGCCGAAGGTGCCGAAGAGCAGGGTGCGACGGCGCAGCTTGATCCATTCGCTGCGGAACGAGGCCAGGACGAGGGACGGGTTCATCGAATACCTCCGAGAGCAGGCGCACCGACCACGTCGCGCGAGTGGGTGCCGGTCAATTCGAAGAACGCCTCCTCGAGTGAGCGGGTGCGCCGGGCCAGGTGCGAGAGCGCGAAACCGGCCTCCATGCAGGACCGGTTGAGGGCAGCGGCGCTGGCCGCATCGGCCGTCACCACCAGGGAACGCCCCTCTTCATCGTCCTCGATGTTCGCCACCAACCCGAGCCCGTCGATGACGCTGGCCAGGCCGACCAGCTGCTCGGGGCGCTCGGGTCGCAGCACCAGCTCGTCGCCGCCGCCTCGCTGGCGCAACCCGCTCACCGGGCCGGAGAAGACGGTGCGACCTTCGCTGATCATCACCAGGTGGTCGCAGATGTGCTCGATCTCGGCCAGCAGGTGGCTCGACACGAACACCGTCATGCCTTCGCGGGCCAGCGATTCGATGAGGTCGCGCATCTCCACGATGCCCGCCGGGTCCAGACCGTTGGTGGGTTCGTCGAGGATGAGCAGCTCGGGCGAGGCCAACAGCGCGGCGGCGATACCAAGACGCTGCTTCATGCCGAGCGAGTAGCTGCGATAGGGATCGCAGGCCCGCGCCAGGAGGCCCACCCGGTCGAGCACCGGGCTGATGACCGCGACGTCGATGCGGCCCAGCCGGGCCAGCACCAGCAGATTGTCGCGCCCGCTGAGCTGTGGGTAGAAGGCCGGGGCCTCGATCAGCGCACCGACCTTGTGCAGGTAGCTCGAGGGCCGGCCCAGGTCACCGCCCAGGATGGTGCCGCGTCCGGCCGTCGGCTTGATCAGGCCCAGCAACATGCGGATGGTGGTGGTCTTGCCGGCGCCGTTGGGGCCGACGAACCCGCTGACCGAACCGGTGGGGATGGAAAGGTCGAGGTGGTCGACCACCACCCGTTGGCCGAACTGCTTGGTCAGCCCGCTGGCACTGACCGCCAGCGTGGACCCAGTCGTTGCTGTCATGGCCCCGACGGTACGGGGGTGGGCCCGACCGGGGCAGTGGCCAGGAGAATGATTGGGCAGCGACCGATTCATTCTTTTGGATGAGGTGGCCGCCCCCGGCCGTCCCCCAGGCTGGAGCGGTGTCATCTGGGCCCACCTCGACCGGGCGCCCCCGTGCGCTCCCACTACGCTCGTGGTTCGGCTCGCGCCCTGAGGAAGTACTGATGTCGCCCACCGACCAACGACCGCCCTGGCTGCAGTGGGGTCCACTGCCGGAGCTGACCGGGACCGGCGACACCTCGGGCCAACTCAGTTGGGCCTGGCGCATCTGGGAGGAACTCCGGGCCTGGGACCGCCGCTACGCCTACGTAGTCGACACCTGCATCGCCGTGGGCCTCTTCCTGATGGCCGCCGGGACCATGCTGCGCAACGGCGCTCCGGGCGGGGACATCGCCTTCAGCGTCGCCCTGAGCGCCCCGCTGGTCTTGCGGCGCAAGGCCCCGATTGCCGTGTTCGCCTTCATGGCGGCCATTGCTCTGTGCCAGTGGTTGGTCACCGGCCCGCTGCTGGCCGACGCTGCGCTGCTGGTGGCGCTCTACACCGTGGCCGCCACGTCACACTGGGTCCAGGTCTTGGCCGCCTCGCTCACCGTCGAGCTGGGCGTGGCCCTGGCCACCATTCGCTGGCGGCCCGTCGACAACCACGTCAAGGCGGTCGTCTTCCTGACCGGTCTGGCCGTCACCGCGCTGCTGGCCGGGGTGGTGGTGCGCGCCCTGCGCAGCCAGATGGTGTTCCTGGTCGAACGGGCCCAACAACTCGAACGCGAGCGCGATCAGCAAGCCACCCTGGCCGCCGCGATGGAACGGGCCCGCATCGCCCGCGAGATGCACGACGTGGTCTCACACAACCTCCAGGTCATGGTCACCCTGGCCGACGCCGCCACTTCGGCGCAGCGGGCCAACCCCGAACGGGCCGCTGAAGCCATGCAGGAGGTGTCGGGCGCCGGGCGCCAGGCCCTGCTCGACATGCGCCGCATGCTCGGCGTCCTGCGCGACGGGGCGGCGACGGCCGAGGCGCCGTCGCTGGCTCCCCAACCGGGACTGGACGAGCTGTCCGCCTTGGTGGAACGGGTGCGGGCCACCGGGCTGGCGGTGACCGTGGAGGAATCGGGACAGCCCTTCGCTCTCTCCGCCGCCGCCCAGCTCACCGTGTACCGCATCGTGCAGGAGGCGCTGACCAACTCCATGAAGCACGCCCAGCCGCAGTCGGTCACCGTGGCCATCGCCTACGACGATCCCGAGGTGGCGGTCGAGGTGACCGACGACGGTGCGCCCGACCGCGCACCGGTTCCGGCGCCGGTCAACGGGAGCGGTCACGGGGTCACCGGCATGGCCGAGCGGGCCGCCGCCTTCGGCGGGACGCTGCGGGCCGGGCCGCGGTGCGAAGGCGGCTGGCAGGTGCAGGCCGTCCTGCGCGGCTGCAAGGCCCCGGTCGGCGTATGAGCATCCGGCTCGTCCTGGCCGACGATCAGGCCCTGCTGCGCAAAGGGTTCCGCATGATCTTCGAATCCGAGGACGGGTTCGAGATCGTCGGTGAGGCGGCCGACGGACGCGACGCTGTTCGCCTGGTCGAGCTCTACTCGCCCGACGTGGTCCTGATGGACGTGCGTATGCCGATCATGGACGGGATCGAAGCGACCAGGGCCATCAGTACCGGCGGCGGGCCGTCACGCGTCCTGATCCTCACTACCTTCGATCTCGATGAGTACGCCTTCAGCGCGCTGCGGGCCGGGGCCAGCGGGTTCCTCCTCAAGGACGTGCCACCGGCCGAACTGATCGCCGGGGTGCGAACCGTGGCCCAGGGCGATGCCGTCGTGTCGCCGCGTATCACCCGGCGGCTGCTCGAGGAGTACGCCCATCATCTGCCCGACCCGGCCCAGGCGGCCGGGCCCGACGGCGCGGTACCGACCGCCCTGGACGACCTGACCGAACGTGAGCTCGAGGTGCTGCTGGCCATTGCCGACGGACTGTCCAATGCCGAGATCGCCCAGCGCCTGTTCCTGTCCGAAGCCACGGTCAAGTCGCACGTGGGCCGCCTGCTGGCCAAGCTGGGGCTGCGCGACCGGGTGCAGGCCGTCGTCCTGGCCTTCCAGACCGGGTTGGTCCGACCGACGGAGGCTCCGTAGGCTCCGGCTGTGCCATCACCCGACATCGAATTCTTTTCCTTCACCGACGAGGGGCCCTGGGTGATCGATCCCGAGGCACTGACCTGGAAGGTTGGGCTGGACCGCACCCGCCGCGAGTTGCAGGCGTCACTCCCCGAGCTGGTCCGGCACCGCAAGGTTCCGCCGGCGGCCCGACTGGGCACCACACTGCGCCACCTCGGAGGCGCCCTCATCATGTGGTACCTGAAGGAGCGGCGCCAAGGTGGATCGGCGTCGCTGGCCGGGATCTCACATCGGGCACGGCTGGCCGCCGAGAAGCTCGGACCGACCTACATCAAGCTGGGGCAGATCGTGTCCTCGGGGGAAGGCTTGTTCCCGACGGAGCTGGTGGCCGAGTTCAAGCACTGCCGCGACCAGGTTCCGCCCGAACCGTGGAGCGTGGTGGAGCGGATGCTGCTCGAGGAGCTGGGCCGGCCGATCAACGAGGTCTTCGCAACCGTCGACCGCCAACCCCTGGCCGCCGCCTCCATCGCCCAGGTCCACCGGGCCAACCTGCTCGACGGCACCGAGGTCGTGGTCAAGGTACAGCGGCCGTCGGTGGCTACCAGGGTGCAGCGCGACCTGGCCGTCATGGCCTGGATCGCTCCCTTCCTGACCGGTCGCATCCCGGTGGCCGCCCTGGCCAACCCGCCCGCTCTGGTCGAATTGTTCGCCGAGACGATCGTCGAGGAGCTCGACTTCCGGCTCGAGGCGGAGAACATGCTCGATATCGCCTCCACCTTCGCCGAGCTCGATCAGCGCGACCTGGTCATCCCCCGCCCGCACCCCAACCTGGTGACGCGCCGCATGCTGGTGATGGAACGACTCAGCGGGTTCAACTTCAGCGACGTGGTCGGCATGCACGACGCCGGCATCGATACCGAGGCGGTGATCCGCGCCGGCATGATCAGCTTCCTCGAGGGCTGCATGATGCACGGCATCTTCCACGGCGACCTGCACGGCGGGAACCTCTTCGTATTGCAGTCGGGGAAGATCGCGCTGCTCGACTTCGGCATCACCGCCCGCTTGAGCGAGACCAAGCGGCTGGCCCTGCTCTCGCTGCTGGTCAGCGCCACCAACGCCGACCTCAACGGCCAGGTACGTGCCATGCGCGACCTGGGCGCCATCCCCGAAAACGTCGACATCGAGACCGTCATCACGCAGCTCGGGCTGGACCGACCGCCCATCGATCCCACCGCCCTCACCGCCGACGAGCTGGTCGGCGAGCTCCAGCAGTCGATGAAGACCCTGCTCTCGCTGGGGGCGCGCATGCCCAAGGAGCTCATGCTCTTCGTGAAGAACCTGGTCTTCCTCGATGGCGCCATCGCCACCCTGGCGCCCGACCTCGACCTCTTCGCCGAGGTCGAGGCCATTGCCATGATGTTCGCCCAGAAGCACGGCGAGATGATCATGGCCCAGCTCGGCCTGGAGCAGTCCGCCGACTGGCAGCCCGACCTCAGTGGCGTGAAGGCGGGTTTCGGCCTGGACGACTCGGTCCAGCACCTGACCCACCGGGAACTCCAAGACCGGCGGGCCGAGATCCGCGAGAAGTTCGAGCGCCGGGGCGGTCATCGGCGGCGGGGCAGCCGGCGTTGACCCTGCAAGAACAGGCAATTTAAGGGTCCCTTAGTGTGTTCACGCCGTGACATGAAGGAGAATTGGTAGATGCGCCGGGTGTCGATGCTTGCCATCGGCGGCTGGACCGCCGCCACCGCCGTGGCCACCTTCGTCAGCTGGGCTGGGGTGGGTGCGGTGACTCGCGCCATCACGACCTCGCCTGAACCGGTGTTGTCCGCCTCCCACGTCGTCACCGCCGCGCACGAGACGACCGTGACGAGCGCACCCAGTGCACCAGCCTTGCCCCTGACCGCCAGCACGCCGGTCACCTCGACCATCGTCAGCACCGGGTTGTTGCCGAACGGTCAGACCGCGGTCTCGATCCCCAACTCGTCGAGCACGACAACCACGGTGCCTGGCTCTTCGCCCTCGACCGAAGCCGGCAGTACTTCGGGCTCTCCGACCACGAAGCCCGACCAGTCGGCCGGCGCGACGGCCACGGCCACCACCACGACCGTGCCCACCAGTGCTCCGGTGACCTTCTCCACCGCAGGCGGGCAGGCCACCATGACCTGCCGGGGCTCGGCCATCACCCTGCAGAGTGCTCTGCCCGCTGCCGGGTTTCAGGTCAGCGTCTACCAGGACGACCCCGAGTGGCTCGAGGTCACGTTCAGCGGTAGTGGGGCGACGGACCAGGTGGTGGCGTACTGCTTCGATGGTCAACCGGTGCGCAACACCCCGGGCGGTACGACGACGACTACGACGACCAGCACGACGACCACCAGCACGATTCCGGCGACCACGACAACGCAGCCTGTGAGCCAGAGTCCGGGTAGCCCGCCGAAGCGCGACGAGTCCGGCGGCTGAACCGCCGGCGGGTCAGCCGCTCAGTTTGATCGGCCCGAACCGCACCACGGCGCGCATCCCGCCACTCTCGGCCTGCTCGATCGACAGGTTGCCCTGAGCCGCCTCCGCGGTCCGGCGCACGATGTCGAGGCCGAGTCCGGTCGATCCGGCACCGCTGCGACCCCGCTCGGTCACCGGTCCCTGCGGGAGCCCGGGCCCATCGTCTTCGACCGTCAATGCGACCCCGGACGCCGAGACCTCGACCGCGACCCGGAACGACGTCCCCTCAGGCGTGTGGGCCAGGACGTTCTCGAGCAGGGCGTCAACCGCGGCATCGAGGTCGCCGCCGGAGATCGGCACCGGCACCGGAATTGGTGGAACCGTCAGGGTCCACTGGCGGTCCTGCTCCTCGGCCAACACCGACCAGAAAGCGACCCGCTCCCGGACCGAGGCCGTAAGGTCTGATTCCTCGGCTTGGCGCGGCGTGCGGCCCTTGCGCAACTCGAAGATGACGCTGTTGACCGACTGCGTGAGGTCGCGCACGGCAGTGCCCATGCGCTGTCGGTCGGGGTCATGCTCGAGCGTGTCGGCCTCGAGCTGGAGCTGGGCCAAGGGCGTCCGCAACCGGTGCGAGAGGTCGGCCGCCTCCTCGCGCTCGAGCTTGAGCAACTCGATAATCCGCTCGGCCAGCGAATTGACGGCGCGTCCCATGTTCTCGATCTCGGGCGGACCGGCCGGCTCGACCCGTGCGTCGAGGTCGCCCGCTTTGAGGCGCTGGGTGGCGTGATCGAGGTCGGCGATGGAGCGCACCACTGATCGACCGAGCTGGTCTGCCAGCACCATGGCCAAGATGATGACCGCGATGCCGACCCCCGCCAGCACCAACCAGGCTCGCCACACCCCTTGTTGGGTCAACCGGTTGGGCACGGTCACCACACCGACGACCACGCCGGTCGACAAGCGGACAGGGACCCAGATCCGGGTTTCGCCTCCCGAGGCCGCCGAGAAGGCCCGACCGCGCCGGGCCAGCTCCAGCTCGCTCGCTGGCACCTCGATCTTGCCCCCGAGCCGCTGCCCATTGGGGAGGATCACCGCCGCTTTGCGCCCGTCACCGCCGTCGTTGAACTGCGCCACCACCCGCTGGAGGGCAAAGACCGAGGTTTCCGAGGCCAACACGCTGGCCAGCGAACGTGATTCCTGATCGCCGAGCGAGAGGGCGCGGTCAGCGGCGACCACCTTTACCGCCAAACCGAGGGGGATGAGGAAAGCCACGGACACCATCGCCGTGACCGCTAACACGGTGAGGGTCAGTCGACGCCTCATCCGCCGGGTTCGACCAGTTTCACCCCGGCTCCGCGCAGTACATGGATGTAGCGCGGTTCGGCCGCTGTCTCACCCAGCTTGCGGCGCAACCACGACAGGTGCACGTCCACCGTCTTGTCGGCCCCACCCAGCGGCTGATCCCACACGGCCGCCAGGAGCTCCCGCTTGGACACCACGTGTCCAGGTTGGGAAGCCAGGTAGGCCAGGAGATCGAATTCCTTGCGAGTCAGGTCGAGGGTCTCGCCGTCGAGGCTGGCTTCCCGAGCCGAGGTGTCGATGCGCAGCCCACCGACCGCCAGCATCGGGTAGTCACGCCCCCCGGAGCGCCGGAAGACGGCGCGGAGCCGTGCTTCGAGATGATCCACCGAGAAAGGCTTGACGACGTAGTCGTCGACGCCGGCGTTGAGAGTCTGGACGATGCCGGCCTCGTCGTCGCGGGCCGTGGCAGCCACGATGGGCACAGCGGTGACCGCCCTGATCATCTTGATCAGCTCGAAACCGTCGATGTCCGGGAGTCCCAGATCGAGAACGACGGCCTCGGGATGGTGCTCGACGATGCTCCGCAGTCCTTCCAGGCCGGTGCCCGAGGCGATGACGACGAAGCCCCGGCTGGTCAGCGCCGACTGGAGCGCCTGACGGATCCTGTCGTCATCTTCGATGATGGCAAGCAGCGTCACGTCGAGACACGGTAGACGGAACGAGCGGGTCACCCTTGGTACGACCGGCAGGTTTGCCCCCGCCTTGGGGTCCTGGCTTACCCAGGAACGATTGGAGCGGGCGCCCGGCCGGATGCCCAGGGCGACTCGACCCCGGTCCTCTCGCTGCCTACGCTCGACCTGAGCACGCTCACTGGGTGGTGACCGTGCGTGGAATGCCTATTCCGCCGGATGGGGGGACAAGTGATGGATCTGCGCTCGACCAATGGTCCCTCCTATAGCTCGGGAATCTCTGGCATCCCGCTCTTGGGTGAGACCATCGGGCAGAACCTTCGCCGCACCACCGCGGCATTCGGGCCCCGGGAGGCCATGGTCGACGTCCCCAGCACCCGGCGTTGGACCTACCGGGAGTTCGGCCACGCGGTTGATCAGTTGGCCACCGGCCTCCTCGATGTCGGGATCGCCGCCGGCGACCGGGTGGGCATCTGGGCCCCCAACTGCCCGGAGTGGACCATGCTCCAGTATGCCACCGCCTCCATCGGCGCCATCCTCGTCAACGTCAACCCGGCCTATCGGACCCACGAGCTCGGATTCGTCCTCAAACAATCGGGCGTGCGCCTGCTGGTGGCGGCCCCGTCCTTCAAGACCTCTGACTATGCCGCCATGATCGAGGAGGTGCGGCCGGATTGCGCCGACCTCGAGCGCGTCGTCCTCACTGGATCACCCGAATGGGAGGCTCTGTCGGCCACGCCGGCTGACGAGGCCCGCTTGGCTGCGGTGGCTGAGGGATTGTGGGCCGATCAACCCATCAACATCCAGTACACGTCGGGTACGACCGGCTTCCCCAAGGGTGCGACGCTCAGCCATCACAACATCTTGAACAATGGGTTCTTCGTGGGCGAGCTCTGCCGCTACACCGAAGACGACCGTGTCTGTATCCCTGTGCCCTTCTACCACTGCTTCGGTATGACCATGGGCAACCTCGGCTGTACGACCCACGCATCGACCATGGTCATCCCCAGTCCCGGATTCGAACCGGCGGCGACGCTGCAAGCCGTTTCGCAAGAGCGCTGCACCTCGCTGTACGGCGTGCCCACCATGTTCATTGCCGAACTGGCCGAACCAGACTTCGAGCGCTACGACCTGAGCAGCCTGCGGACCGGCATCATGGCCGGCTCGCCCTGCCCGGTCGAAGTGATGAAGCAGGTCGTCGACCGCATGGGCATGACCGAAGTCACCATCTGCTACGGCATGACCGAGACCTCGCCCGTGTCCACCCAGACCCGGGCCACCGACTCGCTGGACCGGCGCGTCGCTACCGTGGGACAGGTCCATCCCCACGTCGAGGTGAAGATCATCGACCCCGTGACCGGTCGCACTATGCCTCGGGGTGAGCCGGGGGAACTCTGCACCCGGGGCTACTCAGTCATGCTGGGCTACTGGAACCAGCCGGACCGGACGGCAGAGGCCATCGACCCCGCTCGCTGGATGCACACAGGGGACCTGGCCATCATGGACGACGAGGGTTACGTCAACATCACGGGCCGGATCAAGGACATGGTCATCCGGGGTGGCGAAAACATCTACCCCCGGGAGATCGAGGAGTTCCTTTACTCGCACCGTGACATCCAGGATGCCCAGGTGATCGGTGTGCCCGACACCAAGTACGGCGAAGAGCTCATGGTGTGGATCAAGCTCACGGCCGGCGCCGAGCCGCTGTCCGCCGAGGCCCTGCGCGAGTTCTGCACCGGAAAACTGGCGCACTACAAGATCCCCCGTTACGTCCACATCGTGGAGGAATTCCCGATGACGGTGACCGGAAAGATCCGCAAGGTCGAGATGCGGGAACTCTCGATCGAGATCCTGGGCCTTGAGGATGCAGCGGCGGTGACGCACGCCTAGGGCTCTCTCCCACCGAGGCCCTACACGAGCGAAAACCCGACTCGATCAGGCGTAACCCGCCGGCCTGCGGTTTTAATTCGGGGAGAGCGGTTCTGCGGGCCAAGGCGACGGCACGAGACGGTCGTAGTAAAACCGGTGGTGTGATCTTGGGCGCCGTCACGGCCTCGGACATCGCCGACGCCCGAAGCCAAATGGGGCTGACGCTGTCGTTTCACATCATCTTCGCCTGCTTTGGTGTCGCGCTGCCGGCCGTGGTGATGATCGCCCACTACATGGGCCTTCGCCACGGCGACCGGGAAGCTCTGCTGCTGGCTCGTCGGTGGTCAAAGGCCATGGCGATCCTCGTCGCAGTCGGAGCGGTATCCGGCACATTGTTGTCGTTCGAGATGGGGCTGCTCTGGCCAGGGCTGATGGGCCGGTTCGGCGGGGCCATCGGAATCCCGTTCAGCATCGAGGGGATCTTCTTCCTCCTGGAGGCGGTGTTCGTGGCCATCTACATGTTTGGTTGGGACCGACTCCCGAGGTGGGTGCACTTCTGGTCTCTGGCACCCGTCGTCATCTCAGGGATCCTCGGGGCCTGGTCGGTGGTGGCCGCCAACTCGTGGATGAACCAGCCGGCCGGATTCACGATCCGGGACGGGCACGTCTACCAGATCGATCCCTTCGCGGTCTTCTTCAACAACGCCTCGTGGTATGAGGTGCCGCACATGGTGCTTGCGGCCTATATGGTCACCGGCTTCGTCGTCGCCAGTATCTACGCCGTCGGGATGCTGCGGGGACGCCGTGATCGCTATCACCGCCTCGGCTTGCTGCTCCCTTTCACGGTGGGCGGGATATGCGCCCCCCTGCAGATCGGGATCGGCGACACCGCGGCAAGGGCCATCGCCGTGCAGCAACCGACCAAGTTCGCGGCCATGGAATACGTCGTGCACACCGGTCGTCACGTGGCCGAGTACCTGGGCGGAGCAATGATCGATGGCCGGGTCAGCTTCGGGCTGCGCATTCCGGACCTCGATTCGCTGCTCGTCGGATTTTCTCCAAACACGCGGGTAGTGGGCCTGGACAGCGTGCCGGCCAAGTACCGACCGCCCTTCCCCACCCTCATCCACCTGTCGTTCGATCTGATGGTGGCCATTGGCTTCGCCCTACTTATCTGGTCGGTGTGGCTCGGGTGGGCCTGGTGGCGCCACCGCGAGCTGCCTCAGCTACGGCGTTCAACCACGCCGTTCTTGGTCGGTGCGGCTCTGAGCGGGGCGGCGGCCATCTCCGCCATGGAGGCTGGATGGGTGGTCACCGAGGTTGGGCGCCAACCCTGGATCGTCTACAAGGTCGAGCTGGTCTCCCAAGCCGTGACGAGCTCGGGTGGGGTCGTCTTCACACTTATCGCCGTGCTCGTGGTCTATCCGGTCCTAACGGTTGCGACGATCCTCGCGCTCTGGAACATGGCTCGGCGCTGGCGGGTGGAGGGGAGTGTCGACACCGACGAGGTCCCGTATGGCCCCCAGACCAGCAACAAGGTCGTAGTGGACGGGTTGCCGTGATCGTCGACCTGGCGGCGGTTCTGCTCTGGCTCGTCATGACTGCATACGCCCTCACCGGTGGGGCGGACTTCGGCGGTGGCACCTGGGACCTGCTGGCTGGCGGGGATCGACGGGGCGCCGGGCCGCGGCATGTCATCGAACGCTCCATCGCCCCGGTATGGGAGGCCAACCACGTCTGGCTGGTCATCGTCCTCGTCGTGCTCTGGACCGCCTTTCCCCCGGCGTTCGGCGCCATCATGTCGACGCTGTTCGGCCCGCTCAGTATCGCCGTGTTCGGCATCATCCTGCGCGGGAGCGGTTTCGCGCTTCGCCAGGCCGTCCACACCTTGCGCTACCAACGGATGAGCGGTGCCCTCTTCGCTCTCTCGTCTCTCATCACGCCGTTTTTCTTCGGGGCTGCCGCCGGCGCCATCGTCACCGGCAAGGTCCCACCATCTGGAGGTGGTGACCGCATCGCCAGCTGGACCAGCCCGACCGCGGTCACCCTCGGGGCCCTCTCGGTCGCCGCCTTCGCCTACCTCGCCGCCGTCTACCTGACGTATGAGGCGCGGCGTCTGCAACCTTCCCTAGTTGGCTACTTCAGCCGGCGGGCCATCGCGTCCGGCGTCGTGGTCGGGGCGCTGGCCGGGCTGGCACTGTACGAGCTCGAGACCAGTGCTCCGCGCATAGCCAACCGGCTGACCACTGGAGTCGGCCTCCCATTTCTCGTCATCTCGTTCGTGCTCGGTATCGGAGTACTGGCCGGGCTCCTTACCGGTCGCATCCGTTGGTTGCGCTACCTGGCTGCCGGGGCCTTTACGGCCATGCTGTGGGGCTGGGCGGTGGCCCAGTACCCCGCTCTGCTGCCAGGGTCCTTTAGTCTGCGCGCCGCGGCCGCACCGACCACCTCGCAAGTGAGCGAGTTGGTCGTCATCGGGGTCATCGCACTCATCGTGCTCCCCTCGTTCCTTCTCCTGTTCTGGCTCTCTCAGAGGGGGCTCCTCGTTGAAGACAAGACGACACAGGGACTTCTCGCCAGCCTGCCCGAAGAAGTCAGCGGAGCCGATCAGACTCCGGGCGGCTCGACCGGCGCCCGACGGCGAGTGTGAAGGAGGTGCGCGCGGACGGCCCAATCAGTCGGGGAGCCCGCTCTGAAGCCTCCGAGGTGGGGCCGAGAAGGCGATCACCGACCCCAGGATCCCGCGCGTCGGGTCACCCTCGAATTTCTGAATGAAGCATCGGGCTGCCCACGAGGCCAGTGCATTGGATCGGAACTCCTCTAGGGCCCAGACTCCACGTATGAACTCAGCCGCCCGGGCGCCATCGGGATTGGTGATGTGACAATCACAATCGTTTTCGCCCTGGCCGCCGCCTTGGCCAACGCGGTGCACCTCATGACGCAGCACGCGGCCAGTGTGGACCTTTCTGGCAAGCACCGTGGATGGGAGCTCTTCTCCATCCTTATCCGCCACCCCCTCTGGCTTCTCGGTTGGGCGGCGGCCGCTGGGGGATTCGCCTTCCAGGCGGTCGCACTCCACCATGGCCAGCTCGCCGTCGTCCAGCCCCTGCTGGTCACCGAGCTGGTCTTCGCCCTGATCCTGCGCCGGTTTTGGGTCCACCAGCACATCGCCAAGAGGGCCTGGACCGCGGCAGTAGTCACGTGCGGGGCCCTGGCGGTATTCCTCATCACGGCAGAACCCACTGGTGGTCGCCTCCACCCCAAAGCCGTTGACTGGATTGTGGCGCTGGCGATCTTCGGAGGAGCCGTGGCCGTGTTGGCGGTCATGGCGGGATGGGGATCTCCCGTGCGTCGAGCCACGCTCTATGCGATCGCGACGTCGATCACTTGGGCTCTGATGGCTACGTTCATCAAGGCGAGTACCAACGTGCTGGTGGCGAGGGGATTACTAGGCCTGCTGGAGCACTGGCCCGTCTACGCGTTGTTGGCGTCTGCAGTCGTTGGTTCCATACTCCAACAGGCTGCGCTGCAAGTTGGCCCATTGAGCGTCTCCCAACCCTTGATCGTCGTGGTCGACCCCGCTGTCGCCATCGTCCTGAGCGTCTGGATCTTCGACGAGCGATTCAATGTGAGTACGCCACACAAGGTGTTGGCCGGCGTCATGTTCTGCGTCATGGCGCTCGGCGTCACTGTCTTGTCCCGATCAGCTCCCATCGACCTTGACCGAACCACATTGCCGGTCCGGTCGTAATGGGCGTTAGTACTTCCTGTTGGAAATACGCCGGGCTAGCCACAGTTTGAACCGTTCCCAGCGAGTCTGAGGTTCGTTCGACATCACGCCGACGGTACACCACGGTGTCGCCGCCTCATCAACACACACGAGCCATAAGATCCCAGCATGGGTTGTCGTGATGCGTGACGACGTACGCCAGATGCTGGCGATCGGTGCGTCCCCCAGCATCGAAGAGCGAACGATCGACATCACCACGACTGGTCGGCGATCTGGGGAGCCGCGCCGGATCGAAATCGTCTTCTACCGGTTCGAAGACTCCACCTACCTCAGTGGTATTCCTGGACCTCGCATCCGGGACTGGCTGGCGAACCTGACCGCCGATCCACATTTCACCTTCCACCTCAAGCATGGCGTGGTGGCTGATCTCCCCGCAATCGCCACGGTTATCACTGACCCGACCGAACGTCGCCGGATCCTCGCCGACTTCGTCGACCAGTTCAATCAACGCAATGGCCCGGATAGCGGGTGGGCGCCAGCCGACCTCGACGAATGGGTGGTGAGCAGCCCGTTGGCCAGAGTGGACTTCGTCGACGGCTGACAGACCCCGACACCGGTCCTTTGCCGAGGCAGGTTGTCGGACGTCCCGGTCCTAAGTCCTCAGGAAAGGCTTGCTTGATTCGCACTTCGATCAGCTTTCTTACCAGCGCAGCCGGCAACGGCTGATCCACGGGAATCCGAAGGGCACCTGCGGACATCTGGTACCCACTCAGCTCGTCCGCCAGGTCTCGGAAGACCGAACCGCAGTGCGGGAGATAGCTCAGGTCATTCTTGAAGGCGGCAAATCCGGCAACCGTCTTGCTCTCCACCTTGAAGGCGGGACAACCGTAAGCGATGCACTGCTCAGCATCAGGAATGACTTTCACGATGTCGCGGCGGAGCTGCTCGAGCGTCGATCGCTTGGGCTCCTCAATCCCCCTGAGGTAGTCGTCGATCTCTCCGGCGGCCATAGGCCGATTCTTATCGTTTCTGCCGATTCCTGTCTCTACGACGCCGCCGGTGGTTCTGGGAAAGCTGGCGGACGAGCGGTGGCCTGAATCAACATCGAATAGAATGTCTTGAGGTCGGCGATGCGAGCGGTGTCCTGGCTGACCAAGCATACCCCGGCGATGACCGGTGCCTCGCTTCCGCCTTCGTAGACATCGGACTGGCTGACGCAGTCCGCCTTGGCGTACGAGAGCCAGGCCACCTGCGCCGTGTTGAGACGACGCCGGGCGGCATTGTCGTGGAGCAACCCGAAGATCACCCGCTGATCGGCGTTGAGCACCGAGATCAGAGTCAGGTTCTGGCGCTCCTGGCAGCCCTCCTGACCGATGGTGGTGTTGTCGTTGCAGGCCAGGGGACGGCTGCGACCGTGGACCTGGTAGGGATTCGGGATCACCGTTGGCTGAAGCTTCGAGCCCCGGATGTCAGCGCCGGCCGGGAGGACCGCAGCGAAGAGCGATGCCGCCGATAGGGCGGCGAGCAGGGCCAGTCGACGGAATACGGGTCTGGTCATTCCCCAGTGTGCCAAGACTCGCCCACCCGTCCCTGTCACAGCACCGATTTAGGGTCGTATCCATGGCCATGGCGGCAGCAGACGGCATCACCCGACCCTTCGCGGGCATTCGGTAGGGTCGGGGAACCCCATGGCACCACGCCGTCGCACTGCGACCTCAACCTCCAATTTCGGTGTCGGGCGCCGCGAATCCCACGTGGCGGACGCCTTCTACGCCCGCTTCGAAGCACCGGAGCTGAGCGCCGACGAGCAGATCACGCCCCACGAGCCGGTGATCGAGTCCTGCCGGTGTGGTGATGCCCGCCGGATGGATGCGGTGGCCGACGATTCGGTGGCCCTGGTCGTCACCTCACCTCCCTACTTCGCAGGAAAACAGTACGAGGAGGAACTCGACCGCGAGGGGGTGCCCGGCTCCTATCTCGAGTACCTGCAACTGCTGCGTGATGTCTTCGCCGAGTGCAAGCGGGTGCTCGAGCCGGGCGGGCGCATCGCCGTCAACGTGGCCAACCTCGGTCGCAAGCCCTACCGCAGCTTGGCCGCCGACGTCATGTCCATCCTCCAGGACGACCTGCACCTGCTGCCCCGGGGCGAGATCATCTGGCAGAAGGGCGACGGGGCCAGTGGCTCGTGTGCGTGGGGTTCGTTCCGCTCGCCGGCCAACCCGGTGCTGCGCGATGTGACCGAGCGGGTCATCGTGGCCAGCAAGGGTCGGTTCGGGCGGGCCATGAGTCCCAAGGAGCGCAAGGCGGCGGGGCTCCCCCACCAGGCCTCTATCAAGGCAGACGACTTCATGGCGCTGTCGCTCGACGTGTGGGACATACCGCCCGAGAGCGCGGTGCGGGTGCATCACCCCGCGCCTTTCCCGGTGGAACTGCCGCAGCGGCTGATCGAGCTCTACACCTTCCTCGGCGACCTGGTGGTCGACCCCTTCCTGGGCTCGGGCTCCACGGTGGTGGCGGCCCGGCGCACCGCCCGCGATGCCATCGGTTACGACCTCGATCCGGCCTACGTCGACCTGGCCCGGGCCCGGGTGACCCACGAGGCCGCCGCCCAGGGGGTCTCGAGCGATCGGGTCGACGACCGTGGTGCCTCGGCCGGGACGCTGGCCAAGGACGCTCTGGCCGAAGCCGGCTTCCGCGACATCCGGGCCAACCGACGCCTGCGCGGCACCGGCCTGGCCGTGGACTTCACCGCCGAGGATGCATCCGGTCGGACCTGGTACTTCGATGTGGCCGGAGCGAACTCGGCCTATCGAGGTGGGATGGCCAAGACCGACATCATCTGGAAGACGCTGGGGCGGGCCCATGTGATGGCCAGCCAGCGCTTCCACCCGTTCGTGGTGCTCACCACCCAGCTCCCCCGGGCCGGCAGCGAGGCCGATCGGGCCTTGCGGGCCTGCGGACCGGGCGACTTCTTCGATGCGGTTGACCTGCTGTCGAATTCAGCCCGAGCCCGGTTGAAGTCCTACGCCACCCGGGGCACGGTGACACCACTGCCCGGCTTCTGGGCCCGGACTGATCTGTCGCCGGGAGCAGTGTGAGCGCGCAGGTTGCCTGCGCCATCGTCCGCGACGATCCACCTCGCGTCTTCGTGGCCGAGAACCTGGCCACCTTGAACTGGGTCCTGGCCTGCCAGCTGGTGGCCACCACGCCAGGCAGCCATCTCCCGGCCGGTGAACGGGAGGCCCTGCAGTTGGCGCTGCGCGAGGAACGCTGGGGCGACGCTGTATTCGACTTCATCGAGCGCACCGGACTGGCAGTCGACGTGTACGAGAGCACCGAGTATCACGGGGCCGGCGAGGTGGCCGTGGGGCCGATCGAGCTGCAGCTCTCGCCCCTCTTCAACGATTAGCCGAGGGCCGGTTCGGTCGTTTCCGGCCGCGGCCGGTAGTGGGAGGATGCAGCCGTGGCCGGGCCGCGCACCATGGTGACGGAGGTGGGCACCGGTCTGGGCCTGCTCGGGAGCGGTGACCTCGATGAGATCCTGCGCAGTCGCCCTGCCGTCATGCGCACCCTTTCCCCTGAGGACTGGGACGACCTGGCCGCCTTGCGGGCGTCGGGGAGTTATGACGCCGAGTTCCACGCGGCGTGGGAGAACGGCAAGGCCTTCCTGAGCGCGGCGGACGGACTCCGGGGACGACGCCCGGTCGTCGTCGAGTGGAAGGGATCGGGGCGGGCGCCCGGCGACGAGGTGGCACCAATCGACCTCCGGGTGGACCACGTCTACCTGATCAGCTGCAAGTACCTGTCGCACATCTTGTTCAATGTCTCGCCGGCCAACGTGTTCGATCTCCTGCGGGCCGGCGGTTCGGTCCGCCGCGGCCGTGACGAGGTCACCGACTGGTACGCCGAGGTGGCTCCGGAGCAGTACCAGGAGCTCTACGCGGTAGTGCGATGGGCCCTGGTGGCTGGCCCACCGGTTGGGGCGGCCGCGGGGACCAACCCGGCCGGCGACGCCCCGGCCCTACCCGGGTTGGGGTTTGGCACCGAGCCCGACGGTGGTGCCGTCAGCGCCCATTCGCGCGACGAGATCGCCGGGCTGCCCGAACGGGCGACTGAACTGACCACGGCCCAGCGCAAGGCGCTCGGCCTGGCGCTGAGGGGTGGCTGGCCCGACGGCGCTCGAGAGGCCTACCAAACGCTGTCGAACCAGGTGGCGTCGGCCTCGGCCGCCCGGTGGCGAGCCGCCCTGTCCGGCGGGACGGCGGCCAGCGAATCCATGTTGTGGCGGCTGCTGCGGATGGGGGCCACGCCCTACTTCGTGCTGGGGACGGACGATGCCACCTCATTGCGGCTGCGTATCGCCACGGCCTGGGACTGGCGCCAGCAGTTCGCGCTGCGCCGGTTCGAGGTCTTCGCCCAACCCGGCGGGCAGCCCCGGGTGGGCTGGACGGCGACGGTGCGTCACCGGGCCACCGGTGAGACCACCGAGGTGGCGGGCCACATCGAGGTGCGCTGGAGCCACGGTCGGTTCGCCGGCAACCCCGAAGCCAAGGGCTACCTCGATACACCGCACCACCTCGTCCCGGGGTACTTCGCGCTGCGATGAGCCCCTTGGACGTCAGGCGCTTCGACCCGCCTCTGACGTTGCCCACCATCGAGTCGGGACCGGTGCTGCTGCGCGCCTTCGTCGAGGATGACGCCGCGCTGGTGATGGAGGCAGCGCGGGAGGCGGACATCGTGCGGGTGACCTCTGTGACGGCTCACAGCTCCATCGACGATGCCCATGCCTTCATCGACCGGCAGCTCGCCCTGGCCATCGAGGGGCACGGCTACTCGTTCGCGTTGTGTCGGGCGGATGAGCCCGGGCGCGCCGTGGGTTCAGCGGCACTGTGGTTAAAGCAGATCGATCTGGGGAGGGCCAGCATCGGTTACTGGGTACTGGCGCGCTTCCGAGGTGCAGGGCTGGCCATGGCTGCACTGCAGGGGGTGGCGCAATTTGCGTTCGAGGAACTGGCCATCCCTTCCCTCGATGTCTTCATCGAACCGGACAACGCGGCATCGGTGCACCTCGCGGCGCGTGGCGGATTTTCGTGGCAAGAACGACTCGCAGGCTCCGAGCAGATCAACGAGTACCCGGTCGATGTCGATCGCTACAGCCTGGACCGGGCAGGCTGGATGTCACGATGACACCAGATGGCCGACCCGATCCTGACCCCGGCCAGTGGGCCGACCCACGTCCGACCTACGACCTGGTGGCCACCCGTTACGCCGACACCTTCATCGACGAGCTGTCGCACAAACCCTTCGACCGCGACCTGCTCGACCGCTTCGCGGCGGCGGTGACGGGACGAAGCACGGTCGAAGTACCCGTCTGTGACCTCGGCTGCGGCCCCGGGCACATCGGCGCCTACCTGGCCGGGCACCAGCTGCCGGTGACCGGCATCGACCTCTCCCCCGCCATGGTGGCTGAGGCCGGACGGCGGTTCCAAGGCCTCTCGTTCCGGCCCGGAGATATGACCGCACTGCCGGTCGATCACAGTTCGTACAGCGCCATCGTGACCTTCTACGCCATCATCCACATGCCCCGACCCGTCGTCCCAAACGCGTTGGCCGAGATGCACCGGGCCCTGATCGAGGGGGATGAACTCCTGCTCGCGGCCCACGAAGGCGCGGGCACACTCCACGCCGACGTGATGCTCGAGCAGCCCGTGTCGCTCGATGCCACCCTGTTCGCGCTCGATGAGTTGGTCGAGCTGGTCGAAGGGGCCGGCTTTGCCATCCGTGAGGCCCACCAGCGTGCACCCTACGAGGAAGAGCAGCCGACTGAGCGGCTCTACGTGTGGGCCGTCCGCCGACCATGACCGATGGCGCCGTCTCTGCCAGACTGCGGCCGTGTTCCGGCACCACCAACCGCATGACGCCGACACGTTGGAGGAACGCGCTGACCGGTTGATGGCAGAGGTTTTCGAGCCCGATGACCGGATGCGCCTGGAACGACTCAGCGCCGACCTGGCCCCCGGCTTCAGATTCGTCACCCCGACCGCCGTTTTCGATGGGCCTGACGGTCTGAGCGATGCCTTCGCCCACTTCCGCCACGATGCCTGGCGCAACGCCCAATTGCGGCGAACCAGCGCCGTGGACGGGCACCACGGGTACTTCCATTTCACCTGGGAGCGGCTCGATCGTGGCGCCGTGGCCGAATCGGGGCTGAACGTGGTCCAGCTCGATGACCAGGGCAGGATCTGGCGTGTCATCTCCTTTCCCGGAGCGGGACCAGAGCCGGCGCCAGAGTGAGGGCGACAACAGGAGAGCGAGGCACGAACTGATGCTGGTGGAATGCGAGGTGGCCGACGGCATCGGCCTGATCACCCTCAACCGACCCGAGAACCGCAATGCGTTGTCGGGCGAGGTCACGGCTCTGCTCGACGACACCATATTGGAGCTCGACGGTCGCGACGACGTGGGCTGCATGATCCTCACCGGCGCCGACCCCGCCTTCTGCGCGGGATTCGACCTTCGAGGCCTCTCGACCGAGCTGCGATCGGTCCAGCAGAACCGGGCCCGCACGCCGGTCAAGCATCTCGGCCTCATGCCCGAGCACGAGACGCCGATCATCGGCGCCATCAATGGGGCGGCCGTCACCGGTGGGCTCGAGCTGGCCATGGGTTGTGACTTCCTCATCGCATCCGATCGGGCCCGCTTCGCCGATACGCACGCCCGGGTGGGCGCCATGCCCGGTGGCGGCTTGACAATCCGCCTCCCCGAGCTCATCGGGATCGACCGAGCCCGCCGCATGTCGTTCACCGGCGACTTCATCGATGCCGAGACGGCCCGAGACTGGGGCCTGGTGGTCGAGGTGGTTCCCCACGAGTCTTTGCTCGCCCGCGCCCGCGCCATCGCTGCCGCGGTGGTCGGCATCCCAAGGGACAACATCGCAGAGATCCGACGGATGTACGACGAGGTGGGAGCTCTGTCGGGGCGAGAAGCCTGGGTCCGCGAGTCACGTTGGTCGCGCGAATGGATCGAGTCCCGCTTCGACCAGGATCGCCTGGCCGCCCAACGCGAGGCGATCATCGCCCGGGGCCGAGCCCAGAGCAGCGGTCCCACCTGAGCGTGAAGGTCTATGCGGGCATGGACCCGCGGCTGAGTCCCTCGCAGCTGATCGCCCATGCCCGACGGGTGGAGCGCCTCGGCTACGACGGCCTGCATGTGGCCGAGACGGTCCACGACGGATTGGCCATGGCCCTCCTGGCCGTCGAGCACACCGAACGCCTGACCATCCGCACCAGCGTCACCCTGGCCTTCGTGCGCAGTCCCACCCTGACCGCCTACGCGGCCTGGGACCTGGCCAAGTTCAGCGACGGCCGGTTCGAACTGGGGCTGGGGACCCAAATCCGGCAGAACATCGAGGGTCGTTACGCCATGCCTTTCAGCGACGATCCGTTGGGGCAGCTGCGCGACTACGTCGGCGCCGTACGCGCCTGCTTCGAGTCGTTCCGAACCGGCACGGCACCATCGTTCACCAGCCGCCACTACTCGGTGACCCGCCTGCAGCCGTACTTCAACCCCGGCCCCGACGAGGTCACGGTGCCCCCTCGCCTCTACCTCGGCGGAGTGCAGCGGAAGGCCTGTGCCCTGGGCGGTGAACTGGCCGACGGGTTCGTCACCCATCCCACCAACTCGAACCCGCGCTACCTCGAGACGGTCTGCCGGCCCGGCCTGGCCGAGGGAGCGAGCCGCGCCGGACGCGATCTGGCCGCGCACGGCTTCGAGCTGGTCATCGGCACCCAGGTCCTTACCGGTGCCAGCCCGACTGCCCTCGAAGCCGAGCGGGAACGGCAACGCCGCCTGCTCGCCTTCTTGTACTCGACCCCGGCCTACCGGCCCACTCTGGAGCTCTACGGATGGGGCGACCTCGGGCCACAACTACGGACGCTGATCCACCAGGACCGCTGGGACGATCTGGGCCACCTGCTCTCCGACGAAATTTTGGACGCGCTCATCCCCGTCGGGACATTCGAGGAACTGCCCGGCGTGTTGGCCGAACGCTTCGGTGGCCTGGGGCAGGGCATCGTGGTGTCACCGCCGGCCGACAGCACCGACGACGCCGCCTTCGCCGAGGCGGTCAGCGCCATCGGATCGGTTTGACGGTTCCTATCGGGGCATCGGGAAGATCAACGCGTCTTCTTGCATGGCCTCGATGGCCCCTTGGCGCTGCTCGGGGCTGAACGGCTGGTAGTTCTCGGCCGCCGCCAGCACTCGAGGCAGCAGAGCGATGTCGCCCGGAGTGCAGAAGGCTTGCACCCCCGGAGTGGACAGGGCGAAACGCACGCCGCGCTCGATCTCCTCGTCGCGCCGGGCCGGTTCGTACCACGAGTCGGCCCAGCGGTCCTGGCCTTGGGCCCAGGGCCGGCGGGCCACCGCCTTGATAACCATGACCCCGAGGTCGCGCTCGGCACACAGGGCCAACAGCTCCTCGGCCGGTTCGCGGAAGTCGGGACGACCCCAGACGCCGGGATAGACCGGGAACATCACGGTGTCGAGGTCGAAACGGCGCAGCGCCTCGAGGAATACCCGCGGCACCTCGAGGTCGTGACCGGTGATGCCGGCGAAGCGGGTGGAGCCCTGCTCGCGCAAGGCCACGATGCGCTCCAACGCCGGCGAGCGCCGATCCAGTTCCTCGAGGGTGGTTACGGCATGGGCCTGGTACAGATCGAGCACGTCGGCGTGCAAGAGACGGCGCGTGGTGTCGAACTGGTCCTGGACCCCGTCAGGATTGGCCCGCAGGGTCTTGCCGGCGACGAACATGGCGTCACGGTGGCGAGCCAGATGGGGACCCACCACCGACTCGGCCGCGCCGTACTGGGGGGCGATGTCGAGGTGATTGACGCCGGCGGCCAGCGCCTGCTCCAGCCAGGCTCCGGCCACCTCTTCGGTGGTACCCCAGCAGGCCGCACCGCCCAGGATGGCCACGCTGCTGAGGTGCCCGGTACGGCCCAAGCGGCGCTGCTCCATTTTACGACGGGGCGATCTCGCCCTTGAGGCCCATGACCTGGAGCACGGCACCCTGGGGATCCGACAGGACGGCGAAGCGACCCGGTTCGATGTCGATCGGCCCGTGGAACAGGGTGGCCCCCAGCTCCTGGGCCTTGGCCACCGCGGCGTCGCAGTCCTCGACCGCGAAGTAGACGCCCCAGCTGGGCGGCATGTCAGCCGGCATGTTCTCGTTCTTCAGCATCATCCCGCCGACCGAGCGGCCACCGAGCTTCCACTCGGTGTAGGCCACCGGACCTCCGGGAGGACCCTGGTCCTCGCCGTCCCAGCCGAACACGGCCCGGTAGAAGGTCCTGGCCGCGTCGAGGTCGGTGGTGATCAGCTCGCTCCAGCAGTAGGTGCCCGGCTCATTCACCAGTTGGGCCCCCATGTGGTTCCCCGGCTGCCACAGCCCGATCACCGCACCCAACGGGTCGGCGAAGATGGCCATGCGTCCGGCGCCGATCACGTCCATCGGCTCGACGAAGACCATGCCGCCGTTGGCCTTCACCTTGGCGATGGTGGCATCAGCGTCGTCGACGTTGACATAGGTCACCCAGGCCGGCGGGGAATCGGGGTTGAACTGGGGGCTCAAGCCGGCCACGGTCTTGCCTCGCAGCAGGCACACGCTGTAGCCACCGGCCTCCCCTTCCCCCTCCGGGGTTTCCCAGCCCAGCAAACCGGCGTAGAAAGCCTTTGACTTGTTCAGATCAGGGGCCGACATATCCACCCAGGAGGGCACGCCATCGTCGTACTTCTCGTACTCCACCACTCACGCTCCTTCGTCGAGAGACCGTCAGACCGACCGTACCGCAGACATCCCGCTCCCGCACCGGGCCCGATGCAAGGATCACACCGGTGACACACGACGGACACCGCCCATGAGCCCCAGCCCGGCCGGGTCGCGCATCGACCAGTTAGCCCAAGCCATCGCCGACCGCATCGTCTCCCTGGTGGTGGACGCCATTGATATCGACGCCGTCATCGACAAGGTGGACGTCGACAAGATCGTCAGCCGTGTCGACGTGGACAAGATCGTCGATCGGGTCAACATCGAGCACATCGTCGACCGCATCGACATCGACAAGATCGTGGATCGGATCGATGTCGAGAAGATCGTCGACCGCATCGACATCGAGGGCATCGTGGCCCGGATCGACGTGAACGCCATCGCCGATCAGATCGACATCGACAACCTGGTGCAGCACACCGAGCTGGGCTCGATCATCGCCCGATCCACCTCCGGTGTCCTGACCGAGATGCTCGACGTGGTGCGCAGCCACGGGGTCGGGCTGGACGACTTCGCCTTCCGTTGGGGTAACCGGTTGGTCGGACGCAAGATCGACAACCTGCCGCTCGGGCCGCCCGCCCTGGTTGGTCACCAGGTCGGACCATGACCTCATTGCCGGCACCCTCGGTGGAGATGACGGTTGGCCGTCAGGGCCACTACGCCGGCGCGGCCAGCCGCCTGCTGGCCTTCGGCGCCGATGTCGGAGCCTCCTGGGGTCTCTTCAGCGCCGGGGCCGGCCTGCTCTCGCTGGCCAGCGAGCTGACCACCGGGCACTCCCTCACCATCTCGCACCACCAGATCCTGACGGTTGTCCTGCTGGTGATCTGGGAGTTCGTCTACTTCACCTACCCGTGGGCGGTGAGCGGGAAGACCATCGGCATGGCCATCTTCGGGATCCAGGTGGTGACGGCGGACGGCGCATCCATCAGCACCCGCCAAGCCGTGCTGCGCACGCTCTGCGTGCCTCTGAGCATCGTTCCGGCCTTCTTGGGTTTCGTCGGCATCATCTACCAACGTGAGCGCCGGGCCCTCCATGACCTCTTGGTCGGAACCGCCGTGGTCTACTCCTGGGACGCCCGGGCGGCCCGCCTGCGCTGGATGGCCCGGCGCCAACCGACCTCGCACCGATAGGCCCCGAAGGGCCGGCGCGCCCTACGCTCCGCCGATGTCCTTCGTCACCGTCGACAAGTCCCACCCGGGCGTGGCCGTGGTCACGCTCAACCGCCCCGATCGGATGAATGCCATGGCCTTCGACGTCATGATCCCGTTCCGTGACACCCTGCGCGAGATCGGGTACGACAACGAGGTCCGGGTGGTCGTCATCACCGGGGCCGGGAGTGGCTTCTGCTCGGGGGCCGACCTCGAGGACCCGGGCACCATCCCGAACATCGACGACTTGACGCTCCCGACTATGGCCCTGCGTTCGATGGAGTTGCTCGACGACGTGATCACCACACTCACGCGGCTGCACCAGCCGGTCATCGCGGCGGTGAACGGTCCGGCCATCGGGGGCGGATTCTGCCTGGCCTTGGCCGCCGACATCCGGGTGGCCGCCGAGGAGGCCTACTTCCGGGCCGCCGGCATCAACAACGGGCTGACAGCGGCCGAACTCGGTCTCAGCTTTCTCCTCCCCCGCTCGGTCGGGCAGTCCCGGGCGGCTGAGATCATGTTGACCGGACGCGACGTTTCAGCTGAGGAAGCCGAGCGGATCGGTCTGGTCTCCACCGTGGTGTCCCAAGGCGATCTCTTCGGGCACGTCTTCGATCTGGCCGACCGCATCATCGGCTGGAGCCGGACCGGCATCGAACTCACCAAGCGGCAGCTCTGGAACAGCCTCGACGCTTCGAGCCTGCAGGCCCACATGGACGCCGAAGGAACCTCGCAGCTCTTCGTACGTATCACGACGCAGAACTTCCAGGAGTCGGTGGCGGCCCGCAAGGAGAAACGGCCCCCCGACTTCAAGGACTGAAGGTCAGGGGGCGTTGACGAGCGACCCGGCTGCCATCTCGAAATAGCTGCGGAGTTCCTCGGCATCGCCCGGACCGACCCGCCCGGCCGCCTCAAGCGCGCCCACCGCCGCATCCATATGGCGCATCCAGGCGTCACGCTCGGCCGGACCGATCACGAAGGGTGCATGGCGCATACGCAGGCGCGGGTGCCCCCGCTGCTCGTTGTAGGTGGGGGGCCCACCCCAGTACTGGATGAGAAAGAGCGCCAGATGGCTGATGGACTCGCTCAGATCATCAGGGTAGAGCGGGCGAAGCAGTGGATCCCCGGCGACGCCCAGGTAGAAGCGTTCGACCAGGTCCAGGAAGAATGGCTCCCCACCCACCCGATCGAACAGCGCTTCCATGAGGGGGACGGTAGACGCTTTAGACTGCCACCGATTCGCGGCCGTAGTTCAATGGTAGAACCTCAGCCTTCCAAGCTGATCATGCCGGTTCGATCCCGGTCGGCCGCTCTCTTCAGTAGTGCCCCATATCCCCGACTCAGCGCATAGTTGAGCCCGCTGAGTCGGGCTGCTGAATCGACGGTGACTAGCCATCAGCAGCCCGACTCTCGGGTGGAACGCCCCGGCCGGGGATCGAACCCGGTGTCCTCGCGTAGTCAGAGCAAGGCAGTCGTCCAGACCCAGGGCATCAGAAGGAATGGTCGGCCGCCGTTGATATGTGTCCTGTAATATGGCGGTTAGTCAGAGCGAGGTGGTCGGCAAGAAGGGGCCTGCGGGCCCCTTCTGCGCGCCGCTTGACACGTTGATGCAGTCGCATTGTGGGTGCCCTGTTCGCCGTTAGGGGTAGGGGTGCCTTCTGGCGGCGTGCAACGCCTCAAGCGCGGCGGTGATCAGCGAGGAAGCGGTCGACCGCTTCGTTCGCCCCTCCTTTGATCTCTCTGTATAGATACGTCTCGTCCCAGTGCTCGGGCGATAATGCATCGAGGTGATCGTGGTAGCTCGTGAAGCGGTGCCGAATGTAAGCCCGGACGCTAAGAGCAGCCCGATCGTCGATAGCGAGCATGCGGGTCCGGCCCACTCGGCCGCTGCCTACAACGGCTGCATGGGCTGCGGTCTCTTTGGCGATCCGACGTTCGAGTTCTTGGTGTTGTTGGGCGAAGTCGAGGAAGCGCACGATGGCGTCTTCTAGCTCGTCTCGATAGAGATCTTCCTGACGCTGACGTGACTGAGCATCTACGGCACGCTTGGCCGCTCGCCGCGCGGCCGTCTCCTCGGCGCGCACCTGAGCTTCCTCAATTGCCTGGCTAGGTGCCCACAGTCCGAGGAGCCGACGATGCTGCCGGCTCTGGCTCCGCGGTTGCCACGACAGCCAGTAGGCGCCCGAAGCCCTGACAGTTCGGGTCAAGAAGGCATCGCCAGAGGGCAAGAACTCCCAGCCTGCAGGGATCTCGATGTCTCCATTGTCGGGATTCCACTGACCATTCTTGGTCGCATAGACGTCAAGATGCTGGGTTGTTAGAGCTTCAGAGTCGGTCGACGTCTCCACATCATCCACACTTATAGCCTCGGCCGCAGTGCTCCTCTCCGCAAGTGAAGCCGTCGCTTAAGGACCGATTCTGGCTTTCATAGTGGGTTCGAAGGCCCACCGATCCGGCGGTGTGGGCGCCCCGCGGTCTTTGCCGGGTGCTAGTTCCGGTGGATACGTTGACCACCGACGTCACTCGGGATCAGTTGGCCGGGGAGCCTGCCGGTGAACTCGCCCACTTGAGAGGAGCGAATGTGGTTGAAGACGAACGCGAATCTGACGACGAGATGCTGCGAGACTTTCTGCGCGGCCAGCGGGAAGCGGTCTTGGCGGTCGTCGAGGGGCTGGATGAGGCGGACTGGCATCGGTCGGTCGTGCCCACAGGCTGGACGCCGGCAGGGCTGCTCGAGCACCTGGGCGGTGCCGAATGGCACTGGTTCCAAGGCGTCGTTGCGGGCAAACAGCCGGAGTTGCCAGGAGAACTCGACGAGGATCAGCCCCCTTACGACCCTCTCACGGTGGTGTTCACAACCGACGAGCCCTCGACGGAGGTCATCGCCTTTTACCGCGACCAGTGCGCGCGGTCTGAGGCCGTGTTGGCGACAACCCCGCTCGGGGCTCCGCCACTGGGCAAGCATGGTAGTTACGAGCCTCCGGATGTTCGTTGGATCGTGTTGCACATGATCGAGGAGACGGCTCGGCATGCCGGGCACCTCGACATCGCGAGGGAACTGCTCGACGGCACGACCCGGCAGGGTGGCCGTTGACGCGGTTTTGTTGTCAGGCAGAGGCTCGTCTCCGGTGTTATAAGGCAGGAGGGCTGTCCTACCGCCAGTGCCTTTGCCCGTGACCCGGTGCCTGCTCCTGGCGGGTAGAAATTTGACCGAATTTCGAACTTTCTAGGGACCTGCGGACACTATTAGGTGTGCCCGCACTCTCCGAAGTGACCGACGGCGACCTCCTGGCGATGGCCGGGAGCGAACCGGAGGCCTTCGGCGAGCTGTTCAGGCGACATTCACGTTCGGTCTATGCCTACTACTCTCGGCGGACTGGCAACCTCGATCTCGCCGAGGATCTGACCAGCGTCGTATTCATGGAGGCGTTCCGACGGCGTCGCAAGCTGCGGCTCTCGAACACGAGCGCGCTGCCCTGGCTGATCGGCATGGCGAACAACATCGTTCGAAACGCTGATCGCTCGCTCCGTCGGTATCGATCGGCGCTCGATCGCATTCCGGTCCCGGCACACGGCGCGAGTTCCGAAGAGGCCACGATCACACGCCTCGAGGCACAAGAGGCACTTGCCCACAGGAATCGTCGGCCAAGAACCGGCCTATTGGGTCATTCAGCTTCTCAGCCTTCGGGACCGACATTGCCACGGCCCCACGGTGAAGTGCCTCCCGTGACAAGCACACTGGTGCGCACAGTGGTGGCCGGCATCAGCTCGTCCGGCAGGCGTCGTCCCAGGGCTGCTCGCCGTCGGCATCGTAGAGCGCGATGGCGAGATCGTCTTGCTCGGCTGGCGTCGCCTCGTTCGGGGGGACGTTGACGAGCTGCGGCATGCCAGCCAGCTCAGCCGCTTCGTTCCACGTCGCCTGGCTGAATTGAAAACCGCCCATGTACGTGCCCCCCGGTGAAACGTCTTGATAGTTGCCGCCAGACTCGGCCTGCAGGACACATCGGAGGAAGGGAGGCAGCGCCGGGTCGCCCGACGAAGTACCGGGCGCGCTGGCCTGTGCTGCCGTCGAGGCGGCGGAAGTCCCTGACCCGCGCGAGGCAGCCGCCGCGGCTTTGGCTTCGGCCGCCCGGACTGCTGCTGTGGCAGCGGCGGTCTGTGCCGCCTGTTGCTGGGCCACCGCCACGGCGAGGTTACCCGTGATCTCTGATTGCTTGGACGCGAGCTGGACCTCGGTCTGGCGCGCTTCGTTGGCCAGGGTTGCCTCCTGGTCGGTCGTCGCTTGGTCCCGTGCCTCTTGCTGCACGAGTGTGGCTCGTTCGGCCCGCAACCCGTTCTCGTCGGTATGAAGGGAGTCGATGGTAATGGGGATGTCACCCGTCACGACCTCTTCGTACATTGCTCTCGTCGCCGATTCCGTAAGGTTGCCGAACAGGGCCCCTGTCCCGCTGACCTCCGGGTCCCCGTTGACGTAGGCCGATACCACTTCAGATTGGAGCTGCTTGCGATCGCGGCTCACCTGATTGGTGTCGGCTTGGATCTGTTTCTGACTGGATCCGATCTCGGCCTCGTCCTGTTGGACCTTGGCGAGGTCGACGTCGTACTTCTGTTGGTAAGTGCCGATCTGGAGCTGCTCCAGCACGAGATCCCGGGAGATCTGGGTCGCTTCCGTTTTGAGATTGGACACTTGATCGGCCGCGACGGGTCTCGGGGATACGAACACCGTTGCGGTGATCATGGTTACGAGACCCAGGCCTACCATTCCCGCCCCGGCACTGGCGATCCCTTGCACTCGGCATCGGAGACCTGGCTTCGTTGTCGAGCACTTCTCGGCACCGGTCACGATTGAGGAAACGTCCAGTCGATTTTGCGTGGTTGCTACAACCCGCGGATGGTTGAACTCCGCCGATGATAATCGGGGAACGAGATGCGGCCGTCCATAGCCGAGCGGAGATACCACTCAGAGTGTCGGATATACGTCCACCTCGGACCAGCCGACTGGGATGCCCCTCAGGCCGCCCGCGGGGAGACAACAAGCGATCCAAGTGCCCTCTCGTGCCGGGAACTGAGCAGTTGAACCAAGCGGCGACATGGACGCCACCGCGTTGGTCACTACCCTCCGGTACCAGAGCTTCTGCCATCGGGGCTGATCGTTCCTTGTGCGACGGTGCAAGTGGTTCATGCGCTTCCGTCAGCCCAAGACGACCGACGCCGTCCACGAAGCGGCGACACACACAGCGAGGAGGAGTGCCACCGCGACCGGGTCGCCAGCGAGCTTCCGTGACCGACGAATTGGGTCCTCCAGTCGGTGAAATGAGCAGATCGCGCACACGACGGTGCCGCCGATTGCGAGCACGCGCCAATCCACGCTGCTCAACCAAGAGGGGGCTTCTTTGGCCAGCCCGAGCAACGGAAAATGAAAAAGGTAGAGGGAATACGAGAGGTCACCCAGATAGCCCAGAGGACGGGTCGACAGCAGCCACGACGCCACGGTGCGACCACGGCCAACTCCCGCCCAGAGAAGCGCTGCGGTCGCCAGACACGGAAGCCAGGCGCGCCAGCCCGGGTAGACACTGGCCGAGTTCAACGTGGTGAGGGCCACGACGAGAAGCGCCACGCCCAGTCCCGCGGCCAAGCGTTCGACCCAGACGGATCGAATGGGCCGGTTGCTTGCCACGACGGCGAGCAGGCAACCCAAACCGAGTTCCCAGAATCTGGTGAACGGCGAGTAGTAGGCGGCGACGGGATTTATGGCTGACAGGTGGATCGACCACCAAGCGGACACCGCAACACCCGCGGTGAGGGTGACGGCCAAGGCCCGATGCAAATAGCGCGGGTCGACAAACCGGGCAATCGAGAAGACGACGACCGGCCAGACGATGTAGAACTGCTCCTCTACAGCCAGTGACCAGAAATGTGTCACCAACGAGGGGTGTATTCCAGGTACGAAGTAATTGCTCCCGGTCGAGATGAGGCGGAAGTTGGCGGCGAACAGTGAAGCCCAACGAACGTCCCCGGCCAAGAGCGGGTTCATTCGAGGCCCGAGAAGCAATTCGGCCACCAGCATGGTAAAGACGAGAGTCGCGGTAGCGGCCGGCACGATACGGCGAATGCGTCGGGAGTAGAAGTCAACCAGCCCCCGACGGGCACCGTTGGCAGCCTCTCGCAGTAACAGCTGGGTGATGACGTACCCGCTGATGACAAAGAACACGTCGACGCCGATGAAACCGCCGCCAAAGCCTGGAACCCCGGCATGGTCGGCGATGACCAACACCACTGCCACAGCCCGAAGCCCCTGGATGTCCGGGCGACGCTCGTTCTGCGAGTGTGCGGCCGGAAGTTCCGCCTCAGAACCGGCCTGGGCCGGTGTTCTCGGCAACTCAGGCACGGTGGACAGATGGTTTGCTCTCATATTGAAATCTCCGAGCGAAGTGGCCTTATGAAGGATCCCGAGGTCAGTGGTCACCAGTCGGTGATCACCGCCGGGTTCGTGGGGGCGAGCTTCACGTGAAAGATCGAAGCGATCTCGTCGATCACATAGGTCGCGATCACATCCTCGCCAGTGAACGAGTAGTGGATGCCGTCGGGTTCTCGAAGGTTCTCAGGGGCGCCATTGACGTCCGCCGTCGCTTGAAAAGCACCTTGTTCCGAGAAGAGCTGCCAGGTGGAGACGAACGCCGCATTGGGATCGGCGTGCGCACCTTGCTGATAGAGGGAATTCAAGATCTCCATGCCCTGGCTGAAGTCGGGATCTTCCATGACGGGCATCCCGACCCACATCACCAGAGCGCCGTTCGCCGTGGCCTCGCTGATCAGTTGCCGTACCCGGGTCAGATAGGCGGCCATCCAGGCGGGCGAGGGGAACTGGACAGCGGAACCGTCGACTTCCATACCCTGCTGATCGTTGCCCCCGAGGGAAATGAGCACGAGCTGGGGATGGTAGAGACCCAGGTCGCTCTCCAGCTCAGTCGGCCAGTCGTAGTACCCGGTGTTGGCCAGTCCGGTCGATGACTTGTCGAGCTGCACCAGCTTGAGGCTGGAGCCCGAGGGAAGCTCGCGGGCCAGACCCCAACCGAGGTCGTTTCCCAACGAGTCACCGATTTCCAGGACCGTGCAAGAACCGACCGGCAACACCGGGGCACCGGCGCTCAGCGACAGCTGGCAGCCCCCGAACTCCCTGACCACGTTGGCTGAGGCTGGAGCAGGCGCGTGCGGAACTGGCGTTTTCGCTACGGCCTGGCGGTGTCCCGTCTGGGCCAGCGGAGCCAAGGTGGTCGGTGCACGCATCACCTTCACGACCACCAAGGTCGTGACCAACAAGACGAGCAGGCACGAAAGCGCCATTCGTAAGTCGTGGTTCGAGGTGCGCCCTGGTCTTGGGCCGTCCGCAGACTCCTGTTCGTCCCGCCGAGGGGCGTTCCCCGCCACGACGCTCCCCGTGCTGCGTCCAGAGGCCTTAAAAGCTCCCACCCCTCTTCCACGACGGGTACCGCTACGGGGTTGACAGGGAAATGAACTGAGCGGCCGAATAAGTGGGTCGCCCGAAAGCAAGGTCGGAGAGCCACAGCCCATGCATGGCCCACCTGGATCCATTCATGATCGTTCGCCGGCTGGCTGAGATACCGATCTGCCTCAAGAGCAGGGTCAAAGGTCGCAACCTTGTCCCGAACGGGCTGACCTCGGACCGGCGTTACGGGGTGGGTCGATTCCCACCTGCCTGGAACATCTGCAGCATGGTCCCGCAGCGCCCGCAATACACGACGGAGACGGGCATGCCACCAACCGCACCGTCGTCAACCTCAAGATCGATAGTCCGAAATCGTGCGCTGTCGGTCACACTTGCTCGACAACGTGGACAAAGCGGCTCTGATATCGCCTGCCCGCTGCGTTCAGCCGAAGACGCAGTTTCGCCAACGCGTGGTTCCCCTCCACTTGAGATCAGCGTCAACACTTCTTGGCGTATTTGGCCAGGAACAACGCCGAGGCTCACCAACACCTGTACCGCCACGCCTTCACCTTCGCGCACGAGTCCGAGAAGCAGGTGCTCCGTTCCGATGCCGCCGTGCTCGAGTTGCATCGCCTCACGAAGTGAGAGTTCAAGGACTTTCTTGGCGCGAGGAGTGAACGGTGGCGAACCGCTCGGTGCTGACCCACTCACCCCGACCGCCTCCGCGACATTCGTGCGCACCGCCTCGAGGGTGATCCCGAGGGACTCCAGGGCTTGCGCGGCAAGACCGTCCCCTTCGTGGATGAGACCGAGGAGGATGTGCTCGGTGCCGATGAAGCTGTGATGCAGGAGCCGGGCCTCCTCCTGAGCCAGTACCAGCACCCTCCGGGCTCGGTCAGTAAATCTCTCAAACACTCTGTCTAGGGTACCGCTCGACATTCCCGCACACCTAGGCGTTGCCCAATCCGGGCGATCGGGGTGGTGCGTCCGCGACACGGCATCAGGGTGCGCTTGCTACCACGCTGACCGTCGATCGGCGACCGATCTTCGCCTGTTCCAGACGAACATCGATAAAGCCATGCTCGCGGCATCGATCCGAAAAGGTGCTGGCTTGTTCGTCGGTCCAGCCATGGCTTCCGTGACCTCGGGCCCCTCGTTGCGCCCTGCGCTCCATCGCGACGAGACGACCACGGGGGAGGAGTAGCCGACGTACTTCTCGAAGCCCTGCGTCGATGTCCGCCCAGTGGTGCACAGCGGCGATTGACCATACGACCGAAGCGGAACCCTCAGGCAGTGGGATCGCCTCTGCGGTGCCTTCGACGTATTTGACTTTTCCTGGGTGCCGGGTGAGAAGCTTCGCAACTCGCAGCATGACGACCGCCGGATCGACTCCGGTGATCGTCGCTCCCAATCGGGCTGCGTAGCGGACCGCGACTCCAGGACCACATCCGATGTCCACGACGGAGTCGCTGGATTCCATGCCACTCAGTCGTACGGCCAGTTGCGCGTCGTCCGATCGACCGAAGGCCATGCTCAACGCCGCAACGAGCCCAGCGGCACCGGTGAAGCCGGGGTAGTCGGCGTGGTGATTGGGCGGTGCGTGATGTTCGTCCACACCCCCACCTTGACAGTTAAACCTAACTTCAAGTCAAGTGGGAGGGTGCCAGAGCCACTGTTGACCATCGGGGAGGTCGGCGAACTCGCGGGTGTTGCCACCTCGACAATCCGCTACTACGAGCGCCTCAACCTGCTCATAGCTGACGCCCGAACGTCCGGGCAGCGCCGCTACCGCGTCGCCACCCTCAGAAGGCTCGTGTTCATCGGCATGCTCCAGGACGCTGGGCTCGCCTTGGTTGACATCGCCGGGATCCTCGACGCTACAGACGTCACCGAATGGAAGGCCATTGCCAAGCGGCGCCTCGGGGCCCTCGACGAGGAGATCGCCACATTGGTTCAGGCCCGTGCGTACCTCTCCGGTGCACTGCTCTGCCGCTACGACCACCCGGCTACGGACTGCAAGATCATGGGAGCCGAGATCGATCGCCGACTCTCATTGGGCGATGGAGCCCGATGATGCACTGCCGGCGTTCAGGGCTAGTTTCGGATTTCGCCAATTTGGCCCGCCGTAGCAGGGCTGATCGGACTCATCGTCATGGTGGACGCGGTTCGATCTGGGAGACATGATGAAACCGCGACAGGACGGGTCGGCGGCTCCAAGGATGCAGATCGACACGTTGGACATGGCCTGGAGAGGGAATCGAGGAGAGGGAGGTTGAGCGGCCTGATGGAGATGGCGACGGTTCGAGGTTTTGCTCCCAGACGTCTGATTACAGCCATCGGAGTTGTGAGCATTCTGGCTGTGGCGGGCGAGGCAAGTGCTGCAACCTCACAGGCCGCAACGGCACAATCACACAACGTGTCCTATTCCACGACTGGCGCCTGTCAACAGGGTGAACCAGGCTTGGGAAGCCTCACGACCACCTATCAGGGACTCGCTCCGGGCCAGAACACCGTCGAGGTCTCGATCTACGGCTTTGAGAACGCCTCCTTTTCCAGCACCTTCATCGTGGGCGCATCTAGGTCATCTGGTGCTCTGACGTGGCCGCACATCTATCCCGGCACCTACAAAATCGCGCAGTCCGACACCCAGACCGGCTCGTCGCCACCCAGCCTCCCGTTGCCTATCAAGCCCCCATCAGTGGGGCCAGATATCGAGGTCACGATCCCCGACTGCCTAGGCAACGGTCAGCCCGCCTCGATTACCGCTCAGGTCAGAGGCATGCTTGCCACTCCCGATGACGGCGGCTACTCGATCTTCGGGGTCGACGGCAACGTATATCCAGAAGGAGATGCCAACACGGGCGCTGGCCAATATCAGGTCGCCTTAAGTAGCCCGATTGTCGGCATGGCCAGCACTCCCAGCGGAGGCGGCGCATGGCTCGTGGCGAGCGACGGCGGGATCTTCGCTTCAGATAATGCAGGGTTCTACGGGTCGATGGGTGGACAGACGCTCAACAAGCCGATCGTGGGCATGGCGTCCACGGAGGACGGGAAAGGCTATTGGTTGGTTGCGTCCGACGGAGGCATCTTCAACTTCGGAGATGCGCAGTTCCACGGGAGCACCGGAGCTCTGACCTTGAATCAACCTATCGTCGGCATGGCAGCCGATTACGCTACGGGTGGGTACTGGCTGGTGGCGGCCGACGGCGGGATCTTCAGCTTCGACGCCCCTTTTCTCGGATCAACCGGCAGCATCCGGCTCAACAAGCCAATCGTAGGAATGGAAGCGGCTCCCGATGGCACTGGATATCGTTTCGTGGCATCCGACGGGGGTGTTTTCTGTTTTGGTCTGCCCTTTGCCGGATCGATGGGCGGCAAGACTCTCAACCAGCCAATCGTCGGAATGGCGCCCTTTGGAGCGAATGGATATTGGCTGGTCGCGGCTGGCGGCGGCATCTTCAGTTTCGGCGGTGCTCCCTTCTTTGGGACACCAGCCTGACAACACGTAGCCGCTTGACGTTTGCAGAAGCCTGAGAGTTGATGGTTCGCTCGACCAACATCTTCCCAACCAGTTCTTCCAGTCGGTGGGCCAGCAATGACTTTCCGGGCACCTAGTTCGGCGAACGGTGCGCGGTATCGTGAGCGTCACGCCCAGAGCCCGCGGACTTGGGACAGCCGATTGGTCCAAACGAACTACCAAAGCTTGCGGAAGATCATCAGATCCTTCGCTTGGTCAAGTCTTCCCGGTTCGATATCCAAGGTGACCTCCAAATCTCCTGTTGAATCAAACCCACCAATGCTCTTTCGCAGCTCGACGATTCGGCTTGCCAGATCGCTTCCGATTCCTGGCAGGTGAAGTAGATAGGGCTCAGGAACGTGATTGACGTCGATCAATCCTCCATCTTCGAAAGTCCTGTGTATGTCAGGACGCCCAATGCCCAACTCATCGGCCAATGTCGGATTTTTCGTCACGATCCGACGTGCTTTCTCACGGACTCGGATTCGATTCTTGGACTCGCTAATCGATGTCTGAAATGCCAGCCAAATGAACCAGACGGACGCAAGAAGCCCCAGCGAACCCAAGACGCCACCGATTGGCCTGTAGGGCTGCCCTGGACTTGGGGCGAGAGAGGCGGCCAAGACCCCAATGCAGATACAGATACCCAGCGAGCCAAGCACGAGGAGCCAGACCTTGCGCTGCCGTCGTGACGATTCAGTTGAATCTGGCAATGTGCCTCCGCCGCTCAGAAGTCCGGCGGAGTTTAGAACGGTGAACATGCACACCCTTAGTCGGCTCCAACCCGGCATCGCACGCAGGCACTCTGCATAGTCAGTCCGACGACTCGGCTCCAAACTTCCGCTTACCATATGGCTTGGCGAATTCGGGGAGGATCTACCAAGTACTCAGTTCAGGCTAGGGGACGGCGTACCTCTCGCCTTACCTGGCTTTGTACAGAATTTTGCGCTGGGCCCGACCACAAAAGGACTTTCTGGGCTGATCAGGCCGAGCCGATCCCGGTCAGCCGCTCTAGTGCATCACTGCCCTGCTAGCCACAGAGCAGGTGCATTGGCGCATTTCGGTCACTAGTGTCCTCGTTCGATGCCGGGGGGCTCGTTGGCACGGATGTGGTCGCCATCTGGATGGCGCCTGGCGCCGCCGCGACCCACCCCGTGTCAGCGAGGGTGATCGGAAGCCGTGGACGGCACCCCGACGCTGCAGGCTGAAGAGATCACCGTCGGCTTCGGGGGCCTCCTGGCACTGGACATGGTGTCCATGTCGGTGCAGCGCGGCGAGATCGTCGGCGTGATCGGCCCCAACGGCGCCGGCAAAACAACGCTCTTCAACGTCATCTGCGGCTTCGTGCGGCCGGCATCGGGTTCGCTCACATACGAGGGCCAGCCCCTACACCGTCACCACCCCCACGACTTGGCCTCCTTGGGTATCGCCCGCACCCTGCAGGGCGTCGGCCTCTGCCGCGGCCTCACCGTGCTGGAGAACACCATGCTGGGCGCCCAGCCGGCGCTGCGCAGCGACGTCGGCTCGGCCATGCTCGGGCTGTGGCGCTCGAGCCGAGAGGAACGGCGCACCCGTGAGCGGGCCCTGGCCCTGCTGGCCCGGCTCGGTGCGGCCGACGTAGCCGGTCGGCTCCCAAGCACGCTGCCCTACGGCCTGCAGAAACGAGTGGCACTGGCCCGTGTGCTGATGGCCGAGCCGAAGCTGCTGCTCCTCGACGAGCCCGGCAGCGGTTTGTCGAGCGACGACATGGACGAGTTGGCGGATACCATTCGCTCACTCTCGGGCGACATGGCAGTGCTGCTGGTGGAGCACCACATGGACCTGGTGATGTCCCTCTGCCATCGCTTGGTCGTGCTCAACTTCGGCCAGGTCATCGCCGACGGAACACCTGATGAGATCCGGGCCAACCGCGACGTGGCCCGGGCCTACCTCGGAGACGAGGTGCAGAGTGCTTGAGGTGCGCGATCTGGACGTCTCCTACGGCGGGGTGCGGGCCCTGCAAGCCGTCTCGTTCGACGCCGCCCCCGGGTCGATCACCGCCGTGCTCGGTGCCAACGGTGCGGGCAAGACGACACTGCTGCGCACCATCTCGGGGTTGGTTGCCCCCAAAAACGGCTCGGTGCGCTTTGACGGCGCGGAGCTCCTGAGGCGCCCGGTTGAGATGGTGACCCGACTCGGCGTCTCCCATGTGCCCGAAGGACGGGGCGTCATCGAGGAGCTCACGGTCGAGGAGAACCTCAAGCTGGCCACACTGTGGTGCCTGCGTCGAGCCGAACGACAGAGGGCAATCGAGGAGATCCTCGAGCTGTTCCCCCAGTTGGCCGGGTTCCGGACGCGCCATGCCTCCACCCTCTCGGGCGGCGAGCGCCAGATGCTGGTGATCGGCCGGGCGCTCATCTCGCGACCGAAGCTGCTGCTACTCGATGAACCCAGCTTGGGTCTGGCGCCCATCGTCACCGCACAACTGATGGCGGTCCTGCGCGACCAGGTGCTGACCAAGGACCTGACCGTGGTACTGGTTGAACAGAACGCGCGCAGCGCGCTTTCCATCTCCGAACGAGCCATCGTGCTCAACCTCGGCCAAGTAGTGGCAGCCGACAATGCCGCCACCATCGCAGCCGATGATGACCTCCGGCATCACTACCTCGGGTTCTAGCGGGACTTCGTGACCCTCTTCTTCGACTACACCCTCAATGGCGTGGCCAACGGAATGGTCTACGCCGTCCTGGCTCTGGCGCTTGTCCTGATCTACCGGGCCACCCGGATCATCAACTTCGCCCAGGGCGGGGCTGGAATGATGACCACCTTCATTGCGTCCACCCTGCTGGCCCGGGGCATCGGTTACTGGTGGGCTTTCGTGGTCGCGCTCTGCATCGGCTTCACCATTGGTTCGCTTGCCGAACGCATTCTGATCAGGCCGCTCCACGGCAAGTCGGAACTCAACCCGGTCATCGTCACCATCGGTTTGCTCGTCGTCATCGAGGGCATCGCCGGCGCCATCTACGGCAACGCCAGCCGCGGCTTTCCCGCCGCCTTCTCGCAGAGCGGCATCACGGTGGGCCACACCCGGATCGACTTCTCGCACTTCGACGTCTTCATCCTGGTGGCGGTACTGATCTTGATGCTGGCCACGCTGGTCCTGTTCCGCTTCACGACGTTGGGGTTGCGCATGCGGGCCTCGGCCTTCGCCGGAGAGATGGCACGGCTGCTCGGGGTCCGGGTCGGACGACTGCTCACCTTGGGCTGGGGGCTGGCTGGCATCGCTGGATCGCTGGCCGGTTTGCTGGTCGCCCCAACCAGCTCCTTTGGGCCCTATTACATGGACTTGATCTTGGTGTACGGCTTCACCGCCGCAGTGATCGGTGGCTTGGAGAGCCCGGTCGGCGCCCTGCTGGGAGGGCTCATCACCGGGATCGTGGCCTCCTACGTCGGCGGGTACCTGGGCTCAGGTCTTGAGCCCCTCGGTGCGCTCGCCCTACTGATGGTCTCGCTCATGGCGCGCCCCGAGGGCATCTTCACCCGTAGTCAGGTGCGGCGGGTATGAGCCGACGCCGCCTGCCGCAGCAACCGATGCTCCGCCACCTGACGGTGGCGGTGGCGGCCGGTGTGGTGCTCTACCTCCTCACCATCAACCTGAGCGATTACAACAACCTGCTCGTTGGCGAGATCGCCAGCTACGTCGTGGTCCTGGGCGGCCTGAGCGTGCTCACCGGCGTGAACGGGCAGATCTCCCTGGGTCACGGCGCGTTCATGGCGGTGGGTGCGTACACCGAGGGTCTCCTCATGACCCACACCGGGTCCAATTTCTTGTTGGAGTTGTTGGCGGCCACCGGTGCCGCCGCCCTGGTGGGCCTGATCATCGGGCTCCCGGCCACCCGTCTGAAAGGGCCCTACCTGGCCGGCATGACCCTGCTCCTCGCGCTGGCGCTGCCCCCTATCGCCGACAAGTGGCCCAACACGTTCGGCGGCGATCAGGGGCTCACGGTGGCGCCACCGGTGGCGCCCGGATCCTTGAGCACCGAGGAGTGGCAAGCCTGGATCCAGATCGGCGTCGCCCTGGTCGTGCTGGTGCTCCTGGCCAACCTCCTGCGCAGTCGTTACGGGCGGGCCATGCGCGCCGTGCGCGACGACGAGATCGCCGCCTCGTTGAGTGGGATCCATGTGGCGCGCACGAAGGTGCTGGCCTTCGTCATCAGTGCGGGCTGCGCCGGGCTGGGCGGCGCCCTCTTCGCGCTCTCGGTCAGCGTGGTCAGTACTGGCGAATTCCCGTTGACCTTGTCCATCCAGTTGTTGGCCGCCATGGTCCTGGGCGGGACCGGCACCCTCATCGGCATGTTGTGGGGTGGCATCCTGCTCGTGTACCTGCCGCAGTGGTCGACCTCGTTGTCGGGCCGCTTCAACCTGGGCAGCGGAGCCAACGCCTACCTGGCCACCATCATCTTCGGCGCCGTGCTGATCGTGGCGATGCTGGCCGCCCCGGAGGGAATCCAGGGTGGGCTGCGGGCACTGTGGCGTCACGTCCTCCGTCTCCGAGCGGGACGGCCAAATCGGCCAGACGGTGGCAGCGGGGCACCGGCCGGACTCGAGATGGCAGCCCCCAGCGATTGAGCGCCGATAGCCGGGTTGCGATGCGGATGATCGATACGTAATAGAGAAAGGGAGAAAGCGATGCAAAAGCGAAAGAAGGGGCCGGGATCGGGGTGGGCGCGTGCCCTCCTGGCCGGCACCATGGGCATCACGATGGCGGTGACCGTGCTCTCGACCAGCGGCACAGCCGGGGCAGCCACCACGCCGGGGGTGACGCCGAATCAGATCACCATCGGCGCCACCGTTCCGCTCACCGGACCGGCAGCTCCGGGCTACGACGAGATTGCGCCCGCCATGAACGCGGTGTTCTCGTACTTCAATGCGCACGGCGGGGTCAACGGGCGCAAGATCAAGTACATCTACCTGGACGACGGCTACAACCCGGCCAACACGGCGACATTGACCCGCAAGCTGGTGCTGCAGGACAACATCTTCGCCGACGTCGGCTCGCTGGGGACGCCGACCCAAGCGGCGGTGCAGGGATTCTTGAATGCGCAGAAGGTGCCGCAGCTTTTCATCGAGTCCGGCTGCAACTGCTGGAGTAATTCCAAGTACCCGCTGAGTCTCGGGTGGCAGCCGCCCTACACCGTCGACGGGAAGATTCTTGGCAACTACATCAAGAAAAACTTCGCCGGGGAGAAGATCGGCTACCTCTACCAGGACGATGAATTCGGGCAGGACGTGGTCAAGGGCCTCGACATGGAGATCCCGGCGTCTTCGGTGGTGTCGCAGCAGAATTACGACGCGAACACGCTGGCCGGACCGCTGTCCAACCAGATGTCAGCCCTCAAGGCGGCCGGGGCCCAGGTGGTCGTGCTGGCCACCATCCCGGCGGCTACCGCGCTGGCCATGCTGCCCGCCGCGGCCAGTGGCTACTCACCGCAGTACGTGATCGACAGTGTCGGGGCTGATGCGCCAACGGTGGGTCCGCTGCTGTCGTCGTTCACCCAGAAGGCTGGCGGCTCCGCCGCCGAAGCGGCGGCCACCGGCGGTCTGCTGAACGGGGCGATCACCACGGCGTACTTCGAACCCGAGAACCAGACCTCGAATGCGTGGGTACAGGTGGAGAAGAAGATTCTCCAGAAGTACGCACCATCACTGTGGGCCAAGTCGGGTCTCGACGGGAACACCCAGTACGGCATCGCGCTGGGCTACACCTTCGTCCAGGCCCTCCAAAAGGCGGGCAGGAACCTCACGCGCACCGGCCTGATGGATGCCATCAACAAGGACGGCCATAGCTTCGTCACTCCCGGCTTCGTGCCCCTCTCGTACTCAAGCTCGGTGCACTTCGGCTTCGAGGGCGAGGAAGTGGTCAAGCTCGAGAGCTCGGCACCGGCCGCCGTCACCCCGACCGGGAGCTGGATCGGTGGCGTCGCCGTGAGTCCGGTCGAAGTGACCAGCCCGGGCACCGGGCCGATCAAGACTTACAGCGGCAAGACCTCAACACCGCCGAAGAGCCTGTCGAACGCCTGAGCGTTGGATCGCCGGACCAGCCGGCGGTGGGGGTCCGTCCTCCACCGCCGGTCCGGCGCTCCGGCCCGGCTGCGTACTCCTGCTTCAGAACGATCGGACGTCTCGGGCGATTCCCCAGGCCAGGCCCTGATCAGCTTGTGCCTTTGACGGCAAATGCAGCATCCGCTTCAGATGGATGCCGCCATCTGACCGACGAGGTCCCCAACCGCCGCGGCGGCAGTGAACGTCGCTTCGGCCTCGACCTGACTGGAACGTCCCAGCCCACAGCGGGGCGTCAGAAGCGTTCGAGCGGCCAGGGCCACCGGATCGGTCACCGTGGACGAGGCCGTCAGCCATCGCGAGAAGGCCGCACCGGGTGAATCGGGCACCGACGAGGTGCCGATGAGACCGAAGGCCATGATCCGGCCCGCGTCGCTCAACACGGATCCGTCTTCCTCGGTGGGGGCAATGCCCTCGCCGGCGTCGAAAGAGATCACGTCGCAGTCCAATGAACCGAGCCGACCCGGGTGCGCAGTGGCACAACAGTGAATCCCGCTCAGTGCGCCTGCGGCACGGATCTGCCGGAACACCGCCCCGAGCAGGACCCCGACCCAGGGTTCGTTCTCGAGATCCATGAGGGCCAGCGCGGGCTCGTCCACCGTGATGACGACGGGCAAGCCGAACGGAAGCAGAACTCGGGCTTGTTGGGTGGCGCGCCGAGACACATGCTCGGCCAGCTGGCTGATCATCTCGGGTCCTGGGTCACCGGGCTGGCCCACACTCAACAATCCGGCCAGCGTGATAGGACCGGTCAGCTGCGATTTGAGCCACCGAGCCTCGGGAAAGGCGCCGCTGGCAATGGCATCGACATAGCTCTCGAACCACTTGTCGGTGAGTTCGGTCGATTGCAGCTGCTGGGTGAGCGTGTCGGTCAGCAAATCGGGCGCTGGTGGCTGGGGGCAGAACGGAAGCACCGGTGCGAAAGCGGCCACGAAGTCGAGTGCCTCGATCGGACTGGTGGTCGGGAGGCTTCCGATCCCGGTGACGGCCCCGTGCGGAGCGAAGGGGGCGGTCAGGTGGGCAGGGAGATGCTCAGTTGGAGGCAAGGCCGTCTCGCACCTCATGAGCAGCCGCCACCAGGTTGGTGATGGCCGGACGCACCTCGTCCCAGCGCCGGGTCTTGAGGCCGCAGTCAGGATTCACCCAGAGTCGCTCGGCTGGCACTACGGCCAAGGCGGCCAGCAGTAGCTCCACCATCTCGGAGGTCTCGGGCACTCGGGGCGAGTGGATGTCGAAGAGACCCGGGCCCACCTCGTTCGGATAGTCGAAGTCGGTGAAGGCCGCCAGCAGCTCCATCCGCGAGCGCGAGGCCTCGATCGAGATCACATCGGCGTCGAAGGCCGCGATGGAATCAATGATGTCGTTGAACTCGGCGTAACACATGTGGGTATGGATCTGGGTCTCGTCGCGGGCGCCGGACGAGGCGAGCTTGAAGGCGCTCACTGCCCATTCAAGGTAGGCCTTGCGCTCCCCCTCGGGCAGGGGAAGACCCTCACGCAGGGCTGGCTCGTCGATCTGGATCACCTTGATGCCAGCAGCCTCGAGGTCGGCCACCTCGTCTCGGATGGCGAAGGCGATTTGGCGCGCCGTGTCGCCGTGCGGCTGGTCATTGCGGACGAACGACCACTGCAGGATGGTGATCGGGCCGGTCAGCATTCCCTTGACCGGACGATCGGTCAACGATTGGGTGTACACCGCCCAGTCCACCGTCATCGGCCGCGGGCGGTTGACATCTCCGTAGATGATCGGGGGTTTGACGCAACGCGAGCCGTAGCTCTGTACCCAGCCATTGCTGGTCACCACGCAGCCCTCGAGGAGCTCGCCGAAGTACTCGACCATGTCGTTGCGCTCAGGTTCCCCGTGGACCAGGACGTCGAGGCCGACTTCTTCCTGGAAGGCCACCGCGTCGCTGATGTAGGCCCGCAAGCCCTCCTCGTAGGCCTCCGTGTCGATGCGCCCGCTCTTGAACTGGGCCCGCAGCGAGCGGACGGCTGGCGTCTGGGGGAACGAGCCGATGGTGGTGGTGGGCAAGATGGGCAGGCCGAGATTGGCCTGCTGAGCCTGGCGGCGCATGCCATAGGCCGACGCACGATGCTCGAGGCCGGTGCTGTCACCAGCCAGGCGCTGGCGAACGGCGGGGTTGACCACCCTGGGTGAAGCCTGGCGGGCCTGCGCCGCGGCTGTCGAGGCCGCCAACTCGTCGGCAATCGCCTCGCGTCCCTCGTTCAGTCCACGGACCAGAGTCGAGATCTCGTCCAGCCGCTGCACCGCGAAGGCCAGCCAGCTCCGCACTTCGTCATCGAGCGCTGGCTCGAGCCCGAGATCGACCGGCAGGTGCAGCAGCGAGCACGACGGCCCGACCAGCAAGCGCTCCGAGCCGAGCTTGTGCTGGGCTGCTTCGAGCCGATCGAGCGCCGCGGCCAGATCCGTCCGCCACACGTTCCGCCCGTCCACCACCCCGAGCGACAAGGCCAGCGTGTCCGGCACCTCGGCCATGGCCAGGTCGACCTGTCCGGGGCTACTCACCGCGTCGAGGTGGAGGGCGTCGACCGGCAGGTGGACCGCGGTCTGGAGGTTCTCCCCCAGCCCGGCAAAGTAGGTGGCCACCAGCAAGCGCAGCCCCGGCGCGGCCGCCCGCAGGTCGGCGTAGGTCCGATCGAAGACGGAGCGCTGGTCGAGGTCGAGATGGAGGGCCAGCACGGGCTCGTCGATCTGGACCCACGAGGCCCCGGCCTGTTCCAGCGACTGGAGCACTTCGGCGTACGTCGCGATGAGGCTGGGCAGCAGATCGAGGTTGTCCCCTCCGTCGGTGCCCTTGGAGAGCAGCAAGAACGAGACGGGACCGAGCAGCACGGGGCGGGTGGTGACTCCGACCGCCAGGGCCTGGCGGAACTCGTCGAGCGGCTTGGTGGAGGCCAGCGAGAACTGCTGACCTTTGTGCAACTCGGGAACGAGATAGTGGTAATTGGTGTCGAACCACTTGGTCATCTCGAGTGCAGTCACGCTCTGGCCGCCGAGCCCGCCACCGCGGGCCATGGCGAAGTAGCGATCGAGCGCCTCGACCCCGCCGACTTGATGCCGCTCGGGGATGGCTCCGACCAGCACCGCGGTGTCGAGGACATGGTCGTAGAGCGAGGCATCGTTCGAAGGGATGTGATCGATGCCAGCGGCGCGATGGAGATCCCAAGACAAATGGCGCAAGTCAGCCGCCGACTGCTGCAGCTCTGCCGCAGAGGACTTCTGGGCCCAGTACGACTCAAGCGCCTGCTTGAGCTCCCGTTTCGGGCCCATGCGCGGAAAACCGAGGTTGGTGGCGAGTACGACCATGAGTGCCTTCTCCATAGCTCGTGGATCGGTTGGCTGTCCGCCACGGCCGGTCTCCTGGCTCCCGGCTCAGCGCGTACTCCGCCTTCCCGAGCCGAAACTCAGTGGCTGAGTGGAGCGTGCTCCCCGGTCACAGTGGCGAGTACCGCGCCGGTCTTGCACCGACTTCCCGAACACCGTGGCGAAAGCCAAATCTACCAGTCGCCTTTGCCGATTCGTCCACCTGCCCCCGACGTTGCTTTGAGCGCTAACGGCCGTGACAGAAACTGAAGCGACTACTCCCCAGCGGTCAACTGATCGCCCAGCCCCAACGCCTCGAGGATGCGCACAGCCCCCTGCGTCGGGGTGAGTGTCTGCTTGCGCAAGGCCTCTTCAACCTCGGGAGCCAAAACCTTGACCTGGGCGTCAGTTCGCAGCCGGTCCAGCAACCGGTCCTTGACCATCGCCCACATCCAGTCCTGCTGCTGGCGGTTGCGTTTCTTCTCCAGCGCGCCGGCTTCGACCAGTGTCGAACGGTGGCGCACGATGGTGTCCCAGAGCTCCGCGATGCCGGTGCCGTAAAGCCCGCTGCATTGGAGCACCTGGGGGGTCCAACCGTCATTGGTCGAGTCGAAGAGGTGCAAGGCATCGGCCAGTTCCCGGGCCACCGTGGCGGCCTCGCGGGCCTGCTCGCCGTCGGCTTTGTTCACGGCCACGATGTCGGCCAGCTCGAGCACGCCCCGCTTGATCCCCTGGAGGGAATCGCCCGTGCCGGGCACCGTCAAGAGGACGAAGGAGTCCACCATGTCGGCCACCGTGGATTCGGACTGCCCGGTGCCCACCGTCTCGACAATGACCACGTCATAGCCGGCCGCCTCGACCACCACCATGGCCTCACGGGTCGACCGGGTCACCCCGCCCAGCCAACCCGAGGAGGGCGACGGACGGATGAAAGCATTGGGGTCGACGGCCAAGTCGGGCATTCGCGTCTTGTCGCCGAGGATGCTGCCTCCACGCCTGGTCGACGAGGGATCGATGGCCAGCACCGCCACTCTGTGACCGGCCGCGGTCAGGGTCGTCCCCAGACGGTTGATGGCGGTGGACTTCCCCGCCCCCGGGATGCCTGAGATGCCGACGCGCTGGGCACTGCCGGCGTGCGGGAGCAACTGGACCAACAGATCCTGGGCCAACGCGGCGTGCTCGGATCGGGTGGACTCGACCAACGTGATTGCCTTCGCCATCTGGGCCCGGTCGCCGGCCAGGATGCCGGCTGTGCATTCGTCGATGTCGATCGGGTCCGTGATGCCCGAGCTCATGACTCCGCGAGATCGGGGTCGAGCTTGGCCAGCAGCCCCAGCGCCGCTTCGGCGATGACGGTTCCAGGCGGGAAGATGGCGGCTGCCCCGGCGGCCCGCAGCTCGTCGAAGTCCTGAGGAGGGATGACCCCGCCCACCGTCACCATGATGTCGTCGCGGCCCGCTTCGGCCAGCGCGTGCTTGAGCTCGGGGACCAGAGTGAGGTGGCCGGCCGCCAGCGAGGAGACCCCCACGATGTGCACATCGTCCTCCACCGCCTGGCGGGCCACTTCGGCCGGCGTCTGGAACAAGGGACCCACGTCGACGTCGAAACCGAGGTCGGCGAAGGCGGTGGCGATGACCTTCTGGCCGCGGTCATGCCCGTCCTGGCCCATCTTGGCCACCAGGATGCGGGGCCGGCGGCCGTGGCGCTCGGCGAAGGCGTCGACCTGCCGGCGGACCTGCTGGGCCACCGGGGAATCGCCCATCTCCGATCGGTACACACCCGAGATCGTACGGATCTGGGCGGTGTGCCGTCCGTAGACCTTCTCGAGGGCATTGCTGATCTCCCCCACGGTGGCCCGGGCCCGGGCCGCGTCAACAGCCAGCTTGAGCAGGTTGTGATCGAGTCCCTTGGGGCGGGTGCCGTCGGCGGCCTGCTGCGCCGCCTCGGTCAGCCGGTCCAGTGAGGTCGTGCAGGCCTGCTCATCCCGCTCCGCCCGCAGCTTCTGGAGCTTGGCGATCTGGCTGGCCCGGACGGCCGAGTTCTCGATCTTCAGCACGTCGATCGAATCGTCGACGGCCGGCCGGTACTTGTTGACGCCGACCACGGTCTGGCGGCCCGAGTCGATCCGGGCCTGGGTGCGAGCGGCCACCTCCTCGATCCGCATCTTGGGGATGCCGGCCTCGATGGCCTTGGTCATCCCGCCGGCCGCCTCGATCTCCTCGATGTGCGACCAGGCCCTCCGGGCCAGGTCGTAGGTCAACCGCTCGACGTGATAGCTGCCGCCCCACGGGTCGATGGTGCGGCAGGTCCCCGATTCGTGCTGCAGGAAGAGCTGGGAGTTGCGGGCGATGCGGGCACTGAAGTCAGTGGGCAATCCCAAGGCCTCATCGAGGGCGTTGGTGTGCAATGACTGGGTGTGGCCCTGCGTCGCCGCCATGGCTTCGATGCAGGTACGCATGACGTTGTTGAAGACGTCCTGGGCGGTGAGCGACCAGCCCGAGGTCTGCGAGTGGGTACGCAGCGACAGCGACTTGTCGCTCTGCGGCTTGAAGTCCTTGACCAGCTTGGCCCAGAGCAGACGGGCCGCCCGCATCTTGGCTACCTCGGTGAAGAAGTGCATCCCGATGGCCCAGAAGAACGACAGCCGGGGGGCGAAGGCGTCGATCTCGAGCCCGGCGTCGAGCCCGGCCCGGATGTACTCGACCCCGTCGGCCAGCGTGTACGCGAGTTCGAGATCGGCCGAGGCGCCGGCCTCCTGCATGTGGTAGCCCGAGATCGAGATCGAATTGAAGCGGGGCATCTCGGTCGAGGTGTAGGCGAAGATGTCCGAGATGATCCGCATGGAGGGCGTCGGCGGGTAGATGTAGGTGTTGCGGACCATGAACTCTTTGAGCACGTCGTTCTGGATGGTGCCGGCCAAGGCCTTGGGGGGAACGCCCTGTTCCTCACCGGCCAGGATGAAGAGCGCCAGAATCGGGAGGACGGCACCGTTCATGGTCATCGACACCGACATCTGGTCCAGCGGGATGCCGTCGAAGAGCTGGCGCATGTCGAGGATGGAGTCGATGGCCACGCCGGCCATGCCCACGTCTCCGGACACCCGCGGGTTGTCGCTGTCGTAGCCCCGGTGGGTGGCCAGGTCGAAGGCCACCGAAAGGCCCTTCTGGCCGGCGGCCAGGTTGCGGCGGAAGAAGGCGTTGGACTCCTCGGCCGTCGAGAACCCGGCGTACTGGCGGATGGTCCAGGGCTGGTTCACGTACATGGTCGGATACGGTCCGCGCAGGTACGGCACCAGACCGGGGTAGGTCTCGAGGAAATCGAGCCCCTCGAGCGACCCCTCCGTGTACAGCGGAGCAATGGTGATCTCCTCGGGCGTCTCGAGATCGAGCGCCGCCACCGGACCCCCCGAAGCCTTCTCGGCCGCGTCCTGCCACTCATCCCAGCCGGCCGGACCAGTGGTGCCGTCGGCATCGAAGGGTACGTCGGCGAAATTGGGGATCTTCTGCACTGCTGTCATTTCACACCAACGACGTCGAGAAGTCGGACCAAGGCGTCGAGCACGTCACAGCCGGCGTAGATGAGCTCGTCGGCCCCGGCTTCGAGCATCGAGTCGCCCAAGGCACCCGGTCGGGTGGCCACGTAGGTCCGGGCCAGACCCGACGGGGTCACGGCAGCCAGCGCAGCGACCCCGGATTCGGCGTAGACCGCATCGGACGAGCACAGGCAGGCCACGGCGGCCCCACTCTCCTCAACCGCCCGACGCACCTCGTCGGCGCTCGGGGCCTCGCCCCCGTCGTGGGTCACCGCGCGCAATCCGGCCGTTTCAAAGAACGCTCTGGCGTAGGTGACCCGGGCCGTGAAGGCGCTGGCCGGACCCAGCGTCACCAAGAGGACAGCGGGACGTTGCCCGGTCGTGCGCTCGTGATCGTCAGTCCTTGTCCGCAGGGCCTCGAAGGCATCGGCCGACCGGCGTCGAGGGAGCCCACCGGTCGGGGCCGCCTCCTCGATGGGATGCGGAGGGATGCGGTCCTCCAAATTGGGGAAGTCACTCACGCCGACGATGGTCTCTTTGCGGCGAGCCAGGTCCTTCATCTCCTGCTGCCAGGTCTGCTCGATGCGCTCGTGGATCAATCGCGCTTCGAGCGCGGCCGCCATGCCCCCGGCGGCTTCGATCTCTTGCATGAAGGCCCAGGCGTGGCGGCCGATGGCATCGGTCAGCCACTCGATGTACCACGAGCCGCCGCCGGGATCGACGACGCGGGCCAGGTGCGTCTCCTCGAGCAAGAGCAGGTGCGTGTTGCGGGCCAGCCGGCGACCCAGCTCGGTCTGCTCACTCGAGCCGAGGAGGAGGTCGTGCACTTCGACGGTGATCGCTTCGGCGCCACCGGCGCCGGCGGCGAAGCAAGCCGTGGTGTTGCGCAGCAGGTTCGTCCACGGGTCGTAACGGGTCAGCATGCGCCGGGAGGTCATGGCGTGCTGATGCTGCTCCCCCGCGTCGGGCACCCCGAGGACCTCGGCCACCCGGGCCCAGAGCAGCCTGGCCGCCCGCAGCTTGGCCATGGTGGAGAACTGGTCGGCCGAGGCGGCCAGCCGGAATTCCAACTGCCCGAAAGCTGCGGTGAGATCGAGGCCCCCATCTTGGAGGAGCCGGAGGTAGGCCAACCCGGTGGCCGTGGCACAGGCCACTTCTTCCACATCGGAGGCACCCGCCTCGTGGTACCGGGTGGCGTCGACCACCCAGGCCCGGCTGGCCGGCCAGTGGGCGGCGCAGTCTTTGGCGAGGGCGACCGCTCGCTCGACTTCATCTTGGTCGAGGGCCTGTCCTTGGCTGGCCGCCGTGCCGAGTGGATCGAGACCGAGCACGCCGCGGGCGATGGCCGGATCGATCTGGCGCTTCTGCCACAGCCCGATCAGTGCCTCGGCACCGCTGAGACCGAGGGTGGTGTCGAGGGCCACCGTGATGAGGTCGAGGTACGTACCCTCGAGTGCAGCATCGAGCTGGTCGACCGTGAGCGAAGTGCGTCCCTCGGGTGGTGCGCTCCGGATCAGCAGTGAGGTGGCACCACGTTCGAGCTGGTCGAGCGCGGGCTCGACCGCCTGACCGGAGGGGTCGAGTTCGAGGACCTGGCGTACGTCCCAACCGGTTTGGACGCCACCCAGCACGGTCGAACCGCGGACGAAGGGCCAGAAGCCAGGCGCGCCAATCGAGAGGGACTCTGCGGGCAGGTCATCCCTCGTATAGAGAGGCTGGATCGCGATGCCGTCATGCGTAGTGGTCACCAGCTGGCGCTGGAACCGGCGTGTCAGCTCCTCGGCGGACAGATCGGCGTCCTGGCCGGCCAGAACCTTGTTGACGGCCTGGTGCCACTGGTCTTCGGTGACCGGTGGGAACTCAGCGGCTAGTTCAAGTGGCGTGTCCTGGCTCAAAACCCCTCGTTGGCCAGCTCAGAGACATCCTGTTGTTCCATGGACCCAAAAGGATCCGTCGAGCCGAGCCATTTTGGCAAGCCCAGGCGGACCAGGCGCTGGTCAGCGACCTATTCGAGGTCGCAGGGGTGCCGCGGGCTGGGAAGTATCGTCGGCGCGTGGGATCGGGACCATCAGTGCAGCTCAACCTCAAGCAGGTGGCGGCGCTGCTGGGCGTCCACTACATGACCGCCTACCGCTATGTACGAACGGGTCGCCTCCCGGCTCGGCGGGAAGGCACCGGATGGGTGATCGACCCCGCTGACCTGGCGGCGTTCTCGGCCGAGCCCGATCTGTCGGGCGACGGGGAAGACCTCGGCACGGCCTGGCGGACCCGGCTCGGGGCCACGCTGGCCGTGGGCGACGAGACGGCCGCGTGGCGGGTGCTCGAGCAGGCACTGGCGGCGGGGCACTCGCCCGCCCGCTGCTACCTCGATCTGCTGGTTGGCGCCATCGACGACATCAGTGGACGTTCCGGGCTGCCCGACGCGCCGGTGGCCGAGGAGTACGTGGCCACGGCCACGGCCGCCCGCCTGGTGGCCCGGCTCGGGGCGCGGTTTCGCCGGCCGGGACGCAGCCGTGGAACCGTCGTGTTCGGCGCCTGTAAGGGGGAGCACCACACTCTGGCCATCTCCATCGTGGCCGACCTGGTGCGGCTCGAGGGCTTCGACTGCCTCGAACTCGGTGCCGACGTGCCACCGGAAGCTTTCGCCGGAGCGGCTCGCACGGCGCACCGACTGATCGCGGTCGGGGTGGGGGCCACCACCGAGAGCAATCTCGATTCGGTCCGAGCGACCGTGCAGGCCGTCCACGCGGTCGACCCCAGCATCCCGGTGGTGGTCGGTGGCCAAGCGGCCAACCCGGCCACCGCGCCGAGCACGGGCGCCGATGATTGGGCCGCTGACGGCCTTGAAGCCGTCGAGATCTTCCGTGACCTGGCCAAGACTCGTCGCCGGCTCTGGCTGGTCGATGAAGCCGATGACGGCAAGGCGGCGGGAACGGCCAGCGCCAGCTGAGGAGACTCAGCGCCGAGCTGAGGACTCCTTGGTCGGCAGCACGTCGGTGAAGGCGAAGCCGTCGCGCTCGATGGTCTCCCCCACCACGACGTCGATCGAATGGGCGAAGCCAGGTCCGTCGACCACCACGGTGTGGAACTCCCCGTTCTCACCGCACGGATCGACGCCGGGAGGAAGCTCGGCCAGCAGCGAATGATCGAACCATCGGCCGGCCAGTGATGAGGGGGCCTGGGCCAAATCGACGCACACCACCAGTGCTCTGAATCCCTGCTCGATGAGATCCTGCGCCAGTGCGGAGGTGGGTCGCTGCCAGAGTGGGAAGAGCGGCGTGATGCCCGAGCCAAGCAACGACGCCTCCCGGTAGCGACGGATGTCATCGAGGAAGAGGTCGCCGAACACCATCGCTTCGACCCCGCCCGAACGGGCCGTGCGGAGTGCCTCGTTCATCTGCTGCTCATATGTCGCATTAGGGCACGGCCAGGGCAACTCCACCATGTGAAGTGGCAAGTCGAGGGCCAACGCCTGCGCCTCGAGCAGTGAACGGCGGACGCCGTGCATCGCCACCCGCTCTGTTTCGACGTTGACCGAAGTCAGTAATGCGACGACCTCGACCGCGCCAGTCGTCCGGACCTCGTGCAGGGCCAGGGCGCTGTCCTTGCCGCTCGACCAACTCATCCAGGCCTGAGGGCGGGACGGGCCCGCCGGCATGGGCATGGTGCTCTAGTAACCCGTCGCGTCAGGGTCGGTCAGCGGAAGGCGGAGCCACGAGAGCATCTGGCGCAGTTGCTCGTAGGCCTCCAGGCGGGCGACATCGGTCCCGGCCTGCTCGGCCTGCTCGACCGGCTCCCACAGCCGGTGGATCATGGTCGGCCCCAGCTCGAGCAATCCCCCGCTGCCGGCCGTAGCCCACTTGGCCAAGATGTAGCGGACCACCGCGCCGGCTGGGATCCCGATGGCCTTGGCTAGGTTGTCGATCGTTTGCATCGGGTCGACGTGCGCATAGAGCGCCACGTCGCCCTTGAAGTTGGCGTCCGGATCATCCTCGGACCACGGTCCCGTCCACGCAATGAGCTCCACTGACCTCGGCGTCATGACCCTCCTTCGGATCGAGGGACTCGAAGTTCGAGATCGCTCGCGGCATCGGAGAAGGCCACGGGTGCCTCGAAGGCGGCGCGCCGGGCGGCCCGGCGGAACGTGGCCAGCATGGCCGGACCCACCACCAAAATGATGACGAAGTTGGTGATGGCGCGACCGGTGTCAAAACCGAGCGACGTGGTGCCATCGAAGACCAGGTAGCGCGAGACATTCGTGGCAAAGGAGGCCCCGGGCAAGTACGAGACCGTGCTGTGCGGGTCGACCGAGAACGGCCAGAACGACAGATTGAGCATGAAGCCGAAGAAGTAACCCGAGACCGCGCCGTAGAGGGCCAGCATCAGCACTTCGACCTTGCCCTTGGCCGGTGGCAGCAGCCCGGCGAAGAGACCCACCCAGGCGCATCCGAACATCTGATAGGGCATCCAGGGCCCCACACCGCTGGTGAGGAGGGCGGAGGCGAACAGGGTGGTGCAGCCCAGGGTGAAGCCAAAGCCGGCGCCGACGACCCGGCCGGCGATAACCAAGGTGAAGAAGACCAGTTCGACCCCGGCCGTCCCGCCATCCAGCGGGCGCAGCGCGGCGCCGATGGCCGAGAGCACGCCCAACATGGCGATGGCCTTGGCGTCGATGCCGCCGTCCGCCATCTCCGAGAAGACGATGGCCAGGACCAGCACCAGGAGGGCGCCGAACATCAGCGGCGCCATGGCCACGTCGCCGAAGGTGTGCGGCGACACGACGAAAGGCCACAGGAACGCCACGAACCCGAGGAAGGAGGCCATGACGATGACCAGCCGGGAGCGGCGGCTCACTCGGATGGCCCGGTGTTTGCGTGCGTGACCGACCGCACCCATCAGTTGGCCACCACGTCCATCGCTTCGCGGACCTGGTCGATGGTCAGGTACTCGAGCGGGGCCAGAATTTTGGCCACCTGCGGCGCGAAGGCTGGTGATGCCACCAGTACCTCGGACGTCGGACCGTCCGCCACCACGTCGCCCGCCGCCATCACCATGACCCGGTCGGCCGCCGCGGCCACGAACTCCACGTCGTGAGTGGCGATGACGACGCTGTGACCGTCGGACGCCAACTGGTCCATCATCTCGATCAAAGAACGCTTGGCGCTGTAGTCGAGGCCCCGGGTCGGCTCATCGAGCAGCACGACGCGAGGGGCCGCCGCCAGCTGAATGGCCAGCACCAGGGCCAGGCGCTGGCCCTCCGACAGGTCGCGCGGGTGCATGGCACCGTCGATACCGGGCGCCAACCGGTCCAGGAGGCGGCGGGCACCCCCCGACTCCCCGCCGCTCTCCTCGTCGGCCTGACCCAGCTCGAGGTCCACTGTGTCGAGGTAGAGCAGATCAGCCGGGGTCTGGGGTACCAATCCGACCAGCGCCCGTGCTTTGGCAGTCGACAGAGCCTTGGGGTCGGCACAGTCGACCGACACCACGCCGGCCTGACGCGGACCCGACCCTTGGATGGCCCATAGCAACGATGACTTGCCCGAACCGTTGCGACCCATCAGAGCAGTGACCTCACCGGCCACCAGATCGAGATCGACGCCCCCGACGGCCACCACCGGCCCGTACCGGACCACCACGTTGCGCGCCCGCAACAGCATTTCGCCGCGGCGACGGGGCACGGAGCGGCGCAGCGGCGGCACCGCGATCGCCGCCAGCTGGACCCGCAATGGTCCAACGGCGCGGCGGGCGTCACGGACCGAAAGGGGAAGTGGTGACCAAAGTGCCAGCCGGCCCAACTCGACGGTCGGAGGAGCCACCTTGGTCGAGGCCAGCATGGCGGCGGGGGCGCCCTTGTGCACGGTGCCATCGGCCCGGACCTCGATCACCGAGTCGGCATACTGCACCACCCGCTCGAGCCGGTGCTCGGCCAATACCACGGTGACCCCCAGGTCGTGCACCAATCGGGTGATAGCAGCCAGGACCTCCTCTGCCGCCGTGGGGTCGAGCGCGGAGGTCGGCTCGTCGAGGACGAGTATGCGCGGTTGTGCGGTCAGGACGGAGCCGATGGCCACCCGTTGCTGCTGACCACCCGAGAGTTCGACCAGAGCCCGGTCCCGCAGCTCGGCAATGCCGAGCAGGTCCAGGGTCTCCTCGACCCGCTTGCGCATGACCTCGGGGGGCACGGCCAACTGCTCCATGACATAGGCCAGCTCCTCCTCCACGGTGTCGGTCACGAAGCCAGCCAGAGGATCCTGGCCTACCATCCCCACCACATCGGCCAGCTCGCGCGGCTTGTGCGTGCGCGTCTCGCGACCGTCGACCAGCACCCGGCCGGCCAGGGTGCCGCCGGTGAAGTGGGGCACCAAGCCGTTGACCGCGCCCAGCAGCGTCGACTTCCCCACTCCGGTCCGGCCCACCACCAAGGCCAGCTCGCCCTCGGCCACCTCGAAATCCACATCACGCAGCACAGGTAGATCCGCGTCGGCGTACGTCACGGTCACATGATCGAAGCGAATCATCCCGACACCTCGATCGGGAAACGTTCCACCGCTGACACGAAGGGTGACGCTTGGGTCGAGTTGGGCCGAGCGGGACGCGGTCGGCGCAGCGCTGGTGGCGATGCCACCGCCGCGACAGCGGCGACGAGAATGGCCACCACGGCCACCACCGGCAGCGTCGGCCAGGTCAGCGGGTCCGTCGACGGGTTGAGGCTTTCCAGGCTCATACCCGGGCTGACCAACAGCACGACCATCGGCACCAGTCCCGAGAGGACGACCACCCATTCGGGGGCGCGCCACGGGTCCGACCGGTATTTGGTGCGGCGGACGCGGCGGCTGCCGAAGAAGAGCCCGATGCAGCACAGCACCGCCCCCACCAACAGCGCCGGCAACCTGAACGCACCAGGCGTGGAGCTGTCCGTCAGGCCGTAGGCGCCGGCGCAGAGGCCGCACAACCCGAGCAGCATGAGCGCCCCGGTGATACGCCGGGTGCGGGGGGAGGCCGGACCAGTGCGGCCGTAGCCGCGCGAGTCCATGCCGGCGGCCAAGCGCAAAGACCGCTCAAGGGCGTCCTCCAACACCGGGATGGCGATGGTGCGCAGGACGTGGCGACGACCTTTGGTCGTACCACCCCGGAGTTTGCGGGCCTTGCTGACGCGCTGAACGCTTTCGATGAGCTGGGGGGCCACGCTGAGCGCCACGACCACCGCCGTCCCCAGTTCGTAGAGAGCGCCGGGGAGCACCCGCAGGGCACGTTTTGGATTGGCCAGCGTGTTGGCGGCGCCGATGCAACACAGCATGGTGGCCAGGCGCAATCCGTCGTAGAGAGCACTACATGTCCCCTCCCACGTCACAGCCCCGCCCAGCTGGACGCCGGCCATCCATGAGGGCAGAGGGATATGGGGCAAAGTGAAGATGACGTGCATGGTCGGGGCGTCGACGTCACCGCCGAAGATGGTCCGGAACAGCACCCGGATCACGATGACGCTCAGAGCCAGATAGAGGTAGTACTTGAAAGCCCGAGCCCAGGGAGCCTCGGTGCGCCGGTTACTGACGACGACTCCGAGCACGCACAGCACCAGCAACAACAACAGCGGGTTGGTCGTCGCACTCACCGCGGTGGCCAGGCAGAGCGCCCAGAGCCACCAGGCCACTGGATGCAGAGCGCGGGGCACCCGATGGCTATCGCGCAGATTCCAGCGGTGGGTGGCGGGGGTCCCTGCCATCAGACCTCGAGTTCCTCTTCGTTCAGATGGCGCCGGCGCCGTGTCGCCACCCCGGCCGCGGTGCCGAGCAAGACCGCTCCGAGGGCGATCCCGACGATCACCGGGACGATGGATCCCGAGGATGAATGCACCTGGTGCGAGGTCGGTGCGCCCTCCCGCACGATCTTGAGTCGGGGATCTCGCTTGACTGCGGGCTCGTCGGTGCCGGCGGTGGTCGAGGTGGAGCTCGGCGGTCCGGTGGTCGAAGTCGAACCCGTTCCCTGCCTCGTCGCGGCCGTGCCGCTTTTCAAGGAGGAGGCTGAGGCCACGGACAGCGCAACGGCCGACGTGCCTGAATCACCGCTGGCGTCATCCACCTTCACGGTCACTTTGGTGTTGCCTGCCGTCTTGGGAACACCCGAGATCAGCCCGCTCGACGAGAGGGCAAGACCGGTGGGCAACGAACTGCCCGAAGCCAGGCTGTAGTGGTACGGACTGGTGCCCCCCGTCGTGTTGAGCTGGTGGCTATAGCTCTGGCCCACCGTGGCGCCCGGCAGGACGGCCGAACCGATGGTGAGGGCGGCGGCACCTCCACTCACCCCCAAGGTCAACACAGCCCCGTCGGTTGCTCCGCTGCCGTCGCTCACGTTCACGGTGAAGCTGGCGCTCCCCGCGGAGGTGGGCGTGCCCGAGATGACGCCACCCGAGGTGAGCGAGAGACCGGCCGGCAGCGAGCTGCCCGGGGCCAGGCTGTAGCTGTAGGGACCGGTGCCTCCCGAAGTGCTGAGCGATTGGCTGTAGGCCCGACCGGCCACCGCTCCGGGCAGCGTGGTGGGCTCCACGTCGAGCACGCTGAGCGAGAGGCTCGCCGTGCCGGCGTTGCCGGCCGTATCGCTCAGCTTGACCGAGAAGCTGGTGGTGCCGGTGGCGGTCGGCGTCCCCGAGACGACCCCATCTGAGGTGAGCGAGAGGCCGGCCGGCAGCGAACTCCCGCCGGCCAAACTGAAGGTGTCGTCGCTGCCCGGGCAGAGATCGCCGGACACGGCCACATGATCGGTGTAGGGCTGACCGACCTGGCCCGCCACCAGGGTGGGTGATGCCACACTCAGTGGACCCTGGCCCCGCAGTTGATTCGGCGACACCGCAAGGGTCGAGCCAGCCGAATCAGAGCCGAAGGTCCAGTACTCGACACCGCCGATGTCGGGATCACGGCCTTCGGGTCCGGCCTCGCTGTAGGTCCACGAGTTGGTGCAGGCATCAGCCCAGTAATAGGCCCAGTAGGCACTGGAGGGAGGCGTGCTGGTGCAGGGATCGTTCTCGGGTTCTTCGTTGTCGGCGTTGCTGCCATAGCCGATACGACACATGAAGGCGTCCCCGTACTGGCTGGTACCAGTCACGTCGAATCCGGCGTTCTCCAGCGCATCGAGGGCGGTGCCGGTGGACTCCTCCTTGCCTGCCACCGTCTGCGTCGTGGCACCGGTGGTGGTCTCGCAGGAGTCGATCACCGCGCCACCCTGAGGTCCGGTGGGCCAGTGGCTGAAGTCCACGACGACGGTCACCCCGCTGGTATCCGTACAGCCTGGAGTGGCGGCCGCGGCCGCCATGGGTGAGGTCACCGGGGCGAGGCCAACCACGGCAGTCCCGCTAACAGCCAGAAGGGCGGCAACCAGCATCGCGACGGAGCCGAGCGCGGGCCGTCGACCCTGCCTCCTCGTCCCGTTCACCTTCACCGGCTCTCGCTCCCCCTGGGCCCGGGAGCGCCACACCCACAAAGGGAGAAGGCCACCGGGTCCCAGATGTGTCTCGACAATGGGAACCCATACCGCTCATAGGTGACCCGGCTCGCGGAGTTGCCCAATGCAGCTCCGCCTACGGTTACGGACTAGCGCCGGCTTGGGACCGGCTTTCCCCGACGAGCGGCGTTATTTCTTGTGTCGTGGTGGGTTTACCACAGCTGGAAAAGCCTAAGGCATTAGACCCTCGACCAGCGCATTGAAGCCTGAACCTCAGGTCACGCTCGGATCGCCCGTCCCGATCTGCAAGAGAGCGCTGAACGGCAGGACCTCATTGGACGGTGGGTCGGTGATGGTGACCGGCACCCCGAAGTTGGAATACGCCGCGGTCACCGTCTCGACCAGCTTTTGACCGCCGATGGTGGCCGTCACCGTCGACACCACTGATTGCAACTCGTTGGCGCTGTTGATCCCGACCCTTTCGGTCACCGACTCGTTGTGCACCAGGGACACGGCTGACGCCATCCAGGAGGGTAGGTGAGCTTGCGCGATGTCACGGGCCAACGACGCTGGAGTTATCACCACCGAGTACTCCTGAAGAGTCTGGCCGTCCACCACTGAAGGTGCGAGCGCGGTGACCGTGTTTCCCTGGGCACTGAGCAAATGGAGCAGCGCCGTCGGATCACCAACGCCTCCGCTGGGAAGAGACGACCCGACCGACTTGATCTGGCCGATGGGAAGGGAGACCCACGACTTACCCAGGTTCAGTTTGCCCAAGAGGGCGCCGAGGTTCACATAGACGGTCTTGCCGTCGTAGATCTCCGAGATGGACTCTTGGCCGCCGGGTACGTTGATGTGCAGAGTCATCGACGACTGGCTGGTGTCGAAGTCGATGGGCCCGTTGCCGGTCATTGTCACACGCTGCCCGTCAACCGTTCCGTCCAGGGTCAGCGTCATGTCTGCGCTGTGGGCAGCGATGGAGTCCGAGGCAGCCGAGGCGACCGTGGCGGCCGCGCTGGTGTTGCCGACCACGGCCACCGTGGCGGCAACGGCGGCACCGACGGTGAGGACCCCGACAAGGCTGAAGGGCACCAACCGCCGGCCCGATCTCTGACCCGATCCAGCGTGGACCGGTATGGCCGCAAGGGTCGACCCCGGAGGCAAGGCGACCGGGTTCACTGCCGCTTCGCTCCCGCCTGATGCTTCCGAGTCGCCTACGGCCTGGCCGCTCGGCTCGGACCGCTCTACCTCGTCGTCACTCACTGATCTTCCCTTCGGTGGACATGGCCGTCCAGCGACCATGCTCGCGCCACCGGCGACTGCTTCGGATCAGAAACCAACGTTGGTGATCAAAATGGTCCGAAAGCCCCAGCGCAACCCGCCTCAGTGACCGGCGGAAGTCAGCGATGCCTCGATATCGATGACGCAGGACGCGGCCGGGTTATCCACCAGCAATGAGGCATCCGGGGCCAAGGCGGCCGCCAGCTTCGTCTCCGCCGTCAGGAACTGGGTCTGGTAGGGCCCGAAGAGCGGCGCGAGCAGCGAGTAGCCCTCGGTCTCGAGCGAGTCCACCGCGTTCAGCAGCGGCGCCAGGGTTGGCGCCTCTGGCGCGTAGTAGTTGGCAAACGCGGTGAGGAACGGACCGATCAGCTCGAGCACGGGCTGGAAGCTGGGCGCCATGGCAAACGCCTCAGAGGAGAACGGCCCGAAAAGCGGGGCGAACCCGATGAGCGACTGCAACCCGCCGCTCTGAGCCGGGGCGGCCAGACCGGCCGGACAGGCCGGAATGTCGTTGGCGGTCGTGGTCGGCAGGCTGCTCCCGGTCGTGGTGGTCGGCGTGGTCGTGGTCGTCGCTGGCGTGGTGGCCGGTGTCGATGACGCCAAGGTCACTGGATCAGGCGCCACCGGCGTCGCCGGCGCCGCGGCCTCGGATACCGGCGCGGTGTCCGGGACCGAGGAAGCGACCGGGGCCGACTGGGTCGGCGTGGACGACTTGGGCGCGGTGGTGTGGTTGACGACGCGCGTCTCGTGCTTGGTGACCACGGTGTGGCGCACCACCGTCCCGCCGCTCTCCGCCGCCACCAGACCGAGGACGGCCACCGCCACCAGTGTCACGGCGGCCGCGCCGTTGCGGATTGCTGTGAATGGAGTCTTCGTACTCATGACGTCGCCCAGATGTTGTTGCAACGTTCGCAAACCTCCTCAGGTACCACCCCGAACTTCATCAAGACTGCGAAGGCCTTGCAGCCGAGGCAGATGCCCAGGACCGACTCGAGCGTGGCGGCAACCGCCAGCATCCCCAGCACGACCTGCGCCGCCCCCCAATAGCCCAGAGCAGTGAGGATCAGGGCCGTGACGGAGAAGGCCACGCCGATCCCTTGGGCGAAACGCTTGGGTGGACCGGCGACAGGGCGCGGCTCGATTTTGAGCCGGGGTGTCACCACCCGGGTCGCCAGTTGTCCCAGCGGGCTCAGCGAGGGGCCGGTCAGGACCCGGGCCACGAAGCCATAGGCGATCACGATGGTGGCCCACTTCAAGTTGAAGCCGATCGTCAGCAGCGACATGATCACCACTCCACCGGCCACCAGTCGGGCCGATACCTCGTTCACCGGGTTGGGGAACGAGAAGAGGTCCTGCAGCCGGGTGCTGCTTTTCGTTGCGGAGTCGGTCTGGCTCATGCGTTCGCTCCTTGCTTCCGACGGTTTGCTTCGGCCCAGATCACGCCGCCCAGGCCCAGGGCGGCAACCAGCGCCAGCAGCGCGATGGCCCAGATGGGCACATCCCACCCGCCCCCACCGGTCGACGTGGTGTGAGTGGTCAACACGATCTTGTTGCTCGTTGTTCCTGCGGCCTGGGTCGTCTGGCCCGGTGTCGTGGTGGAGGTGGTCGACGAGGTGGCCGTTCCCGCACTCGACCTCGACCCGGTCCCGCTGGTGGACTGGGTCGTCGACCCGCTGCTGGCTGATGGCGAAGTCGAGACACCCGCTGACGAGCCCGAAGAAGCCGGTGCCGTGGTGGCCGTGGACCCCGAAGAAGGGGCCGCCGTGCCGCCCGACGGCCGGAACGTCCCGGTCAAGTGCCAGTAAGCGGAGAACCCATTGAAGGGGCCGCCGACCACCTGGCTGGACCACTCGAGGGTGTAAGCCCCGGTCGAGGAGTTGTAGGTGCCGCTCACCGGTGTGGTGTTCGCCGGCGAGGTGCCGTCGGGCTTGGGCGAGCCCTGGTTGAACTGCTGGTTGTTCCACTGCACGCCAAAGGCCTGGAGATTGCCGCTCAGCACCGTGCCGGTGGCGGTGATGCTGGGTGTCGGGACCTTGAGGCCGGTCTGCGGGTCGACCGGATTGGTCGAGGTCCCGAACTTCACACCCTCGAAGGCGACCGGCGTGGTGATCCCATCGGACAGGGCGTTGCCCGCGCTGTCGAAGGCGGGCGAGGGCTGGGGCTGGTACTCGCCCGAGACCAGTCCGCCGGACGATCCGGGGGCCAGCGGCGTGTAGGTGTTGTCGCTGCAGCTCGAATCGCTGTTGGAGAAGTAGGGACCGGCGCTGTTGGTCCCTCCCGAGAGCACCATGCGCAGGTAGGTGCCCGAGGCGACACCGCCGCTACAGCCGCCGGCCGTAATGGTGAAGGTGCCGACGAGTGGTGTACCCGCGGCGGCCGATGCCGTGCTCATGGGCGCCCAGGCCAGCCCAGCGGCCATCGTCGCCACCAGTGCGAGCAGTCGTGCGGTGCGCTTCATCACTTGCCTCCCTTGGCCGGGACGAACGTGCCCGACAGATGCCAGTAACCGGCGAAGCCGTTGAATGGACCACCCACCACCTGGCTGGCCCAGGTCAGGACAAAGGCGTGGGTCGTCGAGTTGTAGGTACCGCTGATCGGCAGGGTCAGCCCCGGATGGCTGCCGCCGGGCTTGGGCGATCCCTGATTGAAGTACTGCTTGTTCCAGGCGGCCGACCAGGCCTCGATCTGCCCCGAGAGCTTGCCGCCGCGGTCGACGATCTGGGGCAGGGGCACCTTCTTGCCGGTCTGGGGGTCGACTTTGTTGGTCGAGATCGAGAAGTCGATCGCCGTGAAGCTCTGGGGTTGGACGATCAGGTCAGCCCGGGCCCCGCCGATGGCGGAGAAGACGGGCCTCGGGTTGGGCTGGTACTTCCCGGTGACCAGTCCCCCGTCGACTCCCGGCACGGCCAAGGTGTAGGTCTTGTTGATGCAGAGGGAGTCGGGGTTCTGGAAGAAGTTGCCCGTCTGCACGTTGCCCTTGGGGTCGATCATCCGGAAGTAGGTACCGCTCACGCTGTCGAAGGTGCAGTTGCCGGGCGCCAGCTTGAACGTGCCGACCAGCGCGGTCGATTTGCTGCTGGCGCCGGCCACCCCTTGGCCGAGGCCGAGCGACAGGGCGCCGGCCACCGCCACCACCAGGGCGGCGATCCGAATCTTGTGCAACGTCATGAGGCTCCTTGATATTGGGGGAGCGAAGCGGTGGAGAAGGCCGCCTCGGGCTTGGGGCGCCGGGCCCGGGGGACGCTGGCGATGGCCAACCCGGCCACGACCAGGCCAGGCCCAACGAAGAACCACGGGAACAGCGGGAACGGGGGCAGGCTCTTGATGGCCTGGTAGTTGGCGACGTTGTCGCTCATGACGCCGATCATCGGCGTCATGTCATTGAGGATGTGCACCCACTGGGCGTCCAGCGTGGCCACCGCCGGGAACTCGCTGCGGACCTGGGCCACGCTGCGGCCCGAAGACTCCAGGGCCGGGACGATGTCCAGGCGGATGATGCCCTGTCCCTCGGCCATGGCGCCGAAGTAGCTCTGGATGTTGGTGACGTTCTGGTTCGTCTCGATGTTCGTGAAGGCCGACATCATCTGACCGCCCTTGGGCGCCCGCGTGAACATCTGGAAGATGGCCGGCGCGGCGATCAGAGCGACGCCCAGCGCGACCAGGACCCAGCGTGCCCCCGGCCGCAGGCGCCGGTGCCACAGGAGAAGGAGAGCCAGCACCAGGAGGAGCACGCCCGGTCCGACGAAGAACCAGGGGAACAAGCGGAAGCTGGGCAGGGCGGCGATGGCCTCGTAGTTGCCCTGGTTGCTCTGCACCTCGTCCATGAGCGTGGTCATGGTGCGATCGATGGCCGGCCACTGCTGGTCGAAGCTGGCGAAGCCGGGGAAGGCCTTCTCGAAGGCCGTCGACCCACCTCGACCGGCATAGAGCGCCTGGGCCACCGCCCCGTTGGTCTGGCGGACGCCGGCGTTGATCTCCTTCAATTCGAGTTGGTAGCCGTCGAGGCGCTGCGTTGTCATGAAGGGCTTGAACTGGCCCATCATCTGGGCGCCCTTGGGTGCCTTGGTGAACATCCCAAAGGCAACCGGCATGGCAATCAGGGCAACCCCGACAACGGCAATGGTCCAAACGGCCCATCGACGGACGTGGCTGCGCTCCTCGGGCGCAGGACGCGCCTGATCACTCGTGGGGAGGTCGTGGGGGGTCACTGGTCTGCTCACGTGCTCGCACCGCCTCGGCGCGGGCACTCATTTTACATAAATCCGACTGATTAGGTCAAGTTGTCGGCAACCCCCCTTGGCCTACGGTTCGGGCAACCCTCGGGGGGAAAGCTGGTCACGTACCATGACCTGGTGGAGACGGGCGTCCAGGAGCCGCTGACGCCTCCCGCCCCCCGCCACGCGGCCCCTCGCCCGACCCCGACCGCGGCCCCACCCCGGGACTACGCCACCTCGATGCGTACGTTCTGGTCGGCGGTGTCGGCGCCCTTCTGGATCGCCGTCTCGCGCATCGGACTGGGCATCGTCTTCGCCCATCTCGTCCTGGATCTGCTGCCCAAGTCGGCCCAGGACCTGGGTGGCGCCATCTTGAGCCCGAACACCTGGCTGGGCGGCTTCGACCGCTGGGACAGCGCCTACTACCTCGATATCGCCCAGCACGGCTATCAGGTGCATCCGGCCGATCTGGCCCAGCACACTGCCTTCTTCCCTGGCTACCCGCTGCTCATCGCCGCCGTGCACGGCGCGACCGGCGGCGCCCTCAGCTATCTGGACTCGGGCCTGGTCGTGTCGTGGGTCGCTCTGGTGGGCGCAGCCGTCCTCCTCTACCGGTTGGCTGATCGTCTCTGGGACACCCGGGTGGCTCTGATCGCCACCGTCGCCTTCTGCTGGTTTCCGGCCAGCCTCTTCTACCTGTCGCCGTACTCGGAGGCGCTGTTCGCCTTCGAGATCATCTTGGTGCTGACCTTGATCGAGCGCGGTCGCTTCTGGTGGGCCGCCGGGGTGGCCGCCTTCGCCTCGGCCACCTCACCCGAATCGGTCGCCCTGACCCTGGCCATTCTGGTGGGGGCGCTCCTGGCCCGCCGGGGCATCGTGCGCGCCATCGGCTACGTGGTGGTCAGCGGGCTGGGCATCGCCGCCTACTCGGGCTACCTGTGGTCCCGCTTCCACCACCCCTTCGAGTTCGATCCGGTGCAGAAGTACTGGAAACGATCCGAGCATTTCCCCTTCGTCGGCCTCTACCGCAACGTGCTCGCCCTCGAGCACTACATCCCGACCGTGGCCCCCGGCGTGCCGTCACTCTCCAACACGCGGTGGATCTGGATCCTCGACGACAGCGCGCTGGTGGTAGCCGCGGCACTGGTCCTCACCATGGTTGGCCTTTGGGTGGTGCAGTGGCGGTCTGGCCGCCTCACCTCGGCCGGAGTGGGATCCCTCTCGGTCCCCCTCCCCTTCATCGTCGCCGCGGTGGTGATCGTCCTCATCGCCGCCTGCACCACGATCTCGCCCTACGCCCTGCCCACCTACGCCTCGAGCGAAGGCGAGGCGCGCTTCGTGGCGGTGGCCATGCCGCTCTACCTGTCCGGTGCCCTGCTGGTCCGGCGCCGGCCCGCGCTGATCTGCTTCGCCCTCGGTGGCTGCGTGGTGGCGGCGCTGCTCTTCCAGGCTCTCTACAACCTGGGCTACTGGGTGACGTGAGGTCGGGCCGGCTCAGAGCGCGGCCAGCACCTCTTCGGCCGAGCTGGCGTTGAGGCCGGGGCCGGGCTCGACACCGAGCCAGGTCACCACACCGTCCTCGATGACGGCGGCATAGCGCTGGGACCGGCTGCCCAGACCGAAGCCGCTGCCGTCCATCACCAGGCCCATGGCCTCGGCGAACTCGCCGTTACCGTCGGCCATCATCAGCACCGAGTCACCGACATCCTGGCTCTTGGCCCAGGCCTCCATGACGAAGGCGTCGTTGACCGACACACAGACCACCTGGTCGACGCCCTTGGCCCGGAGCTCCTCGCCCCGGAAGACGAACCCGGGCAGGTGGTGGTCCGAGCAGGTGGGCGTGAAGGCGCCGGGCACCGCAAAGAGCACGACCTTGCCCGTCCCGAGTACGGCACCTGAAGTGGTGGCCTCAGGTCCCTTCTCGCCGAAGGTGTACACCTTCACGTCCGGGATGCGGTCTCCCACTGCGATCGCCATCGTTCCTCCGCTCTGACCGCCAGCGCGGTCGGTCCGTGTTGTCCGACCGCCGTACGCCGCCGGACCCGGCCAGGTTGCCACACCCTCGAGCCTGCCCCGCACGCTGCACTGTCATCTATTCCGCGCGGGTCGGGGGCTAGTGTGCCGGCGGGGTCACCGGGGGGTGACGGTAGGGCCAACTGTGAGACACGTGGGGGTTTCGAATGGCACGCTTTGATCGCCGATCTTTCCTGGCCGGGAGCGCCGCGCTGGGTGCCGGACTGGCGCTGCTGGGTGCGGACGACGAGTGGGCCGGGGCGTCGCTGACCAACGGCACCGGCCGCAACGGGATCTCGACCGCCAAGCCCAAGCGGGGTGGCTCGGTCACCTTCGGCATCGACACCGAGGAGGGTGGTTTCGACCCCACCACGGCCCGCTGGGACGAGGGTGGCTTCCTCTACGGGCGCTGTGTCTTCGACCCGCTGGCCATCGTCACCTCGACCGGGGAGGTGCAGGGCTACCTGGCCGAGTCCATCGTCCCCAACGCGGACTACACGGCGTGGACCATCACGCTGCGCTCGGGCATCAACTTCCACGACGGCACGCCGCTCAACGCCACCGCGCTGCACACCAACATCGAGAAGCAGGCCACCTCCATCCTGACCGGGCCGGCCTTCGCCTCCATGATCAAGGACGCGGTCATCACGGGACCGATGTCGGTGCGCATCGACATGAAGTCGCCCTGGGTGCCGTTCCCTTACTACCTGGCCCAGGCCCAGACCGGCTACATCGCGGCCCCCTCCATGCTGGCGGCCGCCGACGGCACCTCGAACCCAGTGGGCACCGGGCCGTTCATCTTCAAGGAGTGGGTCCCCAATGACCACTTCACCGCCACGGCGAATCCGAAGTACTGGCGCAAGGGGTTCCCCTACCTGGACTCCATCACCTTCAAGCCGATCATCGACCCCAACGCCCGGGTCTCGGCGCTCAAGTCCGGGACCATCGACATGATGCACACCAACGTGCCCACATCGCTGCTCGAGTTCCGGGGCGACCACTCGTACTCGTACTACGACAACAGCGGCCCGGTGCTGGGGGAACCCACCGTGGCCTGCGTCATGCTCAACACCTCGAAGCCGCCGTTCAACAATCTCAAGTTGCGCCAGGCCCTGGCGCTGGCCTCCAATCCGGTGCAGTACGCCAAGGAGATCGACGGCGGGGTCAACGCCCCGATGTACGGCCTCTTCCAACAGGGCACCCCCTATTACTCCAAGACGGCCTACAAGACGAACAACGCCAAGCAGGCCTCCAAGCTGATCAAGGAGGTCGAGGCCGAGACGGGCCAGTCGGTCTCCTTCACCTTCAACTCCACCAGTAGCTCGCAGGTTCTGCGAGGGGCCCAGTACCTCCAGCAGCTGTGGGGCGATGTCGGAGCCAAGATGACCATCGCGATCGCGGCCCAGGCGTCGTTGATCAACGACGCCTTGGCCGGCACCTACGAGGCCACGGCCTGGCGCCAGTTCGGCGCGGTGGACCCCGACCTCAACTACGTCTGGTTCTCCACCACCACCACCAGCCCGCCGTTGGCGCTCAACATGGCCCGCAACTCGGACCCGCGCATTCAGGCTGCGCTCACCGCTGGTCGGACCACCGCCAACAAGGCGGAGCGGACCAAGGCGTACCAGCAGCTGAACCAGTACCTGAATGAGGACGTGCCCTACATCTGGGCCGACCGTGACACGTGGGCGGTCATCGCCGACCCCAAGGTGCAGAACTTCGCCAACCCCAAGACGCTGAACGGCACCAAGGCCATCGCCTTCGATGAGGGCGTGCTCTGGCCCACGCAGATCTGGGTGTCGTAGGGGCTAGCGCATCTCCACGTCGTCGAGGTACTCCTCGCGCCAGTGGGTGAACTGCTCTTCGGGCAGCCGGAGGCAGTAGCTCGGGTTCAGCGCTTCGACGAAGTTGCGCTCGTGGCTGACCGCCACGATGGTGCCGGGCCAGGCGCCCAGCATGGCCCCCACCGCCTTGATGGAGGCCGGGTCGAGGTTGTTGGTCGGCTCGTCGAGGAGCAGCAAATTGGCCACGCCGGCCGACAGCATGGCCAGGCCCAACTTGGCCCGCTCTCCGCCCGAGAGGGTGTCGGGCAACTGGTCAGCCGCCTTCGAGGGCAAGCCGAACTGACCCAGGATGGCGCGGCGCTCGCTCTCGAGCTTGAGAATGTCGTCGGAGATGTTGTCGAGTGCCCGGAGCTCGGGATCGATCTGCTCGTGTTCCTGGGCGAAGTAGCCCACGGTGACGTTCACGCCGAACTCGACGCTGCCGTTGGTGGGCTCCTGGACGCCGGCCAGGCAGCGCAACAGGCTGGACTTGCCCGCACCGTTGCGGCCGATCACCACGACGTGGTCACCCCGGCCGACGTGGAAGGTCACGTCGTTGAGCACCTTGTTCGTTCCGTAGTGCACAGCCAGCTTGGCCACTTCGAGCGGGAAGGCACCGGAACGGACCGGCGTGGGCAGCTTGAAGACGGTTTTCTTGTCGCGCTTCTCCACCACGGTGCGATTGCTCTCGATGCGGTCGACCCGGCGGTCCAGCGACTTGGCCACCTTGGCCCGCTTGGCCGTCTGCCCCCGCATGGAGTCGGCCAGGGTGGCTAACCGCTTGATCTCACGCTCCTCGAGTTGGGAGGAGCGCTCGCGCTGGCTCTGGTCGGCCTCGCGCATGGCTTCGAACTTGGAGTAGTTGCCCTTCCACTCCGAAAGCTTCTGGTTGGCGATCAGCAGCACCTTGGTGATGGAGCTGTCGAGCAGCTTGAGGTCGTGGCTCACCACCAGGAGGGCGCCCGGAAAGCGGGCCAGCTCCTCGAGCAGCCAGCGCTTGGCCGAGCGGTCCAAGTGGTTGGTGGGCTCGTCGAGGATCATCAGCTCGGGGGTCTGGAAGAGGACGCGCATGAGGTCGACCCGGCGGCGCTGGCCCCCCGAGAGCGAGTCGATGTCTTCGAGCAGCAGCTCCTGGCGCAGGCCCAGCCCGTCGGCCAGGCGGGCCATCACCGCTTCGGCCTCGTAGCCGCCATTGTCCTGGAATTGCTCCTGGAGGTCGGTGAAGAGGGTGATGTTCTCGTCAGTCGGCTTCTCGGACATGTCGCGGCGGGCCTGGCCCAGGGCGTCGTCGAGCACGTCGAGGCCGCGGGCGGAGAGAATGTGGGAAAAGCCGGTGGGCTCGAGCCCGAGACCGCCGGGGACCGGCGCCTGGGGCAGGTATCCGAAGGACCCCAGCAGGCGCACGTTGCCCCGGTGACGCAGCTGGGGCGTGGGCTCACCGACCAGGACCGAGATGAAGGACGACTTCCCGGTCCCGTTGCGCCCGACCAGCCCGACCTTCTCACCGGCCGCCACCACGAAGGAGGCGTCCTCGACCAGGGTGCGGTCACCAATTTCGATGGTGAGGGAGGAGCCGACGATCACACCCCATTGTACGGGCGCAAACAGGGCCTAGATACACTCCGCCAATGCCCATTCTGGACCGGAAGTGGTGGACGCTGATCGCCGTCTGCACCGCCATCTTCATGCTGTTGCTCGACATCACCGTGGTCAACGTGGCGCTGCCCAACATCCAGCGATCGCTGCACTCCACGTTCTCCGACCTCCAATGGGTGGTGGATGCCTACTCGCTGACGCTGGCTGCTTTCTTGTTGACCGCCGGGGTGGTGGGCGACATCTTCGGGCGACGGATCGTCTTTTCCGTCGGTCTGGTTGTTTTCAGCGTGGCGTCGTTCCTGTGCGGCGTCTCGACCAGCTCTTTGATGCTCAACCTGTGCCGGGCCGTGCAGGGCGTTGGCGGCGCCATCATGTTCGCCACCTCGCTGGCCCTGATCGCCGCCGCCTTCGTGGGGCGTGACCGCGGCACCGCCTTCGGCATCTTCGGCGCCGTTACCGGTGGGGCCGTGGCCGTGGGACCGCTGGTCGGTGGGGCCATCACCAGCGCCATCGGGTGGCGCTGGATCTTCTTCGTCAACGTGCCCATCGGCGTGGTGGCCGTCTTCATCACGCTGACCAAGATCGCCGAGTCGCGTGACCAACGCACCCGTCGCATCGACGTCGTGGGCTTCATCACCTTCTCGTTGAGCTTGTTCCTGCTCGTCTTCGCGCTGGTGCGCGGCAACGACGACGGATGGAGCAGCTCGACCATCGTCGGCCTGATCGCGGCGTCGGCCGTCCTCATGATCGGCTTCGTGGTGAACGAGATGAAGACCAAGGACCCGATGCTGCGGCTGTCGCTCTTCCGCAAGCCGGCCTTCACCGGGCTCAACCTGGTGGCCTTCGCGCTGTCGTCCTCGATCTTCGCCATGTTCTTGTACCTGACCCTCTACATCCAGGACAACCTGGGCTACGGCCCGCTGCCGGCCGGAGCCCGCTTCCTGCCCATGACCCTCTTGGCCTTCGCGGTGGCGCCGGTGGCCGGCCGTCTGACCGTGCGCGTGCAGCACCGCTACCTGCTGGGATCGGGGCTGATCCTGGTGTCGCTGGGCCAGTTCCTGATGTCGCACACCCACCCGGCCTCGACCTGGACCGTGCTGCTGCCCGGGTTCATCGTGGCCGGGGCCGGCATCGGCATGATCAACCCGGTGCTGGCCTCGGGTGCCATCTCGGTGGTCGAGCCCCAGCAGAGCGGCATGGCCTCGGGGGCCAACAATACAGCCCGCCAGGTCGGGATCGCCACCGGAATCGCGGTGCTCGGTGCCGTCTTCCAGAGTCAGATCATCAGCCACACCACGGCAGCCCTGCGTTCGGTCCCGGCCGGAGCGGCCCTGCTGTCGTCCGGTCACTCGTCGACGCTGTCGGCCGCGCTGGCCTCGGGCCAGATGCGCCAGCTGGTACCGGCGCTGCCCATCTCGGCCAGTGCCAAGAGCGAGCTCTTCCACGCCTACTCCATCGGTTTCTCGGTCACCTTGAACCACCTGATGGACATCGGCGCCATCATCGCCCTGGTCGGTGCGATTAGTGGCTTCGTCCTGGTGCGTCACCGCGACTTCGTGGCGCCCCAGCACGGTGGCCCGCCGGCCGGTGGTGCCGGTGCCGCGAACGGTTCTGGTGCGCCGGATGGGGCGCCACTGGAGGCCATCCCGGCCGCCCATGCCTGAGCCGTTCACGCTGGAGGGCCGCTTCGTCCGGCTCGAACCGCTGGGTACCCAGCACATCGACGATCTGGTGGCGGCGGCCAGCGAGGATCGTGCCAACTACCAGTGGGCCTATGTGCCCGACGGCATCGCGCAGATGACGGCGTCCGTCACCGACGCCATGACCCACCTCGCCAGCGGGACCGAGGTTCCCTTCGCCACCGTGCGCAAGGGCGACGGTGGCCAGCCCGACCAGGTGGTCGGTGCCACCCGGTTCTGCGTGCTGGCCTACTGGCAGTGGTTCCCGGGCAACACCCACCAGCGTCACGGCATCCCCGACGTGACCGACATCGGCCACACCTGGCTGTCCGCCTCGGTCCAGCGCACGCCGGTCAACACCGAGGCCAAGCTGCTGATGATGACGCACGCCTTCGAGGTATGGCAGGTCCATCGGGTGGGCATCCAGACCGATGTCCGCAACACCCGCTCTCGTCAGGCCATCGAGCGGATCGGCGGAAAGCTGGACGGCCTGCTGCGCGGCGACCGCCCCGGAGTGGACGACACGGTGCGGACGTCGGCCCGCTACTCGATCGTGACCGAGGAGTGGCCGGACGTGAAGTCCAGGTTGCTGGCCCGCCTCGAGGCAGGCTGAGTCAGCCAGCCTGTCAGTCAGCCAGCCTGTCAGCCTTCGCCTGAGGCTGTTCAGCCGGCAGGCAACGACGTGAGCGCTTGATCCAGATCGTTCACCAGGTCGTCGATCGTCTCGAGCCCGACGCTGAGCCGGACCAGATCCGAGGGAACCTCGTTGCTGGTACCGGCGGTACTGGCGTGGGTCATCCGGGCCGGGTGCTCGATGAGGCTTTCCACCGCGCCCAAGCTCTCGGCCAAGGTGAAGAGATGCGTCCGGGAGCAGAGCTCCACGGCGGCCCCCTCCCCGCCGTGCACGGTGAAGCTGACCATGCCACCGAAGGCGCGCATCTGCTTGACGGCGACGTCGTGACCGGGGTGGCCGGGAAGTGACGGATGATGCACCTTGTCCACTGCGCCGTGGCCGAGCAGGAGCTCCACCACGGTCAGGGCATTGGAGCAGTGCCGTTCCATCCGCAGACCCAATGTCTTGAGCCCCCGCTGGACCAGATAGCAGTCGAAGGGGCCGGGAACGGCGCCGGTGGCGTTTTGCAGGAAACCCAGGCGGTCGGCGAGGCCTTCGTCGCTGGTGGCGGCGAATCCCCCCACGACGTCTGAATGGCCACCGAGATACTTCGTGGTCGAGTGCACCACGATGTCCGCTCCCAACTGGAGGGGCTGCTGTATCCACGGTGTGGCGAAAGTGTTGTCGACCACGACAAGGGCGCCACGGCTATGAGCGGCGGCCGATACCGCGGCGATGTCGACGACGCGGAGCAGTGGGTTCGTCGGTGACTCGATCCACACCATGCGGGTTTGTGGGTGCCAAACCTCGTCCAGGTTGGAGAAGTCGACGGTATCAACCAGCAGCCCGGCCCGGCTGTGGACTTTGGTGGCCAGCCTGAAGGTGCCGCCGTAACTGTCGGTCGCCATGACTATGTGGTCGCCCGGGTCCAAGAGGCGCATCACGGCGTCCTCGGCCGCCATTCCGCTGGCGAAAGCGAAGCCGGAGGTGGCCCCCTCGAGCAGGGCAACGTGCCGTTCCAGGCTGGCCCGGGAAGGATTGCCCGACCGGGCATATTCAAAGCCGCGATCGTGGCTCACCGCGTCCTGTTCGAAGGTCGAGGACAGGTACACCGGCGTGTTGACCGCTCCGGTGGCGGCGTCGGACGGTCCGCCGCCGTGAACGGCGTTGGTGTCGAACCCGAATCCTTCGCGCTCAGCGTGATCGGTCACTGCGACCTCAATGGGAGCCGGCGGCCAGGACCGCCAGCACGTCCGAGCGAGTGATCACGCCGACCGGGTGGCCGCGATCGAGCACGAGGAGGGCGGACGCTCCTTCCAACCGACCCACGGCAACATGGACCTGCTCTCCGGCCCCAATGGTGGGCAGAGGTTTGCCCATGACCTCGCCCACGGGATGGTCCAGCATGGCCGAATCGGTGAAGGCGAAGTCCATGAGCTCGCGCTCGGTGACTCCCCCGACCACCTCGGCCAGGACCACCGGCGGTTCGTGTTTGATCACCGGCATCTGACTCACGCCGAACTCACGGAGGATGGCGATGGCTTGTCGCACCGTCTCGTCGGGGTGGGTGTGGACGAGAGGCGGAAGCGAGGCGTCGCGGGTGGCCAGAATGTCTCCCACCGTCGACCCAGCGTCATGCATGAAGCCGTAATCGGCCATCCAGGTGTCGTTGTAGATCTTGGAAAGATAGCCGCGGCCCGAATCGGGGATATGCACGACAATGACCGCCTCAGGCGACAGGTCGCGACCCGCCACCAAGGCGGCTGCGATGGCCGTCCCGCCCGATCCGCCGAGAAGGAGCCCCTCCTCCCGGGTGACCCGCCGGGCCGTGGCGAAGCTCTCGGCGTCGGAGACCGCGATGACCCGGTCCACTACCGCGGGGTCATAGGTGGTAGGCCAGAAGTCCTCGCCGATCCCTTCGACCAGGTAGGGACGGCCGGATCCTCCCGAGTACACCGAACCTTCCGGATCGGCGCCGATGATCTGTATGGAGGGATCGCGTTCCTTGAGGTAGCGACCGATGCCACTGATGGTCCCACCCGTTCCGATGCCGGCAACGAAGTGCGTGACGCGCCCACGCGTCTGTTCCCAGATCTCCGGTCCGACCGTGTCGTACTGGGCCTGCGGATTGTTGGGGTTGTGATACTGATCCGGCTTCCAGGCCAGGGGCACCTCGCGGGCCAGGCGGTCCGAGACCGAGTAGTAGGAGTCGGGGTGCTCCGGAGGGACCGAAGTCGGACAGACGATGACCTCGGCGCCATAGGCGCGCAACAGCGCAATCTTGTCGGTGGCCACCTTGTCGGGACATACGAAGATGCACTTGTACCCCTTGCGGGCGGCGACGATGGCCAGCCCGACCCCGGTGTTGCCGCTGGTCGGTTCCACGATCGTCCCGCCGGGGACTAGCTTTCCTTCTCGCTCGGCCGCTTCGATCATGGCCAGGGCGATGCGATCCTTCGAGGAACCTCCCGGGTTGAACAGCTCGAGCTTGGCCACCAGGGTGCATTCGAGGTCCCGGGCCGTCCGGTCCAGCCGGACCATCGGCGTGTGGCCGATCAACTCGACCAGGGACCCGGCCACCTCCATCGGCTCCCCGGGGTCGGTGATGGGCCGTACGTCGACGCCGGTCAAGCTCGGCAAGGTGTCCGGGGGAACCGGCTCATCGGTAAAGAGCTCGGTCGGCAATCCGGCCTGGCGAAGGCCGGCCGCCACCGGAGCGGCTTGCGCGATCGGCCCGCACACGCCGACCCGGCGCGGAATGGTGGCGCGAAGCGAGCCCACGAGAGTTTCCATCGATTCGTCTGGCCCGTGGCGGTGCACATGGAGCGACCGATCTTGCAGCCGGGCGGGAGGCGGTTCACCACCGACGACCACGAGTACATCCATGCTGACTCTTTACCACTTCCGTCATCATCATGACGCGGCTCGAGATACGGGGAATTCTCGAGGTCCGGTGGGTAGGGTTCTTCACCAATGGAGGCAATCCGGACATCGCGCCTCGAGCTGCACGCGGTCGATGTCGCAGAAGGCGAGCGCATCGCCGGTCGAAGTGCGGGACCAGCCGATAGTTGGGCCGACGATTACCCCTTCGAGGGCGACGTTGGCGCGGTTGGGGGCTTCCTGCGCGCCACCGCCGCACACGGCGAGCAGCGCCCATTCGGCTACTACCGGATCGCCCGCCTCTCCGATGGGCGGGCCATCGGTGGGATCGGCTTCAAGGGCCAGCCGGCTGGCGGCTGCGTCGAGATCGGCTACGGCCTGGCTCCCTCGGCCCGCGGCCATGGCTACGCCGCCGAGGCCGTCGTGGGCCTGCTGACCGTGGCCGCCGATCACGGACTGTCCAGGGTGATCGCCGACACCACGGTGGACAACATCGCTTCGCAACGGACCCTCATCCGAGCCGGCTTCCGCCTTGTGAGTACCGACACTGACCTCCACCTCTACGAGGTGCTCCTCAAAGGGGGCACTGCCACGTAGGCCGGTGCGCACTGGCAATATGGCTCCATGACGAGCCAAGCACTGCTGGTGATGGACCTGCAGAACGGGGTCGTTGACCAAGCCGGTGAACAATTCCCCGGACTTCTGGCCACATTGGCCGACGCCGTGGCAGCGGCCCGTTTCGCTGGGATCCCCGTCATTTTCGTCCGGGTGGCGTTTCGCACCGGTACACCAGAGATCAGCCCGAAGAACCTGGCTTTCTCTACCTACGCTGGTTCGGATGCCCTGGGTGAGACAGGGCGCACCACGCAAATCCATCCTGCCCTCGCACCTCAAGCCGGCGAGATCGTCGTCACCAAGAAGCGCGTGAGCGCCTTCGCCGGCAGCGACCTCCAACTCGTGCTGAGATCACTTGGGGTCGACTCCTTGGTACTGACCGGCGTCGCCACGAGTGGCGTCGTCCTCTCAACGCTGCGGGAGGCAGCCGACCTCGACTATGTCCTGACGGTGCTTCGCGACGGCTGTCTCGACCGGGACGACGAGGTCCATCGAGTCCTCATGGACAAGGTGTTTCCGCGGCAAGCTTCCGTCGTGCTGGCGGCCGAATGGATGGCCTCCATCAGCACCACTTAGGCCGAGGGGTTCAGTCCCACCGGAAAGCTTTGCGGAGGCGTGACTTGCCCCGAAGGCGCGGCGCTGGCTCCTGCAGTGCTTCCGGCCGGTTTGTTCTCAACCAGACCGCGAGTTCGTCCACATCACCGAACACAGTCTCCTGGTCGCTCTCCATCACGTAGAGACGGATCACATCGCGCTCAGCCGTCACTGAGAACTCAATCTTGCGACCTGGGGCGAAGCACCACGCAGGCGGGGAGCCTGGCGTCGCCATTGGCTCGAGGCGCCATCCCGGCCGGCCCCTGACGAGATCGTCGAGCTCATTCATTGAGGGATTGCCTTTTCACCGACTGGGGCGTTGCGGAGCCTCATGCCTCATTGTCCCACTCAGGGTGTCCAACTCGTGCCGATGCCGCCGCACCCGGCCCGGCGTTAGGGGGGTAGTCCGAACGTAGGGTGGCACCATGACAATCGAACTAGAGGCCAATGAAAGCGGCCGCCTGTGGTCAGAGGATCCAGACGGCTGGCTGCGGTTGTGCACGCCAGAAGGATGTCCAATGTGCGGCGAGGATCCGCATCCCGAATGGTTGCTGGCCGAGACCGAAACGTGCCGCATCTCGGCATGGAGCGAGGCGGTCCTCCCTGGCTACGCCTGCGTGCTCACCAAACGTCACGTGATCGAACCATTCGATCTTCCCCAAGGTGAACAGGCTGCCTTCTTCTTGGACGCTATGGCGGCAGCTCGAGGCCTGGCATCGTTGTTCAACTCGGTGAAGACGAACTACGAGATTCACGGCAACACGGTTCCTCATCTCCACATGCATCTCTTCCCACGCATGCCTGGAGATGTTTACGTTGGTTACCCGAATCACTGCCGAGCAAGATTCACGAGAAGCAACGACGAAATCGCCCTCATGCGTGAGGCAGTGAGAGCGGAGCTGGCGGCACGACTGGTGGCCTAACGCTGTCAGTGTCGTGCCCCACTCCGGCGTTAGGGGGGTACCTGGAAGTCAGCGAACCGTGACGCGCAGAAGGGACCCGAAGGCCCCTCCGCACGATGACTGATTCACCCTGCCTGACTGCAGAATAACGACGAATCTTCGGCCCCTGGCAACCATTCTTTGGCGGCGCCCTGGGACTGGATGTCTGGTTCGCCCTGACTCACTGACCACACTGGGTGTTGGACGTTGTCAGCCCGGCGATCTGGGGCAGGATGGCGCCTGTGGACGCGGGCGAAAGCGACCGTTTTGTGGCGCGCCCTCTGGCACAGGAACGTTCGAGGTTGTTCGACGAGCAAGCCGAGGCATATGACCGGTTCCGGCCGACCTATCCCGATGCGGTGATCGACGAGCTGCTCGGTCCGGTGCCGGCGGGACTGGACGTTCTCGACGTGGGTTGTGGCACCGGGATTGCTTCACGACAGATTGCTCAGCGTGGCGCCAGGGTGCTGGGAGTGGAACTCGGCCCGCGCATGGCGGAGATCGCCCGCGGTCACGGGGTCGAAGTTGAGATTGCGGCCTTTGAAGCCTGGGACGCTGCTGGCCGTACGTTCGACCGGGTGACTTCGGCCCAGGCCTGGCACTGGCTCGACCTGCCCATCGCCACCGCGAAGGCGGCATCTGTACTGAGACCGGGGGGCACGCTTGGTCTGATGTGGAACGCCGGGTGTCAGCCCGATCGTCTGGCCGATGCACTCGAGGGGGTGTACGAGAGTGTCGTGCCGCCCGGCGGTCACCGTCTGTTCAGGGGATACGCGGCAGATCGGCTCTCTGACTTTGAGACCGGCCTCGGCTCGGAGATCGATGCCGTCTTGGCGGTGCCTGACTTCGGTGCGCCGACAGAGAAGTGGTTCCCATGGACGCGGGTCTACCGGCGGGATGAGTGGCTGGCCCAGCTTGTCTCACGGAGCGACCACGCCGCCCTCGAACCAGCGGTCCGAGACCGCCTGTTCGAAGCCGTTGGCTCGGCCATCGACGATCAGGGCGGCTCGTTCGTCATGAACTTCAAGACTGTCCTCATCACCGCGACTCGGCTGGGGTAGACCCCGGTCGGCGTTCTGCGCGACGCGGACGCTCGGCCGTTCCTCCTCGTTGGACGGGGCTGGTCGCAAGCGAATTGCTTGGCCTCGCTCAGTCGATTGTGGAAAATTGAGTCTGGATGGCGGAAGACCTCTTCGTGCAAACAGCTGGCTCGCGCCTGGCTGTGCGGGATTACGGCGGTGATGGCCCTCCAATCGTCCTGATCCACGGGAACTACGGCAACCTCGCCAGCTTCGACTATCTCGGCCCGCTACTGACTACTGGCTTGCGAGTGGTGGCATATGACCAGCGAGGCCACGGTTGGTCAGAGACCGGCCCGATGAGTGCCCTGGAGTTCACCAAGGACCTGGCCACCGTCATCGATACCCTCGATCTGGCTCCGCCGATTCTCTACGGAAGTTCCTTCGGGACCCTGATCGGCCTCGCCTACTTGCTCGATGGAGGCGCCGCACGCGCCTTCATAACCGAGGACGGCCGTCTGTCCGACTTTCCCGAGGTGCTCCCGACTCTGGATCCACCGAGTCAGACAAGACGGATCCTGGACCCAGAGAACTGGAACGCCTACCTCGCCGGCTTCTCCGTGGCCGGCCCTGCGGGCAAAGCCACGGCCTATCGCAGTGCCGTAGAGCGCGGCGACGGCGACACCGAGATTGTTCCTTCCGCAGCTGACATATTCGCCAAGGAGAGCGCGTTCGCGCGTCGTCCAGTCGAGGAGGCATATCAGTCGGCACCTGGAACGGTACTAGCCCTGCTCGCGCGGCGAGGCGCCGACCTCGAGGCCCGGCAAGCCGAAGCTGACGCTCTGGGTCGGATAGTCGATCTGGACATCACCTGGTTCGACAGCGGCCACTGGGCTAGTGCCGAGATGGTCGAGCTCGTGGCGCAAAGAGTGTTGGAATTCTGCGTGCGAATTTCGTGATGGAGAAACTGTGCGGCCCACATCCTCACCACCCGAATTCAAGGGTTCTTGTGCAGCACCGAATCCCCCTGTAGCAGGCGGTCGTCAGGAGTAACCACCCATAACGCAGGATGGCAACCAAGTCCGGCGTTAGGGGCTAGCCGTGGATCCGGCCATACCGGGCCACTTCTATACACGTCAGCTGGTCAGCCTCCACCTTCAGCGACCGCAATCGCTTCGATCGATATCAGGAGGCCTCGTGGCAAAGCCACATTGGCTGGAGCGGAGCGGGCCGGGGGAGGATCGGGCATGTGACGCCCATAGACCTCGTTGATGATGGCGAAGTCCTCGACGTTGGCGTAGAAGATCGTTGTCTTGACGAGCTGCTCGAGTGAGGATCCCGCTGCCTCCAAGATGGCGGCCAAGTTCCACAACGCTTGCTCGGTCTGCTCAGCCACCCCCTCCGCGAGCGCACCGGTTTGAGGGTCAATGCCAACCGTGCCTGAGCAAAAGACGAACCCGTTTGCGACGATGGCCTGACTATAGGGACCAAGTGCCGCAGGTGCCTTGTCTGTCGAGATCCGGTGTCTGTCCATTTGTGCTCCTCCCACAATGCCAAGCGGTCTAGAGAGACGAACGGTACCTGGATTGTCTGTCCACAGTCCCGGCGTATGAGGTCAGTCCCTAACGTTGACTCGTCGGATCTCTCAGGGTCTTAGCAGCTACTTTGGTGAAAGCACCACGACAGGAGGGATCATGAACACCGACGAATGCAAGCCCGTTTCGGTATCTCGACGAATCGAGGCTCCGGCCGGTGCGATCTTCAATCTTCTGGCTCAACCAGATCGGCACCCCGAATTCGATGGCTCTGCAATGCTTCGTCCGGGAGCCAACAACGAAAAAATAGCTGGTGTAGGGGACGTGTTCGTGACGAAGATGTACTTCGAGGCAATGGGCGACTACGAAATGTACAACCGGGTTGTGGTCTTCGAGATAGACCGGTGCATTGCGTGGGAGCCCGCAAACCCCCAACTCGACCGGAACGGATCACGCTGGAGATACGACCTTGCACCAGATGGCCCGAGCGCAACTGTGGTGACAGAAACGTACGACTGCACAGATTCCCCCGAGAGTGTCCGTAAGGCAGTGGACAACGGCAATGCATGGCTCGCTGGCATGTCGGAGACACTGGAGCGACTCGATCAACTCTCCACGACCGATAGCTGAAAGCCTGAGCTAGTCAATCCCCAGGCCCGGTTCCGTCATACCCAAGCCCGGAGTACTGGGCTACCCCCGAGCCTCGGCTCGAGAACCTGAGGTCGGGCCCCTGACATTGCGCGCAAAAGGGTCCCGGAGGCCCCTTCGCGCGACTGCATCATTCTGACTTCTTCCAGAATGCCAAAACCCATCTGAGCTTCTGCGCCGTTATTTGATAGCGCCCTGGGTCTGGATGGCTGCACCATTCTGACTAAGTGATGGCACCGGGTCCGATCGCCCTGCCCGAAGGTCGGACAGTTGGTGACTGGTCACCACCAGGAGAGGCAGCCCGACACCCCGGGGTACCCGGGCCCGGCGAAGTGGGGCACCATGGCAGCACCCCTCCCGCTACCGAACGTTATGGATCCTGAAGTGCGTCAATGAATCCACTACGGTCGGCAGTGAGAGTGTCACGAGCACGACGGGCCCGATAGCGGGGATCGTGAGCTTCCACCGAGTGCTCGCAGCGGGCGGTGTAGGCCAATGTGTACAGCGCTGAACCCATCGCCGCAATCCGCCATTGTCGACTTCTCGATCCGTCGGTCGCCTCGATGTACGCCTCAAGGTAAGCACCGATCTCATCAGAATTGGGGGCCGGTGGATCGTACATTTCGCCATTGGAGCGCCAGGCGGCGGCGGCAATACCCACGCCCTTGCTCTCACGAAATGCTCCAAGGCTGTCCCAGTCGTAGCTGGCGACGAGGCGATGATTGACGATGCGGATGTTCCGGGCGGACCAGTCGCCGTGGAGCATGCGTGGTTGGGCGTCATCTCGGTTCTGGGCGTCGAGTGCCGCAGCTGCCAACTCGTCGATCCAAGCCGCCTCTTCGACCTTCAATGAGAAATCGAAGACGGGGTTGTGCGGAATAGGGTAAAGGGATCCGCTCGCCCGGTCCATTGCGTGCTTGTCCATCCACGGTTTGGCGTCTTCGTCGCGAAGTATCGAGATCGCCTGCGCCAAGCTCCCCGCCGAGTCCGCCATCTCGTTCATGTCCAAGAGCCGCATGCCGGGGTCGGGAAGGAAAAAGTCGATACTCGCCACTACCCCTTCGAATTGCAATGGCGGAACGGTCGGAACCGGACAGGCAAATCCGGCGAGAGACAGTCGCAGCTGAGCGGTCGAGACCGCCTGGAGGGCATCGAGCCTCCACCGAGGTTGGTAGGCCTTGATGACCACCTGTCGGCCGTCGGCTAGCTCCACGCCCACAACGCACCCAGCCGACGCACCGAAGAATACCCCCCGACTTACGGAAGATCGCAGGGCAGTGACGCAGATCCGCTCATACCAGCTCGCTACTCCCTGGGCGTCAATCGCTCCGAAGGTCGCCACCTGAGTGGACGAGTCGCCCCAGCGTTGATGGTGGGCCTCAATCAGATCCACGATCCTTGGAGTAGCCACGTTGGGGACGTTATGGCGTCTTGGCGGGTCGGGCTGCACTGCCCGTCACGCCGCCCTCGATCCGGCGATAGGGGGCACCTTTCCGACCTCGTGGCCTCAGCTCGATCTTGGGGTCCGTTCGGGTCTACGACTGAGAAGCAACGACCGAGCCCCAAGAAGAGCACCGTTAACGGCAACTAGACTGAGAGCAGCGAAGGCGACCGAGGACGAGTTCCGTCCGCTGGCAAACACTGCCAAAAACGCTAGCGATCCGATGCCGGTCAGAAGCTGCACGATCGCCAGCACCACATCCAAGCGAGTTGGCTTACGCCTACTGGCTCGTGCCACGGCCGATAGTCAATCAGGCCCAGAGGGCCGCCGCCTTCCCGGCTATGGGGCAGGGTTGTCCTCCTCAAGGGCCGATACCCCTGACCTGATCCGACCGCTTCGATTGCCATTTGCTAACCATCTGAACGGAGCGGGAAGGATGGAACCATCCACCGTGGCCCGCCATCGCTTATGTGAAACCGTCGTATCGGCAGCAGTCACAGCCACAACCGACACTCGGACAGATGGGTCATCGGTCACATCCGCCCAAGTAATGCAGGTCCCTGTCCGCAGTTCGTCTGGTAACTGTCGCTTCCGCACGAACAGCGAGACCAGGGATTGTGTTGGCTCAGCGATCGGCAATCGAACCTGCCCCAAGAGTCTTCTCAGCGCGCTCGTTGGCATCGGTGTCGAGCGCGGTCTCATCGCCCTTGATGCGACCATCGGAGAACTGGGCATCGACGACATCGAGCTACTCAGTGATGAGGAGAAGACGGCCACCGTCCGCGACTTGCTGATGGCCAGGTCCGGTGTGTACCCACCCGGCTGCCTATCAGGAGAACCCGAACCCCCACGTCCCGCCTCGCCATGCCTCCCGTCCGGGCGAACGATGGGCCTACAACAACTGGGACTTCAACGCGCTGGGCACGATCCTCGAGCAAGCCTCCGGCCTGGGGCCGTTCGAGGCCTTTGCCGAATGGATAGCCCGGCCGTTACACATGCAGGACTACGACCCGAAACATTGCGAGTACGCGTGGAACCCACTCTCTCGCCATCCGGCCTACGACTTCCGTATCTCAGCCCGGGACTTGGCTCGGGTCGGCTTGCTCTTTCTCCGGCGCGGGCGCTGGGAGAACTCGCAAGTCGTACCGGAAGGTTGGGTAGATGACTCGACCAGGCCGCTGTCACCCGCAACCGGTGTCCACGAGGCGCTCGCGGCCGCCTACGGGTACATGTGGTGGGTCGGTCGCCCAGACACGCTGGGTGGTCGCGAGTTCTACGCCGCGTTCGGTGGGCAAGGCCACGCCTTGGTCGTGGTCCCCCAACTCGACCTGGTGCTCGTTCACCGGAACTACGGCTTCGCGGCCGTCCCGAAATGGACTCAGGTGTTCCCGACGTTGCGAGAGGTTGCCGACCTGAGCAGTCACCTTGTGCGCGATCACCACGATCCTCAGTAGCGGTACCTTTTGACGCATGAGTACTCAATGGCAATACAGCATCGAACAATTCGGTGGCTCAGGCGCTGACCACACCTACAAGAATACGGCCGGCAAGGGCGGCCTTGTGATGTTGCTGAACGACAAGGCCAAGGAGGGTTGGGAACTCGTCGAGCAACAGGCCGCGTTCGATGGGAACGGTCGTCTCTACATTTTCCGGCAGGAAGTCTCGGCGTAGGTCGGATCGAGGACCCGCGTTGGGCCGATGAGGGCCCTCGCTACCCAGCGCCTTCATCGAGGGCGGAGTGCATCTCCACATGCCAGTCTTCGGTCCCCAGGGTCCGGAGTTGTCGCGCTGCGATGCGCCACCCCTCGGGCAGGCGGACCACCGAGTCGTGGTAATAGCCCCACAAGCGGGGAGTACTGCCGTCAGCTCGCCAGTGCCACGCGTAGACCGATGTGCACACGGACGCGTGGTCGAGGTCCTCGAAGGTCACCAGGATGTTCGCATTGTGATGGCTGGTGGCGGCAAAACGGCTCTCGGGATGTTCGAACATCTGCCGGAGACCAGATCGGGATCGCAATGGTGCGAACCTCGGTCCGAAGTCGACCACACAGTTTTCGGTGAACAGGTCGGCCACCTCGTCGTAGAGCCGGTGATCGACGCAGTATGAATAGCGGTGGACCAGATCGATGATCTGGTCCTTGTCGATCAGCCGCCCCACCGCGGCTTCGGCGTCACCGTCCATCTCTCCTCCTGCGTCTGAGCCGAACCCGACGCCGGATGAGTGCCGGCGTCTTCGCGCTCAGGCCCGATCCAGGGTGGCCTGGATCTTTCGGCCGTGTAAGGCGCGGACGGCTGCTTCGGCTTCGTCCTTCGGGCGGATGGCGGCCACCGCCTTGCCGGTGCGGTGGATGGTCCAGGCCAGTTGGTCCGCCCGCTCCACCGTGTGATGGAAGATCTCGACGAAGGCCTCGATCACCGTCTGGAAGGTGGTCACGTCGTCGTTCCACACGATGACCGCCCACAGATCCTCGGAGGTGAAGAAGGTTTCAACGTCGGCATCGTCGAGGACGACGTCATCGAGCGTCTCGGCGGAAGAAGGGGTCGAACTCATAGCGATTTTGCCTCGTCAAGACTACTGCGGCACTAGCGTCCGGGCACATGCGAGCGACCGTGCTGAAAGGACCGCGGCAAGTGGCGGTCGAAAACGTGCCTGATCCGACGCTGCCGGGACCGGCTGGCGTCATCGTGCGCATCGAGCGCACCGCCATCTGCGGTTCCGACCTCCACCTGTACCACGATGCCCCGACGGGCGTCGGCATCCATCTGGGCCATGAAGCCATCGGCACCGTGGTCGAAGCGGGACCCGAAGTGCATACGGCGACGGTCGGCCGGCGCGTGCTCATCTCCGGCGTGGTGGGGTGCGGCGTCTGCGCGCCGTGCCGGGCCGGCCAGCCCAACGTGTGCCTCGCCGGAAAGCAGGCCGCCTTCGGCACGCTGCCCGATCTGCCCGGCGGCCAGGCCGAAGCCATGGCCGTGCCCTGCGCCGACCTCTTCACCCTGCCCATTCCCGAGGGGGTGAGCGACGAGGCCGCCGTCCTCCTGACCGACATCCTGCCCACCGGCTACCTGGGTGCGCTCCGCGCTGACATCCGTCCCGGCTCCACCGTGGTGGTGATCGGGTTGGGTCCGGTCGGCTTCATGGCTCTACAGGCCGCCGCCCTGTTCGGTCCGGCCCGCATCTTGGCGGTGGACCAGGTCCCCGAGCGCCTGGCCCGGGCCGCCGCCTTCGGGGCCGAACCCATCGACGCCAGCGACGCCCCAGGCTCGGCCCAGGTGCTGGCCGCCACCGGCGGCCGCGGCGCCGACTCGGTCATCGAAGCCGTGGGGGCCGATGCCACCGTGACCGATGCCGTCATGTGTGTGGCTCCCGGCGGCACGGTGTCGATCGTCGGGGTCAACCTCAACTTCGCCCTGCCCTTCCCGATGGGCGTCGTCTTCTTGAAGAGCATCACGCTGCGCACCGTCTTCGCCCCGGTCCCGGGTACCTGGCGGGCCCTGGTCCCGCTGGTCCAGGCCGGGCGGCTCAGCCTCGATGAGACCTTCACCCACCGGATGGGACTGAGCCAAGCCCCCGAGGCCTACGAGTTGTTCGACTCCCGGGGCGACGGTGTGCTCAAGGTCTTGCTCGACCCGAACGTCTGAACCCCGTTCGGGTCATCGGGGGTGCGGTTGCGCACCACCGGCCAGTCGATGGCGCCGAGCTCGGGCCGGTCCAAGAACCAGGGCGCCGGTGGCGGCACCACCAAACGGGTGAGGGAGTCGACGATCTGCTCGTAGTTGACCCTCCAGCCGTGGAAGTGACGCCAGGCTTCCTCGTTGTCGCGTTCGAGCGCGAAGTGCGCGCCCTCGAGCCGGGCGTAGCCCTCGTCGAACTCGGCCCGGGTGAGCCGGATGCCGTCCTCGGGCAGCGGGTCGGCGTTGTAGGTGATGTCGAGGGCGCGGGCCATGGCGCGCAGGCAGTTGTTGCCCATCGACAAGAAGAGCCGGGCTTGATGCGGCGTCGTCTGCGGGCTGACCGAGTGGTACAGGGCGGCCGAGTCCATCATGGCCACCAGGGCGACCAGCCAGCTGCGCGAGGAGACCGGCGAACGGAACCACATGAGCGCCGGGTAGTTACTTTGGCTCTCCGACACCGTGGCCGCCCAGCGTTCCCAATTGCCGTACAGCTCGGGCAACTCGTCCATGGTCTGGAGGTAGTGGTGCCGGGCCAAGATCTCGGGGCCCCAGGCCGGCGTGCCCGAACGGGTGGCCAACAAAGTGACTTCGGTCTCCCGGGTGGCGAAGGCGTTGTAGAGCGCCGGCAGGTAGGCGATCTCGAGGGCCACCACCAAGAGGCCGGTGCCCGAGGCCAGGATCTCGAGCAGCCGGTCCTGAGGGGCCGGGTTCGACACGATGCCGAGCGTGAAGATCGACGACCCGGCGATGGCCATGGAGGTGCCGAAGCTGGTGGAGCTGGCGAACCAGAGGATGAGCCCGTAGCCGACCAGCAGCAGGCCCAACCACACCACGAAGAGCATGACCATGGCGGCCGGCCCCACGAAGGAGAGCACCCGGTCGCGCACCTCGTAGTTGGGCAGGTGGGGCGAGATCTTCCGGACCAGCAGACCGAGGAAGCGGGCCACCCCTCGCATAGCCGTCGACGACGTGACCCGGGGCACCACCAGCGCGGTGAAGACGCTCCAGCCCGCCTTGATCACGATGAAGATGCCGAGGATCAGGGCGAGGACGCGCAGGACCTCCATCACGCCATCTTTTCAGACTGCTCCGGCCGCCGAGTTGGGTGGGATCAGGGTGTCCCGGCGGGCGGCACAGTCCACTCGGCCAGGCGCCGGGCCGGCTGGCCCCGCTGGACCAGCGCGGCCGGTACCGGCACCGGCCGCGAGCGCAGGAGTTCGCCCAGCCCCTTGGCCTGGGTGTCCAGGCGCAGGTTCGAGGCCACGCCCCAGCCCAAGATCCCTTCCACCACGAAGTTGACGGCACGGAGGTTGGGCAACGGGTGGCGGGTGACCTCGTAGGCGTCGGCCTCGGGTAGCAGCTGGCGGAACCGCGCCAGGTCGAAGGTGTGGTGCAGCCAGGCCGCCACCTCATCCTCATCGGCCCACAGGCCGATGTTGGCCTGGCCGCCCTTGTCGCCCGAGCGGGCCCCGAGCAGCACGCCCAACGGGACGGTCACTATGTCGCCGTCGGCGGCGGCGGGTGGGGCCGGCGCATCGGCCAGGCCGCCGGGCTGGGTGACGGCGTCGAGTCCGGGCCGCGGCGACGCCGTCACCGCCACCCCCTCGCACTCGATGATGGGCGCCACCCGGGCGGCCGACACCAGCGTCGGCCAGTACCGGGCCACCCCCTGCGCGCTCGAAGGGGCCGTGGTGAAGAAGGTGCCGGGGTAGCTGGCCAGGCTGGTCTCGACCACCGCGCCCGAAAAGGCCCGCCCGACGGCCCGCTCGTCGTCGCCGCGCACGGCCAGGCGCAGGAAGGCCAGGCCCTGCCCGTCCAGATCGCCCGAGAGATCTTCGGAGGTCTCGGTGAAGGCGGCCCGCCCGCCGGAGATGCCGGCCCACACGGCATCGGCGGCCAGTCGGGCCTTGGCCCGCACCTGGCCCCCGGTGATGGCCAGCGTCATGGCGTTGCGCCAGCCGGCCTCGAGGTTGGCCGTGACCTTGAGCGTGGCCGGAGGGGTCTCGCCGCGCACCGCGGCCAGCCGTACCCGGTCGGGTCCCTCCTGGGTCAGTGCGATCGAATCGAAGCGGGCCACCGCATCGGGGCTGAGGTAGCGCTCGCTCCCGATCTCGTAGAGCAGTTGCGCGGTGACCGTGCCCACCGAGACGGCGCCCCCAGTCCCTGGGTGCTTGGTGATGACCGACGAGCCGTCCGGGTGGATCTCGGCGATGGGGAAGCCGATGCGCTCGGGATGGGGGATCTCGCTGAAGAAGGCGTAGTTGCCCCCGCAGCACTGGGCCCCGCACTCGATGATGTGACCGGCCACCACGGCGCCGGCGATGGCATCGAGGTCGCGGTCGGCCCACCCGAAGGCGTGCATGGCCGGCCCCACGATCACCGAGGCGTCGGTGACCCGGCCGGTCACCACCACCTGGGCGCCGGCCGCCAGCGCGTCGGCGATCGGGCGCGCCCCCAGGTAGGCGTTGGCGCTGACCACCGGGGCATCCTCGGGGAGCGCCTCACCGGTATCGAGGTTGACGAAGGACTCGCCCTGCTCTCGCAAGTGGCCCAGGCGCCCCACGATGTCGTCCCCGCTCACCGAGGCCACGGTGACCTCGACGCCCTGGCGGCGGGCCAGCTCCCGCACCGCCTCGGCCAGACCCTGGGGGTTGAGCCCGCCGGCGTTGGACACGATGGTGATGTTGCGCTCCAGGCAGGTCGGCAGCACCTCTTCCAATTGCGAAAGGAAGGTGCGGGCGTAGCCGCCGCTGCGCTCGCGGGTCTTGTGCAGGATGTACATGGTCAGCTCGGCCAACCAGTCACCGGTGAGCACGTCGATCGGACCGCCCTCGACCATCTCGCGGGCGGCTGAGAGCCGGTCGCCGAAAAACCCGCTGCAGTTGGCGATGCGTAACGGAGCGGCGGCAGCGCTCACGACGGATCGAGGGCGATCAGCAGTTCACCGACATCGACCTGCTGGTTGGGCTGGCACAGGATCTGCGTCACCGTGCCCGGCCCACCGGCCCGCAGGGTGTGCTCCATCTTCATCGCCTCCAAGACGACCAGCCCCTCCCCTTCGACCACGGTGTCGCCCACCGCCACCAGTACCTTGGTCACTGCGCCGGGTAGGGGGGCCCGGCACTCCCCCGCCGTGCCCGCTCGGTCGTCGGCATCGTCCTCGCTGTGCCGCACGAAGGAGGACTGCCCTTCGGGCCCGTTGACGTAAGCGTGGTGCGCACCCAGGCGGACGCGGTAGCGCCGCCGGACTCCGTCGGTGCTGAGATCGACCGCACCATCCTCGACGTGGGCCGAACCGGCGGCCAACCAGGCCCCTTCGACCAGCACCTCGGCTGGGCCATCAGGGCCGGCCAGACGGACCTCGATGATGCCGTCGTCGTCACTGAACCGATCGATCGCGATGGCCCGGCCGACGTTGCGCCACCCGGCGCCGCGCAGCGGGACCAGGCTCCGGGCGGCCCGAACGGCCAGCAGCGCGAACGAGGCGGCGGCGGCCTGGCGGCGGCGGGCCTCGTCGGCCAGCCTGGCCTGGGGCAGGTCGGTCCGCGAGTCGAGATAGTCGATGCCGGCGTCGCCCGACAGGTAGACGTCATCGGTGAGCACCGCCGCCAGCAATTCCCGGTTGGTCTCGAGTCCGTCGAGTTCGAGCTCATTCACGGCCCGGCTGAGCCGGGTGATGGCCTCGGTCCGGGACCCGCCGTGCGCCATCAGCTTGGCCACCAGCGAGTCGTAGGCCGGGCTGACCACGCTGCCCGACTCGATGGCCCGGTCGACGCGCAAGCCGGCCCCGGCCGGCCAGGCCACGTACTGCACCGGCCCGGGCGTCGGTTGGTAATTCTCGCGGGGCCGCTCGGCGCACAGCCGGGCCTCGACGGCGTGACCGGTGCAGGACACCTCGGCCTGGGCGAAGGGCAGCGGCGGCCCGCTGGCCACCAGCAGCTGGAGCCCCACCAGGTCCAAGCCGGTCACCAGTTCGGTCACCCCGTGCTCGACCTGGAGACGGGTGTTCATCTCGAGGAAGAAGAAGTCCTCGCCGTCGACCAGGAACTCGACCGTGCCCACGCCCACGTAGCCCACGCTGGCGGCCGCCGCGATGGCCGCCTCCCACATGCGGGTCCGCACGCTCAAGGGCACCAGCACGGCCGGCGCCTCCTCGATCACCTTCTGGTGCCGGCGCTGCACCGAGCACTCCCGATCGAAGAGGTGCAGCACGGTGCCGTGGGTGTCGCCGATGACCTGTACCTCGATGTGGCGGGGCGAGGGCAGGTAGCGCTCGAGGAAGACCTCGCCCGATCCGAACGCCGCGGCCGCTTCGCGCTGGGCCGAGGCCACCGCCTCGGCCAGCTCGCCCGCCGCGGTGACCAGGCGCATACCCCGGCCCCCGCCGCCGGCCGAGGCCTTCACCAACACCGGGAACCCGATGGCGGCCGCCGCCGCGGCCGTATCCTTGGCTGTGCTGGTCGCATCGAGCACCTGGCTGGGCAGGACCGGCACGCCGGCCGCGGCCACCGTCTCCTTGGCCCGGGTCTTGTGGCCCATGACGCGCATGGCCTCGGCGCTCGGCCCGACCCAGGTCAGTCCGGCGGCCGCGCAGGCCTCGGGCAGGGCCGGGTTCTCGGACAGGAAGCCGTAGCCCGGATGCAGCGCGTCGGCTCCGCCGGCTCGCGCCGCCGCCACCAGCGCCTCGGGGTTCAGGTAGGTCTCGCCCAAGGTGGCCCCGGTCAAGGCGATGGCCAGATTGGCCTCGGCCACGTGCGGGCTGCGGGCGTCGTCGGGCGCGAACACGGCCACCGCCTCGTAGCCGGCGTCGTGCGCGCCCACGATGATCCGCCGGGCGATCTCGCCCCGATTGGCCACCAGCACCCGGCGCAGCGGGGCCATCAGTGCCGCACCACCCCGAAGGTGCCGGTGCCCTTGACCCGCGCCGAGTGCACCGCCGTGAGCGCGATGGCCAGCGCCATGCGGGTGTCGCGGGGGTCGATGATCCCGTCGTCCCAGAGCCGGCCGGTGGCGTAGAGCGCGGTCGACTCCTCCTCGATCTGGGCCTCGGTCGCCGCGCGCAACGCCTGGTCGGCCTCCTCGTCGAAGGAACGGCCCGCCTGTTCGGCCGCGTTGCGCCGCACGATGGAGAGGACACCGGCCAGCTGCTTGGGCCCCATGACGGCGATCCGGTGGTTGGGCCAGGTGAACACGAAGCGCGGGTCGTAGGCCCGCCCGGCCATGGCGTAGTTGCCGGCGCCGTAACTGGCCCCGATCATCAGCGTCAGGTGCGGCACCGTCGAGTTCGACACCGCGTTGATCATCTTGGCGCCGTCCTTGATGATGCCGCCCTGCTCGTACCGGGTCCCCACCATGAACCCGGTGATGTTCTGGACGAAGAGCAACGGGGTGTCGCTGCGGTTGCAGAGCTGGATGAACTGGGCACCCTTCTGGGCCTCCTCCGAGAACAGGATGCCGTTGTTGGCCAGCACGCCGATGGGGTAGCCACCGATGGAGCCCCACCCGCAGACCAGCTGGGCGCCGTAGAGCGTCTTGAACTCCTCGAAGCGCGACCCGTCGAGCACCCGGGCCAGCACTTCGCGCACGTCGAAGGGGATGCGCACATCGACCGGCGCCACGCCGAGCAGTTCTTCGGCCGGGTACCGAGGTTCGTCGCCGGGTTCGGTCGAACCGGGTCCGAGGCGGTGCCACCGCAGGTGCGCCACGATGCCCCGCGCCATGGCGATGGCCTCGGGCTCGTCCCGCGCCAGGTAGTCGCACAGGCCCGAGATACGGGCGTGCATGCGGGCGCCGCCCAGCTCCTCCTCGTCGGCGTCTTCGCCGATGGCCATCTTCACCAGCGGCGGCCCGCCCAGAAACACGCGGGCCCGCTCGTCGATCATGACGGTGTAGTCGCTCATGCCGGGCAGGTACGCCCCACCGGCGGTCGACGAGCCGAACACCACGCAGATGGTCGGGATGCCTTGGGCCGACATTTGGGTCAGCCGCCGGAACTGTTCGCCGCCCGGTACGAACACATCGGCCTGGCGGGGAAGATCGGCTCCGCCCGACTCCACCATCAGGACCAGGGGCAACCGGTTGATCTCGGCCACATCCATGGCCCGCAACAGCTTCTTGATCGTGGTGGGGCTGGTGGTGCCGCCGCGCACCGTCGGGTCGTTGGCGATCACCAGGCATTGCGTGTGCGAGATCTCGGCCAGCGCGACCACCACACCGCCGCCCAGAGGGTCCTCGGTCTCCATCCCGGCCAGGGGGCACAGCTCGAGCACCGGCGTCCCGGGGTCGACCAGCGCCTCGAGGCGCTCGCGCACCATCATCTTGTCGCGGGCTCGGTGCCGCTCGACGTACTGGGGACCGCCGCCCTCGAGCAATTGATCGTGCAGGGCGCGCACCTGGTCGACCAGTACGCCCATGGCACGCGCGTTCTCGACAAAATCCTCGGCGTGCGCCGACAGCGCGGTGGACAGGACCCGGCTCATGGTGCATTCCCGGTGGACTCGGCGATCTCGTCCCAGGCGGGCGGGCGCTTAGCGAAGAAGGCCTCCATCCCCTCGGCCGCCTCCTCGCCGTTGAAGAGCTCGGCCGACTTGGCCCCGGCCAGCGCCAGCGCGTCGGCGAAGTCCAGATCGGGTACGGCGTGCAGCAGCTGCTTGGTGGCAGCCACGGCACCCGGGGCCGACTTGAGGATGTCGGTGGTGGTGGCGCCGACCCAGGCGTCGAGGGCCGCCACGTCGTCGACGGCCGCCGTCAGCAGGCCGGCCGCCGCGGCCTCGGCGCCAGTGAACGACGCACCGGTGAGCATCGTCCGTTCCAGGAAGCGCCGGGGCATCTTGCGTAGGGCCGGCACCATGATCAAGGCCGGCGCCACACCCAGTCGCACCTCGCTGAAGCCGAAGGTGCTGGCCGCCAGCCCAACGGCCAGGTCACTGGCGGCGATGAGGCCGATGCCGCCGGCCCGGGCGTGCCCGTTGACCCGGGCCATGACCGGCACCGGGGCGGACGAGATCAGCGCCAGCAACTCCTCCATGCGGGCCGAGCGGAATTCACCCCGCTCGGAGAGATCGGCCCCGGAACTGAACACGCTGCCGGTGCCGGTGAGCACGATGGCTCGGGTCGACCGGTCGCTCGTGGCACCACGAAACGCAGTCACCAACTGGTCCAGCAGCGCCGAGGACAGGGCGTTGCGGTTGTGCGGGGAATCGAGGGTCAGGGTGCAGACCGCGCCGGAGCTGTCCACCACGACCAGGTCGTCCGTCACGAATGCGCAGTGTAGGGGTATCAAGCGAGCCGCATCCTGAACCGCAATTGGGCCGGGGTAACGTGCGGCTGTGATCGAGACCGACGAACATCAGCTCTTCCGCAAGACGCTGCGCGATCTGTTCGAGCGCGAGATCGAGCCGCACGTCGACGAGTGGGAGCGGGCGCGGACCTTCCCCGCCCACGAACTCTTCCCGAAGTTGGCCAAGGTCGGTATTTTCGGGCTCGAGTACGACGAGGCCTACGGCGGCATGGCGGCCGACCACTCGTTCATGCTGATCGCCGGAGAGGAGATGGGCCGCATCAGCTGCGGCGGTGTGCCGATGGCGATGGCCGTGCAGATGTCCATGGCCACGCCGGCTCTCCATGCCTACGGCACGCCCGAGCTGAAGGAGGCCTACCTGGCTCCCGCCATCCGGGGCGAAGTGGTGGCCTCCATCGCGGTGACCGAGCCGGACGCCGGCAGCGACGTGGCCGGTATCCGCACCCGGGCCGTGCGCGACGGCGAGGAGTGGGTGATCAACGGATCCAAGCTCTACATCACCAACGGCACGCAGGCCGATTGGCTCTGCCTGCTGGCCCGGACCTCGGACGAGCCGGGCTACCGGGGCATGTCGATGATCGTGGTGCCGACCGCAGTCGAGGGTGTCGCCGTGTCGCGCAAGCTCGAGAAGCTCGGCATGTGGTCGAGCGACACCGCCGAGCTCTCCTTCACCGACGTCCGGGTCCCGCTGTCCAACACCATCGGCGAGATCGGCCGCGGCTTCCAGCAGCAGATGGTGCAGTTCCAGGCCGAACGCCTCATCACCGTCTACAAGCAGGTCGGCTCGATCGAATTGGCCCTCGAACGCACCAAGAACTACCTGGCCCAACGCATGGTCTTCGGCCAACCTCTGATGGCCAACCAGCATCTGCAATTCGTCCTGGCCGAACTGAGCGCCCGTCACGACATGCTCAAGCACTACGCCCGCACCACGGCCGAGGCGGTGCAGCGCGGCGAGGACGTGACCCGCTTCGCCACCATCGGCAAGCTCATGGGGTCACGCCTCCAGCGCGAAGTGGCCGACACCGCAGTGCAGTTTCACGGTGGCATCGGTTACATGGACGAGCACTGGACCTCGCGTTACTTCCGCGACACCCGCCTCGACTCCATCGGTGCCGGCGCCGACGAGGTGATGCTGCGCATCTTGGCGCGTATGGACGGCTACTCGAGCGAGTAACCGCTGAGCGGCGGCTTGCCGCCCCTCAGGTGTGGCGGAACACTGCCTGACCGCCACCACTGGCCAAGAGCTTGCGGTCGCGGTTCCAGACCCGCCCGTTCCACGACAGCAATCCGTCGTCGGCCACCGGCGAATGGCCATCGAGCAAGAGCCAGTCCGAGGACGTGCCCGGACGTTGGAAGGCGGCGTAGAGGTCGAGGCTGGGTGCGATGAAGCCGTGATCGAGGTGGGCGTGCGGCCGGTGGCCGGCGGGCCAACTCATCACGTCGAGCACGATGAGCGTGCGCGCCGCGTCGACCCATGGGTCCTCGAAGGTGGCGGTGGGCTGACAGCGCACCCAGGCTTGCCACACCGGCGGCATCGGTTCCTTGGGCGGCCACTCGAGGCTGTAGGTGATCGGCTTCTGCACGAAGTTGTCCCAGAAGTTGAAGCCCGGCCCGTCCCGGCCTTCGGGGACGAGCTCTTCCCACGACTTCACATCCTCGGGATCGGCGACCAGCGGCGGCGTCAGGTCCTCGTGCACCAATCCGGTGACCTCACCGACCGACCACACCATGGCGTCGAGGACCGGCTTCCCGCGCTGCGTCATCTCGACCCGCTGCGCCAACACGGTGCGCCCGCTGCGGCGCGGGGTCACGGTCAACTCGACCGGCTCGAAGGCGGCCACCGAGAGGTAGTGGCAGAAGAAGCTGGCCGGGCGGTCGAACGGGCTGGCCGCGCCGGCGGCCCGGAGGGCCACGGCAGCGACGTAACCGCCTTCGGGGCCCCAGATCTCCCAATCGTCCGAGAGCTGTCCACTGAAGCGCTGCACGCCGTCGCCGTCGGGCCCGCCCTCGGCTTCTACAGCTGTCTGGACGCCAATGTCACCCATCGCGCTTGGTCCGCCTTTCCCGCCAGGTGTCGATCGACAGTTCCGTCACCGTCACCTCTTCGCCGCGCGCCCCGCTGGTCCACAAGCAGGGCACGAAACCGAGGTGCTCCATGACGCGTCCGGAGGCGGCGTTCTCGGGCTCGAAGATACTGACCAGGCGGTCCAACCCTCCTTCGGTGAAACCCCAGTCCACCGCTGCTTGCCCGATCTCGGTGGCCAGGCCCAGACCGCGAAAGGTCGGTGACAGCCGCCACCCCACCTCGACCGCCGGCAAGATCTCGGGCAGGAAGTGGGGCACGGCCAACCCCGCCCATCCGATCATCAGTCCACTGGTGCGGTCGACCACTGCCTCGATGCACACACCGTCCGACTCGTACCGCGCCATCGTCCGCGTCAGGAACTCGGCCGTCTGCTCCGGCGGCATGGCGCCGCGCAGGGGGTACCACCAGAACGAGGGCTCGCGGTGCAGCACGGTCAGGGCGGGCAGATCTTGGTTGGTGAAGGGTCGCAGGATCAGTCGATCCGTGGTCAGGGTCGGGGCGGGCATGGCGTCAGTCGAAGGGGAGTCCCGGCGCGTCGGCCAGCGAAGCGTCGCGCCCCGGCCGGGCGGACACGGCGTAGAGCTGGTCGGGGCGGAAGGAGCGCACGGCCCGGTCCCCGGAGCGGCCGCCGACCACCTCGACCCACTGCTCACCTGATTCGGTATTGGTGACGTGGGCCAGGAACTTCCAGGAGGTGCCACGCATGCGGTGGCCGTCGACCTGGACCGGATCCCCCGCGATCAGCCCGGCCCAGTGCGTCTGCCGTTGCAGGTCAGAGGGTGGCATCAGCTCGCCTCACGACCATTCTCATCGTGTCCTCCATGCGGCGATCACTTTGTCACGTCCCCGGAGTGGCTCGGTCCTGTCAGAGCCGACCCGTATCCTGGCTGGATGGCGCTCGCACCCCCTCGGACACTGTCGCCATCGAAGGTGACCGCATTCACCTCCTGCCCGTTGGCCTTCAAGTTCGCGCAGATCGACCACCTCCCTCAACCGCCGTCACCGCACGCCGTTAAAGGAACCCTGGTCCACGCCGCCCTGGAGGGGTTGTTCTGGAACCACGAGGCCGGGCAGAGGACCATCGAGGTGGCGGTGGACGAGCTCGACCGGTCCTGGGCCGAGCTGCAGGATGACCCCGAGTACGTGGAGCTCGGTCTCGATCCCGACTCGGCGGCCGCGTTCTTGCTTGATGCCCGCCACTTGCTGGACAACTACTTCCGCCTCGAGGATCCGAATGCGGTGCGCGCCATCGGCGTCGAGCTCGGGGTGGAGATCAACGAGGACGGGCTGCGACTTCGGGGCATCATCGACCGCCTGGATCTCACCGACGACGGTGACCTGATCGTGGTGGACTACAAAACGGGTCGGGCCCCGGGCCAGCGTTTCGAGCAGGGAAAGATGAGCGGTGTCCAGACCTACGCCCTCCTGTGCGAGCGCCTGATGGGCCGGGCCCCGGTCGAGGTTCGGCTGCTGCACTTGCGCGAACCCATCGTGATCACCACGGCGGTCACCGCCCAGACCATCCGGGGTCAGCGGGTCCGCACCACGGCCGTGTGGGGCGCCATCGAGCGGGCGTGTCAATCTGAAGACTTCAGACCACGAGTGGGGCCCCTGTGCGACTACTGCAACTTCAAGACCAGCTGCCCCGCTTTCGCGGCGTGAACGACGAGGCCAGTGCGCCGATTGACCTGGGGCGCATCGATGCCGCGGTGGATAGCGCGTTTGCCCCGCTGCGAGGTAAGCCCCGGGTCGACCGGGCCGCCGCCGCCCTTTCGAATCTCTCTGACTACGGCCTGATCTGGGTCCTGATCGGGCTCATCAAGATACGCCGGAAGGGTCCCGAGCGGCGGCGGGCTTTCGTGGCTCTCGGGGCAGCCGGGTTCTCCTCGCTCATCGCCAGCCGCCTGGTCAAGCAGGCCGTCGACCGGGAACGCCCCGATGATCATCTCGAAGCCGGCGTCCGCGCCCCGCGGAGCAGCAGCTTTCCGAGCGGTCACACCACTGCCGCCTTCTGCACGGCCATCGTATTGCCCGAAAGTGATACGGCCCGGACCGCCGCCGTCTCCTTTGCCGGCGCGGTAGCGGCCAGCCGGGTCCATCTGCGGGCCCACCATCCAACCGATGTGATCGGTGGCGCCGTGCTGGGCTCGGTGCTCGGTCTGGTCCTGCGCCCGCTGGTCGACACCATCACACCGGGGCGCCGCGGCCGGAGCCCGGGCCGGCGTCGGCGGGGCGGGCGGCGGCGTCCGATGGGAATGGACGGCATCGAGGTCAGGTTGGAACGTCTATGAAGTCTTTCGCCGTGAACTGGGACTACCGCTGCCCCTTCGCCCGCAATGCCCATGAACACATCGTGACGGCCCTGGCCGACGGAGCGGAGTGGGACGTGACGTTCCTCCCCTTCTCCCTGACCCAGACCCACATCCCCGAGGGCGGTACGCCAGTCTGGGACGACCCGGCCAAGGAGGCCGACCTGATCGCCTTGGCGGCCGGCGTGGTCGTGCGCGATCGCTATCACGACCAGTTCTTTGCGGTCCACGAGGCGCTGTTCGCAGCCCGACACGACCAGGGTGTGGACCTGCGGGTGGCCCAGGCCGTGTCGGACGTGCTCGATGCCAACGGCGTCCCCGGTGACGATGTTCTGCGCGAGATAAAGGAAGGGTGGCCCATCGGGGTCATCCGTGACGCCCACCTGCAGGCCGTCAATGAGTGGCAGGCCTTCGGCGTCCCGACCTTCGTGGTCGACGATCGAGCAGTGTTCGTCCGCCTGATGAGCAGGCCCGGGGGCGATGCCGCTCTGGCCCGCCGCACGATCGACGGCATCCTCGATCTCTTCGACGCGCAGCCCGATCTCAACGAGTTCAAGTACACATCGCTGAAGCGCTAAGCCGCCGGCGGATCGTTCGGCTGCGGCCGCGGCTGATGTCAGCTACGGGCGAGCTCGCTCAACAGGTCGAATGTGCGCTGCCGCTCTTCGGCAGTGCCGACGATGGAGGCCACGCAGTCGGTCGCCCCGACTGCGGCCAGGCGCTCGAGCGACGCCACCACGGCGCTCTCGTCACCGAGCAGGGCGATGTCGGCCGCCACGTCGGCACCTTCCCGGTCCAACATGGCTCGGTACGCCGGCAGGTTGGGATAGATGGAAAAGGCCTTGTTGACCTTCTCCTTGGTCCCCTCGATATCGGACGTGACCGAGATCGGCAGGGAGACCACCACCCGAGGCGCCGGGCGACCCGCCTCGGCGGCGGCGGCCGTGATGGTGGGAGCCACGTGCCCCTCGATCGTGTTGAGGCCCGTCATCCAGGTGATGGTGCCGTCGGCCAGCTGACCGGCCAGCTTGAGCATGGTGGGCCCGAGGGCGGCCACCAGGGTGGGGGGAGGCTCGACCCCGCCGATCTCGAGTGCGCTGTAGGCGTTAGTGGTGATTCGTTCACCGGAGAAGTTGAGCGTCTCACCCCGCATGAGCGGCATGAGCACCGACAGGTAGTCCTTCATATAAGCGGCCGGCTTCTCATAGCTCAGACCCCACATGCTCTCCACCACGATCTGGTGCGACAGCCCGATGCCCAGCAGCAAGCGGTTGCCCGTGGCTGCCTGCACGGTCAGCGCCTGCTGGGCCAGCATCATCGGGTGACGGGGGTAGACGGGGACCACGCCGGTGCCCAGAGAGATATCGGGCACCTGCGCCCCCGCCGCGGCCAACAACGTGAGGGCGTCCGGGCCGAAGATCTGCACGGCGAAGGCATGGTCGAACCCGGCGTCGGCCAAGCCGCGCAGCTCCTCCACCACCCCGCTGAAGGGCTTCGAGACGTCGATCAAGTTTCCGATGCGCAGGGGTTTTGCCACGGTGCTCGCCGTCTCCTCACCCGAATGGGATCTAGTGTGCCGGTCGTGCCCGCCACATTCCTGCCGGGAGGCTAGCCATCTGAAACCGCACCACGTCGGCTTCGTCGGGGCCGGTCAGCTGGCCCGCATGGCAGGTGAAGCAGCCAGCGCCCTCGGCCTCTCCATGGTCGTGCTGGCTGAGCATCCCGATGACGCGGCCTGTGCCGTCGCGTCCGAAGTGGTGATCGGGACTCCCCGCAAGCTCGACGACCTACGTGCCCTGGCTGAGCGCTGCCAGGTCATCACCTTCGATCACGAGCAGGTCAATCTCGACTACGTGGCGCAGCTGAGCCGGGAGGGAGCGATCGTCCGGCCCGGCGCCGACGCCCTCCATATGGCCGTTGACAAGGGTCATATGCGGTCCGTCCTGGTCGAAGCCGGTTTGCCCGTCCCCGCCCATGTCGTCATCGAGAACGGCCCGGCCAGCTTCGACGCCCTCCGGGCCTTCGGGGCCGAGCACGGCTGGCCCATGGTCGTCAAGACCACCCAAGGTGGCTACGACGGGAAGGGTGTCTGGCAGCTCGGAGAGGCCAGTGAGGCGGCCGACCTGCTCGAGGCGTTGGCCCAGGCGGGCCCGCTACTACTCGAGGAACTCGTGCCCCTCGATGCCGAGCTGGCCGTGATGGTGGCCCGGCGCCCCAACGGAGAAAGGGTGACGTGGCCGGCAGTCGAGACGGCCCAGGTCGGTGGGGTGTGCCGAGAAGTGCTGGTACCGGGACGGCTCGATCCGAGCGTGACCGAGGCGGCGACCGCCCTGGGCGGCCAGGTGGCCGACCTGGCCGGGGCCGTCGGGGTTATGGCCGTCGAGCTCTTCTGGTCCAAGGGTCAACTCCTGGTGAACGAGGTGGCCACCCGCCCCCACAACTCCGGGCACTGGACTATTGAGGGGGCCGTGACGTCCCAATTCGAGAACCACTTGCGGGCGGTCCTGGACCTCCCCCTGGGGCTGACCGTCCCCCAGTATCCGCACGTCGCCAGCGTCAACGTTTTCGGCGGCCCAGCGGGCCATCCCCTCGAGTCTCTGCTGCCGCGGGCTCTGGCCTTCGATGGGGCCCACGTGCACCTGTATGGCAAAGAGACCAGGCCAGGACGCAAACTGGGACACGTGACCGTGTGCGGAGCTGAGGCAGAAACCGTCCGCGCCCGAGCCTGGGGCGCCGCCCTGGCCCTCGGGAGCCCGCACCCGCCGGGACTCGACCTGCCTGATGGGGTGACGACGTGATGGCTGAAGCAGCAGTGGTGGCGGTCGTGATGGGCAGCTCGTCGGACCTCAAGGTCATGCAAGAGGCGGTAGAGGTGCTCGAGGGCTTTGGTGTGCCCCACGAGGTCCGGGTGGTCTCGGCCCACCGGACTCCGGACGACATGATCGCCTTCGGGCATGCCGCGGCCGAGCGCGGTCTCAAGATCATCATCGCGGGGGCGGGCGGCGCGGCTCACTTGCCCGGGATGCTGGCCTCGGTGACCCGGCTGCCGGTGATCGGCGTCCCGGTCGCCCTCTCGCACCTTGACGGCTTGGATTCCCTTCTCTCCATCGTGCAGATGCCCCGGGGCGTGCCGGTCGCCACCATGGCGGTCAATGGAGCCCGCAACGCCGGCCTACTTGCCGTCAGGATCCTCGGGATCGGCGACGCTCGACTGGCTGACACAATGGTGGACTTCCAAAACAAGATCGCGGCGGACGCCCGTACCCAGGACGCCGAGGTCACACGAGGAGTTGGGGCAGGAGATGAGTGAGCCAACACTGGCGCAGCGTCTGGGCTATGACGCCGATGCCAAGTTGGTCATCATCAATGCCGACGATCTGGGTTCCTGCCACTCGGCCAACGTCGCGGTCTTCGAGTGCCTGGCCACCGGCACGGTGACCAGCGCCACGCTGATGGTGCCCTGTCCCTGGGCCCGAGAGGCGTCCAGCCGCTACCGCGGTGAGGACGTCGGGGTCCATCTGACATTGACCGCCGAGTTCCCGCTGTACCGCTGGGGACCGATCACACATGCTCCCTCCCTCCTGGGCGGGGATGGCGGCTTTCCCCGCACCGTGCAAGACGTCTGGGATCACGCCGACCTGGACGAAGTGCGGCGGGAATGCCGGGCCCAGATAGAGCGGGCCATCCTGTGGGGCTTCGACGTGAGTCACATCGATTCCCACATGGGCACGCTGCAGCTGCGGCCCGAGTTCTTCGATGTGTACCTCGACATGGCGATCGAGTTCGGCTTGCCGCTTCGGATGGTGGGTGTCGGTGGCGATCGTTATACGGGCTTCGCCTCTCGCCAGGTGGCGGCCGACGCCGGCGCCGTATTCACGGACCACCTGCGAGTGGTGAAGGGTGGCGTGGGATCCCGACAGACCTTTCAGGAGGACATCGCTTCCCTCCGGGCCGGCGTCACCGAGTTCTACCTGCACCCCGCCATCGAGAGCGCGGAGCTGCAATCACTGGCCAGCGACGATTGGGAAGCGCGGGTCGATGACTACCGGATGATCGTCGCCGAATCTTGGGTGCGTGAAGCAATTGAAGCCGCCGGTGCCAAGTTGATCGGCTACCGACCTCTCCGCGATTTGGCGCGCCTGGGATCGTGAGCACAGTGGCCGAAGCTCGAATCGACGGCGTGTCGGTGTACACCGACGCCCGTCGCAAGCCCGCCGTGGTCTTCGAACTGGCCCTCACCTACGAGGGGATCGAAATCCGGCGCGACGGCGAACCGCCTCGCTACATGTCGTGGGACCGCATCTCGGAGTGGGAGATCAAAGAGGGGCGAGGTGGCGTGATCCTGACCTTGCGCGGCGGCGGCGCGGTCACGCCACTGGTGATCCCACGCTGGAACGTCGACGAGCTCGACACCGTCTTGAGCCGGCTGACGTCCGAACCCCCGCCACTGACCTCAGAACAGCCGGTGAGGCCGGACAGCGGTGCCCTGGTCTGGCCAGAAGATGCACCGCTCGACGGGATCTCGAGCTTGGCGTGGCCGGATAAACCAGCCGAGAGAGGGGCCGAGGCCGAGGCCGCCGAGACATCGGATTTCGCGCTGCCCGATCATCCGCTCTCAGGATTCGCCGAAGACACCGTCTCCGACGAGCCCTTCCTGCTGCCCGAGCCCGAGCAGGTCCTCGGGGCTTCGGCATCAGCGGCGTCAGAAGTACAGCGGCGAGCCGACGAAGAGACGGCCCGCCAGGCAGCAGCTCTTCTCGAAGAAGAGTTCCGCCAAGGAAGCTGAGTACCGTGACCGAAGCTCGCATGGACGGCGTGACGCTGCATTCCAGGGCTCGTCGCAAGCCCGCTGACGTCTTCGAACTCGCCCTCACCTATGAGGGGATCGAGATCCGGCGCCCCGGCGAACACCCGCGGTACATGTCGTGGGACCGGGTCTCGGAATGGGAAATTGAGGAGCGCCGCGGTGGCGTGCTCCTGACGTTGCGCGGCGGCGGATCGGTCACGCCACTGGTAATTCCCCGCTGGACCGTCGACGATCTCGACGTCATCTTGCGCAAGGTGACTTCCGAACCGCCGGCACCAATCGCGTCAGGAGAGCCGGTAGACCTCACATCAGACCTGTCGATGGCACTGGCCGCGAAGAGGGCCTTGGGAGACGCCCCCGCCGTCGTCGAGCCGAATTCGCCCAGCTTCGAAGACGTCGTCTCCGAGCAGCTGGCGCCCCATCCTCCATCGAAACCCGATACCGCTCCCCTGGTTTGGCCCGAAGATGCACCGCTCGACTCGATTTCAAGCCTGTCGTGGCCGGTTGAAGGAAGCGAGGCCGGGACCCAAGCGTCGGACTTCGAGCTGCCCGATGACCTGCCATCGGGATTCGCCGACAGCCTTGTCTCCGACGAAACATTCCTGCTGCCAGAACCGGAAGAGATGCTCGAGACTTCAGCATCAGCGGCAGCATTGGAGGCACAACAGCGAGCAGACGAGGAGACGGCCCGCAGGGAGGCTGCTCGCCTGGAGGCGCAGCGCCTGGAGGCGGAACACCTGGCCGAGGAAGAGGCGGCACGGCAAGCAGCGGAGCGTGTCGAAGCGAAACGTCTCGAAGCGAAACGTCTCGAAGCTGCTCGCGTCGAAACCGCACGTCTCGAAGCTGCTCGTCTTGAGGCAGAGCGGCTCGAAGCGGAGCGTCTGGTCGCCCAGCGATTGGCCGAAGAAGAGGCCGCCCGTCAGGAAGCAGAACGTCGGGAGGCCCCAAAGCGACGCGCTGAAGAAGCTGCTCGCCAGGAAGCCGCGCGCCTCGAAGCCGAACGTCTGGCCGCCCAGCGACTGGCCGAAGAAGCCGCTGCTGAGTTAGCCGCTGAGCAAGCAGCCGCCCGTCTCGAGACGGAACGTCTGGCCGCCCGGCAACGAGCCGAAGAAGCCGCTCGAGACGAAGCCGCCCGTCTCGAAGTAAAACGTCATGAGGCCGAGCGAGCCGCAGTGCGGCGACGTGCTGAAGAAGAGGCCGCCCGCCAAGGAGCCGCGCGCCTGGAGGCCGCACGTCTGGCGGCCGAACAAGCAAGCGAGGTTGAGACCGAGCGGCGTCGGGAAGCGGCCCGATTGGCCGCCGAACAGGCGAGCGAGGTCGAAGCCGAGCGACGTCGGGAAGCGGCCCGATTGACCGCCGCCCGGGCCTACGAACACTCACGCGACAAGGTGGAGACGGGCGGACCGGCGCCTAAAGCCCGACCGTCCGCTCACAAACCCGAGAAGCCCCGCCGGCCCCGGGTCCGCGTTGTCGCCACGGAGGAACTCGCGGTGGATGAAATCCCGGAACGTCCCGCCCGGCGAAGTCAGCGACCACCCCGCGAAGAAGTGGTCCGTCGCACCCGGCCGCCAAAAGCAACTCGCCAGGGTTCCCCCGTTCGGGTGCAGGCGCTGGTCACCGTCGTACTGCTCGGCGCGCTGGCGACGGCAGTGGCCCTGATACTGGCGCAGAGCGCTGGCCTGATCAACCTGCCCTTCCTGGGCGGGATCACCTGAGTCAGCTGTTAGGTCGGACGCACCCCGGCGAAGAGGTCGTCTTCGACCACATCGGTCGAACCGACGTGACTCAGAGCCAAGCGATACTGGTCCACCGGGAAGATGTCGCGCATCACCTCTGGCGGCAGGCCGAACCAGAACTTCGAGGTGGGGTCCACCTGCGTGGCGTGGGCCTTCAACGCGTTGGCGCGCACTTCACCAAATCCGGTGATGTCGATGGCCGTGGTGAACGGCTCATCGCGGGTGAGTCGGGCCAGCCACTTCTCGTCGAAGGGTGACTCGAGGCCGAGTTCCTCGAACTTGTCATGAATCTGGCGGAACCGCTCTGCCGGCCACACGTTGTAATAGAGCTTGGAGGGAGTGAAGGGTGGTCCCGCCTCCGGGAATTGGTCCGGATCCCCTGCGGCCTCAAAAGCAGGGAGCGAAATCTCGTGCACCCGCAAATGGTCGGGGTGCGGGTACTCATTCTGCCCATCGGGGTAGGTGATGATCACCTGGGGCCGCTCCCGCCGGATGATGGTCACCAGTCGGCCGACTGCCTCCTCCAGAGGCGCTTGAGCGAAGGAGTCCGGGCGGGCATTGGCCTCACTCTCGGGCATGCCCGAGTCGCGGTAGCCGAGGAGGATCGTGTCGTCGTAACCGATGATCTCGGTCGCCGCCTTGAGCTCGGCCATCCTGATGGCACCGATATCGGCCCGCACCTCGGGTGTATCCATGGCCGGGTTCAAGATGTCGCCCTCTTCCCCGCCGGTGCAGCAGACCAGCACGGTGTGGACGCCCTCGGAGTGGTAGCGGGCCACGGTTGACGCCCCCTTGGACGATTCATCGTCGGGGTGCGCGTGGACGGAGAGCAGGCAGAGGCGGTCGGCCACGCCGGGGACCTTAGTGGTGAGCCTGGGCGGCCCGGTCCTCGCGGTGCCCACCCCCCGCCCCCTGGGCCATATGCTCGTTGCCTATGGCAGGCACGTGGGAACGAATTAAAGGGATCTTCCAGGCCAAGGCCAACAAGGTCCTTGACAAGGCGGAGGATCCCCGCGACACCCTCGACCTCTCGTACGAGAAGCAGATCGAACAGCTGACCAAGGTCCGCCGCGGGGTGGCCGATGTGGCGACGGCGCGCAAGCGGATCGAGCTGCAGGCGCAGGGGTTGCAGAAGCAGGCCGACAAGCTGCAGGGTCAGGCCAAGGCGGCGTTGTCGCAGAACAACGAGGACCTGGCCCGAGAGGCCCTGTCCCGCCGGGCTGCTCTGGGCGAGCAATTGGCCGAGCTCAAGTCCCAGCACGACCAGATCACCGATCAGGAGCAGAAGCTGGTCCAGACTCAGCAGGAGCTGCAGCTCCGGGTCGAGCGGTTCCGCACCCAGAAGGAGACGCTCAAGGCCAGCTACACGGCAGCCCAGGCGCAGACGCAGGTGGGCGAGGCCATCTCGGGTATCGGCAACACGATGGGATCGTCGGCCGCCGCCATGCAGCGGGCCCAGGACAAGATCGCCTCGATGCAGGCCCGGGCCGGTGCCCTCGACGAGCTGATCGCCTCCGGTGCGCTCAACGATCTCAGTACACCGGTGGACGACATCCAGAAGGAGCTGGACAAGGTGTCGTCCACGAACCAGGTCGACAACGAGCTGGCGGCCTTGAAGATGGAGCTGGGCACGGGTGGGGGCTCGGGGCCGAGCGAAGGAGACGCGGCGGCACTGCCGGCGCCAGAACAAAGCAGTAACGGAGGAGACAGCTAGGTGGCTTTGTCACGCAATATTCCGGCCGATCGTGGCCTGACGACCCGCATGCTCATGACGGGTTTCTTCATCGTGCTGCTCTACGCAGCGTTCATGGGCATCCTCTTCATCTTCTTGAAGAGCCTGGTGCTGATTCTGGTTATCGGTTTCGGACTTCTGTTCTGTCAGTACTACTTCAGCGACAAGATCGCCATGTTCGCCATGCACGCCAAGGAGGTGACACCCGAGCAGGCACCTGAACTGCACGGGATCATCGACCGTCTGTGCGCCCTGGCCGACATGCCCAAGCCGCGGGTGGCCATCGCCAACACCGACGTCCCGAACGCCTTCGCCACCGGTCGCAGCCCCAAGGCCGCCGTGGTCTGCGCCACATCCGGCTTGCTGCGCCGGCTCGACGAGCCTGAGGTCGAGGCGGTACTGGCCCACGAGATCTCCCACGTGGCCCACCGCGATGTCGCCGTGATGACGATCGCCAGCGGGCTCGGCATGATCGCCGGCCTGCTGACCCGCGTGATGTTCTACTCGGAGATCTTCGGCGGCATGGGTGGCGGCCGTGGCCGGAACAACAACAGCGGCGGGCAACTCGTCATGATCGAGATGATGGTGATGCTGGTCTCGGTCGTCGTCTACTTCCTCAGCTTCATGCTGACCATGGCCCTGTCCCGCTACCGCGAGCTGGCCGCTGACCGCTCCGGTGCGCTCCTGATCGGGCGGCCCTCGCTGCTGGCGTCGGCGCTGGTGAAGATCACCGGGGAGATCGGGCGCATCCCGACCAAGGACCTGCGGGCGGCCGAGCCCTTCAACGCCTTCTTCTTCGCCCCGGCCACAGCGGCGCACGGTGCGCAGGACACCCGGGGCCAGGGCGGCAGCGGGTTCAGTTTCGGCCAGCTTTTCCGCACCCACCCCACCCTCGAGCGCCGGCTGGCTCAGCTGAGCGAGCTCGAGGCGCAGCTGAACCAATCGCACTGAGCTGCGCTGAACCGCGCTGAGCATCTGCGTTCTGATCGAGCATCTGCGAAGGACGTGATCCGTGGGTCTCTTTGACACGTTGCTGGGCCGGACCAAGCCGGTCAAAGCCAATCTCGACGCGCTTTTCTCACTGCCGACGGCGGCCATGACGCTGCAGGCGGCGGGCGGGCTGGTCAGTTCGGGGCACGCCGGTGTGTGCTGGAAGCCGCCAGCCGGCCAAGGCGCCGAAGACCTCCAGCACGAGGTGGCCGAACTGGTGGGCGATAGCTTCACCCACGTCCAGGACTCCTTCGGCTACGGCTGGTTGTTGCTGAGTAACGACGACCTCGAAGAGCTGGTGACCCACGTGCACATGGCCAACTCCACCTTGAGCGACGCCGGCTGGGGACCGCAGTTGCTGTGCTCGGTCTTCGGCTTCGTGCCAGGGCCCGACGCGCCAAGTGATGCCAAGAAGTGCTCGTTGGTCTACCTCTTCAAGCGCGGCACCTTCTATCCCTTCGCACCGGTGGATGGGCAGAAGGAGAAGCGCGACACCGAGCTCGAACTGCGCATCCGCTCCATGGTGGGGTCCGACCTGCCCTTCGAGACCGACCTGGCCCGCTGGTTCCCCCTGTGGGACCTACCGGTCCACTGACGCCACGGTCGGCGACGGAAATGAGCGCAGTGAGTTCTGAAGGGGCTGGGGTTGGGGCTGGGGCTGGGGTTGGGGTTGGGGCTGGGGCTGGGGCTGGGGCTGGGTTTGGAGTTGGAGTTGGCGGGTTTGATGAGGTTGGTGCCGATCGGCTGATCGCCCTCGAGGGGGCCGTCAACTTCCGGGACCTCGGCGGCTACGTCACCGGCGACGGTCTGCGCACAAAGTGGCGTGTGCTGTTCCGGGCTGACGGCCTTGGAGACCTGACGGCGTCGGATCTCACGGTGCTCCGGGCGCTCGGCATCCGCACCGTGGTCGATCTGCGCTCCTTCGACGAGGTGGAACGCAGCCGGTTCGACGTCGAGGCCCACCCGGTCGACTTCCACCACTACCCGTTCATCAAGACGTTGCCCGATGTCGCGACGTGGGAGCAAGCACCGGGACTCCTGGCCGAGCAGTACAAGGAGATGGCCGACGACGCTGGCGATCAGATCGTGCGGGTACTGGCGGTCCTGGCCGGAGCGGAGGCCCGACCGGCGGTCTTCCACTGCACGGCCGGCAAGGATCGCACCGGGCTGCTCTCGGCCGTTCTTCTGCTGGCCCTGGGCGTCGACGAGGAGACCGTGGTGGCCGACTACGCCCTGAGCGGTGCCGCCATGGACCGGCTACGGGCCAAATTGATGGCCAAATACCCTGATGGGAAGGACGCCATCGCCAGGCTGGATGAGCCTTTCAATGCCGACCCGGCTCACATGGTTGGACTACTCGAGCATCTGCATCGGGTCTACGGCTCTATCGAGGCGTACCTGAGCCACATCGGCCTTGATGCAAGTTTGCGCGATGCGTTGCGCAGCGCGCTGCTGGAGCCCGCCGGTATCGGCTGAAGTCTTTAGCGGTCGGTGCGCAGGCGATCGACGGCGCCAGCCAAGGCCAGGTCGAGCACGGTCAACCCGCCCGCGCTGTGGGTGGTCAGCACCAGGGTGACCTTGTTCCAGCGGATGTCGATGTCGGGATGGTGGTTGGCCGCTTCGGCGGCGGCGCCAACGGCGTTCACAAATTGGAGGGCGGCGGCGAAGTCGTGCAGCGCGACCGTGGTGACCAAGGTGTCGTCTTGGCGCGTCCATCGAAGCTGTTGCTCGTCGAGCGCCTGGTCGACTTCGGCAGGCGAGAGGACCGTTTCTCCGCTCACGGGTGCGTCATGTCCTTCGGTCGGACGGCCGCATCGAACTCTTCGCCGGTGAGCAGCCCCAGCTCGACCGCCGCTTCTCGCAGCGTCGTGCCCTCCTTGTGCGCCTTCTTCGCCACTTTCGCCGCGTTGTCGTAGCCGATGATCGGGTTCAACGCGGTGACCAACATGAGCGAATTGGTCAGGTGGCGCTCGATCTGCGCGAGATTGGGCTCGAGCCCCTCGACGCAGAACTCCCTGAAACCACGACAGGCGTCGGTCAGCAAAGCGATGGACTGCATCACGTTGTAAATGATCACCGGCTTGCACACGTTCAATTCCAGGTTGCCCCGGCTGCCCGCAATCGCGATGGCGGCGTCATTGCCCAACACCTGGATGCCGACCATCATCATCGCTTCACTCTGCGTCGGATTGACCTTGCCCGGCATGATGGACGAACCCGGCTCGTTCTCGGGCAGTTGCAACTCACCGAGTCCGCTGCGCGGGCCAGATCCGAGCCAGCGCAAGTCGTCGGCGACCTTGATCAATGAGGCGGCCAGCGTCCGGATCGCCCCGTGCGTGAAGAGCAACGCGTCGTGTGCGGCCAATGCGGCGAACTTGTTCGGTGCAGTCACGAAAGGCAGGCCGGTCATCTCGGCGATGGTGGCCGCCACGCGCTCGCCGAATTCGGGATGCGTATTGAGCCCGGTCCCCACCGCGGTCCCGCCGGCCGCCAGCTCGTAGATGCCGGGCAAGGTCTGCTCGAGCCGTTCGATGTCGGCGGTCAACTGGGCCACGTAGCCAGAGAATTCCTGGCCAAGGGTCAGCGGTACCGCGTCCATGAGGTGGGTGCGGCCGATCTTCGTGATGTTGGCGTAGGCGACTTCCTTTTCCTGCAGTGCGTTACGCAGCGCGGCCACCGACGGGATGAGACGGTGCACGATCTCCTCGGCCGCCGCGATGTGCATCGCCGTCGGGAAGGTGTCATTGGACGACTGCGACATGTTGACGTCGTCGTTCGGGTGGATCGGCTCTTTCGAACCCATCTCGCCGCCGGCCAGCTCGATGGCGCGGTTGGAAATGACCTCGTTGGCGTTCATGTTGGTCTGGGTGCCGCTCCCGGTCTGCCAGATGCGGAGCGGGAATTCGTCGTCGAGTGCGCCGTCGGCTACCTCGGCTGCCGCCTTCTCGATGAGCGAAGCCGACTCATCGCTCATCTTGCCCAGATCCCGATTCACCTTGGCGGAGGCGCCCTTCAAGATGCCGAAGGCACGAATCAACGGCTTCGGCATGGTTTCCCCACCGATGTCGAAATGATGGAGCGAGCGCTGTGTCTGCGCTCCCCAGTAGCGGTCGGAGGGGACCTCGATCTCCCCCATGCTGTCGCTTTCCACTCGACTTGTAGGCACGACGGCAGCTTATGGCCGGCGCGCGAGGCGACCCAGTCCAGGCGTGGGTCCGGCTGCAGCCATTCCTTCCGCCGTGCCCTGGTGGGAGCGGCGGGTGGCCCGAGGAAGCGACCAGGGCCGGGTTTGGCACCTTCACATGGGGGTAGAACCCACCGCGACCAGGGAAAAGGGCCTCTCGGGATTTGCACATCGCAACTGAGATGTGGAGAATCTCGTGAAAAGCATCGCCATATTCCGCCCAAAAGACCGTTCTACCTGCGAAGATACGCCGTACCAGAAGCCTCAGCCCCCCGCTGGGTCCCCCGAGCGTTGAACTAAAAGGAACCGATAGCTCTATGTTGCTCACTCGATTCAGGCAGTCATTCATGGCGGCGGTCATCGTCGCCGGGAGCGTGGTGGGATCGTCGGCCCTGTTCGGCTCGACGCCGGCACAGGCTGCGGCGCCCGACAGCGGAACCTCCAGCGCCTATGGCATCCAAGCCACGCTCTTGGGTGGGAGTGCACTCGGTCCTCTCCCGGTAGCGACCTTGGGGGCAGCCGGGCAGTCCTCGACCGTCCAGCAGGTGCTGCCGGCGGACGTTCCGGACCTTCTGACGGCCAACACCCTGAACGCTCAGGCCACCTCCACCAACTTCGGGCAGGCCAACGAGCAGATCAACGCCGCTTCCGGCACCGAGGGAATTGCGGGCCTGAACGGCGTCTCACTCCTTGGCAGCGCACCTCCCCTCCTCGACATCCAGGCCGTGAACGTCACTTGCAACTCGAACGCCGGCGGCTCGACCGCCAGCACCGAAATCACCGGGTTGAGTATCGACGGGGCATCACCGGCCAACATCCCGTCTGACCCCGCCCCCAATACCGGTCTGACTGCCTCTGAGCTGGGCCCGCTCTCCGGTCTGGTCAACATCACGTTGAATGACCAGACCGTCTCGAACGCTGCCGGTGCCACGTCCATCACCGTCATCGGCGTCCACATCCAACTCCTGGGCGCCGTCAACGGCGGCATTGTGGTCAACCTATCCGAGGCGACCTGTGCGGCCACTGGGCCCGACATCGAAGCCCCCCCCACGGTGACCAGCGTGACCCCGAACTACGGGATTGCCGCCGGGGGAACCTCGGTCACCATTCAGGGTTCAGGCTTCCAGGCCAGCCCGCTCGCCGTGAAGTTCGGTGGCGTCGCCGCCACTGACGTGACCTACGTGCCGGCGACGGCGACCGTCCCCGCCTACCTCACGGCCGTCGATCCGTCCGATACCGGGATCACGGCGAATACCACCGTTGCCGTCCAGGTCGAGAACCAATATGGATTCAGTACCTCGACGGTCACCCCCGGTGACGCGTTCACCTACGAGATCACACCGTCGATCTCCTCTTTGACCGCCCCCATTGTGGGCAGCCTCACCCCGCCCGAAGGACCAACGACGGGCGGACAACCCTTCGAGATCACCGGGGACAACCTCGGGCCGGACTCCGTCGTCTACTTCGGTCCCGCCGACACGCTCAAGGCCACTGGCACCGTGGTGACGGACACGCCCAATAACCAGAACGACACCATCACAGGCTTCACCCCGGCCGATCCCACCGCCGGAACCGTCAACGTCTACGTCGTCGACGTCGGTGGTACGAGCAACTCGCTTCCATACCTCTACGTGACTGCGCCGGTCGAGGTGACCTCGGTTAGCCCGCAATTCGGTCCGACTGCAGGTGGCACCACGGTGACGGTCATAGGACAGGGCTTCGTACCGACCTCGACCGTCAGCTTCACTGACCCGACGGATGGAACGCAACACGCCGGAACCTCGGTGATGGTGAACTCCGCGACGCAGTTGACCGTGATGTCACCGGCTCACCCAGTTGGCGTCACCGACGTCATTGTGACCTCACCCGGTCTTGGCGTGGGTGGTGCCGCAGCCTCGAGCTTTGCCACTCTGTCCGACCACTTCACCTTCGAAGCGGCGCCCACCATCGCCAGTACCAATGGCATCGTCCCCGATGTTGGCCCGGTCACTGGTGGTCAGAGCGTGACGATCACCGGGTCAAACTTCGTGCCCGGTGACGCCAGCACGGTCGTGCACTTCACTCCGACGTCCGGCCCCGGCTCGGCGGCCACCAACGTCGTGGTCGTGAGCTCGACGGAGATCACGGCGACCACGCCGGCCAGCCCGATTGCGGGGGGCGATGGATCGGGAGTCGTCCAGGTCAGCGTGAGCGATGTGGGTGGTCCCTCCACCAACTCGGAACCGTACACATACGTCGCGCCGCCCGTCATCTCCTCCACCAACGGCATCGTCCCTAACTCGGGCCCAACCGCTGGTGGCCAAACCGCGGTGATCACCGGCACCAACCTTTCGCCGGTTGGAACCGTGCCGACGGTGACGTTCACGCAAAGCGGGACCAGCGGAACCAGCACCGCCAACGCGACGGTCACCACATCGACCAACACCTCGATCACGATCGTGACGCCACCGGGATTGGCGGGGAACGCCACAGTGACCGTCACCACCGGCTTCGGGACCTCGAACGGCATCGGGTACACCTACGTCGGCCCACCGTCCTTCACCCTGAGCCCCGACTACGGCACGACCGCGGGAGGCACTGCGGTCGTGGCCTCGGGAACCAACCTCCAGGGGACGACGGCAGCGATCTTCAACCCGAGCACCTGCCCTCTCACCGGCACGCCGAGCGGCGGGAATGCGGGAACCATCCAGGGGACGCCAACCCCGACGAGCGTCAACCTAACGACACCGGCGGGAACGGTCGGCCTGACTGAGGTCTGCCTGGTGTCGCCTGACGGGAACGCGGAGAGTCGCTTCTTCTACGAGGGATCCCCGACGCTCTCCTCGATCAATCCGGCGTCCGGCCCGGTTCCGGGCGGACAGAGCGTGACCCTGACCGGAACGAACTTCGACCCGTACGCCCCAGCGCCTGGAGTCAGTTTCAACGGCGTGCAGGCCATCAACGTGGTCGTGGTCAGCACCACCGAAATCACTGCGGTGACCCCGGCCAGCAACCTCCCCGGAGGGGCCGGCCCGGTTCCGGTGACGGTGACCCAGTCCGCCGGCACCTCGAACAGCGTCCAGTACACCTACGTCCTGGCGCCGGTCGTCTCGGGTATCAGCCCGACCAGCGGACCGCTCAGCGGTGGTGAGACCGTCATCATCAAGGGCACCGACCTCTGCGGCGCCTCCCTCGTCCTGTTCGGCACGGCCTCGGCCACCATCAAGACCGAGTCGACGGACTGCACCGAGATCCAGGTGATCGAGCCGCCTTCAGGCGCCCCGGCGACGGTTCCCGTGTACGTCACCACTCCTGGTGGTACGGCGCAGTCGCCGGAGAACTTCACCTACATCGAGCCGGGATACTGGGAAGCAGCTTCTGACGGCGGCGTCTTCAGCTTCGGCGGCGCCCAGTTCTACGGTTCGGTGCCTGGGATCCTCAAGCCTGGGCAGGTGCTGAACTCACCCATCGTCGCCATGGCGGATACGCCAGACCACGGTGGCTACTGGCTGTTCGCGGCCGATGGTGGTGTCTTCACCTTTGGTGACGCCAACTTCTACGGTTCGATCTACAACCAGCTCAAGCCAGGGCAGGTGCTGAACGCACCGATCGTCACCGCAGAGGCCACGCCGGACGGCGGCGGCTATCGGATGTTCGCCGGCGATGGAGGTGTCTTCGACTTCGGTGACGCCGTCTTCGAAGGATCGCTGCCGGGCGAGAACATCACCCCGACCTATCCGGTCAGTGGTGCCACGGCCTATCCGTTCGGCGTGGGCGCCAACCCGAACAACGCGGGCTACTGGCTGGTGACCGCGGATGGCGACACCTACACCTTCGGCAACGCTCCGACGATTAGCACCGGTCCTCAGATTGAGTTCGGCAAGGTTGTGGCCCTGGCCACTACCCCTGACGGCGAGGGCTACTACATGTTCCTCCAGTCCGGACCGGTAGAAGCCTTCGGCGACGCCGTCACGGGCCTCGGTGGAGCCAGCAATCCGTCGGCTCCGATCGTCTTCGGTCAGGCCACCTCGACCGGTAAGGGTTACTGGGAGTTCGGAGCCGACGGCGGGGTCTTCACCTTCGGTGATGCGCCATTCGAGAAATCCCTAGGTGGAATACACCTCAATGCGCCGATCACGGCCGCCATCGCCTTCGGTTCCCAATAACGCTGACGGCACCCAATGGTGTGAAAGAGCCGGCTCCGAAAGGAGCCGGCTCTTTCGTTGTGTGGGGCGACGTGCGCTTGAGGGTGATGAGAACTGGCCGATGTACCAGCTCAGACCTCAGCCGCTCGGCGGATGATCGTCAGGACAGGCGCCCGGCGGATTGTTGAAGTCAGGGTCCGATGTCCACCGCCCCTGGGTCCAGTCATCGGTGGCTGGCGCGGTGAGGGGGAAGATCTGCGACATGTCAGCGAGAAGGGCCAAGGCATAGCGGGCAGTGCCTTCGGGGCAGATGTGCACGTTGTCAACCTTGCGCACCCGGATCCACTGGCCCTTGGGTGCGTTCGGATCTCCGAGCGGCGGTAGCCAGGACGAGAACTTGCCGTTGAGCAGGATCGAGTCGGCCAGAGGCAGGTACATCACCTTGCCGGGGAAGACCGACGCCATGTGGGCGGCAATGTTGTTCCAGGCGGCGACCCCGGCGGCGCGCGCCTTGTTGTAGGCAACCTGGTTGGCCGGGTTGGCTGCTGCGATCTGACCCGAGATAGGGAACTGCGTGAAGATCACCCCTTCCATCCCGGGCTGCGCCAACATCAATCGAACCGCCCGCTCGAGCAGCGCCGTGTACTGCTTGGGCTGATGCAGAGCGTTTGGTGTGGTGGGTCCGTCCTGATCCCAACTCCAGCTGGCCACGATGAGTTGTGCTCCGGTCTCGTGGATGATCTTCGGGATGGAGGTGGGCCAGATCGTCGCCGTAGTGAGCCCGAAGCCGTCGATGGTGTTGGTGTCGACGGTGGCTTCGCCGGTCGCTTCGAGGGCAGCGGTGATGCCATAGGAAAAGTCGTGCATGACGGAGTCGCCTAACAACGTCACATGGAGGGGTTGGGTGGCCGACGGGTGGGTAGCCAGGGTGATGAGCTTCTGGTCCTCGTAACCACCAGTGCCGGCCACCTCGATTTTGGCCGTGGATCCACTGGCCAGGTGAGTGGTCTTGACTACGGTGCCCGGATCGGCCACGGCCGGGAAGGTCGACACCACCATCACCACGGCCGTGACGATGGCGGCCACCGGGGCGAGCCACAGGCGGAACAGTCCCCGGAAGTGAGCCTGGCGCAGTGGGCGCTCCACCAGGTAGTAGCTGGCCGTCGACACCACCAGGGTGACGACGACACGAACCACGTCGAGCGGGAAGGTCGAGAGGCCGGTGCGGGCTCCCGTGAGGTACACGAAGATCGGCCAATGCCAGAGGTAGAGGCCGTAGGAGATCGTGCCCAGGAAATGGAGGGGCCGAGTGGCCAGTAACCGGCCCAGGGTGCCGGGCTGGGTCAATCGGGCATCGGCCACCACGATGGCCGCCAGGACGGCACAGAGCAGGAAACCACCGTCGAACATCCAGTCTCTCGGCAGTCCTCCCGAGGTGCCGCTGGTCACCCAGCACACCCCGAGCCCGATGACAGCAATGGGCGCCGCAATGTGCAGCGTCCGCTGCGCCCGCGCGTTGGGTTGGGGGCGAGATGCGGCGAGGAAGGCCAAGGTCGCCCCTGCCATGAGATCGAAGAGGCGAGTATCGGTGCCGTAGTACACCCGGGTCGGATCCCCACCGGGATGGAAGAGCAGCGCCATCAATCCCGCTGAGGCCAAACCGACCGTCACGGTGACCACCAGTCCGAACTGGCGCCAGGAGCGGCGGCCCACCTTGAGCAGGAGGACGAGCAGCAAGGGCCAGACCAGGTAGAACTGCTCCTCGATGGCCAGCGACCAGGTGTGCTGGAGCGGCGACGGGGTCGAGAACTGGGCGAAGTACGACTGGTGGGCGAAGATGGCGTGCCAGTTGCCGACGTAGAGCAGGGTGGCGATGGCGTCGCCGCGCAGGTCGGAGAGATCGATCAGTGCATTGGCGCCGGGTCCGCCCAGCTGGGCGTTGATCACGACGTAGATGGCAAGAGCGAACACCATCAGGAAGAGGGCTGGCAGCAGTCGGCGCGCCCGTCGAGCCCAGAAGTTGGCCAGGTTGATCCGTCCCGATGCTCCCCATTCCTCGAGCAGAAGCGTGGTGATGAGAAAGCCCGAGAGGACGAAGAAAAGGTCGACGCCGAGGTAACCACCCGAGGCCCACCCCAGCTGGAGGTGGTACGCCATGACCCCGAGCACCGCAATGGCTCGCAGGCCGTTGAGGGCGGGGAGATGACGACCGGTGACGGCGGTCGGCCGGGCTTCGCGTACGGTCACGTTGGCTGCATGAGGCAGACGGCAGGGTCATCAGTCGGCAGCAGGAGATAGTCGACCAACGAGCGCAGGCCCGCAGGAACCTCACCACCGCCTCGGAGGTCCAGCGCCACCTTGGGGCTATCGGCCGTCGGTGGGATGGGCAGGTTGATGGCCCCTGGCACCGGATAGATCGGTCCCACGCTGGACACGTCGCCGTTGCGCCACATGGCCCGGCAGATGCGAATGGCTTCATGGACCTCGACCCCATGGGGGGCGCTGAAGGCCACCAGGGTGCGACCCGGGCACACGTGGTCGAGGGTGGTCAGCTCCCGGGCCAGGACGGTGGGATGCCGGTGCGCCTCGTGGGTCAGATCGACCAGGATGCCCATGGTCAGCGAGCTGCTTTGACCCAGGGCGGCGGCCAGGACCACCGCATCACCGAGCGGGCCATCAGCCAGGATTACGGCCGATACGCCGGACGCTCCAGCGGCCCGGCAATCAGATTCGAGCTCGGGCAGCGCCGTGGCCTGCAGAAACCGTCCCTCCACGGCGTCGCAATCTAGGTCCTCTCCCACCAACCGCCCACATCGCGGGCCAATCCGGCCTGAGCCAGACGCTCCAGTCCCCCGCACAGCTCAGCCAGGCTCAAGCCGGTGAGGAAAACCAATCGGTCGAGGGAGGTCGGATCAGGCGAGAGAACGTCGAACAGGGCCTGATCCGGGCCCTGGTAGGTCGTGGACAGACCGTCGGCGGCTGGCCCGCTCGCCGTGCCGGTCGTCCGACTGGCCACCGTGATGCCCCGCAGGGCCAGCGCGACCAGGATGTCGCTGACCCCGCACACGGGAAAGCAACCCTCCACCAACAGGGCGTTGGTGCCCTCCGAGGTGGGGCTGCGGATGGAGCCCGGGACCGCTCCAACGGGAATACCGCGGGCGGCGGCCGCATCGACGGTGTGGCGGGACCCGCCGCCATGGCGGCTCTCCACGACGACGACCACGTCGCTCAACCCCGCCAGCAACCGGTTGCGAACCGGGAAGCGCCACTTCTCGGTGCGGACGCCCAACGGCGACTCCGAAACGATGGCGCCCTGGGCCGCCACTCGCTCCCACAGGCGCTCATGGCGGCGCGGATAGGGATCGCCCAGGCCGCCAGCCACGACCGCCATTGGTGGCGCTCCAGCAGTGCAGGCACCCTCGTGGGCCGCACCGTCGATCCCGAGGGCGAGCCCGGACACGACGCTGACGCCGGTGGCCGCCAGCTCTGCGCCCAGTTGGGCCGCCACACCAATGCCGTAACGGGTGGGACTGCGGGTTCCCACCAAGGCGACCGTGGGTTGCTGGTGCAGTACAGCCGGATTGCCGCGACAGAACAGGACGGCAGGCGCCTCGGGATCGCCACGCAATCGGGGCGGATAATCCGGATCATCTTGAGTCAGTACTGACACGCCGAGTTCCTCGTATCGCTGCCACAGCCGGGCCACATCGGCGACCGACCCTTTGCCATGCTGCTGCCAAGCCACTGACGGCCGCTCGACACACAAAAACGCGCGCAGGTGGCTGGGCCCGACCCGTGGTTGTGCCGCCAGTGCGGCGGCGAAGGCCTCCTCAGGCAGCGCTGTTCCCATGTGTTCGCTCATGACACCAAGGCCGATCGGGCCGCACGCAATGACACGGCATCGGCCACGTGGGCATAGCCGACCTGTTGATCGCCGGCCAAGTCGGCGATGGTGCGCGCCACTCGTGCCACCTTGTGCAAACCGCGGGCGCTGAGCTCCCCGGCCCGTAGCTTGGCGGCCAAAAGATCCTCACCGGCTGAGTCCATCGGCACCTCCTCTCCAGAGTCCTTGCGGTCGACGGCTCGGCGCCGGGCTGCCGCCACCCGCTCGGCCACCACGGCGGTCGACTCACCGGCCGCATCCGCCAGGAGTTGTTCAGGATCAGCGCGATCGAGGGGCACCACCAGATCGAACCGATCGAGCAGCGGCGCCGACAGCCGGCGCATGTAGCGGGCCCGAGCTACGGACGAGCAGGCGCAGGCACCCGGATACACGCCTTCCCCGCAGGGACAGGGATTCATGGCGGCCACCAGAAGGAAGCCCGCCGGAAAGGTCACCGTGCCACCGGCTCGGCTGACCCTGATCACGCCTTCTTCGAGCGGCTGGCGCAGTGCTTCGAGCGCAGCCACTGGGAACTCGCCCATCTCGTCGAGGAAGAGGACCCCGTGGGAGGCCAGGCTGATCTCGCCCGGTCGCAGCGACCAGCTGCCGCCGCCGACCAGCGACACGATGGATGCCTGATGGTGGGGCGCCCGGAAGGGCGGGCAGGTCACCAGGATCTCCCTGGGCAGGCTGACGCCGGCGGCCGAGTGGATCCTGGTCACTTCCATGGAATCCTCCCGGGAGAGCGGCGGGAGCAGCCCGGGCAGCCGCTGGGCCAGCATCGTTTTCCCGCTGCCGGGCGGGCCGATCATGAGCAGGTGGTGGTTCCCGGCTGCCGCCACCTCGAGGGCGTGCCGGCCCACGGCCTGGCCCTTGACGTCGGCCAGTTCCGGGACGCGGGGCGGGGTCAGGTCGGCTTGCTCAGCCGGGGGCTCAGGCCATGGCAGATGACCCCGAAGGATCCGGTGCAGTTGCTCAAGCTTCGTCGCGCCATGGGCGTCGTCGCCGCGGACCAGTCGAGCCTCTCTCAGGTCGACCAGCGGCACGACCAGACCACCGGGCACAGCCGCGTCAGCCAGAGCAACCATGCCCGGGACGTGGCGCAAGGTCCCGTCGAGCCCGAGTTCCCCACAGAAGGCCAGACCGTGGGCCGCGCTTGGCGGTAATTGTCCCTCGTGGGCGATCAGGAGGCCGATGGCGATGGCCAGATCGAGGCCGGCGCCACCTTTCTTGATGCCAGAGGGCGCCAGGTTGACCGTCACCCGCCGCAGCGGCCATTCGAGGCCGCTCGAGAGCAGAGCGGCGCGCACACGGTCCCTCGACTCGCGTACCGCTGCGTCGGGCAAGCCGACGATGGTGAAACAGGGAACGCCGCTGGTCACATGGACCTCGACGGAGACTGGCTGGCCCATCGCCCCCGTCAGTGTGGCGGCAGCAACGGAGGCGAGGGCCATGACCAAGAACGGTCGCGGTCATGGCGATGGTGGGCGCCGGGTTGGCCGGCGCGGCGGGGCTACTTGCTTGGCGGGATGGCTGGGGGTGGTGGGGGCTGCTTCGGGTTGGCGTTGGCCGGGAGGTCGGTTCCACCACCCTCGGGCGACGAGCGCAGCGCGCTCAAGAGGACCTCGGCCGCCCCCATCAGGCTGGTCGCCTCGTAGGGCACAACCACCTTGGCGTTCGACGATGTGGCGATGTCCTGGAGGGCGCGCAGCTGGAGCACGGCCAGAGTGCGCGGGTTGACCACAGCCCCGTCCAGCGAGGTGAGGCGCGACGCCTCGCCGGCGCCTTGGAGCTCCAGGGCCTTCTTCTGACCCTCGGCCTGGAGTTCGAGCACCTTCATCTCGGCTTCGGCCCGGAGGATGGCCGACTGCTTGGCTCCCTCGGCTTCGAGCACGGCGGCCTGCTTGCGCCCACCAGCACTGTTGATGGCGGCCGTCTGATCACCCTCCGATTTCAAGATGGCGGCCCGCTTGTGCTGCTCGGCTTCCTTCTGCTCGGACATGGCTTGCACCACATTCAGCGGCGGCGTGATGTCGAGGATCTCGATGCGGTTCAGGCGCACGCCCCATTTCAGCGTGGCGTCGGCCATGTGGTCCTGCATGCGGCTGTTGATGGTGTCGCGCTCGGACAGCGCCTGGTCGAGCGAGAGCTCGCCGAACACGGCACGGAGCGCAGTGCGTGAAAGCTGGTCGACGGCCAACTGGTAGTCGTTGATCTCGAAGAGCGCCGACTTCACATCGATGACCTGACAGAAGATGGTGGCGCTGACCTGAATGGAGACGTTGTCCTTGGTGATGACGGCCTGCTGGTCCCCCGTCATGGGGAACTCTCGCATATCCACCTTCTCCATCTTGTCGATGAAGGGACGCAGGACGCGCATACCGGGTTGGTCGACCGTGCTGAATTTCCCGAGGCGCTTGACCACCCCGACACTGCCCTGCTGCACGATCTTCACGCAGCGTGAGAGGAAGAAGCCGAGGCCGCCACCTCCGACCACCACGACCACGACAACGAGGCCGATGACCTCTCCGATTGAAGCAACCATGGTCAGTCTCTCCCTTACTCTTCGGAGGGGTAGACCACGAGGAGCCCGCGCTCGACATCTGCCACCACCACATCGGTGCCGATCGCAATGTTTGCGTCGGGGTCCAGCGGAATGGCAAACCACTCCTCGCCACGGGCGCGAATTCGCCCAGGGCGGTGCCGACCCTGGATTTCCCTTGTCACCAGGGCGTTCTCACCGACCATACCTTGGACACCGTTCAGCACAAGACCACTCTATTCATCGACCGATAAACAGGGGCTCCCGCTTCTCCTTGAACGCCGCCATGGCTTCCTGATTGTCCTTGGTCGAGAAATTGAGGGCCTGGGAGCGGGCCTCGTCCTCCAACGCCTCCTCCATGCTGGCGTTGTAGCTGGCGTGCAGCTGCGTCTTGGTCATGGAGAGGGCGAGCGGCGGACCGGCAGCCAGCTTGGCGGCCCAGTCATCGACAAAGGCATCGATCTGGTCCACCGGTAGGACGCGGTTGATCAGGCCCATGGCGGCCAGGTCCTCGGCGCTCCACATCTCGCCGAACAGCGCGATCTCCTTGGCCCGGGCCATGCCCACCAGCCGGGGCAGCAGCCAGGAGGCCCCGTTGTCGAGCGAGAGCGCCCGCTTGGAAAAGATCATGGAGAACTTGGCCTGGGTCGTGGCCACCACCAGGTCGCAGCCGATGGCCAGCGAGAAGCCGGCGCCCACGGCGTACCCGTCCACCTTGGCGATGGTCGGCTTCGAGATGTGGTGCAGGGCCAGGGCCACGTCGCCCAGACGGCGCATGCGAGCCAGGCCGGAACGGGTGGGGTCGGTGGCCGGGCCGTTGGGGTCCAAGAGGTCGGCACCCGAGCAGAAGGCACCGCCGGCGCCGGTCAGGATCATGGCCCGGTCGTCGTTGTTGTCCTCGACCTCGGTGAAGATGCGAAGCAGCTCGCGAAGCATGACGCCGTTGGCCGCGTTCTTGCGCTCGGGCCGGTTCAGGGTCACGGTGACCACGCCGTTGTTGCGTTCGACGATGAGGGTTTCCATGGAAACCGACCCTAGGTCGGGACCTACTCAGAACGCATCTTCGATGACGTCCATGCGATCAGGCAGGATCGCCACCACGTCGAAGCGGATCCGGGCGAAGCGGTGCTCCTGAGCGGCCAGGTACTGCCCGGCCAACCGCCGAAGCCGGCGCTGCTTGGCCGGGGTCACCGCCTCGGCCGGATCGCCGAAGGCAGTACTGCGACGGGTCTTGACCTCGACCACGGCCAGCACCCCATGACGACAGCAGAGGAGATCGATCTCCCCGGTCGGAGTGCGCCAGTTGGTGGCCAGGACCCGGTAGCCGTGCTGGACGTACCAGGCGGCGGCCAGCCCCTCGCCCTGGCGCCCGAGTTCGATGTGCCGGCTGCCCACGAGAGGGAACGGTCGCGTCAGATGGGAGGATGGCCATTGTGCGCCTGATCGTTGCCGTCACCTTCGCTCTGGCGCTGAGTCTGTCCGTGGTGACGGCCGCCGCGGCCAACGGGTCGACTCCCAAGGTGCCGGTGTTGGGATCGCACCAGGTGTACCCAGGTCCGGGCTCGGTGGGATGGGGCACCTACAAGCCAGCGACCATCTTCAACGGCGGCGATCCCTCCAGCGATGTGACCCACATCACCTGGACCGGCTGGGGCTCCTCGACGGCCGACGGACACGGCAAGAGCTACATCTTCAAACCCAATGGCGGCTACTACCCCGGGTCGGTGACAATCGAACTGCGCGCCGCCAATCTGGGCCATTGCACGGCCGACGGTCCCCTGGCCTATGAGCACCTCGATGCGCGCGAACCGAACAAGCCCGGAGGAAAGCTCGGCAAGTGGTTCCGCTGGGGCGGCAACACCACCGTCTGCCGCAGCAGCTTCGTCCCGGCCCCCTAGTAGGGGTCGGACAGAGCCGATGGGGCCTACAGCTTCTCGATCTCTTGCTCGGGCAACCGCTCGATGTTGACGTCCTTGAACGTGACCACCCGGACCGAGGGCACGAAGCGAGCGGGCCGGTACATGTCCCAGACCCAGGCGTCACGCAGCTCGATCTCGATGCAAGCCGGGGTGGTGTCGGAACGCACGTTCAGCGACACCTCGTTGGCCAGGTAGAAACGACGCTCCGTCTCAATGACGTAGGAGAAGACGGGAAGGACGGCCCGGTATTCCTGAACCAGGCCCAGCTCGATCTCGGACTCGTACCGCTCGAGGTCTTCCTCGCTCATCGGTCGTGTCCCGAGCTACTTGGCGTCGCGGCGCTCCTTGATCTTGGCGGCCTTCCCGTGACGGTCGCGCAGGTAGTACAGCTTGGCCCGCCGCACGTCACCGAGGGTGGTCACTTCGATCTTGGCCAAGGTCGGCGAGTGCACCGGGAAGGTGCGCTCCACGCCCACGCCGAAGCTCACCTTGCGCACGGTAAACGTCTCCTGCACACCGCCGCCCTGGCGCTTCACCACGGCACCCTGGAAGATCTGGACCCGCTCGCGGTTGCCCTCGACGACCCGCACGTGCACCTTGACCGTGTCGCCAGGGCGGAATTCGGGGATGTCGTCGCGCAGGCTGTCGCGGTCGATGACTTCAGTGGGGTGCATGGGAAGCGTCCTTCGGGTTTTCCGGCTCGATACCGGACAGGACATCGTAGCCGTGTGCGGCCAGCAGCTGCACATCGCCGTCACTGAGGCTCGACTCCCTGACCAGGGCCGCGAGGAGGTCGGGACGGCTGGAGGCGGTGCGGAGCAGGGCCTGTTCATGGCGCCAGCGGGCCACTGCTCCGTGGTCGCCCGAGGTCAGCACTCCCGGTACCTCCCACCCCCGGAATTCGGCGGGGCGGGTGTACTGGGGGTGCTCGAGCAGGCCGTCGGCGAAACTCTCGTGGAGGGCCGATTCGTCGTTGCCGAGCACGGACGGGAGCAGCCGGGCCACCGCCTCGATGACCATCAAGGCAGCCAGCTCGCCGCCGGCCAGCACGACGTCGCCGATGGAGAGTTCGCCGTCGACGAGGTGGTCCGTGATGCGCTGATCGACCCCTTCGTAGCGGCCACAGAGGAGTGAGAAGCCGTTTTGGTGTGCTGCGAACTCGTGGGCCACGGCTTGCGTGAAGGGGCGACCGCCGGGGGAGAGGAGGAGAAGGGGCCGGGGCAGGTCCTCCACCGCTTCGACTGCCCGGAAGACCGGCTCGGGCATCAGCACCATGCCTGCTCCCCCACCGAAGGGGCTGTCATCCATGGTGCGGTGGGCATCGAGGGCGCCGTCACGGAGGTCGTGGGCGATCACGGAGATGGCTCCGGCCTCCTGGGCCCGGCCCAGGATGGAGGTCCCGCAATAGCTGGTGATCACCCCGGGGAAGAGGGTGAAGACATCGACTCTCATGCTGGTGGCGCGGGTGTCATGGGTCTCACGGGTGTCATGGGTCGAGCAGGCCCTCGGGGATGTCGACCACGATGCGATGGCCGGGTGCGTCGTGCTCGACGAGGAAACGGATCGGGATGAGGCCACCTTCCTCGAGAACCAGCAGGTCGCTGGCCGGGTTGGCCTCGACCTCGATCACGATGCCGAGTTCGGTGCCATCGGAGTCCACCACGGTGGAGCCGATGAGCTCGTGGATCCAAAGGGTGCCGGGCACGTCGACCGGTTCGGCCTCGAGTTCGATTCCGCGGAGGTGTTCGGCCTCGGTGCGGTCGGTGATGCCCTCGAACTGGACGATCCAGCGGTCCTTATCCCCGAAGGGACGAGACGCCTCGACAGTAAGGGTACGACGGGGACTGACCAGCACGGAGCCAGGATCGAGGCGTTCGGTCAGCTCGCTCCAGAGCTGGACGACGACCTCGCCCCGCAAACCGTGGGCCTTAGTGACCCGACCGATAGCGAGGAGCTCAGTCGTCGACGATGTCCACGCTGGCCTGCACGCCGTCCTTGGCGCCGGCCACGTTGACCAGGGTACGGATGGCCTGGGCGGTGCGCCCTCGGCGTCCGATGACCCGGCCCATGTCACTGGGGGCAACGTGGAGGTTGAGACGTACGCCACCACGGCGGTCTTCGGTCTCGACGTTCACCGCGTCGGGCTCATCGGACAGCGACTTGGCCAGGTACTCGAGAACAGCTAGCGGTGTGCCGCCATCGACCGAGGTGACCTCGTTGCCGACACCGACCTCGTCGTCCTCGTAGTTGTCGTCGTCGTCGTCGTCGCTGTCGTCGCTGTCGTCGCTGTCGTCGTCCAGGATTTCTACGTTGATGTCGTCGACATCGTCGACATCGTCGACGTCATTGTCGCTGTTGTCGCTGCCGCCGGTCTGGTTGACGTCACCCGCCTCGTAGAGGTCGGTCACTTCGCTCTCGCCGCAGTGAACTCGTCCCAAGCGCCCGAGGTCTTGAGCAGGCGCTCGACCCGCTCAGTCGGCTGGGCCCCATTGACCAGCCACTTGACGGCCTTCTCATTGTCGATCTTGACCACCGCATCAGGCTCGGCGGTGGAGATGCCACGGGGGGCGTACGTGCCCACGATCTCGAGGAAGCGCCCGTCACGGGGGGACCGGCTGTCAGCAGCCACCACACGGTAGGTGGGCTGCTTCTTTTTCCCCATCCGCACGAGGCGGAGCTTGACTGCCACGAAAGAAATCCTCCATCAGCTGGATATGAACGGTCCATTCTGGCAGATGGGCCGATGGGGGGACGACCCAGGGGCCATCTGGGGGTCACCAAGGGGTCGGGCGGCTGCCTAGCGGCCCTTGGGCGGTGTGACCCGGCCTCCCTTTTTCTTCTTCTTGTTGGTCCCCTTGTTCTGGCTGACGATCGGGCGGATCGGCCCACCGGCGCTGGCACCCCCAGTGAGCTCAGCCAGGCCGGGCAGATCAGGGAGCTCACCCTCGGAACCCATGAGCTGGGACAGCATGTCGAAGTCAGGTCCCGCCGCACCACCGGCTCCCGCCGATTGTGAAGCCAATTTGCGGGCGGCTTTGCCGGAAAGCCCACCCATCATGTTGGGCATCCCGGGCAGGTTGGGCATGTTGCCCGAGGCCATCCCCTTCATCATCTTCTGCATTTCTTTGAACTGCTTGAGCAGGGTGTTGACGTCCTGGATCGAGGTGCCCGAGCCCCGGGCGATGCGGCTCCGGCGGCTGCCGTCCAGCAGGTTCACGTCGTTGCGCTCCCCCGGCGTCATCGAACTGACGATGGCCTCGACCTTGCCGACTTCCTTGTCGTCGATCTGGCCGGCGGCCTGGCGCATCTCCTTGTTCATGCCGGGCATGAGCTTCATGAGGCCGCCCAGCGAACCCATCTTCTTGACCTGCCGCAGCTGGGAGAGGAAGTCCTCGAGGGTGAACTGGCCCTGCATGAGACGGGAGGCGCTCTTGGCCACCTCGCCCTGGTCCATGACCCGATCGGCCTGCTCGATCAGGCTGAGGATGTCCCCCATGCCGAGGATCCGGTCGGCCATGCGGTCCGGGTGGAAGAGGTCGAAGTCGGCCAGCCGCTCACCGGTGGAGGCGAAGGCGATCGGCTTGCCCACCACTCCCTTGACCGAGAGCGCGGCACCGCCGCGGGCATCGCCATCGAGCTTGGAGAGGATGACGGCATCGAGCTCGAGGGTCTCGTGGAAGGCCTTGGCCGTAGCCACGGCGTCCTGACCGATCATGGCGTCGATGACCAGGAACGTGTAGTGCGGCTGCGTGGCATCACTGATGGACTTGATCTCGTCCATCAGCTCGGCGTCGATGGTCAGGCGACCCGCGGTGTCGATGATGCAGATATCTCGGCCCAGGCGCTGGGCTTCAGCCAGTCCGGCCTTGGCGGCTCGGACAGGCGTCGTCGGCTCTGAGAAGACGGTGACGCCAGCCTGCTCGCCAAGGATCCTGAGCTGCTCGACGGCGGCGGGACGCTGGAGGTCAGCGCCGACCAAGAGGGGGTTGCGCCCCTGCTGCTTCCACCAGAGGGCGAGCATGGCGGAGGCGGTCGTCTTGCCCGCACCCTGGAGACCGGCCATCAGGACGACGGTGGGTGGCCTGGAGGCGTAAGTGATCTTGAGCGGCTCGCCGCCCAGGACGCCGACCAGTTCCTCGTGGACGGCCTTGATCACCTGCTGGCCTGGGGTGAGGGACTTGTTGAGCGACTCGGTGGAGACCCGAAGACGGATGCCGTCGCAGAAGCGCCTGGCGACGGTCAGCTCGACATCGGCCTCGAGGAGGGCCGTGCGGATCTCGCCCACGGCCTCGTCGAGGTCCTCCTGGCTGATGCGGCCTCGGCTCCGGAGGCGGGTGGAGATCCGCTCAAGGCGGTCGGAAAGGGCGTCGAACATGGGGTCCTCAGGTTAGTGGCGGGGCTGCGGCGGCGATTGGGCGGGGCTCCGGCGGGTGGCGGGCCGATGGTGGGCCCATGGTGGGCCGATGGCGGGCCGACATCAGGGTTGCGGGGCGGTGGGCTACGGTGCCGCCGTTTATCGCCCCTACCGATTCCTCGTTTGAAAGGACCTCCCCTCGATGCGGCTCAACCTGACCCGGCACCTGCCCCTGCCCCGATCCCGCCCCGGGCGGAGCTTGTTGATTGCGGCCTGCCTGGCGTCTGGAGCGGTGGCCCTGGCGGCCTGCGGGTCGTCCACGCCGCCGTCGTCAACGGGCGGGAGCAACGGTCAGGCGGCGCAGACGTCGACGACCACCACGACTGCGGCGTCCGGTTCGTCGACCACCACGACCACATCGGGGGCCGGGGCGTCCGGGTCGTCGATCGCTCCGATCCCGGCGGCCGCTGTCTCCCCCGCCGGTGTCAGCGGGAAGGCCCCGACTGTGGTGGTGCCATCGGGCAACCCGCCCACTCAACTCGAGAGCGCTGACCTCATTGCCGGGACCGGTGCGGTGGCAATGGATGGCGATTCGTTGACGGTCCAGTACGTACTGGCGACCTACTCGAGCAAGGCAGTGGTGCAGTCATCGTGGACGTCGCAGTCTTTCCAGTTCACCTTGGGTGAGGGTCAGGTGATTCCCGGATGGGACAAGGGTGTCGTGGGCATGCACGTCGGCGGCCGGCGGGAGCTCATCGTGCCACCGAGCCTCGGCTATGGCGCCCAGTCGCCCGGTCCGGGTATCGCCGCCAACGACACGTTGGTATTCGTGATCGATCTGTTGTCCATCAACTGAGGTCGCGGTGAGGTCGGTCGCCCTCAGCGTCGGCGGCTGGTCGATGGGGGCCGCCGCGCCGATGTGACTCGGGGCCGATGCGGCGTTATCCAAAACGGCGTCATCGAACGGCGTTCTTGTTGTCACACCCTGGGTTCTTAATGTCGG
>DASXFC010000061.1:0-45006 GCA_036489775.1 Acidimicrobiales bacterium | reverse complement strand
CTGGCGTTGCCCCATCGAAAGCTCCATGACGTCAGGCGTAACCCGCCCCGCCACCGACTGTCGATCTCCGGCTCGAAGCGGAGGTTTCTACCTGAGGCAACGTATGGGGCTACGCGGAGGTTCCTGCTGAGTCAATGCGGGGCGGGACAGGTTCCGAAGCTCCAGCAAGTACACTCGCAGGGCGGTGAGATTTGCCCCGGGGGCCGCGCGATGGGGGTGGGCGGACCGGGGTGGAACAGGAGTTCTCGTGAAAAAAGGACGCCATCGGCGCTTCGAAGAAGCTCGGAGTCTGAAGCGATCAACGTCGGAGTCCACAGCCAATTGCCCAGAATGTGGCGCTGAGCCCGACGACGTGCACGCGTCATGGTGCCTGGCTGAAGAGGACCAGTACGACAAGATCCTGGGGTCGACGCCGACCCATTCGCCGTCCTTCGCCGAGGACGACCCACTCAACGACTGACGGTCGAACCCTGTCGGCTACGCCGCCGCACCGCGGGGTGAGGGAGTGCAACCTTTTGCGTCCGGAGCCGGTCGCGCTCGCGTAGCGCCGCCACCAGTCGGTCGAACGGCTTCTGGCCACACAACTCGATCAGCTCCGCCTCCATCTCGCGGTACACCGGCTTCGAGCCGACGAAGGCATCGGGCGCTTCGGTGCACCACCAGTGGAACTCTTGGCCGCCGGGTCCCCAATGGCGACGGTCCCATTGGCGGATGGTCGAGGTCACCCGTCCGTCCTCGTCGACCGCGTCTTCACGGCGAAGTGGTAGCTGCCAGCACACCGCTGGCTTGAGGGTCAGCGGGTTCACACCCCGCTTGAGCGCGGCGATGTGGAACGCGCAGCCAACGCCGCCTTCGAACCCAACGCGGTTCAGGAAGATGCAGGCGTCATCGACCAATCGGGTGACCAGATCGCCGTCCTTGTTCTTCTCCACGACCGGCTTCTTCTGGCCCACCTTGTGGAACTGCCACTCCTCGGGAGAGAGCGTGGTCGCCACCTTCTCCACATGGCGAGCGTCCTTCTTGTCAACCATGTGCGCCCCGTAACTGCAGCACCCCTGCACCTTCTCGGGTGCCGGTCCGGTGAGGACGCCCTGGCAGCCGTTGCCGAAGATGCAGGTCCAGTTGCTGGTGAGGAACGTGACGTCGAAGACCCAAGTGCGTTCTTCGTCCTCGTCGTCGAAGCTGATCCATTCATGGGTGTCGGCTGGAGGTCGGGCCACGGCGATGGACCCTACAGCGTGGCCCGTGTCGTTCTGGTGAATAGAAGATGAAGAAGCGTCCGGCCGGCCGGCCACCATCGGGCGTACATGGACAGCAAATACTCGGGATGACACACTTTTTCGGCGAGCCGATGGTGGCCGCCGCAGGAAGTCGGGCGGAGGACAGTTCTCATGAGGATGCACAAGGCGCGACGTCTCAGTGCCAAGGCGGGACTCTGTGCCCTGGCCGTGCTCTCCACCACCGGCCTGGTGGCCGCCGGCGCCCTCATGGCCTCGAGCCCCGCCTCCGGCGCCGGATCCGCCACCGCCGGCACCAACGCCCTGGCCGGTCTGGTGGCCAGCGTGCCCAAGCTCCTCGAGAACACGGTCCCGAGCGTCGTGGCGGACGCCACCCGAGTCGGGCAGATCGCCGGCAACACCACACTCACCCTGATCGCCCCCCTCACCTTGAATCACCAGAGCGAACTCAACGCGTACGTCAAGGACGAGTACACCCCGGGCACCTCCGAGTACCACGACTTCCTCAACCCGAACGGCTTCGCCCAGTTCTTCGGGGCGACCACGGCCCACCTCAACGCGGTGACCTCGGTCCTCACCAACCTCGGCTTCCACGTCGCCGCCCCCGCCGCCAACCACCTCTACGTCACGTTCAGCGGTCCGGCCTCCCTGGTCGAGCAGACCTTCAGCACCGTCATCGACAACCTGCGGCTGCCGCTCGCTTCCACCCTGACCTCGACGCTCACCAACGTCACGGCCGCCGCCACCGACTTCGTCTCCAACGTCACCAACCTCATCCTCCCGACCGACCTGGCCAATCTCATCACCGGCGTGGTCGGGCTGGACAGCCTCGATACGCCCCAGCCCCAGATCGTCAAGCCGACGGCGGCCCAAGTGGCCGAGGCGGCAGCCGCCGAGCCCAACGCCAACGCCAACGCGCCCGCTCTGCCGGTCACCGGAACCGATGGGGGCACCACTCCCTGCGTGGCTGCCCTGGCGGGTATCGGCTACACCCCGCCCGCCTTGGCCAACGCCTACAACTTCACCGGGATGTACGCCCAAGGCTTCCTGGGCCAGGGCATGACGGCCTCGTTGGTCGAGTTCTCCGACTACCACGACTCCAACGTGTCCGGCGTGCAGTCGTGTTACGGCGACCAGGGCACCGCGGTGAACCGCGTCACCGTCGACGGCGGGGCCGGCGGCGCCCCCGGTGGCAATGAGACCGAGGACATGGCCGACATCTCGGTCATCTTGGGCATGCTGCCCAAACTCAAGAACCTCGACGTCTACGTCGGACCCAATACCTCGGTCGGTGAGATCCAGCTCTACAGCGAGTTCGCCACCAATGACGACTCCCCGGTGCTCTCGTCCTCGTGGGGCAACTGCGAAGACCTCGATTCGCAGAGCCAGGCCCTGCTCTTCAACGACATCGTCGAGGAAGCCGCTGCCCAGGGTCAGCAGATCTTCGAAGCAGCCGGCGACTCCGGCGCCGCCGGCTGCAGTGGCATGCCTGCACCCACCGGCCAAGCCGTCAACGTCGAGGAAGAGGCGGCCAACCCGTACGTCACGGGGGTCGGCGGCACGGACCTGGGCGTTCGCACCACCTTGGGCCTCGGCCACGATGAGGACGCCTGGAACGACGAGATCGGCGCCGGCGGCGGCGGCGTCAGTTCCCTCTTCACCATGCCCTCCTACCAGGCCGACCTGCCCTCGGCCGTCGCGGCCCCGGGGGCCAGCGGCGCCCCGTGCGGCTCGCTGACCGGCTCCCTCTGCCGTGAGGTGCCCGACGTGTCCATGAACGCCGATCTGCTCTTCGGCCTACAGACCAAACTGCAGCCGCAATTCACCGACGATCTCGGCTCGCCCGGCTACTCGATCTACTGCAACACGCCCAACTGCAGCTTCCTGCTCGAGAACATCAACGGATTGGGCCTGCCCATCACCATCCAGGGACCGCTGCCGACGCTGCCCGACGGGCTGCTCGGTTGGCAGCCGGTGGGCGGGACCAGCCTGGCCACGCCGATGACCGCATCAGCCGCCCTGCTCTGGGACCAAGATGCCGAATCGCACGGGCTCTCCAACGGGCTCGGCTTTCTCAACCCGGGCCTGTACTCGGTGGCCGCCAATCCGACCAAGTACGCCAGTGACTTCTTCGACGTCGTCGGCGGCTCCAACAGCGACCAGTACGCCACGGGCTGCCCGGCCGGCTGCAACGTGAATCACCTGTACCCGGCGGTCACCGGCTACGACATGGCCACCGGCCTCGGCTCGATCAACGTCGCCAACCTCGGCCACGACCTGATCGCGCAGGCCACTGCGCTGACCCTGACCCCGAACCAGGTGAATGTGTTCGGCCAGACCGGGGGCCCCTCCACCACCACACCGGTGCTGGTGTCGAGCGGGTACAGCGGCGATCCCTTCAACGTCTTGTCGAACGCCTCATGGCTGCACGTGAGCGCCGGCACCATCGGGCACAACCTCACCTGGTCGGTCAATCCCACTGGGCTGTCGCCCGGCATCTATCACGGGGTCATCCTGGTGGCCGGGCAGGGCACGTACGCCACCTTGGCGGTGACCTATGAGGTCACTCGGCCGGCTTCCATCAGCCTCAATCCGGGAGGGATCACCTTCTCCGAGTCGGCCGTGACCTCGACGGGTAAGGCGACCACGCCGAGTTGTAACGACACCCTCTGGAACGACGAGTTGACTGGCACGGCGGGTGGCACCCAATCGCCGCGCAACGACCTGGCTTCGACCCTGTCCACGCTCGACATCACCAACAGCGGTCCGGCCGGCAGCCTCTTGCACTGGGCGGCGTATCTCAACCAGGACACCGGCGGATGGCTCAACCCCGACCTCGATCCGCCCGGCGCCAAACCGGCCCAATCAGCCCAGCCGACCTTGGTGCCGACCGAAGGAACCACTGACGCCGGAGCGAGCACACCGTTGTACCTGGCCTCGTTGGCCAACTCCGAGACGGTGGGCGGTGCCCCGATCATGAACCAGGGCACCTACAAGGGAGAGGTGGTCATCTTCAACCTGGCCGATCCGACCCAGACCGCCACGGTTCCGGTCACGCTCGTCTTGGGCGACGGCAAGGGCACACCGACCATGGCCACCAACAGCTCGATCTCGGTCAGCGTGACGGCCGGGCAGATCACCACGTCGCCGCTCACCCTCTCCGACATCTCGAAGGGCTGCGGCTACGGCTACAGCGTCGGCTCCTCGGTGCCCTGGGCCATCGTGCCCTCGGCAGCGGCCGATGGCACCGTGCCGGTGGGTGGCGGGACGGCGACGGTGCCCCTGACCATCGACGCCAGTGAGATGCTTCCTGGCGTGTATCACGGAGAGATCAGCATCCAATCGGCCAATGCCGAACCCGGTGTCATCAACGTACCGATCACGCTGACGGTGACATCGCCATGACCACGACGTCACCGATATCCCGTCCCAGTTCCTTCCGACTTCCGGGTTACACCATTGCGGTCGGCCCGTTCAGCCACCTGGCCGAGGAGCGCGATCGGCTGGCCGGGCTGCAGTGGCAGCACTTCGACGCTCGCATGCTGGGCTCGACGGTCGGGGCGGAGCTCAGCGGGGTCGACCTCAGCCAGGAACTGCCCGACGCGGTGATCGGCGACATTCGCCAGGCGCTGCACGAGTACAAGGTCATCTTCTTCCGCGAACAGCCCCTCACCCCGACCCAGCATGTGGCGTTCGCCCGGCGCTTCGGTGACCTCGAATTGCACCCGTTCCTACCCTCGAATACCGGGGAGCCCGAACTGGTGCGGTTCGAGAAGACGGCTGAGGTCAGTGGGTACGAGAACTCGTGGCACCACGATGTGACTTGGCGAGCCTGCCCGTCCATGGGCGCGGTGCTCCACGCCGTGGCCGTGCCCGAGCACGGGGGCGACACCCTGTTCTCCGACATGTACGCCGCCTACGACGGGCTGGAAGAGGACACCAAGGCGGAGATCGACGACATGATCGCGGTGCACGACTTCACCCAGACCTTCGGCCATTCCATGACGAAAGAACAGCGCGTGGCGGCCCAGGAGCAGTATCCGCCGCAACGCCACCCGGTGGTCTGTACGCATCCGGCGACCGGTCGACCCCATCTCTACGTCAACCGTCCCTTCGTGAGCCACATCGAGGGCATGGATCCCGAGCAGAGCCGGGAACTGCTCGACCGCCTCTGCCGTCAGGCCGACTCGCCCGAACATCAGTGCCGGTTCGTCTGGAGCAAGGACGCCGTCGCTTTCTGGGACAACCGGGCGGTCCAGCACTACGCCTCGAGCGATTACTGGCCCCACCTGCGCACCATGGAGCGAGCGTCGGTGATGGGGCCACGCCCCGAGCGCGTGCGCGACTGAACCGATCGGATTCCGGGCCTAGTTACCGGACCCCTTTCCCCTGGTCAAGCACAACGCCAGCGTCCGGCGGCCGGTGTGGCTGGCGGGCCATGGGGGCGCCGTACACTTGTGGCCATGGTCACCACCACCGAAGATCTCCAAACCACCCCGATCGTTTCGTTGACCGACGAGGCGCGCCGGATCGTGCGGGAGGCGCTCGACCAGGAGCCCGACCCCACCAGCCTGGCCCTCTGGCTCGAAGTGCGGGGTGTGCAGGACGGCGTTTTCGTCTACGACCTCTATTTCCAGGCCCGGTCCGACGCCGACGAGGGTGACGAGCTGCGGACCGATGGCGATGTCCTGGTGATCGTGCCCGCCGCCAGCGTGGAGCGGCTCCGGGGCGCCCGTCTGGAATGGTCAGAGGAGGGCGACGGTGGCCTGGTCCTGGTCAACCCGAACCACCCGACCCCCGAAGAAGCATCACCGGGGGTCCCACCGGAGATCCTGGCCAAGGGCATCACCGGCCCGCTGGCGCACCGCATCGTCAACGTGCTCGAGCAGAACGTCAATCCCTCCATCGCCAGCCACGGTGGGCGGGCCGACCTGGTCGCTCTCGACGATGACGGCGGGATCGCCTACCTCCGCCTGTCCGGTGGTTGCCAGGGTTGCGCCATGTCGCAGATGACCCTGCGCCAGGGCATCGAAACGACGCTCCTGGAAGAGGTCTCCGAGCTGAAGCAGGTCATCGACGTCACCGATCACGGCAGTGGAGAGAACCCCTTCTACAGCTAAGAGGCCGAAGGCTCGGTGACCAGCCGAGCGCTGCCACCGGCATCGGCATAGCCTTCCGCCATGGCGAAAAAGCAGGGTGGCGGAGATAAGTCCGACAAGGCCGACAAAGCCACGAAGGCGGCCAACGCGGATCCTCACTGGGGTAACGAACCGGCCGAGCATGATTTTCCCGCGGCCGCTGACTACCTGAGCCTGCTCGGCACCGCCTCGGAGGTCCGCCGTTTGGTGACCGCCCTCAAAGTCGGTCCTGTCGAACACCGCAAGGCGAAAGACCTGCTGCGGGCCTCGCGGCTGGCCTTGCTGCCAAAGGACAACCCCCACGTGGTTTCGGACCTGGCCAAAGTGGCGGGCGGCACCAAGCTCTCACCAGTGCTGTTGGTCCGGGGCGATCTCCAGCATGACGTGGCGCTCACCATTGCTGACGGGTACCACCGGGTCTGCGCCAGTTGGTACCTCGACGAGAACGCCGACATCCCATGCCATCTCGTCGACTTGCGGCCCTCGGGGGCCCGCACCGCGTCGCGCACCCGGAGCCGATCCGCTCCTGCTGCTCCGGCCTGACCCCGATCTTCGGAGAGAGTCCCAGCTCAAAAGGCCATGTTGCGTCCACTAGCGTGGCAACGTGCTGCGCTTCCTGACGGCCGGAGAGTCTCATGGGCGAGCCCTCGTCGTCACGGTGGAGGGTTTGCCGGCCGGACTGCCCATCGTCGCGGCTGACATCGGCGACGAACTGGCTCGACGCCGTCTCGGATACGGGCGTGGACCGCGGATGCGCTTCGAGGCCGACGAGATCACCCTGGTCGCTGGCATCCGGCACGGCCGGACCCTCGGATCGCCGGTGGCCATCGAGATCGGGAACACCGAATGGCCCAAATGGACCGAGGAGATGTCGCCCGAACCGGGGTCGCCCGAAAAGGTGCTCACCCAACCCCGTCCCGGACATGCCGACCTCCCCGGCATGCTCAAGTACGGGTTCGACGACGCCCGCGACGTCCTCGAACGAGCCTCGGCCCGGGAGACGGCAGCCCGGGTCGCCGCCGGCGCGCTGGCCAAGCAGCTGCTGCTGCATCTCGGAGTGAGCGTTCTGAGCCACATCGTGGGGCTGGGGGAGGCCGTCGTGCCGCTCGATGCCCCTCGTCCTGGGCCTTCTGACCTGGAAAAGGTCGATGCCAGCCAGGTCCGCTGCTTCGATCCGTCGGCGGAAGAAGCCATGGTGGCAGCCATCAAGGCCGCGGCCAAGGATGGTGACTCCCTGGGCGGGGTGGCTGAGGTCCTGGCCTACGGCGTGCCGGTCGGCCTGGGTAGCCATGTCCACTGGGACCGCAAGCTCGATGCCCTGCTGGCTCAGGCCCTGATGTCCATTCAGGCCGTGAAAGCGGTGGAGATCGGTGAGGGGTGGGACAACGCTCTTCGCCGAGGCTCGGTGGCTCACGACGCCATTCACTACGACGAGGCCAAGGGCTACGTACGTCCGACGGAGCGGGCCGGCGGCATCGAGGGGGGTATCTCCAACGGTGCCCTGCTGGTGGCCCGGGTGGCCATGAAACCCCTGGCCACTTTGAACCGCCCGGTCCTCGAGACGGTCGATGTGGTGACCAAGGAGTCGACCGTGAGCTTCCGGGAGCGGACCGACGTGACGGCGGTGCCGGCCATGGGCGTGGTGGCCGAAGCCATGACGGCGCTGGTGCTGGCCTCCGAGGCGCTGCGGAAATTCGGCGGGGATTCTCTGGCCGAGGTGGTGCGCAACCGGGACGGCTTCCTGGCTGCCCTGGGTTCCACACCGTCGGCCGCCGTCGGCCGCTTGCCAGACGCCGCCAGCGCGGCGGAATGAGCCGTCACATCCTGCTGGTCGGGATGATGGGCGCCGGCAAGACCACGGCCGGCGAACTGGTCGCCTCCATTTTGGGTTGGCCCTACCGCGATTCGGATGCGGACGTGGAAAGGGCGACGGGGATGACCGTGCCCGAGATGTTCGTGGCTCAGGGCGAGGCCGCCTTCCGGGAGGCGGAGGCCGAGGCGCTGGCCCAGGCCTGCGCCGAACCGGAGCCATCGGTGATCTCGGTGGCCGGCGGTGCCGTGCTGGCCGAAAGCAACCGGGCCCTCATGCGCAAGAGTGGCACGGTGGTGTGGCTGCGTGCTCAGCCCGAGACGCTCATCGAACGGGTGGGTGAGGGCGTGGGCCGGCCGTTGCTCGAGGACGACCCGGCGACCGTGCTGACCCGGCTGGCCACGGAACGAGCGGGCCTCTACGAGGAAGTGGCCGATGTCATCATCGATGTCGATGCGATGTCGCCCGAAGAAGTCGTGGCCGCCATCATAAAGGAGGCGGCGTGATGCGCGAGGTCATCGTCGACCTGGGCGCTCGCAGCTACCCGGTGCTGATCGGAGATGGGGCCCGGCATGAATTGGCCCGTGTGTTGCCGAGGTCGGCCCGTCGTGCCGCCGTGGTGACGCAAGAGGCGATCGCGACAGCCGGGTGGATTGACGGGCTCGAACTAGGTCTGCCGTATTCGGTCGTCACCATCGACGAGGGGGAACGATCGAAGACGCTCGGCACCGTCGAGACGCTGGCCCGTGCTTTCGCCCAGCAGGGATTGTCCCGCAGCGATGTGGTCATCGCGGTGGGCGGCGGCCTGGTGACCGATGTGGCCGGCTTCGCCGCGGCCAGCTATCACCGCGGGACGGCATACGTGAACGTCGCCACCTCCCTCTTGGCCCAGGTCGACGCCGCGATCGGGGGCAAGACCGGCGTCAACCTGCCGGAGGGCAAGAACCTGGTCGGCGCCTTCTGGCAGCCGAGCGCTGTGTTGTGCGACACCGAGACTTTGCGTTCACTGCCCCCTCGGGAGTGGGCCTGCGGCAAAGGGGAAATGGCCAAGTACGCCTTTTTGGGGCAGGCGCCGCATCCCGACCAACCGATCGAAGAGCAAGTAGAGCGATGTGTGGCCATCAAGGCCGCCGTGGTAGCCGAAGACGAGCGCGAGGGCGATCGCCGCATGATCCTCAACTACGGGCACACCCTGGCCCACGCGCTCGAAGCGGTGGGCCTCGAAGAGGGGCGGGGTTGGGACCTGCGCCACGGTGAAGCGGTCGCCATCGGCCTCGTCTTCGCCGCGCTCCTGGCCGAACGGCTCGGGCGCATTGACGCGGCCCGGGTGGCTGAACATCGTGCGGTCGTCAGCAGCTACGACCTGCCGGCCGATTTGCCCAAAGGCGCCGATCCCGAAGAGCTGCTGACCTTCATGGGTCGGGACAAGAAGGCGCAGCAGGATCTCACCTTCGTCCTGGACGGGCCCAATGGGGTGGAAGCCGTCCATGGAGTAGCCAGTGCCGATGTCCTCGCTACCCTGGCCACCATGGAGACCACCCGTCCCGGAGGGGATCGATGAGCGACCAGTCCGCTCTGGTGCTGTTGCTCTCGGGCCCGAACTTGAACCTGCTAGGCGAGCGGGAGCCGGCCATTTACGGAACCGAGACCCTGGCTGACCACGTGCGCCGGGCTGAAGTGGCGGCCTCGAGCCACGGCCTCCTCCTCGAGCATCTCCAGTCGAACCACGAGGGCGAGCTGATCGAAGCGGTGCACGCGGCCCGAGGCCGGGCGGCCGCGCTGGTAATCAACGCGGGCGCTTTGAGCCACACCTCGTGGGCCTTGCACGATGCGGTGGCCGCGTTCGATGGCCCGGTCGTCGAGCTCCACCTCTCCAATCCGGCCGCTCGTGAGCCCTTCCGCCACATCTCGGTGCTGGCCTCGGTGACGGCGGGTGTGATCGCCGGGTTCGGGGACCTCGGTTACGAGCTGGCTATCGATGCTGTTGCCCAACTGTTGAAGGGAGCCTCATGAAGGCCTTGCCACCCATGTCCGTCGCCGGCCGCCTCGGTGCGTTGCGCGCCAGTTCTGGATTCGAGGGCGTCGACGCACTGCTCATCACCACGTTGGCCAACGTGCGCTACCTGACCGGGTTCACCGGGTCGGCCGCCATGCTGGCGGTCACCCCGCAGGGTGCCCTGCTGACCACCGACGGCCGTTACCGGACCCAGTCGGCCGAGCAGGTCGAGGGCGCCGGGGCCAGCTCGATCGTCGAGATCGCCATCGGTGGTGTGGGCGACCAGCGCAAGCAGCTCCAATCCTTCCTGTCTGACGCCGCTCGCGTCGGGTTGGAGGCTGACAACGTCTCATGGTCGGCCCAGCGCACCTGGGCTGATCTTCTGCCCACCGAGTTGGTGCCGACCTCCAATGCCGTCGAGGCCCTTCGTGAAGTGAAGGACGACGCCGAGATCGCCCGCATGGAGCGTGCCGCCGCCATCGCCGACGCTGCGCTCTACGAAGTGCTGCCCCTGTTGTCCGCGGGTGTGACCGAGGAGGAGTTCGCGCTGGCTCTGGACACCGCCATGCGACGTGGCGGTGCCGAAAGCACGGCGTTCGAAACCATCGTTGCCTCTGGACCCAACTCGGCCAAGCCGCACCACCGGCCCGGCACGCGCTCGGTCGGCCGGGGCGAACCGGTCGTGGTCGACTTCGGCGCCACCTACGAGGGCTACCGCTCGGACATGACCCGCACCTTCTGTGTCGATGCCGAACCCGAGGGCGACCTGGCGCGCGTCTTTGCCGTGGTGGGTCAGTCCCAGGCGGCGGGAGCGGCCGCGGTGAAGCCCGGCGTGAGTTGTAAAGAGGTGGACGATGTCTGCCGCAGCATCATCGCGGAGGCCGGTTGGGCCGATCGTTTCGAGCACGGAACGGGGCACGGAGTCGGTCTGGACATCCACGAAGCGCCGACGGTGAGCCAACTAGGCACTGCTATCCTGGCTCCCGGCTTCGTCGTCACCGTCGAGCCCGGTGTGTACCTCCCCGGCACCGGTGGCGTTCGCGTCGAAGACACGCTCGTGGTGACCAAGGACGGCGCCCGCGCTCTGACCAATTTCACGAAGGACATCCATGGCAGTCTCAACTAACGATCTGAAGAACGGCATGAGCCTCGACCTGCCCGAAGGGCTCTTCAGCGTGGTTGAGTTCCAGCACGTCAAGCCGGGCAAGGGCGGCGCCTTCGTCCGCACCAAGCTCAAGAACGTGCGCAGCGGCGCCGTGATCGAGCGCACTTACCGGGCCGACGAGAAGCTCGAGCAAGCCATCATCGACAAGCGCGACATGCAGTTCCTCTACAAGGACGGCGCTGACTTCGTGTTCATGGACACCACCAGCTACGACCAGATGACGGCAACTCCAGCCTCGCTGGGCGACGCACCGAGCTACTTGAAGGAAGGCGACGAGGCCAACCTCCAGATGTACAACGGCGAGATCGTCGGGGTGGACCTCCCGGCGTCGGTGGAGCTGACGGTGGCCGACACCGAGCCCGGTTTCGCCGGCGACCGTGTCTCCGGCGCCCGCAAGCCCGCCACCCTGCAGACGGGCCTGGTCGTTCAGGTGCCGCTGTTCGTCAACGAGGGCGACCTGATCAAGGTCGACACCCGCACTGGCGAATACCTGACTCGCGCCTGAGTCGAATCACACTCCCGGCGCCGCACAAATCGCTTTGATGGCAGAGGCAAACAGTGGTGCCACCCGGCACCAACAGCGCGAGCGGGCCTTGTCATTGCTCTACGAGGCTGAACTCAAGGGGGAGACGCCCGGTGCAGTGCTGGCCGCCCTGCCGGTACGGCCCGACGACTACGTCTGCACCCTGATGTCCGGAGCGGAGGCGACCCGAGAAGAAGGGGATCGCCGCATCGCGGCCGCCTCGGTCGGGTGGCCCCTCGATCGCATGGCCGTCATCGACCGGCTGGTTCTGCGCCTGGCCGTGTCCGAGTTGCTCGACGCCGATGGGCCTCCGACGGCGGTGGTTTTGGACGAGGCGGTCGAACTGGCCAAGACCTATTCGACCGACGACTCGGGGTCATTCGTCAATGGCATCCTCTCGACCATCGCCTCCGAGGTGCGTCCCGGCTGAAGTCCCTGCTCAGCGTCGACGGGTCGCCACAACCGGAACCGCCAGCCTCGACGCGCGCTATCGTGGGTGCCTGACCGTGAAGTGAGTCCTGTGAGGCTCACACGGGCTGGAGGAGCAGTGGCCGAACGCGAACGTAGTCATACGCGACCCCTCGGGGCTGTGTTCGTGGCTCACTCCCAAGTCCTTTCCGCCGCCGACGTTCAGCGCGCCTTGACGCGGATGGCTCACGAAGTGGTCGAGCGCAACGGCGGCATCGAGGACGTCGTCCTGATCGGCCTGCAGACCGGTGGGGTGCCTCTGGCCACCAAGATGGCGGCCAACCTGCGCCAGATCGAGGGCGAAGAGGTTCCACTCGGTTCGCTCGACGTGGCCTTCTACCGGGACGACATCGGCCTGCGCCCGGTCTTGCCCGAAGCAGTGACCCAGGTTCCGTGTGATCTGGCCGGCCGGATCGTGGTCCTGGTCGACGATGTCCTCTTCACCGGCCGGACCATCCGGGCCGCCCTCAATGCGCTCAATGACTACGGGAGGGCTCGATCGATTCAGCTGGCGGTGATGGTCGACCGAGGCCACCGCGAGCTTCCGATCCGCCCGGACTATGTGGGCAAGAACCTGCCCACCCGCCGCGAGGAGATGGTCGACGTGGGCGAAGACGGTGTCTGGATCGGCGCGTTGGAGCAGAAATGACCACCCCCCGCCACCTGCTCTCGATCGCCGACCTCGATGCTGAGGGCATCGCCGAGGTCCTCCGGGTCGCCGAGGCCTTCGCCGAAGTGGAACGTCGCTCGGTTCCCAAGGTACCCACGCTCCGCGGCAAGGTCGTGGCCACGCTGTTCTTCGAGGAGTCGACCCGGACCCGGCTCTCCTTCGAGACCGCGGCCAAGCGCCTCTCGGCCGATGTGCTCTCGCTGGCCGTGGCTAACTCATCGGTCAAGAAAGGCGAGTCACTGCGCGACACGATCGAGACCGTCGAGGCGCTCGGTATCGACGCGCTGATCATCCGTCACTCGTCATCGGGTGCGCCCCAGCAGGTGGCCCGTTGGGCCAAGCGGGCCCGGGTGATCAATGCCGGGGACGGCTGGCACGAGCACCCGACCCAGGCGCTGCTCGACTGCTTCACCGTCCGCCAGGTCCTGGCCGAGCGCAAGGGGGCCGCACCCGAGGAGCTGGGCATCGATTGCTTCGACGGGCTGCGCGTGCTCATTGTGGGCGACATCCGCCACAGCCGGGTGGCCCGCTCCGAGGTACTCGCCTACAGCATGCTCGGGGCCAAAGTCACACTGGCTGCGCCGGGCAGTCTGCTGCCGCCCTCACTCGAGGGATGGCCGGTAGAGGTGGCGTCGGACTTCGATACGGCGCTGGCCGATGCCGACGTGGTGTCCCTGCTGCGTCTCCAGGCCGAGCGGGGGAGCGGCTCGTTCGTCCCCAGCCTGCGCGAGTACACCGCCGGCTGGGGGCTGACGGCACGACGGGTCGAGCTCCTCCGTGACGACGCCGTGGTCACCCATCCCGGTCCCATGGTCCGCGGCGTGGAGATTGCCTCGGAGGTGGCTGACCTGCCCCGCACCGTGGTCACACAACAGGTCACGAACGGGGTGGCGGTCCGCATGGCCATCCTTTTCCTCCTGCTCGGTGGCGAGGCCGAGACGCTGGAGGCAGTCCATGGCTGAGTTGACACTGGTACTTCGGGGCGGGTCCGTCATCGGTCCCGACGGAGTGACCAAGGCCGATGTGGGCGTCGACGAAGCCACCGGCGCCATCACGTCGATCGGGGCCACCGTCGATGCTCCCAAGGGCGCCCGCGTGCTCGATGCCAGCAGCTGCTGGGTCGGCCCCGGCTTGGTCGACCTGCACACCCACCTGCGCCAACCCGGCCGTGAAGAAGCCGAGACGGTGGAGTCGGGAGCCCGGGCCGCCGCCCTCGGTGGCTACACCGCAGTGGTGGCCATGCCCAACACCGAACCGGCTCTCGACAGTGCCGGCGTGGTCAGAGATGTGCTGGCACTCGGCCGCCTGGCCATCGCCGAAGTGGCGGTGGCCGGTGCCATTACGGCCGGTCGGGCCGGGCAGGCCTTGGCTCCCATGCGTGAGTTGGCCCAGCTGGGCGTGCATCTCTTTACCGACGACGGCGCCGGCGTGCAGGACGGATCGCTGATGCGCCGGGCCCTCGAATACGCCAAGGGGCTGGGGGTGACGCTGGCGCAGCACTGCGAGGACGAGTGTCTGGCCGCCGGCGGTGTCATGCACGAGGGATGTTGGTCGAGCCGGCTCGGTTTGCCCGGCGTGCCGGCGGCGGCGGAGGAATCGATGGTGGCGCGCGACATCCAGTTGTGCCGCCTGACCGGGGCGCCGGTGCACTTCTTGCACATGTCCACCGCAGGGTCGGTCGAGCTGATCCGCCAAGCCAAGGCTGAGGGGCTGCCGATCACGGCGGAGGCGGCACCCCATCACATGCTGCTGACCCATGACCTGGTGGCCGGGTACGACCCTGTCTTCAAGGTCAGCCCACCGCTGCGCACCGACGCCGATGTCGCCGCGGTGATCGCCGGCCTGTGCGACGGCACCATCGACGCCATCGCCACCGACCACGCGCCGCACGCCCCCGAGGCCAAGGACGTGCCCTTCGACCAGGCGCCGCCCGGCATGCTCGGACTGCAGACGGCCTTGCCCATCGCCTTCGAGGTGTTGGCACCGCTGCTCTCGATCGAGCGCATCTTTGCGCTCATGTCCACCCAACCGGCGGCCATCGCCGGACTGGGCCCGACCGATGCCCGCATCGGCGGCCACAGCGCCCACGGTGGTCCCCTCGAGGTCGGGGCCGCCGCCAACCTGTGCGTCTTCGATCCCGAGGGCCGCACCGAGGTGGACCCGGCCCGGCTGGCCAGTCGCAGCCGGAACACGCCCTATGCCGGACGCACCTTCGCCGGCGCGGTGCGCCACACCGTCCTGCGCGGCGAGCCCGTGGTGGTCGACGGGCAGGCCCAACGATGAGCCCGACCCGCACCCGCCGTCAACCCGCCCTCCTGCTCACCGCCGACGGCACCGTCTTCCGCGGTGAGGCGGCCGGCGCCGCCGAGGCTCACCCGGTGGCCACCGGGGAGCTGGTCTTCAACACGGCCATGACCGGGTACCAGGAGGTCATCACCGACCCCTCGTACGCCGGGCAGGTGGTCGCCTTCACCTCGAGTCACATCGGCAACTACGGCACCAACGCCGAGGACGACGAGGCACTGGTGCCACGGGTGCGGGGCGTGGTGGTCTGCGATCTCACCACCGAACCGTCCAACTGGCGCTCGACCGAAGGACTCGAGGACTTCCTGATCCGCCATGACATCCCGGCGTTGACCGGGGTCGACACCCGGCGGCTGACCCGGCACGTGCGCAACACCGGAGCCTTGCCCTGCGCCTTCGGCACCGCGCCCGAGGACGAGCTGCGGGCCGCGGCCGCCACGGCCGCCGGGACCGACGGTGTCGACTTCGTCTCGGGGGTCACGGCCAGCGAGGTCGCCACCTTCGGCCAGGGCGGTTTGCGCATCGTCGCCTTCGACTTCGGCGTCAAGACGACCATGGTGCGCCAGCTGACCGGTCTGGGGACGGTGATCGTGGTGCCGGCGCACACCAATGCCGACGATGTGGCCGCACTCGAACCCGACGGGGTCTTCCTCTCCAACGGCCCCGGTGACCCGGCCGCGCTGTCCGGCCCCATCGGGGTCATCGCCGATCTGGTGGGCCGGGTGCCCATCTTCGGCATCTGCCTGGGCCACCAGCTCCTGGCCACCGCTCTGGGCGGCCACACCTTCAAGTTGCCGTTCGGGCACCACGGGGCCAACCACCCCGTGCAACGGCTGGCCACCGGCGTGGTGGAGATCACCAGCCAGAACCACAACTATGCGGTGGCGCCCGACTCGGTGCCCGACGCCGAGATCACCCACCTCAACCTCAACGACGGCGTGATCGAAGGTTTCCGGGCCCCCAAGGTCAGCGCCTTCTCGGTGCAGTACCACCCCGAAGCGGCACCGGGCCCCCACGACGCCCGCTACCTCTTTGGTGAGTTCGAACAGTTGATGCGCCAGCACTCCGTCCGCGCCGGAGCGCGCTGAGCGGCGAGGAGAAGGGACCCCCACCGTGCCTCGCCGCGAGGATCTGCAGACGATTTTGGTGATCGGGTCCGGCCCGATCGTGATCGGTCAGGCTTGCGAGTTCGACTACTCGGGCACCCAGGCCTGCCGGGTGCTGCGCGAGGAGGGCTACCGGGTGGTCCTGGCCAACTCGAATCCGGCCACCATCATGACGGACCCGGCCACGGCCGATCGCACCTACATCGAACCGCTCGATCCCGATGTGCTCGAGGCCATCATCGAGAAGGAGCGCCCCGACGCCTTGCTGCCCACGCTGGGCGGCCAGACCGCGCTCAACCTGACCATGCAGCTGGCCGAGCGCGGCACGCTCGAGCGCTACGGCGTCGAGGTGATCGGGGCCCGCCCCGAAGCGATCTCCACCGCCGAGGATCGCGACAAGTTCAAAGCGGCCATGCAGGACATCGGCCTCGAGGTGCCCCGGTCGGGCTTCGCCCACTCACTCGAGGAGGCCGAGATCATCGCCAAGGAGATCGGGTTCCCGATCATGGTGCGGCCCAGCTTCATCCTCGGCGGCAAGGGGACGGGCATCGCTTTGGACGAGCAGGAGTTCACCCACCTGGCCATCGAGGGCCTCGACGCCAGCCCGGTGTCGCAGATCCTGGTCGAGCAGTCCATCGCCGGGTGGAAGGAGTACGAGCTCGAGGTCATGCGCGACGGCGCCGACAACTGCGTCATCGTCTGCTCCATCGAGAACTTCGATCCCATGGGCGTGCACACCGGTGACTCCATCACGGTGGCCCCGGCCCAGACCCTGACCGACGTCGAGTACCAGGCCATGCGGGACGACGCCTTCGCCTGCCTGCGCCGGGTCGGGGTCGAGACCGGCGGATCCAATGTCCAGTTCGCGGTCGATCCGGCCACCGGACGCCGGGTCATCATCGAGATGAACCCGCGCGTCTCACGCTCCTCCGCTCTGGCCTCGAAGGCCACCGGGTTCCCCATCGCCAAGATCGCCGCTCGCCTGGCCGTCGGGTACAACCTCGACGAGATCCCCAATGACATCACCCGGGCCACGCCGGCCTCCTTCGAACCCACCATCGACTACGTGGTGACCAAGATCCCGCGCTGGGCCTTCGAGAAGCTGCCCGGAGCCGATGGTCGCCTCGGGACCCGGATGCAGTCGGTGGGCGAGGTCATGGCCATCGGCCGCACCTTCTGCGAATCCCTCCAGAAGGCCCTGCGCTCGCTCGAGCAGGGGAGGGCCGGCCTCAACGCCGACCCTTCGGAGACGGGGCTCGACGCACTGAGCGACGACGAGCTGCTGCACCGTGTCGGCATCGCCACCCCCGAGCGCATCTTCGAGCTCGAAGCGGCCCTGCGCCGCGGCATCTCGGCCCAGGCGGTGGTGGCCCGCACCGGCATCGATCCCTGGTTCGTGGACCAGCTCGAGCGCATCACGGTCGAGCGCCAGTACCTCGAGGCGGCCGAAGCCCTCGACGCGGCCGATTACCGGCGGGCCAAACGTCTCGGCTTCTCCGACGCCCAGTTGGCCTACCTGCGCGAGCGTCCCGAGGCCGAGATCCGGGCCGAGCGCCTGGCCCTCGGCGTGCGCGCCACCTTCAAGACGGTCGACACCTGTGCCGCAGAGTTCGAGGCTTTCACGCCGTACCACTACGCCACCTACGAAGAGGAGGACGAGGTGCGGCCATCGGATCGGCCGCGGGTGATCATCTTGGGTTCGGGCCCGAACCGCATCGGGCAGGGCATCGAGTTCGACTACTGCTGCGTGCACGCGTCCTTCGCGCTGCGCGCCGCCGGCTTCGAGACCGTCATGGTGAATTGCAATCCCGAGACGGTGTCGACCGACTACGACACGTCGGACCGCCTGTACTTCGAGCCGCTCACCGCCGAGGACGTCTACAACGTCCTCGAGGCCGAGCAAGCGGCCGGGGGCCGGATCGAAGGCATCATCGTCTCGCTGGGCGGTCAGACGCCGCTGAAGCTGTCCGGTGCGCTGCCGCCCGAGTTGGTGCTGGGCACCAGCCCTGCCTCCATCGACCTGGCCGAGGATCGGGAGCGCTGGAATGCGCTGTGCGCGGAGTACGACATTCCCCAGCCTCCCGGCGGGACGGCCACCACCACCGCCGACGCGCTGACCATGGCCGGCCGCATCGGGTATCCGGTGCTCCTCCGCCCCAGTTACGTGCTGGGCGGGCGGGCCATGGAGATCGTCTACGACGAGGACGGTGTGCGCCGGGTCATGCACACCCTCACCACGGGTGCCCTGGCCCGGGAGGGCGGGGTGAGCGCTGAACGGCCGGTGCTGGTCGACCGCTTCCTAGAGGACGCCATCGAAGTCGATGTCGACGCCGTGCGCGACCGTGAGGGCGAGATCCTGATTGCCGGGATCATGGAACACGTCGAGGAAGCCGGCGTGCACTCGGGCGACTCGGCCTGCGCCTTGCCGCCCCAGACACTGCGGCCCGAGGTGATCGAGATGCTGGTCCGCCACACCAGCACCCTGGCCGACGCGCTGGGCGTGGTCGGGTTGATCAACGTGCAGTTCGCCGTCAAGGACGGACAGGTCTACGTGCTCGAAGCCAACCCGCGGGCCAGCCGCACCGTTCCCTTCGTGGCCAAGGCCACCGGCGTGCCCTTGGCCATGGTCGCTTCGCGGACCATGGTCGGACACACCCTGGTGCAACTTCGAGAAGAAGGTCTGCTCCCCGCCGACTGCGTCGGCCGGATTCCCACACTCGAGCACGTCAGCGTCAAGGAAGCGGTGCTGCCCTTCGACCGCTTCCCCGGCGTCGACACGCTGCTCGGCCCCGAGATGCGCTCGACCGGCGAGGTCATGGGCGTGGATATGACCTTCGGCCTGGCTTTCGCCAAGAGCCAGCTGGCCGCCGGCACCCGCCTGCCCGGCTCGGGCACCGTGTTCCTCTCACTGGCCGATCGGGACAAGCCGGCCGGTCTCGAAGTGGCCCGGGCTTTTGTCGAGTTGGAGTTCTCCATCGCCGCCACCCTCGGCACGGCCGGGTTCCTGCGCGCCAACGGCGTGGTGGTCGACACCTTGGTGGCCAAGGTGGGGGAGGAGGGCGTGGCCTCCGACGCGGTGGATCTGATCGCTCAGGGCAAGGTGCAGCTGGTCGTCAACACGCCCCGCGGTCTGGGTTCTCGAGCCGACGGCGCTCACATCCGCATGGCTGCGGTCACTCATCACGTGCCCTGCCTGACCACTTTGGCGGCGGCGCGCGCCGCGGCCAACGGGATGGCCGACGTCCAGGTACATCCGCTGGTGGTCCGACCCCTTCAAGACCTGCACCGCTGATGCCCGCTCGCCGCGCCGACCTCTCGACCACGGTGGGGGCGCTGGCGTTGTCCAACCCCGTCATGACGGCGTCGGGCACTTCGGGTCACGGGATCGAGCTGGCCGAGTACGGCGACCTGGCCGCACTCGGCGCCGTGGTGGTCAAGTCACTGGCCGCGCAACCGTGGGCCGGGAACCCGGCACCGCGCGTGCACGAGGTCGGCGCCGGCATGCTCAACTCGGTCGGGCTGCAGGGACCCGGACTCGAGCGCTGGGCCGTCGAGCACCTGCCGGCGCTGGCCGCGGCCAAAGTCAGGGTCGTGGTCAGCATCTGGGGGCAGTCGGTCGAACAGTTCGCCGAGGCCGCCCAGATGGTCGGGGCCATGGCCGCCACGCCCGAGGGTGCGTGCATCGGCGCGCTCGAGGTCAACGTCAGCTGTCCCAACGTCGAGGACCGCGCCCGCATGTTCGCCCACTCGGCCGCCATGACCGAACGCGTGCTGGCCGCCACCGACTGCGGCTTGCCCCGCTGGGCCAAGTTGAGTCCCAACGTGCCCGGCATCGTCGAGATCGCCGGCGGGGCGGTGGCCGGCGGGGCCCACGGTCTCACGCTGACCAACACGTTGCTCGGCCTGGCCCTCGATCCGAGCACCGGCCGGCCCGTCCTCGGCGCCGGTGGGGGCGGACTCTCCGGTGGACCGGTACACCCGGTGGCGGTGCGAGCGGTCTGGGAGTGCCGGGATGCCTTCCCGGATCTCCCCATTGTCGGCGTCGGCGGCGTCTTCAGCGGCGCCGACGCGGTCGAGCTGCTGATGGCGGGGGCCGATGCGATTCAGGTGGGCACCGCCACCTTTCGCGACCCCCGAGCACCCTGGAAGGTGCTGCGCCAGATCGAACGTTGGTGCGGCGCGCACCGCACCAACGTTGCCCAGCTGCGCCAGGCCGCCCGGCAACGCGACGGCGTACCGCCGGTTCCGCCGAACACCATCGACTCGACCAACACCACGACCGAGCAGAGGAGCACCGCATGACCCCGACCCCAACCTCGACCCAACCAAGCTTCGGCGACCGGGTCAGCGCCGCCGCCGTGGCCCTCGGTCCGGTGTGTGCCGGTATCGATCCCTGGGGCGAACTCCTCGAGCGATGGGATCTCCCGGACAACGCGGACGGTCTGCACACCTTCAGCGATATCTGCGTGGAGGCGTTCGCAGGCACCGTTCCCGTCATCAAGCCGCAGGTGGCGTTCTTCGAGCGCCATGGCTCGGCGGGCATCGCCGCCCTCGAACACCTCATCGCCACCGCCCGTGACCAAGGGCTGATCGTGGTGGCCGACGCCAAGCGCGGCGACATCGGTACCACCTCGGCGGCCTACGCCGAGGCTTGGCTCAGCGCCAGCAGTCCGCTGGCCGTCGACGCCATGACCGTCCACCCCTACCTGGGCTACGGCGCTCTCGAACCGTTCATCAAAGTCGCGGCCGAGAACCACAACGGCGTGATCGTGGTGACCCGGAGCTCGAATCCCGAAGGGCGCAGCCTCCAGGAGGCCATCACCGCCAATGGCTCGTCGGTCGAGAACTCGATCCTGAGCGATATCGCCTCCTCCAACGCCAGCCCCGGCATCCCGCCGGGCACCGTCGGGGCGGTCATCGGGGCCACCTTGCCCCCCTCGCACTTCCCGTTGTCCCAGCTGGGAGGGGTCATTTTGGCCCTGGGTATCGGGGCCCAAGGGGCCGGGCCGGCCGACGTGGCCGACCGATTCGCGGGGTGCAAGCCGGGCACGGTGTTAGCCAGCGCGTCACGCAGCCTCCTCAGCTTGGGCCCCGACGTGTCACGCCTGCGCCAAGCGGCCGCCGATCTGGCCGGGGAACTGTCCGCCTTGATGGCCTGAAATGGGGAAACAGTTGTGATTCTCGGATTCCGAGGCGCTATGGTTCGCCCATGCCGCAACCTCCCGCACTAACTCCAGAGCAGCGGTCCGCCGCGCTCGAAAAGGCCGCCAGGGTTCGTCGTGAGCGGGCCGAGGTCAAGGAGAAGCTCAAGATGGGCTCCCTGACGCTGGCCGAGCTGTTGGCCCAGGCCGACGGCGACGAGACGGTCGGCAAGATGAAGGTGGTGTCAGTTCTCGAGTCGCTTCCTGGGCTGGGCAAAGTCAAGGCCCGCCGCCTGATGGAGACGGTTGGTATCAGTGACAGCCGTCGCCTCCTCGGCCTCGGTGCCAAGCAGCGCGAGGCGCTGCTCAAAGAGACTGCCCGCTGATCCCGGCGCGGCCCAGGTGGCCGCGTCCCGGCAGCAACAGCCGCAAGAACAGCAACAGCAAGCGGCACAGCGGCAACACCCCCAGCAACCGTCAAGTCCGGATGAGCGCGCCCAAGCCCAGACCCACGCCGACGCCCACCAGCCGCTGATCTTCGTCCTCATCGGACCCGGTGGTGCCGGCAAGGGCACGCTGGCGGCGGAACTGACCGCCCAAGATCCGACTCTCTGGCTCAGCCGCAGCTGGACCACCCGCCCGCCCCGCCCGGGCGAGGCGGACCGCAATGCCTACAAGTTCGTCGACCGGCCCACCTTCGAAGCGGCCATTGCCGAGGGGCGCTTCTACGAGTGGGCCGAGTTCCTCGGGAACCTCATGGGAACCCCGGTGTTCAACCCCCCGCCGGGAGCCGACGTCCTGCTCGAGATCGACATCCAGGGCGCTCGCCAGGTGCTCGAGCATCAGCCCGACGCCACCGTGATCTTGCTGCTGCCCCCGTCTTTCGAGATCCTCGAACAGCGTCTCCGGGCCCGGGGCGATGACGAGGAGCACGTGCAGCGCCGGTTGCGAGTGGGCGAGCAGGAGGTGGGTCAAGGCCGGGAGATCGCCTCGTACACCGTGGTCAACGACACCCTCGGTCAGGCCCTGGCCGACCTGGCTGCTATCGTTGAACGGACCCGTAAGGCCGCGCCAGGCGCTGCTGCAACCCCGGAGGACTCCTGAAAATGGCCCAAGGCCGCAACACGCTCATGGACCCACCGATCGAGGAATTGCTCGACAAGGTGGACTCGAAGTTCACCCTGGTCGCCCTCGGTTCTGCCCGCGCCCGCCAGGTCAACTCGTACTACAACAGCCTGGGCGAGGGTCTGGGCAAGGTCGTGCCCCCGCAGGTCACCTCGGTCTCGGGCAAGCCCGTCTCCATCGCCTTCGAGGAGATCGCCGCCGGCAAGGCCACCTACACCCGGCCTGACCCCGAAGAAGAGGCCGCCTTGCTGGCCGCCATCGCCGATGCCGCCGCGGCCGAAGCGGCCCTGGCTGAGGCTTCGGCGGACGAGACGGCAGAAGTCCTCGGGACGATCGCCACCGGGGACGACCCGACCGCGAGCTAGCGAACCATCGGATCGGAGCGCGGGGACACCCCATGGCAGGCACCGCGCCAGCCCGATCCCGACCCCGGGTAGTCCTGGGCATCACCGGCGGCATCGCCGCCTACAAGGCTGTCGAGGTCTGCCGACGTCTGGTCGATGCCGGCGTGCATGTGGCGCCGATCATGACCGAGGAAGCCACGCGCTTCATCGGCGAAGTCACCGTGTCCGCGCTGGCCTCCGAACCGGTGCAGCGTTCGCTCTGGAACGAGGCCTCGCCCATCCCGCACACCAAGCTCGGCCAGAGCGCCGATCTCATCGTGGTCGTGCCGGCCACCGCGCACACCATCGCCCGTTACGCCGCGGGACTCTCGGACGATCTCTTGCTGGCCACGCTGCTGGCCACCCGCGCCCCGGTCATCGTCTGCCCGGCCATGCACACCGAGATGTGGGAGCACGCCAGCGTGCAGGAGAACCTGGCCACCCTCGTCCGGCGCGGCGTCGAGATCGTGCCACCCGAGTCGGGCCGCCTGGCCGGGGGCGACAGCGGTGAAGGTCGGTTGGCCGACCCCAGCGTCATCGTGGAACGGATCCTGCAGCGGTTGGCCGCAACCGATGCCGCTCCGACCGGCGCGGCGGCACCGGATCTCTCCGGGCAACAGGTCGTGGTGAGCGCCGGCGGCACCCGTGAGCCGCTCGACCCGGTGCGCTTCATCACCAACCGCTCCTCGGGCAAGCAAGGGTTGGCGTTGGCCGAGGCGGCAGCCCGCCGGGGGGCCACCGTGACCCTGGTCAGTTCCTCCCCGCTCCGCCTGGCCGCCGACGTGGCCGGGCGCATCACCCGTATCGATGTCGAGACGGCGGCCGACATGGAGTCCGCCATGATCGAGCGCGGCCCGTCGGCTGACATCATCATCATGGCGGCGGCGGTGGCCGACTTCCGGCCCAAGGTCAGCGCCGAGCAGAAACTCTCAAAGGAGGACGGCCTGCCCGAGATCGTCCTGGAGCCGACTCCGGACATCCTGGCCGGCCTGGCCGCCCACCGGCGACCCGGCCAAACGCTGGTCGGGTTCGCCGCCGAGACCCATGACGCCATCGAGCGGGCCCGCCGGAAACTGGTGCGCAAGGGAGTGGATCTGATCGTCGTGAACGATGTGAGCGCTCCCGGCGCCGGATTTGACCACGACACCAATGCCGTGAGCATTCTTGGGGCCGACGGATCGACCACCGAAATCGCCCTGACCTCCAAAGATCAAGTGGCTAATGCTGTGTTGGATAGTGTGATCGCCCACCAACGAGAGATGCGGAGCTCGATGTGAAAGTGACCTTTACCTCGGAGTCAGTCACCGAGGGCCACCCCGACAAGATGGCGGATCAGGTGTCCGACGCCGTGCTCGACGCCATGCTCGCGGGCGATCCCGCCAGCCGGGTGGCGTGTGAGACGTTGCTGACCACCGGTCTGGTGGTGGTAGCCGGTGAGGTCACGACCAACACCTACGTCGATATCCCGGCCATCGTGCGCGAGACGGTGTGTGACATCGGCTACGACAACGATGCCTATGGTTTCAACGGCAAGACCTGCGGCGTCCTGGTTTCGCTCGACTCGCAGTCGCCCGACATCGCCCAAGGTGTCGACAGCGCGTTCGAGTTCCGCACCGGCGCCGGCGGCGAGGACACCCTCAACGCCCAGGGCGCGGGCGACCAGGGCATGATGTTCGGCTACGCCTGCGACGAGACGCCGGACCTGATGCCGCTGCCGATCTGGCTGGCTCACCGCATGTCGGAGCGCCTGGCCCAGGTGCGCCGCTCGGCCGCCGTGCCGTACCTGCGGCCTGACGGCAAGACCCAGCTGTCGGTGGTCTACGAAAACGGCGTGCCGGTACGCATCGACACCGTGCTCATCTCGACGCAGCATGCGCCGGGCATCGACATCGAGGAGCAGCTGCGCCCCGACCTGATCGAGCACGTCATCAACCCGCTGTTGCCCGGTGACCTCGACACCAGCGACCTCCGCATCTTCGTGAACCCGACCGGCATCTTCGAACTCGGTGGACCGCACGCCGACACCGGTCTCACCGGCCGCAAGATCATCGTCGACACCTACGGCGGCATGGCCCGCCACGGTGGCGGCGCCTTCTCCGGCAAGGACCCCTCCAAGGTGGACCGCTCGGCCGCCTACGCCGCCCGTTGGGTGGCCAAGCACGTGGTGGCCGCCGGTGCGGCCAAGCGCTGCGAAGTCCAGGTGGCCTACGCCATCGGTGTGGCCCACCCGGTGTCACTCATGGTCGAGACCTTCGGCACCGAGACCGTCGATCCCGAGAAGATCTCCGAGGGCGTGCGCCAGGTGTTCGACCTGCGCCCGGCCGCCATCTCCCGCGACCTCGACCTGCGCCGCCCGATCTACAAGAAGACGGCGGCCTACGGCCACTTCGGGCGGTCCGAGAAGGAGTTCACCTGGGAGGACACGTCCCGGGTGGACGACCTGAAGTCTGCTCTCGGCCTCTGATCCGCCCGCGGCCCGACTGACGGGCGGCACCACGACGGGGCGTCCGGTGCGCGTGCGCACGGACGTCGCCGCGCTGGCCAAGCACTACGACTATGTCGTCCCAGCGGCCTGGACCCACGAGGTCACGGTGGGGACGCGGGTACGGATGCCCCTGCACGGACGCAGTGTCACCGGCTGGGTGGTGGAGGCCGACGCGCCGCCCCCGCCCGGGGTCGAGCTGCTGCCGCTCAAGTCCTGGCTCGGTATCGGCCCACCACCGGCGCTGATCGAGTTGGCCGAGTGGGCCGCCTGGCGCTGGGCCGGTCCGGCTTCGTTCTTCCTGCGCGTCGCCTCGCCGGCCGCCATCGTGCGCTCGTTGCCACAGTCGCCGAAGTTGGCGCCGCCCGTATCCGCATCGGATCGGAGTGGCGGGGGTCACCCACTCGACGGGCTGCTCACGCCGGGGACACCGCTGCACGCGCCTGCGGCGCCGGGCCTGGCGGACTGGCCGGCCGTCGTACGCCTGCCCCCGACCACCGACCTGCTCGACCTGGTGCTGGCCGTGGTCGACCATCCCGACACCCGGGCCCGTACCGGCAGCGTGCTGGTTCTGGTCCCTTCGGCCGGGTGGGCTGATCGGCTGGCCACTCGGCTAGCGCGCCGTGGCTACCCGGCCACGGCGGACTGGGTCCAGGCTCGGGCCGGTTGGCCCATCGTGGTCGGGAGTCGGGCCGCGGCCTGGGCCCCGGTGCCCCAACTCGCCGCCGCTGTCGTCCTCGATGCCCACGACGAGGCCTACCGCCAGGAAGGGGCACCCACCTACAGCGCGGTCGATGTGGTGGTCGAACGGGCCCGGCGGGAAGGAAGCCCGTGCGTCTTGACCTCGCCGGTGCCGCCACCGACCCTGTCCTTCGGCCGTCCGGTTCTGACCACGAGCACGCCGGCGGAACGGTCGGGCTGGGCCGCCGTCGAGGTGATCGATCAGCGTCAGAGCGACCCCCGTCTCGGGCTGTTTTCCGAACCCTTCGTTCGTCTGGCCCGTGCCGTGCTCGATCGCCAGGAGGCGGCCACCGAAGCACACCCGGCGCCGCTGGTCTGTGTCTATGACCGCACCGGCGGGGCCCGTCTCCTGGCCTGCGCCCGCTGCGGCGAGCTGGCCCGGTGCGCGGCCTGCGGTGCGGCCACGGCCAAGGTGGGGGAGAAGGGGGCGGAGCGCTTCCGCTGCCCACGCTGCGGGATCGAGCAACCTTGCGTCTGCCGGGCCTGTGGTCGTCTCAAGTTCAAGACGCTGCGCGCCGGGGTGGCTCATCGGCGCCAAGAGCTGGCCGCGCTTCTCTCGGTGGAGGTCGGCGAGGTAACGGGCACCGCGCTGCAGCCGTCCGATCCGGTGCCGGAGACCCCCGTCCTGCTCGGGACCAAGGCAGTGCTCTACCGCGTCCGTCATGCCGCGGCCGTGGCCTTCCTCGATATGGATTTACACCTGCTCGCCCCGCGCCTAGGTGCCACCGAGGAATCGCTCGATCTGCTGGTGCGAGCCGCCCGCCTGGTCGGGTCCCGGGGCGGCGAGCCCACCAGCCGGATCCAGCTTCAGACCAGAGTCCCGGAGCACCCGGTGGTGGCCGCCGCTGCCGCAGGCGATCCGAGCGTCGTGCTGAGTGACGAGGAGGCTGCCCGCCGGGCCTCCGGCCTGCCGCCGTTCGCCGCGTTGGCTTCGGTGTCGGGGCCTTTGGCCCCGGAGTACCTCACCGCGCTCCGCCGCGCCGCGCTGGGGTTGGAGATCTCGGTGTTGGAGTTCCCCGACGATCTCCAAGTGGTTCGTGCCCCGTCGCACGATGCGTTGTGCGATCTGTTGGCCTCAGTGCCTCGACCGCCGGGCCGTGGCTTGCGCATCGAAGTCGATCCGTCGTCCATCTGAGTCTGGGGCTCGGCGCCAAAAGCTCGCCGATACACTGGACGCCGTGTCGACCATGCCCATCCGCCAATACGGCGATCCCGTGCTCAAGTCTCGGACGGCTGACATTGAGCAGATCGATGGATCGGTGGCGACGCTGGTCGAGTCGATGATCGAGACCATGTACGCCGCGCCCGGGGTCGGCCTGGCCGCCAACCAGGTGGGCGTGCAGCGCCGCCTCTTCGTCTACGACGCTGGCGACGACGAGGGTGCCCAGGTGGTCATCAACCCGCGCATCATCGAAAGCGACGGGGAGTGGGCCTACCAAGAAGGCTGCCTCTCCGTGCCCGGCTTGAGTTGGGAGATCCTCCGCCCCAACCGGGTGCACCTGGTCGGACTCGACCTGGACGGGAACGAGATCTCGATCGAGGCCGACGAGTTCGAGGGTCGCGTCTTTCAGCACGAGGTGGACCACCTCGACGGCATTCTGCTGGTCGAGCATCTCGATGAGGATCAGCGCAAGGACGCGCTGAAGATCCTCCGTGCCCGGGCGCTCGATCTTCCCGAAGATGACCCGGACGGGCTGAGCAACCTCTTCAGTCTCTAAACCCATCACGCCGGCCCCAGGTCGCTAGTGTTGCAGCGGCGGCTGCACCACCTTTGGATCGAGGGTCAATGGCGGACGATTTCCCACGGCGAGCGACATATCGGCGGCGCAGGCTCCCGATGGGTTTCCGGGTGCTTATGGTGACCCCGGTCGTCGCACTCGCCGCCCTGATGTGCAGTACCGGACCCGTCGGTGCGACGCCGACGCCGGTGCCTGTGGCGGCGGTGGATCAGCAAGAAGCAGTCGCTACCTACCAGGCGCTGCAAGTAAACCTGTACGACCCGCTGCCGCCCCTCTATAAGGGAGTGGCGTCAAGTTCATGCGGCCTGTACTCATGCCTGTGGCCATTCACCAACGCCATGGCGGCCACCGAGTATCTGTTCGGCACACCTGGGGGATCCCCATTTGTGCTCGACAATGCGACCCGGCTGGTCGGGCTCCTTCTGTACGCCGACCCGCTGGAGTTGTCACCCACCGGGGGGCTGCAGCCGCCGGCGTTCGAATCTGGCGTCATTCCACCACTCGGGCCTGGTGGTTCGACTTACTACGACGACAACGGCTGGGTTGGGCTCGATCTGATCCACGACTATCTGCTGACTCCGAACGTGGCAGATCTGGCGCTGGCGCAAGCCGAGTTCAACTTCGCCGTATCCGGCTGGGATACCAGCACCACCGATGGTTGTCCCGGCGGTGTCTTCTGGGAAGATGTCGCGAGCAGCCAGCGAAACGCGACGGCCAACGCCGCCAACGCCGAGGTCGGGATCGAGCTGAGCCGGCTGACCGGTAACGGGTCAGACCTGGCGTGGGCGACTCGCATGTACAACTGGGTCATCACGTGCCTCGGAACCCCAAGTGGTCTCTACGACGACCATGTCAATCCGGGCGGAAGCGTCAACACTGCGATGTGGAGCTACAACCAGGGCGTGATGGTCGGCGCGGGCACGCTGTTCTACGAGGCAACGGGCAATGGTTCGTACCTGAGTCAGGCTGAGCGGACTGCGTCGGCGGCGGTGGCGTACTTCGGCACCGGCTCCACGCTCGTGAATCAGGGTCCGGCCTTCAATGCCATCTACTTTCGCGACCTCTTCCTCCTGAACCAAGTAGTGGCCAACCCTGCGTATGCGTCACAGGCACAGAGCTACGCCTCGTACATGTGGACACAGCGTCAGCCGGGAACCGGGCTGATCGATCCGGACCTCGGCGTCAATGGCACGGCTCCCATGGTGGAGATCTACTCGTTGCTGGCGGGAAGCAGACCGGCTCCCTGACCAGCCCGGCTCCCCGCTCATCTACGGTGATCGGGTGGCCCGCTTGGCATTTCTCGGCACGCCTGAGATGGCAGTCCCGCCTTTGCGCGCCTTGGCCGCTGCCGGCCACGACATCGCTTTGTGCGTGACGCGTCCCGATCGCAAGCGCGGACGTGGCGCCGCACTTTCGCCCAGCCCGGTCAAGGCGGCGGCGCTCGAGCTGGGCATCCCGGTCAGTCACAAGATGGACGACCTGACCAAAGTTGAGGTCGAGCTGGCGGTGGTCGTCGCCTATGGCCGCATCATCCCGGTTTCGTTGCTCGAGCAGATCCCGATGGTGAACCTGCACTTCTCGCTGCTGCCACGCTGGCGTGGTGCTGCCCCGGTCGAACGCGCCCTGCTGGCCGGTGACACCGAGACCGGGGTCTGCCTCATGAAGGTGGAGGAGGGTCTCGACACCGGGCCGGTCTACTCCCGCGCCACTGTGCGGATCGGCGACCTCGACCTATCCGAGCTGCGGGCCGAACTGGTGCGAGTGGGTACCGACCTCTTGGTGTCGTCGCTGGCCCACGGCCCCGCTGGCCTCCCGGAACCGGTGACGCAGGAAGGTGAGGCCACCATCGCGGACAAGATCTCCAAGGAAGAGCTCGAGCTGCACTGGTCTGAGCCAGCCCTCCATCTCCAACGAGTGGTGCGATTGGGCCTGGCCTGGACCACGTTCCGCTCGCACCGTCTCCGCGTCCTGAAGGCCACCGCTGATCCGGATTCCCAACCCACGCCCTCCAGCACACCCGGACTGCTACGGGGGACCGAGGTCGACACCGGGGCTGGCGTGCTCCATCTGGTCGAGGTGCAGCCCGAGAGCCGTTCGCCCGTGTCAGCCGAGGCCTGGGTGCGGGGCATCCGGCCTCGGGAAGGCGAGCGACTCGGCACCGAGTAAACATGAGTGCAGTGACCGTGACCCCCATCGATGGTTGGAACCCCGACCAGTACGAGCGCTTCCGGTCGGAACGTCAGCAGCCCTTCGACGACCTGCTCACCCTGTGCGATCCGGTGCCCGGCGGGCGCGTGGTCGATCTTGGCTGCGGCACCGGGGACCTGACCCGCATCCTCCACGCCGACCTGCAAGCGGCCCACACCGTCGGGATCGACTCATCCGAGGCCATGTTGGCCCGGGCCATCGAGTCGTACGCCGACGTCGAAGGCCTCACCTTCGAGAAGGGCGACATCACGACCTGGTTGGGCGAGGAGCTCAACCTGGTCTTTGCCAACGCCTCGTTGCAGTGGGTCGATGACCACCTCAACCTGCTGGCCCGCATGCGCACCGCCTTGGTGCCCGACGGCCAGTTGGCCTTCCAGGTGCCGGCCAACTACCGCCATCCCTCCCACATCATCGCCCGGCAGGTGGCCAACGAGTCCCCGTTCATCGATGCGCTCGACGGTGACGTCCCCGAAGACCGCGGGCGTTTCGTGCTCTCGCCTGAGGTCTACGCCGATCTCCTCTATGAACTGGGCGCCAAGGACCAAGTGGTCCGCATGGAGGTGTACGGCCACGAGCTGGCTTCCACCGACGAGGTCGTCCAGTGGGTGATGGGGACGCTGCTCACCCCTTACCGCCAGCGCCTCAGCCCGGAGCTGTTTGAAGCCTTCATCGAGCGCTACCACGAACGCCTCCTCGAGGAGCTCGGTGAGCGCGAGCCTTACTTCTACGGCTTCAAGCGCATCCTTTGTTGGGCCCGCTTCGGCTGAGTGCCCGGCCTGACCCCTCCCCGTTGATGGCAGAGATCCCGCGACGACCGCACGAGGACCACCACCCCGGCCAGCATGGCGACCTGCGCATCGCGCCGTCGCTGCTGGCGGCTGACTTCGGCCTGTTGGCCGAACAGGTGGGTGAGGTGGCCAGCGCAGCTGATTGGCTTCACGTCGACGTCATGGACGGGCACTTCGTCCCCAATGTGACCATTGGTCCACCAGTGGTCGAATCGCTCCGCCGCCACAGCCCGCTCTTCTTCGACTGCCACCTCATGATGACCAACCCCGAGCGCTACCTCGAGGCATTCGCGGAGGCGGGCGCCGACGGCTGCACCGTGCATGTCGAGGTCGGCGGCACCGATGAGCGCATCGCCCAGATGCGCGAGCTCGGCCTGCGTACCGGTCTCGCCCTCAACCCCGACACCCCGTTCGAGAGGGTGGAGCCGTACCTCCATCTGGTGGACATGGTGCTCTGCATGACCGTCTTCCCCGGTTTCGGCGGCCAGAGCTTCATCGCCGACGTCATGCCCAAGGTGGCGCAGGTCAGGGCGGCGGCCACCGCGGCCGATCTCAAACTCGACATCGAGGTCGACGGGGGCATCGACGTCGACACGGCGCCGACGGCCGCCACCGCGGGAGCCAACGTCTTCGTGGCGGGGAGTGCCGTCTTCGGGCATGCCCACCCGTGGAAAGCGGCCGAGGCCATTCGGCGCGCCGTCCAGAGCGTCTGAGGCATCTCGCGCACCGGGCGTTGCGAACGTAAGAGCGAGCCGGTGATCAGCCTGTGATCACTCTCGACATTGCGTGACAAATGTGTCGGGAAAGCCAACAATGGGGCAAATGTGACGGTTCTCCGGCGCGCCGACGAAATGTTGGTCGCAGCGTGTGAACGGGGTCGCTTTGCGCCCCGCGCGGGTGTGATACTGCCGCCGTGAAGCGCGCCCTCGTTGTTGGGGCTGGGGTGATCGGAACCTGGCATGCCCTCGAGCTCTGCCGAGCGGGCTATGCCGTCCAGCATCTCGAAGCGGAGCTGGCACCGACCGGCGCCTCGGTGCGCAACTTTGGTCTGGTCTGGGTCAGCGGCCGACGCAGCGGTGAGGAACTCGACGTGGCCCTCCGGGCCCGCCGGCGTTGGGAAGAGATCGCCGCCGTCGTCCCCGGTATCGGTTTTCGGGCCAATGGGTCGTTGACGGTGGCCCAGACCGACGGTGAGCGCAAGGTGATGGAGGAGTTCGCCCAGCATCCCGACGCCGACGAGCGTTCCATCGCCTTCCTCGAGCCCGAGCAGATCAGGGCCCGCAACCCGGCCATTGCCGGGGCCGACATCACTGCCGGGCTGTACTGCACTCTGGACGCCACGGTCGAACCCCGCCTGGTGCCGAGCGCCCTGCGCAGCCATCTGCTGGCCCAGGGCTCCTACGACTTCCACCCGGGCACCCGTATCGTCGAAGCCGGCGACCAGACCCTGATCGACACCACAGGCAAGCGCTGGGAGGCCGATCTGGTCATCGTGGCCACCGGGGCCGCCTATGACGAGCTGCCCGGGACTGAGGCAATCGCGGCCCAGCTGCGCCGGGTCCGGCTCCAGATGCTCGAGACCGAACCATTCGCCGGCATCCTCACCACATCGGTGGCCGACGCCGACTCGCTGCGTTACTACCCGGCCTACGGCGTGGTGCCTCTGGACGCCCTGGGGGCCCAGAACGAGATCGCCGCCGTCCACCACCTTCAACTCCTGCTGGTCCAGCGGGCCCACGGCGGGCTGACCATCGGCGACACCCACGCCTACGAAGAGCCCTTCGATTTTGCCCTGGTCGAGGAACCCACTACTGAGCTGCTGGGGCGGGTGCGTCGCATCCTCGGCACCGAGGCACCGCCCATCGCCCGTCGCTGGGCCGGCGTCTACTCGCAGTGCACCGACGGCTCGGTGTGTGCCCGTGGCGAGATCCGACCCGGCGTCTTCATGGTCACCGGTCCCGGTGGCCGGGGGATGACCTGCTCGCCGGCCATCGCCGCCGACACCCTGCGCCTGATCGGGGTGACCCAATGATCGGGCCCTTCGCTCTGGCCGTGCTCGACATGGCCGGCACCACCGTGCGCGACGACGGCGCCGTCGACGCCGCCTTTACCCAGGCGCTGGCCGCGGTGGGCGTCGAGGCCGGCAGCGAGCGCTACCAGACTGCCCACAAGTACGTGCTCGAGACCATGGGGAAGTCCAAGTCGGACGTCTTCGCCGCCCTGCTCGATCCCGAGGACGCCGCCACCGCCACCAAGACCTTCGCCCAGGCTTATGAGGCCATCGTGGCCGGGGGCAGCATCACGGCCGTTCCTGGCGCGGTCGAGGTCTTCGACCAGCTCCGGACCCAGGGGGTCAAGGTGTGCCTCACCACTGGCTTCGCCCCCTCCACTCGCGACGCCCTCATCGCGTCGCTCGGCTGGGCCGACCGCATCGACCTGGCCCTCTCGCCAGCTGACGTCGGGCGGGGTCGCCCCGCTCCCGACCTCATCTTCGGGGCCATGGAACGCCTCGGCGTATCCGACCCCAACGCCGTGGTGGTGGTGGGGGATACCACCAGCGATCTCGAGGCCGGCGACAACGCCGGCGCCGGCGCCGTCATCGGGGTCCTGACCGGTGCCCACGATCTGGCCACCCTGGGCACCGCCCCGCACACCGCTCTCATCGACGACATCACCCAACTGATTGGAGTGCTTAGCGACAGCGACTGAGCGACGTATCTCCCCGCCACTCACAGCATTCGTGACACTCAAACGAAAGGAAGGTAGGACCATGCGCTTAACCGCGCGCGCCCTCATGGCCGGTGCAGCCGCCGTGACCTTGAGCAGCGCTCTGACCACAGCGGCCCTGACCACAGCCACTGCTGGCAGTGCCGGTGCAGCAGTCAACCCGGCTACGGCCACTTCGGCCGCCGCCTTCGGCGGCCTGAGCGGCTTGGTCACAGCAGCCAAGAAAGAAGGGGTGCTCAACGTGATCACCCTGCCGGCCGACTGGGCCAACTACGGCAACATCATCAAGGACTTCGAGAAGAAGTACGGCATCAAGATCAACTCGGAGAACCCCGATGGCACCAGCCAGGACGAGATCAACGCCGTCACGTCGGAGAAGGGTCAGTCCCGTGCCCCTGACGTGCTCGACATGGGCACCTCGTTCGCCATCACGGCGGCGCAGGACGGGCTGTTGGCCCCCTACAAGGTGCAGACCTGGAGCGACATCCCCAACTACGCCAAGGCGTCCAATGGGGACTGGTTCGATGACTACGGCGGCTACGTGGCCATCGGCTACAACTCCAAGACGGTCAAGGTGCCGCCGACCTCGTTCAAGTCGCTGCTGAACCAGCGCTACAAGAACATGGTGGCCCTGAACGGCAACCCGACGCAGGCCGGGGCAGCGTTCGCCGCGGTCTACGCGGCGGCACTGGCCAACGGTGGTTCGCTCAACAACATCGAGCCGGGCGTGCAGTACTTCGCCAAGCTCCACCAGGTTGGCAACTTCGTGCCGGTGACCGGGAGCCAGTCGACGGTGGAGAGCGGGCAAACCCCGATCCTCATCTGGTGGGACTACCTGCAGGAGTCCGAGGTGGCCAAGGAGTACCCGTCCTGGAAGGTGGTCATTCCTTCTGACGGTCGTTACGCCGCCTATTACAGCCAGGCCATCTCGGCCACGGCTCCGGACCCGGCCGCCGCCCGCCTATGGGAGGAGTACCTCTACAGCACGACCGGACAGAACCTGTGGCTGCAGGGATCGGCCCGGCCGATCGAGCTGACCACCCTGGTCAAGAACGGCTCGGTGGACAAGAAGGCCTACAACGATCTGCCCGCCACTCCGGCCGGCACCGTGACCTTCCCCACTACGGCCCAGACCACGGCCGCCGAAGCCGTGGTGGCCCAGAATTGGGCCTCCGCCATCGGTGGCTGAGTCCTGAGCGCTGTACTCGCACCGGACCTGACAGCCGGCGCGCCCACCAGCGCGCCGGCTGACCGGTCGCGCCTTCGGGTGAGAACCTCGCTCGGCGCCGCGACCGGACTGGTCCCCTTCGCTCTCTACGCCGGCCTGTTCCTCGTCTACCCGGTCGGCGCCGTGGTGGTCGGCGCCTTCAAGAGCCCGACCGGCCACTGGACCTTCCACAATCTCGACATCGCCTTCCACGGTGCCTATCTGCATGGCTTCGTGCAGACCATCGAGATGGGCTTGGTCACCGCCATCATCCCCGGTATCGCCGGCCTGCTGGTGGCCAACGCGGTGGTGACCTCAAAGGTCACCTTCTTGCGGCGCATCGTGTCCACCGCCTCCGGCGTGTTCGCCAACTTCGGCGGTGTGCCACTGGCCTTCCTGTTCATCTCCACCCTGGGCAGCGTGGGCTTGGTCACCAACTGGCTCGGGGCCCTCGGGTTCAACCCCTACAACCACGGCTTCAGCCTCTACACCTTCTTCGGGGTGTCGATCGTCTACACGTACTTCCAGCTGCCGCTGATGGTGCTGGTCATCACCCCGGCCCTCGAAGGGTTGCGACCGGCCTGGCGGGAGGCCGCTTCCAACATGGGGGCCCGCAGCTGGAGCTACTGGCGCTATGTGGGTGGGCCCATCCTCCTCCCGTCCTTCCTGGGCGGCTTGCTGCTTCTCTTCGGCTCTGCGCTCTCGGCCTACGCCACCGCCGAGGCACTCACCTCGGGCAGCATCGCCCTCACTTCCATCCAGATCGGGTCGTTCCTCAACGGCAACGTGATCTCGGGCCAGCAGAACGTGGGCAAGGCCCTGGGCTTCGGCCTGGTCCTCGTCATCGCCGTCGCCATGATCCTGTACTCCCTCGTCCAGAAGCGGGCCGGCAAGTGGCTGCGCTGACCATGCGCCTGCGCCGGGTCACCTGGTGGCGGGTCATCGTGCTGCTGCTGGCGGGCGCCTTCTTTCTGGTGCCGATCGCCGCCGCGCTGCGTTTCTCGCTCGAGGACTTCGCCGGGCACTTCACCTTCAGCTCATTCACCGCCATCCCGAGCCAGGAGGGCTTCACCGCCGCCCTCAGCCTCTCGATTCGCCTGGCCGTCGTCACCACCCTGGTCACCATCGGCCTGATGGTGCCCACCGCGGTCTACGTGCACCTGCGCTTCCCGGGACTGCGCCGCCTGTTCGATGCCATCACCATCGTGCCCATCGTCATCCCACCGGTGGTCCTCATCGTGGGTGTCCTCGATGTGGCGCCCACCCAGCTCAAGAGCACGCCCTACCTCCTGGCGCTCGAGTACGTGGTCCTGGCCATGCCCTTCGTGTACCGGTCGCTCGACGCGGGGCTGCGCGCCATCGATCTGCACACCCTGGTTGAGGCGTCCCGCTCACTCGGCGGTCGCTGGCTCAGCACGTTGTGGCGGGTGGTGGTGCCCAACCTGCGCAGCGCCATGCTGTCGGCCATCGTGCTGACCATCGCCCTGGTGCTGGGCGAGTTCACCATGGCCAGCCTCGACCTGTACCAGACGGTGCCGGTGTGGATCGTCAACTTCCAGCAGGACGACGGTCACATCTCCACGGCCGTCTCCATGCTGGCCCTGATCGTCACCTGGATCGTCCTTATGATCATTTCGTCCTTCGATCTGCGCCGTATCCGGCGCATCACCGCCGCCCGGGAGGCTTGAGCATGGCCGTGGCCACTAGTCCCACCGACCACAGCACGTCGCCCCGCCAGGGGGCCACGGTCGAACTGGTCGAATTGCGCCGGCGCTTCGGCAGCACTCAGGCCCTGGACGGCTTCACCCTCACCTTGGCGCCCGGCGAGCTGGTGGCCCTCCTCGGTCCCTCCGGCTGCGGCAAGACGACGGCGCTGCGGGTGCTGGCCGGCTTCGAGACCCTCGACGGCGGGTCGGTGCGTATCGACGGGGTGGACCAGACCCGCATCCCGGCGCAGAAGCGCGACATGGGCATGGTGTTCCAGAGCTACAGCCTCTTCCCGAACATGACGGCCCAGGACAACGTGGCCTTCGGCCTCCGCATGCGCAAGGCTCCCAAGGCCAGCCGCGACAGCCGCGCCCTCGAAGTGCTCGACCTGGTCGGGTTGGCCAGCGAGGCCGCCAAGTACCCGCACCAGATGTCGGGCGGGCAGCAGCAGCGGGTGGCCCTGGCCCGAGCGCTGGCCATCGAGCCGCGGGTGCTCCTGCTCGACGAGCCCCTGTCCGCCCTCGATGCCAAGGTGCGGGTCCAGCTGCGCGAGCAGATCCGCGTCCTGCAGACGCGCCTGGGCATCACCACCCTCTTCGTCACCCACGACCAGGAGGAAGCACTCTCGATGGCCGACCGGGTCTGCGTGATGCGATCGGGCCACATCGAGCAGGTCGACATCCCGGCCACGCTGTATTCATCGCCGGCCACCCCCTTCGTGGCCGAGTTCGTGGGCACCATGAACCGCATCCCCGGGGTGGCTCAAGGCGGCCGGGTCCAGGCGCTCGGCACCACCATCGACATCCGCAGCCTGCCCAACCAGACCTCGACCGCCCGGGTCCCTGGCTCGAAGGTCGACGTGTTGGTCCGTCCCGAGGCCCTCTCGGTCACCGCCACCGCCAACGGCCGGGGGATCGTCATGACCACCACCTTCCTCGGCTCGGTCACCCGCTTGGGCGTCCTGCTGGATGAAGACGTCATGGTCTACGTGGACCAACCGAGCGGGGTCACGCCCATCCCGGTCGGTTCGGCCGCCGAAGTCGCCCTGACCGAGTCGAGCGCCATGGTGGCCGACCCCAGCCGAGACCCCTTCGACCTGGGCGGCCTCGAGGCACCGGCCGATACGTCAGGCGGCGTCCCTTTGCTCGAGGACCCGGAGAGGGTGGAGCGACCGTAGTAGCGGCCGTAGCGCCCTCCTGACCTGGGACTCTCGACAAAAAGTGAAACGTGTTCTAGTATTGTCCTGTTGAGGGCCCGGTGTCGTGGGCCCGGATGAGGATCGCCATGCCCGACGCCGAGCACATGCAACAGGCCATCGAGGTGGCCGAAGCGGTCCGGGGCACCACGGCCCCCAACCCCTGGGTCGGCGCCGTCGTGGTTTCAGCGGCCGGTGACGTCATCGGCCAGGGAGCGACCGCGCCGCCCGGAGGCGCCCATGCCGAGGTCCAGGCCCTGGCCCAAGCCGGCGATGGAGCTCGGGGCGCCACCTTGTTCAGCACGCTCGAACCGTGTGTCCACCATGGGAGGACGCCGCCCTGTACCGACGCCATCATTACGGCGGGAGTGGCCCGGGTGGTCATCGCCGTTGAAGACCCTGATACCCAGGTGGCCGGGCGGGGGATCGAGGCCTTGCGGGCGGCCGGCATCGAGGTCACGACCGGCATCGCCACCGACCAGGTGCGCGAGCAACTGGCGCCCTACCTCAAGCATCGGGCCACCGGTCGGCCCTGGGTCGTACTCAAGATGGCGGCCACTCTCGATGCCCGCACCGCCGCCCCCGACGGGTCGAGCCGCTGGATCACCGGCGCCGAGGCCCGCCGTGACGTCCACCGCCTCCGGGCCCGCTCCGATGCGGTCCTGGTGGGCGCCGGCACCGTCCGGGCCGACGATCCCGAACTGACCGTCCGCCTCGATGACGACACCGAGCGCGCCCAACCCCTGCGGGTCGTGCTGGGCACCGCGCCCAAGGAGGCCAAGGTCCACCCCGCCCTCGAACTCTCCGGACCGCTGGACGAGATCCTGTCCGAACTCGGACGCCGCGGCGTGCTCCAGCTGCTGGTCGAGGGGGGAGCCCAGGTGGCTCATGACTTCCATGCCGCCGGTATGGTCGATCGGTACGTCTTCTATCTGGCCCCAGCCCTCTTCGGCGGGGACGATGCCCGACCGCTGTTCGCCGGTCCGGGTGCCCCGACCATGGGAGAGCTCTGGCGGGGCAGGTTGGTGTCGGTGTCCCAGCTAGGGGATGATTTACGAGTGGAGGTAGCGGCCTAATGCCCTTCTCAGAGGTACAAGAAGCGATCGACGCCATCGGCCGTCTCGGCATGGCCGTGGTGGTCGACGACGAGGACCGGGAGAACGAGGGCGACCTGGTCATGGCGGCCGAGGCCGCCACGCCCGCCAACATCGCCTTCTTCCTGGCCCACACCTCGGGCGTCATCTGTGCCCCGCTGTTGCCCGAGCGGGCCGACGCCCTCGACCTCCCCCTCATGGTGACCGGCAACACCGAGGCCCAGCGCACCGCCTTCACGGTGAGTGTCGATGTGCGGCAGGGCACCACCACCGGGATCTCGGCCTCCGACCGGGCCGCCACCATCGCGGCGCTCATCAACCCGCACACCCGCCCGAGCGATCTCAACCGACCGGGGCACATCTTCCCGCTGCGCTACCGCCCCGGTGGTGTGCTCAAGCGGGCCGGCCATACCGAAGCCACCATCGACCTCTGCCGGGCCGCCGGCCTGTCGCCGGCCGGTGTGCTCTGCGAGATCGTGACCGAGGACAAGTCGGAGATGGCCCGCCTGCCCGACCTGGAGCGCTTCGCCGCCGAGTACAAGCTCCCGCTGATCTCCATCGCCGACCTCATCCGCTACCGGCGCCAGAACGAGAAGCTGGTACGCCTGGTCTCCGAAGCGCGCATCCCGGCCAGCGGTCGCGAGTTCCGGGCCTACGTCTACGAATCAGTGCTCGACGGCGAGCAACACCTGGCCCTCGTCATGGGCGACGTGGCGGGACAGAAGGATGTGCTGGTCCGGGTGCACTCCGAATGCCTCACCGGCGACGTCTTTGGCTCCCTGCGTTGCGACTGCGGTCCGCAGCTGCACGCCGCCATGGCCCGGATTGAAGAGGAGGGCCGCGGCGTCCTGATTTACCTGCGCGGCCACGAGGGGCGGGGCATCGGCCTCGGCCACAAGATCCGGGCCTACCAGTTGCAGGAAGAGGGCGCCGACACCGTCGATGCCAACTTGGCCCAGGGCCTGCCCGTCGACAGCCGCGAGTACGGCATCGGGGCGCAGATGCTGGTCGACCTGGGTGTGACCACCATGCGCCTCATGACCAACAACCCGGCCAAGTACGGCGGCCTCGAGGGATTCGGCCTCGACATCACCGAGCGCCTGCCGCTGCAACCGGCGCCCAATCCCGAGAACATCGCCTACCTGCGCACCAAGCGTGAACGCATGGGCCATCTCTTCGAGCTCGATGAGGTGAGCGACACCCCGGCGTCTTCCTGACCTCGCCTGCCTCACCTAACCTGACGCCCCGTGGCCGGCCCTGACCTCATCACGCTGCCCAAGGGAGCCCTGGCCGAGGTGGCCGAGCGGGTCGGGACCAGTCTCGAGGGCGAGCACGACGGAACCGGGCTGCGCATCGGGATCGCCTGCGCCAAGTTCAACGGCGGCATCACCATGCGTCTCCTGACCAGTGCGCTCGACGCACTGGCCGAGGCCGGTACCGACCGGCGGGACGTCACGGTGGCCTGGGTCCCCGGCGCCTTCGAGCTGCCCCTGGTGGCCCAGGCCCTCGCCCAGGCCGGACAGATCGACGCCGTGCTCTGCTTCGGCGCCGTCATCCGGGGTGACACCAGCCACTACGACTTCGTCGCCGGCGAGTGCGCGTCCGGTATCCAACAGGTTCAGCTCAGCACTGGTGTCCCGGTCATCTTCGGTGTGCTGACGACCGAGAACCTCGACCAAGCGCTCGAGCGCTCCGAACCCGATGAGACCAACAAGGGCCGGGAGGCCGCGTTGACCGCGATCGAGATGGTGCGGCTCCTCCGGACTTCGCCCCTCGCTTGAGGGGGTGCCCGAAAGGGCACTGAGGACTGCCCTCTTGGACCGGGACTTGACGCTCACCTACAGGGGCGGGTCTTTCACACTGATCAGATGCCCGATCCGGATTGGTCAGAGCAGGAGCGTGAGAAAGCGCGGCCCGAAGCTGAGCGTGCCGATCGAGAAAGATGTCAAGGCACTGACCTGATTGGCCAAGATGCCCTCCTGCGCAACTGGAGGCCAGAGGCCGGAATCGACGCGCTCGGTTCGCGCCAAGTGTTGACGCTGCAGCGGTTGGTCGGCAACGCCGGCATGAGCAGGCTGGTGGGCGAGGACGAACGGAAAAAGTCGACGGTGCGAGATGTGGTCGGTAAGGGCCGTGGTGCTTCCCTTCCCGCCGACGTGCGGTCCGACATGGAGTCACGGTTCGGACACGACTTCTCAGACGTCCGGATCCACCACGGCCAAGCGGCCACCGACTCGGCCCGATCGGTCGGAGCCAAGGCTTTCACGGTGGGACACGAGGTGGTATTCGGTGCTGGGCACGAAAACCTGTGGTCCTCGGCCGGCCAGCGAACGCTTGCGCACGAATTGACGCACGTCGTCCAGCAGCGAGGCGGACCCGTCGAGTCGATGCCTACTGCTTCGGGTATCCGGATGTCTCATGCGGGCGATCGCCATGAGCGGGAGGCGGAGTTGGCGGCATCCACGGCGGTGGCAGGTATGCGACCCCAAATCGCTGCCACCGTATCCGGGACGGCCAGCGGCGCGAACTCAGTGCAGGTTGTCCAGCGCGAGGAGGGTGAGGGAGACCCCGAAGAAAAGGCACGCAGAGAGTTTCAAGAAGCGATCGAAGAGGGGCTACCCCGGAGTCGCATCCCCGGCATGCTCAAGTCGTTCGGTGGCATCTTCACCGAGCCGTTCAAGGCGGCGGGAACATCTCGGGCCGTCAAGCACGGAAAACGAGTGGGTGGCCACGGGGTGTCGGGTGTGTCGAGGGGATGGAAGGCGGGCCGGACTGGCGCGGTGAGCACGGGCGGGAAGAAGATGCCGGTGACCCGGGGTGGGTTGGGCCTGGCGAACCCGATGAGCTGGAAGAAAGCGTACGTGAGGGGAGCCGCTGGCGGCCCACGGCCCACACAACCAGTCAAAAATCTTTCGAGCCGGACACGTCGGGAGCCGAAGGAGGACGTGACGGCGCGGCCTGCCACGAAAGACGTTCCTGCTACCGGCGTCAAGGGTGGTCTGGCCGCCATCGAACAGCGAGCGGTTGCCGGACCCTCATCGCTCCCCGCCTACACGGCCGGCTACGTAGCAAGGACAGGTGCGTGGGCGCCCCGCAAGGCGTGGCAGGGTGCCAAAAGCCTATTCCAGAAGGACCCCGGAGCGGTCAACTTCCATGGAGATGAACCGAACATTAAAGCTGACCAACCTGAGCCTTATGTGGACAACCGGTTTGCATACTTGAGGGCGAAGAGCGAACCGGAAGCGGCGTTCGGAGCCAGCAGTTCTTGGACCGACGAAGACGAGGAAAAACACTTTGACGCCGAGGACGAGCACGAGCACGAGGCCGAGCCCGAGCACGAGGCCGAGCCCGACGCCGAAGTCGAGCGGTCGAATCCAAAGTACCCGCAACGGGGTCCGGCCTTAGATAATGAAAAAGGCAAGGAGAAACTGTACAAATACGCCGATGATCGAGTAGATGATGAAGAGGACTGAGAGCCGGCCTTCTTCCTGACGAGCGCGCAGAGATGGTTCATCGACCGTTCACACTTCCGATACTGCGCCGACACGGTGCTTCCCTAACCTGACATCAGCTCGGGGTGGAGGTGCCCACACATGCCAGGGTCACCATGACAGCGTCGACGTATGAAGGGTCCGGGGACGGCCCGGTCGATCCGACCGTGCTCCGCTTCCGGCCCGGGCAGCGCCGCGAGGGTCCGTTCGGGGTGCAGTACCGGACCATCCACGGCTACCGGCGCGCCTTCGTGAAAGCAGGGAAGGGGCCGGCCATCCTGCTCATCCACGGCATCGGTGACAGCTCGGACACCTGGCGGCCCGTCCTCGAACCGTTGGCGGCAGGGCACACGGTCATCGCACCGGATCTCCTGGGCCACGGTCGATCGGAGAAGCCGCGGGCCGACTACTCGGTGGCCGCGTACGCCAACGGGATGCGAGATCTTCTCAGTGTGCTCGAGGTCGACCGGGTGACCGTGGTGGGACATTCCCTGGGCGGCGGGGTGGCGGCGCAGTTCGCCTACCAATTCCCCGAGCGCTGCGAACGGCTGGTCCTGGTGGGCAGCGGTGGCATCGGCCGGTCGGTCAGCCCGCTACTGCGCCTGGCGACCGTGCCCGGCGCCGAGTTGCTCATGCCGCTCTTCGGGATCCCGCCGGTGCGACAAGCCAGTCACCTCGCCTTCGAGGTGTTGCGTCGGCTCCACACCGCCATCGGCCGCGACACCGAAGAGGTCATGGCGGTCTTCGATGCCTTGCCCGACACGTCGGCCCGCCAAGCCATCCTGCGCACGCTGCGTTCGGGGGTGGATTGGCGGGGGCAGGTGATCACCATGCTCGACCGGGCCTACTTGGCCGAAGGGGTTCCCACCAAGATCATCTGGGGTCGCCACGACGCCATCATCCCGTTGGGCCATGGGCGGCTGGCTCAGGCCGCCATGCCCGGAAGCGATCTCGAGGTCTTCGACGAGGCCGGGCACTTCCCACACCACAGCGACCCGAACCGCTTCGTCGACATCGTGCGCGAGTTCATCGCCGGGACGCCGGCCGCCACCTTCGATCAGGAGCGGTGGCGGGAGCGCTTGCGGCGCGGCCAGCAGGCCAACCGGGTCGAGAATGCAGAAGACGACCTCCGCCTGATGGCCTTGCCGATGGCGCCGGTGCCCAGCGCCACCTGACCAGGCCGCACCTCAATAGAGCATGAGCTGGGTGCAGCGGTAGGAGCACATCAGCCGGCCCGTGGTCTCGTTGGTGATGGTGGCGTCCCAGACCTGGGTGCTGCGGCCGGCATGGAGGGGGGCCACGGTGCCCACCACCACCTCGCCCTCCCGGGCGCTCGAGACGAAGTTGGCCTTCGACTCGACGGTGGTGAAGCTCTTGGCTCCCTCGGGCCAGCGGCTGCCGACGCTGAAGGCGCAGAGGGCATCGGCCATGGCGATGACCACCGGCGCCCACAGAAATCCGGTTCCGGCGATCAGCGGATGGGTCACGGTCAGGCGGGCCACCAGCGGTTCGCCCTCGGGGATCTCGTCCATCCCGGGAACCGGGATCTCGATCCCGAGCATCGAGAGGAGCAAGCGGGGGTCGTAGGGCGCAGGCATGGGCAGAGTTTGGCGCACCGGTGTCCGGTGGCGGGTCTGGAATGATCTAGGCCCATGCTTCGCCTCGTCCTCCCCAAAGGCTCGCTCGAACGCGCCACCATGCAGCTCTTCGAGGACGCCGACCTGGCCGTCAACCGCGCCTCGGACGTGGCCTACCGGGCCAGCATCGATGACCCCCGCATCGCCGAGGTCCGGATCCTGCGCCCCCAGGAGATCCCGGTCTATGTGGCCGACGGGCTGTTCGACCTCGGCATCACCGGTCGGGACTGCATCGAGGAGCGGGGGAGCGACGTCGTCTCGCTCGGCAAGCTGTCCTACTCGAAGGCCACCGCCAACCCGGCCAAGGTCGTGCTGGCCGTGGCCGGAGACTCGCCCCACTCGACGCTCGAAGAGCTGGCCGCCGCCATGGGGTCGGCCAAGCTCCGGGTGAGTTCGGAGTACCCCGAGCTGACCCGAAAGGCGCTGGCGGCCCATGGAGTGGAGGCCGAGATCTCCCTCTCTTACGGCGCCACCGAGGCCAAGGTGCCCGACATCGCCGACGCCGTGGTGGACATGACCGAGACCGGGAGCGCCTTGCGGGCCGCCGGCTTGAAGGTCATCGCCACCCTGCTGGTGTCACACACCGAGCTGATCGCCAACAAGGAGTCGGCCGCCGATCCCGAGAAGCGCCACGCCATGGAGCAGATCCTCACGCTCCTGCAGGGCACACTGGAGGCCCGGGGCAAGGTGCTGGTCAAGCTGAACGTGTCGGCCGACAGCCTCGATGCGGTGCTCGGGGTGCTCCCGTCCATGCGCGCACCCACCATCTCAGAGCTCTCGGGTGGCGGGGCCTTCGCCCTCGAAACCGTGGTGGCCAAGGCCGACATCAACATCCTCATCCCGGCACTGCGCGACCAGGGGGCGACCGACATCTTGGAGATCCCGCTGGCCAAGATCGTCCACTGAGGCCACGTGGGACGCCT
>DASXFC010000048.1:0-16766 GCA_036489775.1 Acidimicrobiales bacterium | reverse complement strand
CGAACGTGCGCGCGGGCCGCATGCAACGGACGCTCGCCGCCGCTACTGCGTTCAGCGCGCTGCCGCTCGGGATCGAGATCTACTTCGAGCACTTTCGCGGCTCGTTCGGCGACAAGTGGATGTGGACGCCGATCGCTCTCTCGCCGGCCCTGACGGTCGCCGGGATCGCCGGCGTTCGCTCCGAGCGCGCGGCGCGGACGTGGCTGCCCGCGCTGTCCGCGCTGTATTGCCTCGACGGCGCGATCGGCGTGATCACGCACGTGCGCGGCGTCGCGCGCAAACCGGGCGGGTTTCACGAGCCGCTGTTCAACATCGTCATGGGACCGCCGCTGCTGGCGCCGGGCTCACTGGCGCTGGTCGGGGGCCTCGGAGTCGCGGCCGCCTTCTTCGGGCGCGAGCGGTGAGCGACCGCGACTTCTCGCTCCCGGACCACCTGCCGCAACGGCGCTCCTCGGGCGAGCCGGCGTCGCCGGATGAGCTCCCTCGGCAGCGGAACGGGATCACGCCGCAGATGCACGGCCGGTACCCGGCCTACAACGTGCTCGACGAGCGCGATCACTGGGATCACGTCACGCGACGTGTCGTGCTCGCGCGGATCGACGACGTACCACCGATCCGGTTCTTCACGGCGCCGGAGGCGGCCACGCTCGGCGCGTTCTGCGACCACTTGATGGCCCAGGACCGCGAGCCGCGCGTGCCGGCGCTCGAGATGATCGACAAGAAGCTGTTCGAGGGCAAGCTCGACGGCTACCGCTACGCCGACATGCCCGACGACCGCGAGACCTGGCGACAGGTAGCGGCGGGGCTCGACTCCTCGGTGCGCCAGCACGGCTCGTTCGACAGCTTCGCGGTCGCCCCGGCGCACGTGCAGCATCAGGTCATCGACGCGTTCTCTCGCGGCGAGCTCCGCGGCGTCGTGTGGGACTCGCTGCCGTGCGCGCGCGCCTGGGCGGTCGTGACGCGCGCGGTGCTGAGCGAGTTCTACTCGCACCCGTGGGCGTGGAACGAGATCGGCTTCGGCGGGCCTGCGTATCCGCGTGGCTACGCGCGGCTCGGCGCGGGCCAGCGCGAGAGCTGGGAGGGCGCCCCGGCGTCCGACGCTGACCCGGTGCGCGAGCGATTGTCGTCGTGAGCACGCTGCATTCGTTGCGGACGCTCGCGCGTGGCGCGCTGCGGCCGCCCGAGAACGATTCCGCGTTCCTGCTCGATCCTCACCGGCGCGCGGTCCCGACCGAGCGGATGGCCCGGTATGACCCCTCGTATGAGGTCGATCTCGTGATCGTCGGCGCGGGCGCCGGCGGCGGTGTGCTCGCGCAGCGGCTGGCTCGGCGCGGATGGAAGATCGTGGTGCTCGACGCCGGGCCGTTCTGGGACCCCGACGCGGATTGGGTGTCGGACGAGGCGGGCTCGCACGGCCTGTACTGGACCGAGGACCGGATCATCGGCGGCGAGGACCCAGTCGAGCTCGGCAAGAACAACTCCGGTCGCGGCGTCGGCGGCTCGATGGTCCACTACGCCGGCTACTGCCCGCGCTTTCACCCCTCGGACTTCGAAGTGTTCACGCGTGATGGGGTCGGCGAGGATTGGCCTCTTTCGTATGCGGATCTGAAGGCCGAATACGAGCGGCTCGAGCTCGAGCTGCCGGTGTCCGGCGACCGCTGGCCATGGGGCGACCCGCACCGCTACCCGCACACCCCCCACCCGGTCGCGGGCGGCGCCGAGCTCGCGCGCGAGGGCGCGCGCCGGTGTGGAATCGAGATGCGCGTCGGGCCTGTCGGGATCACGAACGGGGCGTTCGGCAACCGGCCCCACTGCATCTACCGGGGCTTTTGTCTCCAGGGCTGCAAGGTCAATGCCAAAGCCTCGCCGCTGATCACTCACATTCCCGACGCGCTGGCCCACGGTGCCGAGATACGGCCCGATTCGATGGTGAGCCGGGTGGAAGTTGACCGCTCTCGCCGCGCCACCGGCGTGACGTACTTCCATGAGGGGGTCGAGTACCGTCAACCCGCTCGCTTGGTGATCGTGGCCGGGTATTCCATCGAATCTCCCCGGCTCTTATTTAACTCCGCTTGTTCCGAGTTTCCTGATGGCCTGTGCAACGACTTCGATCAGGTCGGGCGATTCGTGATGGTCCAAGGAGCGCCCCAGACGTCCGGCCGCTATGCCGAGGAGATCCGCTCCTACAAGGCTCCCCCGCCAGAGGCTTCGACCGAGGCCTTCTACGAGACCGATCCAACCAAAGACTACAAACGGGGTTTTTCTCTCCAATGCATCTCGCCCCAACCAATCGTCTTTGCCGAGCACGTGTGTGCCCAGGGGTATTGGGGTGACACCCTGCGCGAATACATGCGCGACTACGTGCATTGGGCCACCTTTGGCGCTCTCTGCGAGTTCCTGCCGCGGGCCGACAACCGCGTCACCTTGGCCGACGAGGAAGACGGCCACGGGCTGCCCGTCGCTAATTTGTCCTACTCGCTCTGCGAGAACGACAAGGCGCTAGTCCGAGCAGCTACCGAAGTCCTCGAGCGGATACACCATGCCGCCGGTGCGGAGGAGGCCATCACCATCAACCGGTACGCCCATCTCATCGGAGGCTGCCGGATGGCGGCCGACGAGCAGCAGGGGGTGGTGGACACCAACCTCCGGAGCTTCGCCATCCCCAATCTGTTCATCGTCGACGGCAGCGTGTGCCCCACTCAGGGAAGCGCCAATCCAGCGTTGACCATCATGGCGTTGGCGGCCCGAGCGGCCGATTATCTGGCCGACGGATACGTCTACTGATGCCCGTGCTCATCGGTACTTCGGGATGGCACTATGCCGACTGGCGTCGCCATTTCTATCCGAACGGCGTGGCCCAGAAACACTGGCTCCACTTCTACGCTGACCGGTTCGACACCGTGGAGATCAACAGTTCCTTCTACCGGCTGCCTTCCATCAAGACCGTGGCGCAATGGAACGAAGCGACCCCAGAGGGCTTCCGCTTCAGCCTCAAGGTCAGCCGCTATGTCACCCATGTCAAGAAGCTGCATCAGGTCCGGGACGACCTTTCGACCCTGTTGCAACGGGTCGACTCGCTGGGACCCAAACTGGGACCGCTCCTGCTCCAGCTCCCGCCCACGTTCAGGAAGGATCTCGATGCGCTGGGCGACACGCTGAGTGGTTTGCGGGGCCTCCCGGTTGCCTGCGAGCCGCGCCATCCCTCGTGGTTTGACGATGATGTGGCTGAGCTGCTCGCACATCACAACGCGGCTCTGTGCCTGGCCGACAATGGAGGCCGGCCGACCGGGCCCTTGTGGAGGACGGCGGATTGGGGCTACATACGCTTTCACCGTGGTCGCAGCCAGCCGACGCCTTGTTACGGCCGTCGGCCGCTGAGCACATGGGCGGACCGCTGCGCCCGGCTGTGGCATCCAGGAGAAACGGTCTATGCCTATTTCAATAACGACACCCATGTCTGTGCGGTGCGGGACGCCCGGGTCTTTGCACGGCTGGTCGAACGCGTCGGACTCGAGCCCAGCACGGTCCCTGGGCCGCACGAGGTGCATCTCGCCCAATGAGGAGAGGAGTCGGGAGACTACGCGGCCAGAAGTTCGGCCAGCGGGCTGGAGCGCCACTGCGCAAGCAGGCCAGCGCAGGATTCGTAGACACCCAAAGCGCCGGCTGACCGGAGGTCTGTTTGTGGGGTGCCGCCGGATGTGACACACAGACAGCCGATCCCGGCCTGACCGGCTGCTTCAACGTCCCAAACAGTGTCACCCAAGGCCAGAACGGATCGCGCGGCCAAGCCGCTACGGGCCAGAGCCAGCGTGAAGAGATCAGGATCGGGTTTGGCGTTGGCCGCGTCATCACCGCTGACCACGAGGTCAACGGTCTCGGGAACTCCAAGCGCGTCAAGCAGGCGCGGAACCGCGGCCGGGCTGGCCGAGGTGACAATCACCACGAGGGCCCCGCGCTCCTTGACTGCTCGCACCAATTCGCGGGCCCCTGGCAAGGGTGTGACCAGATCCTTCAGGTCCTCGAAATACCGGCCGTGGGCCGAACGGATTGCCTCGTCGTCAACACCAATGAGCGTGCCGAGCATCTCGGCCCCGCCCATACCGATGTGGTGATGGATGACTGCACTCGGAAGGTCCTGCCCCGCTTCGAGCAGGGCTCGGCGCCAGGCCAGCACATGGAGGTAGTTGCTGTCGAGCAAAGTCCCGTCTAGATCGAAGAAGACCCCGGACGCCGGTCCGCTCATGCCCGATGGATTCGCCGAATGAGGCGGTCGAACCACCCGTGGCTGCCTCCACCCAGCCACCGGTCCTCACTGGGCATGCCCTCAGTGTCGTCCTTATTGGGATCTTGGCCGACGCTTTCCATTTCCTTCTTTGTTTGTCCATGTGCCTTCATCGAGAGTGACTACCCAGAAGTGGAAATCGCATCCCTCCTCGGGACGTTTCGAAAAGGCCCTGAACGTTGACCACGGTTGGGTCAGCGTGCGAAGAGGTGCCAACCCAGGAACATGACCTCAAGCAACACCAGCCAACGCACCCCTCGGTGGGCCCCCAGGACTGACCCCAAGGCCGCTGGTCGTGCCACCAGTCCCGGACGCCAGTGCGAGAGCGCCCACAGCACCAGTACGAGGGCCAGGCAGGCCGCCCACACCGCATACGACAGCGATGAGTTGTTCACGAGTCGCTCCTTGATGCAGCCACCGATCTGGTGACGATCCACCACCCGAGCACCAGCCACGCCAAGAACACGAGGGCTTTAAGGAGCCAGTACCGATCGACGGCGTCAGCCATCGAACTGAAGGTGGGATGGGCCGCCCGGCTCCCCGCCCTGGCGTAGTTCTCCAGTTCCCAGCCCACCACCGCGATGGCCGCCACCAACCAGGGCCACCAGGGACCTCCGGCCCCGATCACGCGGCTGGTCCCCGTGGCCGCTCCCCCCGCCGCACGCCCTCGCCCCCGAATCCACAGCACGATCTCGGCCAACGCCAGCAGCACGATCGGCACGCCCGCCGCCACATCGGATGAGGTACTGAATGGCGTGGTCCGGGCGGCCAGCAACGAATATCCGATGGCGACGATGACCCTGAGGACCCGCACCGGGGACTTCATGAACGCCGAGCCCCCCCCGCCTCGCACCGCCCCGCCCCGCCCTGACTTCAGACCACCGTGGCCGTCGACACCAGGGGCAAGGTCCGCACTTCGGCCTGGTGAGCTGGGCCGAGACCGTCCCCCGAGCGCACCCGCACCGGACCGGGTGCCTCCACCGAGCGGTGCAGGTAACCCAGTCCGACCCAGGCCCCGAGCTCGGGACTCCAGGCGGCCGACGTCACCGTCCCCACCACCTTGTCGGCAGTCGCGTCCTCCACCGGCTCGGGACCGTGGAGGGTCATGCCGAACAGCAACTGGGCAGCCACGTCCTCCGCCGCCCCGGCCGACACGATCCCGACCAAGCGCCGGGGCATGTTCGAACCGCGTGAATCGAGCCGGGCCACCAGCTCTTGGCCGGTGTAACAACCCTTGTCGAAGTTCACCGTCCGCTCGACCAGGGCGGTGCCGGCCTCGGCCGCGATGGTCTTGGTGGTCAATTCAGCCCCCATAGCCGGGATCCCAGAATCGATCCGGCACACCTCGACCGCATCCCTCGAACACGCCAGCACCGCCGACGGCAGCGCATCCGCCCCGGGGTCCAGCACGATGTCGCGCCCGCCCAACAGGTCGAGCCCCTGCCACCCTGACCACGAATAGGGCACGGCCAGCACTCCGGCTTCGGCAAGCACCGCCAACAAGCCGGCCGCGGCTTGGTCGACCTCCGCACCACGCAGGGACAGGCAGCGCCAGGGCAACACTTCGAGCTCGACCTTCGACCGCAACAAGAACTTGCGCAGCCGGGCCACCACCGTCTCCCCGAAGCCGGCGTCCGTGTCCAACAAGAAGCCCTGGGCGTCCAAGCGGGTCACCCGCAGCAGTGCCACTAGCTTCCCGTCAGGCGCCAGCAACAACGAGTCGGTTGACTGTCCCACCGACAGGGCAACCACATCCTGGCTGAGCTGGCCCTGCAGGTAGCTCTCGGCGTCCTCGCCCCGCACTGCCACGAATTCCCGTGGCCGCACGAACGCGCCGGCACCGCCCCGTAAGGCCCGCACTTCGGCGGTCAGCGTCGCCAGCTCGGTGGCCATCGCCGTCGCCGTCGCCGTCGGATCGCTCACGCTCACCCGGCCAACCCCCGCGTCGCCGCCTCTGAACCGCCGCGAGCCGCCGCCATGGTCCGGGCGGCCGACACGGCCACCAGCAAGGCCCGAGCCTTGTGCGCGCACTCCTCGTCCTCGCTGGCCGGATCGGAGTCAGCCACAATCCCGGCCCCGGCTTGCACCGAGGCCCGCCCGTCCGCTCCCACCGTCATGGTCCGAATGGCGATCGCCGTGTCGAGGTTCCCCGAAAAGTCGATGTAGCCGACGACCCCGCCGTAGACGCCGCGCTTGGTCGGCTCCAGGTCGTCGATGATCTCCATAGCCCGGACTTTCGGTGCCCCCGACAGCGTGCCGGCCGGCAGCGTGGCCCGCAGCACATCGATGGGACCCTTGCCCTGGGCCAGCTGGCCCGACACCTGCGACGTGATGTGCATGATGTGGCTATACCGCTCGATCGTCATCAGCTCGTCCACCTGCTCGGTGCCGAACTGCACCACCCGACCGACGTCGTTGCGGGCCAGATCCACCAGCATGATGTGCTCGGCTACTTCTTTGGGATCCTCGGCCAACTCACCTTCGAGCAGGCGGTCGTGCTGCGCGTTCTCCCCGCGCGGCCGCGACCCGGCGATCGGCCGCGAGACGACCACGCCGTCGCGCAACCGCACCATCGGCTCGGGACTGGCCCCGACCACTGTGACCTTGGGAAAGCGCAAGAAGTAAAGGTACGGGCTCGGATTGAGCAGGCGCAGCGCCCGGTACACGTCGAAGGGATCGGCGCCCAGCTGCTCGAGGTCGAAGCGCTGCGAGAGCACGACCTGGAAGATGTCGCCCGCCACGATGTGTTCCTTGGCCACGGCGATGGCCGCACGGTACTGCTCCGAGCTCATGGTGCGGACGGACTCGGCCGGCTCCAGACCCTCACGCGGGACCGGCAGCATCTCGCCCGCGGTGGACCGGGCGCAATCGGCCGCCAGCTCACGCAGGCGCGCGCACGCCCCCTCGTAGGCCGACCCCACCGCGTCCGCATCGAGTTCGCCGCCGGCACCCACCGCGGGCACCACCACGTTCTCGATCAGGGAGATGCGCTGGCGCCAGTGGTCGAAGGCGCAGAACTGCCCGATCACCACCAGGTCGGCGTCCGGTTGCCCCAAGTCGTCCTTGGGCGGATCAGGAAGCTTCTCGACCTCGCGCACCACGTCGTATCCGAGATACCCGACCAGCCCGCCATGCAGCGGCGGAATCCCACTCAACGTGGGCGACCGGAAGCGCGTCACCAGATCCTCGACCGCGGCCAGGATGCCGTCTTCGGTCGAGGCCAGACCTAACGACTCGGCCGACTGTCCCGCTGCCGTGACCGACCGACCCCGCGCCGTCAACGTGGCCAGAGGACGCCGGCCGACAAACGAGTAACGGCCCCAGCGCTCGCCCTGCTCGACCGATTCGAGCAGGAAGCCCTCTCCGTCGCCCACCACGTTGGTGAAGCAGGCCACGGGGGTCAGGGTGTCGGCCACCACCTCGCACCACACCGGCACGATGGCGTGTTCCTTGGCCAGGGCGGCGAATTCCCCCAGCTCGGGACGGAAGGTCAGCACGAACGTACGCAGCGCACGCCGCTCACGCCGGGCGCACGCCCGGCCCGCTCCCGATGGTCCGATAGAAGCACGAGCGGTTCCCGGTGTGGCAGGCGCCCTTGCCGTGCTGATCGATCAGCACCAGCAGCGCATCCCCGTCGCAGTCGGCACGCACCTCGCGCACGTACTGGCGGTCCCCCGAGGTCTCACCCTTGCACCAGTACTCCTGGCGGCTCCGGCTGTAGAACCACGACCGGCCGCTCTCGAGCGTCCGCTTCAGCGCTTCGGCGTCCATATAACCCACCATCAGCACCGTGCCATCTGTGACGTCCTGCACGATGGCGATCACCAGGCCGTCGCCCTTTTTGAAGTCCACCTCGCCCACCAACTTGTGGTCGATCTGGAGGGGAATACCTTCGGGCACCCCGTCAGTCACCAGGTCCGTTGCGTCCGCCCGGCTCACAGGTACAGCCCCGTGCCGGAGTCGTTGCGGGGCGACGCGATGGCGTGGATATCGCGCTCACGCAAGATGACGTACTCCTCCCCGTGCACCTCGACTTCGAAGCGGTCCTCGGGGTTGAACAAGACGGTGTCGCCGACCTTGACCGTGCGCACGTGCGGCCCGACCGCGACCGTTTCGGCCCAGGTCAACCGCCGGGTGATCTGGGCGGTGGCCGGAATCAGGATCCCGGCCCGGGACCGCCGCTCGCCGTCCGTGGCCGAGATCTGCACCATGACGCGGTCGAACAGGACCGAAATGGGCTGCTTCTCGTCGGGACCGGCGCCATTTGTCGCCTTCTTACTGGTCGTCGGCACCCTGTCACGCTACCGGACCTCGGCGCACTTCCTGGTCAGCGGCCCACCCGGACCCGCCAGGTCAGACCGGTCGGACGCTGACCCCGTGCTCGGCCATGTACGCCTTGGCCTGGCCCATCGTGTATTCCCGCCGGTGGAAGATCGAGGCCGCCAGCACGGCGTCAGCTCCGCCGTCCAGCGCGCCGTCGACCAGGTGCTGCAAGGTTCCGACACCCCCCGAGGCCACGACGGGCACGCCGACCGCGTCGACCACCGCTCGGGTCAGGGCCAAGTCGAACCCGTCTTTGGTGCCATCGCGGTCCATCGAGGTCAGCAGGATCTCGCCCGCCCCGTAGACCCCGGCGCACTCCTCGGCCCAGCGCACCGCGTCGAGTGCAGTCGGCGTGCGCCCACCGTGCGTGTACACCTCCCAGCCCGAGCCATCCGGGCGAGCCCGGGCGTCGATGGCCACCACCGCGCACTGGCTCCCGAATTCGTCGGCGATCTCGCGCACCAAATCTGGACGTTGCACCGCGGCGGTGTTCACCGACACCTTGTCCGCCCCGGCCCGCAGCAGCCGCCGGGCATCGTCGACCGCCCTGACGCCGCCACCGACGGTCAAGGGGATGAACACCTGCTCGGCCGTCCGAGCCACCACGGACACCATCGTCTCGCGGTCATCCGACGACGCCGTGATGTCCAAGAACGTGACCTCGTCCGCTCCCTCGGCGTCGTAGCGAGCGGCCAGCTCCACCGGGTCGCCCTCGTCGGTCAGGTCGACGAACTGCACCCCCTTGACCACCCGACCCCCGGTGACGTCGAGACAGGGGATCAGACGGACGCTGCGCACGCGGCGACGCCTTCCTTGACACTGAAGCGGCCCTCGACGATCGCCTTCCCCACGATCACCCCCGCCAACCGCTGCCCACCATTGGCCAACCGCGAGAGCGCCCGCAGGTCCTCGAGCTCAGCCACCCCTCCCGACGCCACCACCGGGAAGGAGGTCAGCCCCAACAGCGTCCGCATCCCGATCAGGTCGGGCCCCCGCAACATGCCGTCCCGGGCGATGCAGGTGGCCACCACAGCGGCGATGGGCTCGTCCACCCAGGCCGCCAGCAACGAACGCACCGCCACTCCGGTTCCTTCCTTCCAGCCATGGGCCAGCGCTTGCGCCTTGCCCTCGGCGTCCATCACGTAGTCGAGCCCGACCACCACCTGACCGGGAAACGCCCGCGCACACTCGCCCGCCAATGCCGGCGTCTCGATGGCCGCGGTGCCCATCACCACCCGGTTCACCCCGGCCTCGAGCAGCGCCGCCACATCCGCCGGCGTGCGCACACCGCCGCCGCTCTGCACGGGCACCCCGACCTCCGCGGCCAGCGCAGCGATCGCCGCTACCACCTCGCGCTGGTGGGGCACTCCCGTCCGGGCCGCATCGAGGTCGACCACGTGGATCCAGCGCGCCCCGCCGGCCAGATACGAGCGGGCCAGGTCGAGCGGGTCGCCGTAGGCCTGCTGGCGGGCAAAGTCGCCCTGCGTCAAGCGCACGGCCTTCCCCTCACGCAGATCGATGGCCGGAAAGAGATCCATTAGCCCGCGCCGCTCACGACGCCACCAACGACGGCGCCCGCCCAGCGGCCAGCGCCACGAAGTTGGCCAGCAGCGCCAGCCCGCTGGTCCCCGACTTCTCAGGGTGGAACTGCGCGCCCCACACCCGGTCCCGCTCCACCAGCGCGGCCACCGGTCCGCCGTAGTCGCACACCGCCACCGTCTCGGGCCCGACCGGCGGGGCGAACGAGTGCACGAAGTACACCCACGGCAACGGGCCCAACCCCTCGAGCGGTGCCGGGACCGCCCCATCCTGCTGCAGCAAGGTCAGTTGGTTCCACTGCATCTGTGGGTGCTTGACCCCGTCGGGCAGGCGAGCCACCGTGCCGCTGAACACACCCAGGCCCTGGGCCTCGGGGTTCTCGACCGAACCTTGATAGAGCAACTGGAAGCCGACGCACACGCCGAAGAACGGCACCCGCGCCTCGATGGCCTGCCGGGCCACCGCCTCGAGCCCGCTCTCCCCCAACGCCCGGGCGCAGGCCCCGAAAGCGCCGACCCCGGGCAGCACTACGGCGTCGGCCACTTCGGCTTCCCTGGCGTCAGTGACCAAGTGGGCGTCGGCACCCACGTGCTGTAACGCCTTCTCGGCCGACCGGAGGTTGCCGATGCCGTAGTCCAGCACGGCGATCTTCGGCCCCGACCCAGCCACCTACAGGCTCCCCTTGGTCGAGGGAATCCCCCCGCCCTCAATGCGCACGGCATCACGCAGGGACCGGGCCACCCCCTTGAAGGTCGCCTCCACGATGTGGTGCGTATTCTTCCCCTCCCGCATCCGCACGTGCAGCGTCAAGTTGCCCGCCGTGGCAAAGGCCCGCCAGAACTCCTCCGCCAGCTGCGGGTTGAACGGCGGCGACCCCAGCCCAGGGGTGTCGGGCGCGAACTCGACGTCGTAGGCGATGAACGGGCGGCCGGACAGATCGAGCGCGACCTCGATGAGAGCCTCGTCGAGCGGCAGCGACATCGACGCAAACCTTCTCACCCCGGCCTTGTCACCCAGTGCCTCGGCCAGCAGCCCGCCCAAGACAATTCCCGTGTCCTCCACCGTGTGGTGAGCATCGACGGCGAGGTCACCCTCCGCCTTGAGCGTCACGTCGAAGGATCCGTGCCGCCCCAGCTGCTCGATCATGTGATCGAAGAAGGGCAGCCCGGTCGACACCTCGACCACGCCCGTCCCGTCGACGTTCAGCGACGCCTCGATCGTCGTCTCCTTGGTCTGGCGCTTGGTGCTCGCTTGCCGACTCACAGGCTCTCCTTCAACGCGGTCAGAAACCGGTCGTTCTCCTCGTGGGTACCGATGGTCACCCGCAGGCAACCCTCGACACCCTCCCACCCGGCGCAGTTGCGGATGAGGATGGAGTGGTCGAGCAGCGCCTGCCACACCTCGTCGGCGTTCCTGCTCTCGGGGCGGAAGAGGATGAAATTGGCCTCAGAGGGCCAGCTCTTCACTGGAAGGTCACCCAGCGCGGCCGCCACCCGGCCCCGCTCTTCGGAGATCAGGGCGACCCGGGCCTCCATCTCGGCTTGGTGGTTCAGCGCGATGAGGCCGGCCAGCTGCGTCTGGATCGAGAGGTGGTAGGGCAGCACCACGGTCTCGCAGGCCTGGACCACCGCTGGATCGGCCACCAGATACCCAAGCCTGGCCCCTGCCATGGCCCACGTCTTGGAGAACGTACGGGTGACTACCAGTCCGGGCACACTCGGCCCGCGCAGGTCGAGCGCACTCCAGCTGGAGAACTGGCCGTAGGCCTCGTCGACGATGACCATCCCCGGGGCGGCCTCGAGCACGGCCTCGACCGCCGGCCGCGGTTCGGATCGACCAGTCGGGTTGTTGGGCGAGCAGATGAAGGTGACGGTCGGTTGGTGGGTGGCCAACTGCCGCGTGGCGTCGGCCGGGTCGATCAGAAAGCCGTCGTCCCGGCCGGCCCGCACCACTTCGGTACCGGTCAGCCGACTGATGTGGGCGTGCAGGGTGTAGGTGGGCTCGAACACCAGTGCTTTGCGGCCCGGACCGCCGAAGGCCAGCAGCAACGACTGCAACACCTCGTTCGACCCGTTGGCACAGAACACCTCGTCAAGGGTGACGCCGTGCACCTCCGCCACGGCTTGGCGCAGCTCGGTCGCCGGCCGATCTGGGTACCGGTGGAACGACGAGTCGGCCAATGCCGCCATCAATTCCTCACTCCAGGCCGCCGGCGGGGGGAAGGGCGACTCGTTGGTGTTGAGGCGGACTTCCACTTCGACCTGGGGCGAGTGGTAGCCCTCGCCCAGCCCGAAGTCGCCCCGCATGGGGGGCAGCGCGCTCATGACGAGGCCTCCAACCGCCGACGAATCGAATCGGCGTGGGCGGGCAGTCCTTCGGTCTCGGCCAGGGTCACCACGTGTGGACCTAGCTCGTTGATGGCGTCGCGGGTCACTTCCACGGCGTGGATGTGCTTGCGGAAATCGTCAGCTCGGAGCGCCGAGGAGAATCGGGCGGTGCGGTTGGTCGGCAGCACGTGATTCGGACCGGCGATGTAGTCGCCCAAACTGGCGGGAGCCCAAGGTCCGATGAACACCGCCCCCGCGCTCTCGACCTGCGTAAGGAGTCTCGGTGCTTCGGCGTCCGAGACCATTAATTGCAAGTGCTCGGGTGCCACCACGTTGGCCACGGCCATGGCTTCATCGGGACCGTCGACCAGGCAGGCGATGCCCGACGACGCCAACGTTGCTTCGAGGTCAGCCCGCCGAGGCGACGCCGCCACAATCGAATCGACTTCCGCCGATGCGGCCTCCAATATCTCTGGATCCCAGGTGACCAACCAGGCCAGGCCGTCGGGCCCGTGCTCGGCCTGCACCACCAGGTCGATGGCGATGAACTCGGATGGCGCGTCGGGACCGGCCACCACCACGATCTCGGAAGGACCAGCGAAGGCCGACGCCACCCCGACCGCACCGGAGACCTGCCGCTTGGCTTCGGCGACGTAGCTGTTGCCGGGGCCGGCGATGACGTCGACCCGCGGCACGCTCTCGGTCCCGAATGCCATGGCGCCGATGGCCTGCGCCCCACCGATGCGGTAGACCTCGTCGATGCCGGCCACCGCCGCCGCCGCGAGGGTGGCGTCGTCAATCTTCCCGTCGGCGGCCGGCGGCACGCACAAGGCGATGCTGGGCACGCCGGCCACCCGGGCCGGTCCGGCGCACATCAGAACGGTCGAGGGGTACCGAGCCCGTCCGCCTGGCGCGTAGAGGCCGGCCCGCTGGACCGGTCGGGTGAGGTGGTGCACGGTGACTCCGGCGTTGGACCAATCGTCGGGTGGCCTGCCCTCGTGACCGTGGTAGGCCACGATGCGTTCGAAGGCCAGCTCGAGGGCCCGGCGCAGCGCGGGATCGACCCGGTGCAGGGCCGCGGTGATCTCCTCGGGCGGTACGCGCAGGCCGCCGACGGCATCGGTCACGTCGACCCCGTCGAACTCGGCGGTGGCGCGGATGACGGCTTCGTCCCCCTCCTCGCGCACCTGGCGGAGCACGGCGGCCACCGAGGCGGCCACGCTCGATCCCGGGTCCTCGGGGCGCGGCAGGACCTGGTCGTACGGCGGCGCAGTGCCGCGCAGGTCCACCAGGCGCAAGGACATGAGACCTCAAGGCTACTGGGGCTGTTCTCGCCGACCGGGCGGGCGCTGGCCTCACGCCGGGGCGTCCTGGGTCACTATTCCTCTATGCAGATCCGGCCGGCCACGCCCGTCGACGCCCGCCCGTTGGCCGAAGTGCACATCGCTTCGTGGCGCGCCGCCTACGTCGGCCAGGTGCCCGATGACTACCTGGCCGGGTTGTCGGTGGACCGGCGGGAAGACATGTGGCAGGACATCTTGGGCGGGTCGAATGCCGGGGCGGGCGGGAGCACCCTGGTGCTGACCGAGGGCGGCGGCGGTGATCACGGCGCCGAGGCCATCGTCGGTTTCGCCAGCATCGGGGCCAGCCGGGACGCCGATGCCGAGCCCGGTGTCGGGGAGGTCATGGGCATCTACCTGGCCCCCGAGCACTGGGATCGGGGCGGCGGCCGGCTGTTAATGAAGGAGGCTCTGCACCGGCTGCGAGGGCAGGGCTTCACCACCGCCACTCTCTGGGTCCTCGATACCAACGCCCGGGCCCAGCACTTTTACCAGGCCGGTGGCTGGGTGGCCGACGGCGCCACCAAGACCGACGACCTCCGAGGATTCGCGCTCAGTGAGGTGCGCTACCGGCGCTCACTATGAACCGGCGCGCGACGAGCGCTGCCCGCTCAGCGACCGAGCTCCACCCCGAACTGCTCGGCGAACGTGCGCACCACGTGCTGCACCCCGATCTCGTTGCGTCCGATCACCATGTGCGAGTGCTGCGCGGCCCGACCGCCCTCGCCGCACCCCCGCAGCACGGCGAAGTCCTCGTCGCGCACAGCCGCGTGCACCAGCTCGTACAGCGCCTGGTAGCCCTCCCGGGCTGCCTCGTCGGCCGCCGGCGTGCTGGCCATCCAGCCATGCCGCAACACCGTCGTCCCGAGCGTGGGCCCGGGCAGGATGTCGATGATTTCGGTGCCGACCGGACTCATGGCCAGGGTCAGGTTCGGATAGATCCAATAGATGAAGACCATGTAGTCGAGCGGCGACGAGATGTCGGGCTCCCCCAACCCCCGGGCCCCCTCGATCCACGGGTTGGGGAAACCGAGCCGGTGGTGCAGCCCGTACTCCTGGTACGTCGCCGTGTTACCCACCGTGTTCTGCCCCACGATGCTCCCCGAGTGCACATAGGGAAAGTGGTAGTTCTCGGCAAACGCCTCGATGACCGCCTTCCAGTTGACCGCCGCCTCGAGCTCCCGCTCGGTCAGGTACTCGCCCGCCCCCAGGCCCCACGCTCCGAGCTCGGCGTCCAACCCGCCCAGGTGCGTGGCCACGTCGATCGGCGCCCCGGCCGTCAGCACCACCCACACCAGGCCGTGCCGCTCCTCGCACGGCAACGACACCAGCCCCAGCCCGCCCCGATCCAATCCCTCGAAACCAGCGGCGCCCGGCACCCCGACCAGGGCGCCCCGGTCGTCGTACGTCCAGGCGTGATACGGGCAGGTGAACCGCCGCGCACTCCCGCACCCCTGCGCCGGCTTCCCGCCTCGGTGCCGGCAGTAGTTCACGAACGCCCGCACCACGCCGTCGCCACCCCGGGTGATCAGCACCGAGGTCCCCAGCACGTCGCGCACCACGAAGTCGTGCGCCTTGGCCACCTGCGCGCTGGACGCCAGCGCCATCGGCGTCAGCCGGCACGCCGCCCGCTCCCTTTCCTCGAGTTCGGCATCCCGGTAATAGGACAGTGGCACCTCCAGCACCTCGGTCGCCATCTCCGTGGTGCCGGCATCGACCAGATCGAGGGCTCGCCGCACCTGCTCTGGACCAACTGGTCCGGCGGCACTGGCCGGCCCCACCTTCAGCGGCGTCTGGGGCGTCTGCGGCTGCTGCTGGGTGGTGGCCACGCCAGCGACACTACCGAGCCGCCGGTGCGCCATCATCTTGGGCATGACTTCCAAGGCCGAGCTCTCCTCCATCTCCTCCAGCCTCAAAGAGCTGCATGAACGGGTGACGGCTTTGGCCGAGGGAGCAGCCAGCGGGGGGGATTCGGACGCGGCCTACGAGCTCTTCGCCGTCGAGCGATCGTTGGGTGCGGCGTTGCGCCGGCTGCGCAAGATGCTGTGACCGAGCCCTAGACGGCGTAGAGCACCAATTCGTGGCCGAGCAAGGCGGCTGCGTTGCGCAACACGGCTTGGCGCTGGGCCACCACGGCGCAGTTGCGACGCTCGGCCAGCTCGATCACCGCCACCACGGCCAGCTCATCGGTGTCGCAGCGCGCCGCCAGCTCTCCGGTCCGCCGAGCCGCCTCGCCCGCGAACGGCTCCACCTCAGTGCCGTCCAAGAACTCGGCCAAGCGGTCACCCCGGGCTTCGGTCCGATACCCCTCGGCCACCGCCACGGCCGGAACCACCGGCACGATCCCATTCGACAACGCCGCTCGATGCAGCGCCCAGACCATCCGGTCCCCTCGGGCCGCCGCGTGCAACGCCCCCACCCCGTAGGCCAGGCCCTCCCGCCGGCTGCTGGTCACCATCGCCCCTACCGCCTCAACCGCTGCGACCCGCGACCGCGACCGCGACCGCTACCGACGACGTACTCGGGACGCCACGCCCGACACCCCTGAGCGAAGCCGAGCCAGCAACGCCTCACCTGCGGCCAACTCCTCGGGGCTCAGCGAACCGGTCTCCCCTTCCCAGGCCGCCACCCCGCGCAATCCCTGCCGCACCCGCAGCTGCTTCTCGGCCGCCGTCGACAACCAGGCACTGAAAGAGACCCCGTCCTGTTTGGCCGCCGCCTCAACCGCCGTGGCCACTTCGTCGGCCAGCGATACCGAACGTTTGATCACCATCGGGGCTGAGGGTAACACCCGCCTTCGTACCGACTCCGGGTCCCGCATTGACTCAGCAGGAACCTCCGCGTAGCCCCATACGTTGCCTCAGGTAGAAACCTCCGCTTCGAGCCGGAGATCGACAGTCGGTGGCGGGGCGGGTTACGCCTGACGTCATGGAGCTTTCGATGGGGCAACGCCAG
>DASXFC010000035.1:0-33031 GCA_036489775.1 Acidimicrobiales bacterium | reverse complement strand
TGGTGACGGTGACGACTTCGCTCGAACACGTGCTCGAGGCCGCGTTGTTCGAGCTGTCGCCGCCATAGGTGGCCTGCCAGTAATAGGTGCCGGCGCTCGGGACGGTGATGAGGCCCGACTGGGGGGTGACGCCGTTGACGGCCAAGGCGGCGCTGACCGGGCTGCCGCTGAGCGCTCCGGTGGTCCCGGTGCAGTCGGTCAGGCTCGGGTAGAGGCTGAAGCCGACCGTCTCGCCGGTGATGGTGCCGCTCGATCCGCTCAAGGTGGCGCTGTCGCTAAAGGTGCCCCCGCTCAGCCCGTTGCCCGAGCTGGTGGTGGCCAACGTCGGCGAGGACTTGACGGTCTCGATCTCTGCGCCGCAAGAGCTTTTAGACGCACTGTTATAGGTGTCGCCCGAATACGACGCCTGCCAGTAGTAGGTGCCGGGGATGCCTAGGGTTACGGACGCCGAGGCCGGGAGCGTGCCAGCGGTGGTGATCGCCTGAGCGGTTCCGCCATTCACCAGGACACTGCAGCTGGCATTCGAGTACACGTTGTAGGTGACGGTGCCGGTGGCCACGGAGGCATTGGTGCCGGACAAGGTGGCCTGATCTGTGACGGCAGTCGCGGTCGGCACCGTGATGGACGCCCCCGACGATGACCCGCCCGAAAGCGAAGTGGACACCGTCGTCGTCGTCAGCGAACCGGGACCAGAGGCACAACTGGCAGTCGTTGGACTCTCGTTGGTCTGGTCGAAGAGCATCGTCGGCAACCCTTGAGTTCCGATCGATGGAGTACCGGTCAAGCTCAGGTTGTTCGTCTCACCGGTGAACCCCACTTCATCGCACGTAGGAGCCGACAGACTGCTGTCGGACAATGTCACCTGCGGGTCGAGCGTAGTATTCGAGCCAAAGTTTGCTTGCCCGCTGCCGGCGTCACCAACGACGTTGAACTCAGCCGTGTTCCAGTTTGCCGCGAGGTCGAGCGTGCTGTCTTGATTGGTTACGAGGGTTGCGTCGCTTCCGAATACCAGAACGACCCCGTCATTACCGCCGGCTGCCGCGGTCCCCGAAAACTGCGCTGTGGCCAGGTCGGCCGCGGTGAGGGCACTGCCAGAGAATATGGATTGTGGGCTGTCCATGTAGCAGTCGGTGTAATGGTTGCTGCCATGCGTGTAACTGTACGTGTTCCAACCGGACGGGCAGGTGGTGTCGTAGAAGATGAGCCAGTACTGCATGAACACGATGTTGTACTGATCATCCTCGTAGACGAACTGCTGCCAGGCCTCACAGTCGCCTGGGATGGCCGCTCCTGAGCAGGCCGGCGAGCCATAGAAAAACTGGCTGTTCAGCTGCAGCGTGAAGGTGTTTGCGAGCTGCGGTCCGGAGTCGTTGAATTGTCCCGTCTCCGTGATACCCGAGCTCACGTTGTCGAACGATCCTGTAGCGCTCGAAATCTTGCCCGCTACGACAGCTGAGTAGTCGGTGCCGTTGCCAACCGTTGCGCTCTCTGGTGGCGGATCCACTGCCGGAGCGAATGGCACCGCCGGTGCGACCGTGCACGAAGTCGCATTCCATTGCCGAGACGGGTAAGCAGCCTGGTAGCAACCCCGGGCTAGTCCCTTGGTGGGAGCCTGCGCGATCCCCTGCTGCCACGTCGAAGTCGGTGTCGGTGTCTCACTGGACGGCGCCGCAGGCGCAGCTGGGTGGACGCCCGCAATCATCAGGGCGCTGATCGTCAGCCCCAGAACGCTGAAACACCGCAAGGCGCGACGGAGACCGGACCTGGCTCGCCAGGGCGCATCGTTTGCCAAGATCGCCCGAAAGGCCATCCTCGGCCCCTCCATTCCGAACGGGACTGCACGTTAACATGCAACCCCTGGGTGACGGCTTGAAATCACGGCTGTTCCCGGAAGTTGGTCGCTTCGCCCCGACCGGTCACGGCCAAGACGCGTACGGAGGCGCAGATCCCTCGGAACTTCTCAGCCGGAACAGTGACCTCGATTTCGTCCTGCCTTCCATTGCGGCTCATGAAAAGCTTGGGGCAGGCAAAGGCGACCGAAGCGCTGGCGGGATCGGACGTCCCGCCGAGCGGGCCTCATCGGGGCTCAGGTCGAGTCGGCGTCGGCGAAGCTCCCAAGGGGATCCATATGAATCGACATCCAGCCCGCCGGGGTTCTTGGCGTGATCAACCGCATTGTGATCAGTCAGGGCGTGTCGTGCTGGGGGCTGAGCATGCGCGTCCGTTCGTGATAACGCCGTGACATCGATGGAGAAGCGAAAAATGGGCATTGAGGCCCGAAGGAATTGGAAGCATTACCCAGGCCTCGGTGCGATCCTCTTGGCGTTGGTCGCCGGATCGCTGTTGGCACCCTCAGTAGCCCAAGCTGCCCCCAGTCACCGACCCGGCGTTGGGTCAACCGTGAGCTCTTGGAGGCGCGCCTACAGAGTCGACCGGAAGAGAAGCGGACAATGCGAGCCCAAGAACGCCTGCTTCGGCTCATCGTTACGAAATAGCGACAGTGGCCATACCTACCAGTTCACGAATGTCGACGAGGCCGGAGGTGTGGTTGACATCTATCAGGAGAACTTCCGCAATGGCACCACCGTCCAGCAGGTGGAGCGAGCGCTGGAACAGTCCTTACCGGCCAATGTCGGTCGACCAAAGCTCGTCGTGGGCAATATCGGAGGATCCTGCGGCCTGATCAACGTCACCAGTCGCACGCTCGGAGGCGAACTTGGCAATCCGAAGATCGGCGATCCTCAGGGTGTTGTCGGGATCGAACTCCAGGACCTTTCGGCGAGTCATACCAGTGTCTTTAACCCCAAGAACGTGCAGACGGCAATCGTCGCTGTGGGCCCGTTGAGTTTATTTGAGAGTTGTGAACTGCAGGCGGAGCGCCGGCTCTAGCAGGCAACTCCCTCCGAGGCCTCACCATCCGATCACGTGGGCGAACCTAGGCCTCCAGGCTGAACGGCGGGTACTCGTCGTTCAGCAGGAACATGTACGACGACACCCGGAACTGCCACCGGAACACGCTCAGGCAGAAGTTCTTCAGTCCCGGGTTCCATTCCCCGGTGAACAGGGCGATGAACCATGAAATGAGAAGGCAGATACCGCTGGCGATATTGAGGATGTACAGCACGATGAACTGCGGGATGCAGAGGATGATCCGGACCAGCACAGTGACCCGGTTACGCTCCCCGCTCACCGGCGTGACGTTCAACACTGCCGGGTAGCCACCCGGATCGGCAAACCCTTGCGGGATCGGCGCGAAGGCGGGATACGGCTCGGCCCACACGAAGAGGCCGGTGTACACCCGCCACTGATAGCGCATGACCCCGGCAATGAACTCGGCCAGGCTCTCCGGCGTCGTGCCGTGAACACGATGGAGAACCAGCACACGATGGCCGCGATGAACGCCACGATGCTCAGGATGTACACCCAGATCAGGTGCGGGATGAAGACCAGCCAGTTGGTCAGGACCTTGACCGGCGGGATTTTCGCTGGTCCTGGCGAGACGTCGACTGTCAGCGGATAGGCGCCCGGCATCAAAGGACTCCCTTCGTTCGACCCCCCGACGTCGCCGAGGACGGATCATTCCCGCCCGCTACCTCACGGGCGAACGAATGGGTGACTGGAGCGTGACGTCCTCGCTACGAGCACCCACTGGTGGTGCCGCAGCTGCCGCAGACGTAGCAGGAACCGGCCCGCTGCATGGCGTTGCCGCAGCTGTAGCAGTACGGCGCGTCTCGCTGCTCGGCTCGGGCCAGCGGTTGCACCCCGGGGGCCGGCGTGGCCGCCAGCGGCGCCACCACGTTGACCGTCGGACCGTCGTCGATCAGGCCGTGCGACGGCGTGGCCATCTCCTCGACCCCGGGCAGCGTGGGCTGGGTCCGCTCGGCCGTGGACAGGATGCCGAGCTCGGCCCGCTCTGTCACGCTGAGGTAGTCCAGAGCCATCCGGCGGAAGATGTAGTCGACCAGGCTGGTGGCGATCCGCAGCTCCGGATCGTCGGTGATGCCGGCCGGCTCGAACTTCATGCTGGCGTACTTGCGGACGAAGGTGGCCAGTGGCACCTGGTGCTGGAGACCCAGGCTGATCGAGATAGAGAAGGCATCCATGATCCCGGCCAGGGTCGAACCCTGCTTCGAGACCTTGACGAATACCTCGCCCGGGCGGCCGTCCTCGTACTCGCCCACCGTGACGTAGCCCTCGCAATCGGCCACCCGGAAGGAGAAGGTCTTCGAGTTGCGCTTGCGGGGCAGGCGTTCACGGACCGGTCCCACCAATACCGAGTCGCCCTGGCGGGCCCGCTCGTGGACCAGCGCCGACTCGAGCTCGGCGATGCGATCGGCCAGCACCCGGTCGTGGGCTTCAGCCGCCGAACCGGCTGGAGCGGCGTCGCCACTCACCGCCACCACGTCCTTCTTGGTGGTCGACAGCGGCTGCGCCACCTTGCAGTTGTCCCGGTAGATGGCCACCGCCTTGATCCCGAGCCGCCAGGCGTCGATGTGCAGTTGCTCGACGTCCTCCACCGTCACGTCCTCGGGCATGTTCACCGTCTTGGAGATGGCGCCGCTGATGAAGGGTTGGACCGCTCCCATCATCTTGATGTGGCCGAGGTAGTGGATCGTGTTGTCGCCCATGGAGCAGGCGAAGACCGACAGGTGCTCGGGACGGATGTGCGGGGCCCCGAGGATCGACATGTTCTCGTTGATGTAGGCCACGATGGCCTCGACCTGCTCGGGCCCGTAGCCCAGCTTGACCAGCGCCCGCGGGATGGTCTGGTTGACGATGGACATGGTGCCGCCGCCCACCAGCTTCTTGGTCTTGACCAGACCGAGGTCGGGCTCGACGCCGGTGGTGTCACAATCCATCAGCAAGCCAATAGTGCCCGTCGGGGCCAGCACCGAGGCCTGCGAGTTGCGCACGCCGAACTGCTCGGCCAGCTCCACCGCGTTGTCCCATGATTCCTGGGCCGCCGAGAGCAGCTCGGGCGGCACCACTTCCTCATCGATGCGGGCCGCCTCGGCCTGGTGCATGCGCAGCACGTTGAGCATCGGCTCGGCGTTGTCGTGGAACCCGGCGAAGGGTCCCATGCGGGCGGCCGTGCGGGCCGAGGTGGTGTAGGCGTGGCCGGTCAGCAGCGCCGTGATGGCGGCAGCCCAGGCCCGGCCGGCATCGGAGTCGTAGGCCAGGCCCTGCGCCATGAGCAGCGCGCCCAGGTTGGCGTAGCCGATACCGAGCTCGCGGAAGGCTCGCGTCGTCGCCCCGATCTTCTCCGTCGGGTAGTCGGCGTTGCCCACAATGATCTCCTGGCCGGTGAACATCACGGCCACCGCCGCCTTGAAGCCCTCCACGTCGAAGTTGTCCTCGGTGTCGAGGAAGGTCAGCAGGTTCAACGAGGCCAGGTTGCAGGCCGAGTTGTCGAGATGAACATATTCACTGCAGTTGCGTACGACGACCCCGTCAACCACGTACGAATGGTTGCGCGGCTCGGACAGGTTGTACGTCAGCTCGACGCCGTCGTTGGTGCGCTCGAGTAGTCGGGCCGTCGTGCGCGTGATGTACGGGCCCTTGGGCGCGTCCACGACAGCGCTGCGCAGGAGGCCAGCTTTGCGGGACAGTGAGAAGCCGATGTGCTCAGCGAAACGCACGAGCGAGGAGCTCGTGATTCGTAGGTCGTAGGCGGATGAATTGCCGTACGTCTTGGATTCGCCGGCCTTGTTGACGTATTCGAATCCCCCGTCCTTCGACGCTGTCTTCGTTTGGTAGATGCGGCTCATGATGCCGAACGTGGTCAGCAATCGCTGCACGCCGCGCAAGAGCTCGGGCGAGCTAGACCCCAGCCCGACGTAGCGGTTCTTCCCACTGTCCACCACGCAGCCGTCGGCGTCGAACAGGCCGCGCAAGAAGGCCGCGACAGACTCGGACGGTGCTTGATCAATGGACCACGGTACGGACTTCTCCGGACCCTTGACCGACTTCACGCCAAGCGCCTCGAGGAAGGACTTGAAGGCGCGACGGGCCAGACGCAGCTGGACCGTGCCATTGGCCTGCTCAGAGAGTTTGATTGGGCGCTCACAGTTAACCCAGTCGAGAAGCTCGCTGTGCCGTGGAAGGATCTCGTCGCGGTCCTCCTGGCTCCCGTAAATGGTGGCCACCGTCGTCCCTGAGGTGGATCCGTCGCCGATCACCCATCCCAGGTAGTGCGCGAACTCCTCCGACCAGACATCAGGGAAGCGGAGCGGTAGTCCATGGTCCCCCTTCGTCCAGTATGCGGCCGGATCGGACGAGACGGGGAGGCCAGGGTCAGCGTTTGTCGCAGGCGCCTCGAGGTCGAGCAACTTCACCTCGTCGTCGTGCACCAGCTTGCGCGCCTCGACGTAGCCGCGATTGGCGGTGAAGATCTTGTGTGACGGCGTGCAGCGCAGCTCGAGCCCGTTGTCGAAGCGCAAACGGACGATGTCGTTGTATCCGGTGATCATGAACGCTTCGGGCGAGGTGATCAGCATCTGTTCGGCCGGGTCGTCAGGATTGGTGGCGTCGTGGGTGTAGATCCCGAACGTCTCGCCCAGATTGGCTCGCTCGAGCAATTCCGAGAAGGGGATCAGACCCTTGTCGGTGTGGACGCGAGCCGAGCCGGGAAAGCACGGGTTGCTTCCGTTGATCCGGCCGGTGACCGGCGCGGTGTGCCAGCGGTTGATGGTGGTGTCGTACTGCAGGCCGGGGTCGGCGCACTCCCAGGCCGAGTGGGCGATCTGGCGGAAGAGGTCGCGGGCCGGCAGGGTGCGCACCACCGAGCCGTCGGTCCGGGCCAACAGGTTCCAGTCACGGCCGTCGATGACGGCCTCCATGAACTCGTCGGTCACCCGAACCGAGTTGTTGGCGTTCTGGTATTGGGTGGAGTGGCTGTCCGCCCCGTCGAGGTCCATGTCGAAGCCGGCGTCGCGCAGCACGCGGGCCTTGCGCTCCTCGATGGCCTTGCACCAGATGAAGTCCTCCACGTCGGGGTGGTCGGCGTCGAGGATGACCATCTTGGCGGCCCGCCGGGTCTTGCCGCCCGACTTGATGGTGCCGGCCGAGGCGTCGGCCCCGCGCATGAAGCTGACCGGGCCCGAGGCCGTGCCGCCACCCTTGAGGTGCTCGTGCGAGGAACGGATGCGCGAGAGGTTCACGCCGGCGCCCGAGCCGCCCTTGAAGATGACGCCCTCCTCGGTGTACCAGTTGAGGATGGAGTCCATGGTGTCCTCGACCGAGAGGATGAAACACGCGCTGCCTTGCTGAGGTACCCCCGGCACCCCGATGTTGAACCACACCGGGGAGTTGAAGGCGGCCCGCTGGTGGATGATGAGGTACTTCAACTCGTGGTTGAAGACCTGGGCCTCTTCGGCGTCGACGAAGTAGCCGTCGGCCAGACCCCAGGTGGTCACCGTGTCGGCCACCCGGTCGGCCACCTGCTTGAGGGACCACTCGCGCCCTTCGGCGCCCAGCGTCCCCCGGAAGTACTTCTGGGCCAAGATATTGGTGGCGTTCACGCTCCAGGTCTCGGGCACCTCCACGCCGAGCTGCTCGAAGGCCACGGCGCCGTCCCGGTAGTTCGTGATCCGGGCATCGCGCCGTTCCCAGGTGACCTCGTCATAGGGGTGGACACCTTCGGTGGTGAAAAAGCGCCGGATGCCGATCTCGGACCGCTCGGGGGCGATGGCCATGTCGCTGGGTTCCTCCTGTCGTGTGGTACTTCTCTACTTGCCTGTAGCGACAGCGACGCCACTCCCAATCGATGGAGTGGCGTCCCCAGCGCATGTCACAGTCGTGCGTCCGGCGAGGAGGGTAAAAAGCCGCCAACCACTACATATTGTGGTTGCCCTCCCCAGGGACACGAGATGCTGTGGTCATTACAGCATTGTAGTTACGTCCTTGTCAACGTTTGTCGCCCGCGGAACCTCCTGGTCATGGGCCGCTCGCGATGGTTTGCACAGGAACGGTCGCGGCCAGGCCCACCCGGCCCCAAATGCACGGCGGTAGCGTCCCGAATCCATGGGCTACGTCCTCGCCATCGATGCCGGCACCACCGGGGTAAGGGCCCTGGTGGTCGACCAGACCGCCGCCGTGGTGGACCTGGCCTATCGGGAGCTGACCCAGCACTACCCCCGCCCGGGCTGGGTCGAGCACGACGCCACCGAGATCTGGCAGGCCGTCGTGGCCACCCTGGCCGAGGTGGCCACCCGGCTGGTCCAGCGCGGCGAGAGCGTCGCCGCCATCGGCATCACCAACCAGCGCGAGACCCTGGTGGCCTTCGACCGCTCGACCGGGCGGCCGCTGCACCGGGCCATCGTGTGGCAGGACCGCCGCACCGCCGGCCTGTGCGCCGACCTCATCGCAGCCGGCCACCTCCCCATGGTGCGCCAGACCACCGGTCTGGTCCTCGACTCCTACTTCAGCGCCACCAAGATCACCTACCTGCTCCACCACGGGGACCTCGCCCTGGCCCCCGAGTCCCCCGACCTCGCCTTCGGTACGGTCGACAGCTGGGTGCTGTGGAACCTGACCGGCGGCCCCGAGGGCGGCCTCTTCGCCACCGACCCCTCCAACGCCAGCCGGACCCTCTTGCTCGATACCGCCACGCGCACCTGGTCCCCCGAACTCTGCGCCCTCTTCGAGGTGCCCGCCCACACCCTGGCCGAGCTCCGTCCTTCCGCCGGCGACTTCGGCCCGGTCCGAGCAGATCTCGGCCCCGACGGCGCCGTGCTGGCCGGCGTCCCGGTCACCGCCATCTTGGGTGATCAACAAGCCGCGCTCTTCGGTCAGGCCTGCTTCGACCCGGGCATGGTCAAGGTCACCTACGGCACCGGCAGCTTCGTGCTGGCCAACGCCGGACCCGATCGCCCTGCCGCGCCCGACGGCCTGACGGTGAGCGTGGCCTGGGATCTGGCCGGGCACGCCGGTACCGCAGCGCCCGTGGCGTACGCCCTCGAAGGCTCGACCTTCGTCTCGGGTGCCGCCATCCAGTGGCTGCGCGACGGACTCGGCATCATCGCCCAGGCGGCCGAGATCGGTCCGCTGGCCGAGTCGGTGCCCGACAGCGGTGGCGTGACCTTCGTCCCAGCGCTGACCGGTCTGGGCAGCCCGTGGTGGGACCCCACCGCGCGCGGTCTCATCGCCGGCATCACGCGCGGTGCCGGGAGAGCCCAACTGGCCCGGGCCTGCGTCGAAGCCATTGCCTTCGGCGTGCGCGACATGACCGACGCCATGGGTGCCGCATCGGTGCGCCCCCTGTCCCTGCTGCGGGCCGACGGTGGTGCGGCCGCCATGGACCTGCTCCTCCAACTCCAGGCCGAGCAGAGCCGCATGCCGGTGGCCCGACCCCGTTCGTTGGAGTCGACCGCGCTCGGCGCGGCCACCCTGGCCGGGTTGGCCGTCGGGATGTGGGGTTCGCTCGACGAGCTGAGTGCGCTCTGGTCAGCGTCGGCCCGCTTCGAGCCCGAGCTCCCCGTCGAGCTCACCGATGCGCTCTACGCCGTGTGGACCAGAACGGTCGAACGGGCCCGGGGTTGGGCGGAAACCAACGACGCTGATTGACGCCCTGGAGTGACCCGTCGTGAATTCCCTCAACTTGGCGAATTCCCTCAACTCGGCGAAATAAAGCAAGTAAATCCTTGTTATATTTAGCTGACCGAGCGGGATCCGCTCGAAAAGGGGTGGTCACCATGGACGTGGCAATCGTGACAGGAGCCTCTCGGGGCTTGGGCCGAGCGGTGGCGCAGGGTCTGGCGACTCAGGGCTGGTCAGTGGTGATCGATGGCCGGGATCGCCTCGCCCTCGAACAGGCGACCGCCGACATCCGGGCCCACGCGCTTGATGGAGCAGTAGTCGTCGCCCTCCCCGGCGACATCACCGATCCGGCCCACCGCCGCGCCATGGTCGAGGCCGCGGCCGGCGTGGGCACGTTGAGCCTGCTGGTCAACAACGCCGGCACGCTCGGGGCGTCGCCCCTCCCCTCGCTGGGTGACTACCCCTTGGGCGACCTGCGCGTCGCGTTCGAGGTGAATGTGGTGGCACCGCTCGGGCTCATCCAAGAAGCCCTGCCCCTCCTCTTCGGGTCGGGCCGGCCTCGCATCATCAACATCACCTCCGACGCCGCCGTCGAGGCCTATGAAGGCTGGGGTGGCTACGGCGCCGGCAAGGCTGCGCTGGACCATCTCTCGGCCGTGCTCGCCACCGAATTCCCACAGGTCACGGTCTGGTCGGTCGACCCCGGCGATCTGCGCACCGACATGCATCAGGCCGCCTTCCCCGGCGAGGACATCTCGGACCGACCGGAGCCGGACACCGTGGTGCCCGCCTTCCTCCATCTGGTGTCGAGTGATCGTCCCAGTGGTCGCTACCGGGCCAGTGAACTCCTCACGGTAGGAGCGACGTCGTGAACGCGCTGGCTCTCCTCGAGCCGCTCAACTTCACGCTGCCCGCCGAGCTCGAGGCTCCTTCCCCACCAGAAGCGCGGGGCATGACCCGCGACGCCGTCCGGATGTTGGTGGCCCATCGTTCCGACAGCACCTTGCTCCACACGCACTTCTCAGAGCTCCCGCGCTACCTGGACGAAGGTGACCTCGTGGTCATCAATACCTCGGGCACCCTGGCCGCCGAGCTCGATGGCACCGGCCCGGACGGCGCCGCGGTGCAGGTCCACCTCTCGACCCAGCTGCCCGCCGAGCTCTGGACGGTCGAGGTGCGCCGTGACGGAGACGCCTTCTTGGCTGCCGCGGCGGGCACCACCATCACGCTCGACGGTGGCGGGCACGTCTCCTTGCTCAAGTCGTACTCGCCCGGACCAGGCGGTGTCGGCGTGCGGTTATGGGTCTCGCTGCTCGAGACGCCCGAGCCATTGCATACCTTCCTGGCCAAGCACGGTCGCCCCATCCGCTACGGCTACGTCCGCGGCTCCTATCCCATCTCGGCGTACCAGAACGTCTACGCCACCGAACCCGGATCAGCCGAGATGCCGAGTGCCGGCCGGCCCTTCACCCCCGAGGTCCTGACCCGCCTGGTGGCCAAGGGCGTCGGTGTGGCCCCGTTGCTGCTGCACACCGGTGTGGCCTCGCTCGAGGCGAACGAACCGCCCTATGCCGAGTACTTCAAGGTGTCGTCGGCCACCGCTCATCGGGTGAACGACACCCGGCGCGGCGGCGGACGGGTCATCGCCATCGGCACCACCGTGGTGCGGGCCCTCGAGTCGGTCGTCGACCCGCACGGCTCGGTGCACCCCGGTGAAGGTTGGACCGAAACCGTGGTCTCCCCCGAGCGACCCGTGCGCTCCATCGACGGCTTCCTCACCGGATGGCACGAGCCCGAGGCCTCCCATCTGGCCATGCTCGAAGCCATCGCCGGCCGTGACCTGCTCGAAGCGTCCTACACCGCGGCCCTGCAGAACGGCTACCTCTGGCACGAGTTCGGCGACGTGCACCTGATCCTGCCGTGAACGAATCACCGCTCCAACAGCTGCCCACCACCCGGCGGGCCATCTTGAACCTGCTCAAGCGGGAGGGCCCACTGACCGCCGCCGCCGTCGCCGAGTCCCTCTCGCTCACCCCTGCCGCCATCCGGTTGCAGTTGAGCCGTCTGGAAGAGGACGGCCTGCTCGATCGGGCCGACGACATCCCGACTCAAGGACGCGGGCGCCCCACCCATCGCTACCAGCTCTCCCCCGCCGCCGAGGCGCTCTACCCCAAGCGCTACGGCGATCTCACCACCGAACTCCTCGGCTATCTCGGTGGGCCCGACAGCGAACAGGTCGACGACCTCTTCGAGCAGCGTCGGCGGCGGCGCGTGCACGATGCCCAACCCCGTCTCGCTCAGCTGACCTTCGACGAGCAGGTGCAGGCCCTGACCGCCATCCTGGACGAGGACGGCTACCTGGCCGATGCCGAGCGCCTCGATGACGGCAGTTGGCGCATCACCGAACACAACTGCGCCATCCTGACCGTGGCGCACGGCTTCTCGCAGGCGTGCTCGAGCGAGATCGCCTTCATCCGCGAGGCCCTTCCCGACGCCAAGGTCGAGCGGGTGGCCCATCTGATGGACGGCGCCCACGTCTGCGCCTATCTGGTGACTCCGGCGCTCACGCCATCGCGTCGACCGGTATGACGTCGAGCACCTCGGCCCCGTCCACCTCATGGATCTCGTTTCGCAAGAGGTCGACCAGATTCTCGCCGGCCAACTCGATCACGAACTCATCCACCGCCGTCGCCTGACCGCGGTCGATGATGTTGATGGCGACGATGTCACCACCGACCGCACCGATGCGGCTTGCCACCAATCCCAGCGCCCCCGGACGGTCGGGCAGCGCAATGCGCACTACGTATCCGGCCATACCCCAACGTTAGGCCGTCAATATGAACAGGCTGTTTCAGGGCTGCCACAAGGGCGAATTCAGGCGGTATTTGGCCCGAATTGAACCCGCCTACCGATCTATGGGGACGCCGAGGTCACCGCTTGGACGGCGTAAATCCGAGACTCTCCCGGGATCCCTTTCAATTCGGCGTTGCCCTGATCGGTGAACTCGAATGCCTCGTCGGTGCACGCCTCGACCACGGCAGCCGAGACGAGGACCTGGCCATCGGAGGCCCGGCCACAAAGCCGCTGAGCCAAGTGCACCGCCACTCCGGAGAGGTCGCTCTTGCCCATGCGCGAGACCTCACCGACGTGCACTCCCGCCCGCAACCTGAAATCGAGGTCCTCCATCGACCCGCAAGCGGCCAGCGCGCAGCGAATCGCTCCAGCCGGGTCGTTGAAAGCGGCCAGGAACCCGTCCCCGGTGCTCTTGACCTCATGACCACCGAAACGCTTGATCAGTTCTTGCATCCGGTCGTTGTGCTCGTCGATCAATCTGCTCCACTCCGCGTTCCCGAGCGCGGCTGCCATCGGCGTGGAATCCACGATGTCGGTGAACAGCATCGTCGTCACCATCTGGTCCGAGTAGGGCGTCAGGCAGCCGGTGATGAAGAGCTCGACCTGGTCAATCACCCGACCAGATTCATTGCGCAGAAAGAACTGATCGCTCCCCGGCAGCAGGACGAAGCGCGCTCGGGGAATGGCACTCGCCACGTAGTTCCCGAACTCCGGCGGGACGCTGACGTTGTCCTCCATGTGCAAGACCAGCGTCGGCACGTTGATAGCCGGGAGCAGGTGCCGGATGTCATAGGTCCGGTTCATCTGGAAGAGGACGACTGCCTGATTCCGGCTGGTGGCGGCCAGCTCCATGCGATCGATAGCCTGGTCGGAGCGCGGTTGCGCGTACATGTTCGAGATGCGGCCCAGGCCCCATTCGCGCCGGTATCGATCTTCTAACCGGTCGAGCACGTAGTCGTCGAAGCCGATCGGGTAGTCCTCGGCCTGGCTCAATCGGGCCCACGTGTTGATCAATATGAGCTGGGCCACCCGGTGGGTGGCGGCATAGGCCGCCGCCACCGCCCCACCGTTATGGGCACCGAACACGATGGGATTGGTCAGGCCCGCCGCCTCGATGATGGCCTCGAGGTCGGCCACCAGATCATCCATGTTCGGGACCGCGCTCTGCTCGACGGGGTCGGAGTAGCCCATTCCCCGCTGGTCGTAGGTCACGATCCGGGCGAAGCTGGCCATTCGTCGCAGCCCGCGGGAGTTCGTCGCCTCCTGCCATGCTTGGGTCAGGGAGTTCGCCCCACTCACGAACACGATCTCGTGGGCTCCGGCGCCGGCCACTTGATAGGCCAGATGGCAACCATCCCGGACGGCGAACTCGATGGGCGGAGGGGCCAGCACGCTTAGACGCCTTCTACGCGAACACACCGCCACCGCATCGCCCAAGTGTTGCACCCAGGGATGCGGCAACGAATGGCCCGGCCTGCTGGTTGGTCGGCCAGAATTTCCCTATCCTTTGAACGCCCGTTGCAGTACTCTATCCCCATGCCAGGTGCCGCTATTGCCGCAGACAAGGTCAACTCCCTCACCGACGTCGCCAATCCCAACGGGCGGAGCACGGCTATGGACGCCGTGAGGGAAGCCGCCAGTTGCCGGGAGGCGGTGAACCGGGCTGACCTGCTCCAAGGTGTGAACCCCGACCTCGTCGACGAGATCCATGCCGTGCTCGATGCCCTGCCTCACGCCGTGGACCAGGCGCTTCTCGCCGCCCTCCAGAGCGTGCTGGACCGTGGCGTCGCCGTCACGGTCGGCTGGGAACTGGGTCGCCTGATCGGACTTCGGCTCGAGGAGGACGGCGACGGGGTGCGCATCGTGCTGATCACGCCGGACGGACGGGAATTCACCCGGCGTTAAGTGCCGCGAAGGGTCGTCTGCGCCTCGAGCGCTATGCGCCGGTGAAGCGAAACTCGGCCTGCCAGGGACCGTCGGTGTGGACGACCTCCCAAAAGTATTTTGCGTTGTTTTCGGGATCGAACGCGGTGCCCGGAACGATCTGCCCCTCGATCGTCAAGGTCGCCACGCGGATGCCATCGGGCTCTAAATCTGCTCCGAGCATCGTGGCGGCTGATCGGAGCGCTGCTTTGCCGAGGGAAATGGTCGCGAGGGCGGGGATCAGATGATCTGCGAAGCCGCCGCCCGTCACGATGATGGTGCCGGATCCGGCCGCCCGCATGGCTGGGGCCACGACCTGGGCCACGACGATGGCGCTGATGACGTCAACCGCATAGGCCGTCTGCAGGTGCTCGACGGTCGAACTCAGGAGCTGGTCCGGCGCTCCCATGACTGCGCTGTAGATGATCAGGCCGGGCGCACCCTGCTCCTTGTAGAGCTCAGCCACCCGGGCTCCGAGAGCTTCAGGGTCGCTGGCATCTGCCGCGATCGTGCCAATCTGGGCTCCCGTGTCAGCCAGGCTGCCAGCGAGTTGGCTGAGTCCGTCCGTACCGCGAGCGACCAACGACACCCGGTCGCCGCCGCCGACGAAACGACGAGCCACGGCCAATCCAAGACCGGGCCCGGCACAAGCAGCAGAAGATGACGATGGTCGATCGAGGATCCGCGTCACCTACTGAGTCGACCGGCATGGGCGGCGAGATTCAGGCGGCCTTGCGGGACGGCACGTAGTCGTCCATGTACTCGCGCTCGGACAGCCGGGCGATCTCGCGCATCAGCTCGTCGGTGAAGTCCCGGCACTGCGTGTGGTCGTGGTTCTCCAGCGGGTTGGCGGGATTCTCCGGCGGCTCCATCTGCATCGGCTGGCCGAAGCGGATGGTCACTCGCTTGAAGGGCCGCATGAAGTTCGAGTTGACCGGCTGCACCTCGACCGTGCCCACCACCCCCACCGGGATGATCGGCACGCCGCATTCGCGTGACAAGCGGGTGACCCCGGTCCGGCCCTTGTGCACGTACTCGTCCATGGAACGGGTGCCTTCGGGATAGAGCCCGAGCAGGTTGCCTTTGCCCAGGACTTCGGTGCGCGCCGTCTCGAGGGCCCGCTCCGACGCGCTCCCCCCACCACGCAGGATCGGTATCTGCCCGGCCGCCCGGAAAAACCAGGCCGTCTTCTTCGAATCGAAGTATTCGGCCTTGGCCAAGAAGGTCACCTTGCGCCGGACCACCAGCGGGATGAAGAAAGAGTCGCAGAACGACTGGTGGTTCGACGCCAGCACGGCCGGCCCGGTCTTCGGGATGTTCTCCCGCCCCTCCACCTTGACCCGCCAGAACACGAAGAAAACTGGGGTCAGGATCCCCTTGAGCACCCAATAAGTCACGTACCCAAAGTAGCGCCCACCCGGCTGGTTCGCCCGGGAAGCGCCATCGGACCGCGGTGTGCTGAACTGCGGCCCGGGCCGGGTCGCCCCGGGAGCCCAAGGAGGTGTTCGGTGGCAACCACCACGCAACAGGCGGAGCCTTTCCTCTCAGGTCTCTATTTCGGCGAGTGCCCGCGCTGGCACGACGGACGCCTCTGGTACTCCGATTTCTTCGACCACGCCATCTTCTCCGTCTCCCCCGGCGGCGACCGCCGGACCGAGGTGGACTTCGAGGGTGAACCGGCCGGGTTGGGCTGGCTGCCCGATGGGCACCTCCTCATCAACTCCCGCCTGGACCGGGCCATCGTCCGCCAGGAGCCGAACGGGACGCTGGTCCATCACGGCGACCTCTCCCCCTGGGCCACCTGGCATGCCAATGACATGGTCGTGGCCAGCAACGGCCAGGCCTATTGCGGCAACTTCGGCTTCGACCTCGACGGGCTCTATGAGGGCACCGCGACGGCCAGCGACATCACGACCACTTCCCTCATCCGGGTCGACCCGGACGGAACCAGCTGCGAAGCCGCCGGCGACATCGCCTTCCCCAACGGCACCGTCATCACCGAGGACGGGCGCACCCTCATCATCGCCGAGAGCATGGGCGCCAAGCTCACTGCCTTCGACCGCCTCGACGACGGCACGCTGGCCAACCGCCGCGAGTGGGCCGCCCTGCCCGGCATTGCCCCCGATGGCATCTGTCTCTGCGCCGACAACACGGTTTGGGTCTCCAACGCCCTGGGCGCCAATTGCGTCCGGGTGGCCGAGGGCGGTGCCATCCTCGAAGAAGTCGTGACCAGCCGCGGCTGCTTCGCCTGCATGCTGGGCGATGAGGATCGCCAGACCCTCTACCTCATCACCGCCGAATCCAGCCATGCGGCCAAGGCCCGGGCCGAACGCAACGGTGCCATCGAGAAGGCGCGGACCTCGGTCCCGGGAGCTGGCCTCCCCTAACTCCGCCCGACCCTTCGAGCTCCACCGAGATCACGATGCCAACGCGCCCATCCTTCTCCGGCCGGATCACCCTCCGGCGACCCCGACTGAGCCCCGCCGACCTCGTGGTCGGCGCGCTGGTGCCACCGGCGGGCGCGGCCGCGATCATCGCATCGGGCACGGGCTCGCCCGCGACACCGACCACCAGCACGACGACCACAGTGCCGCCGGCCTCATCCACCACGACCACGACCGTTCCTTCCACGTCAACCACGACGGCGACCGGCACCACCGACCACAACCAGCACGACGACCACCGAACCGGGAAGTTCAAGCAGTGACGACTAGAACCCTCCGCCCGACGTCCCTCAACGACCCGATCCACCAGGACGGGGCATTGAACGTTCGTCCAAAGTGGGACTGATTCCCATTTTCGGCCGATCGACCTGAGATCTGACCATGCGTTCGACGATTGATGGGCTGACATTCACCGAGCGGGCCCGGCGGATCCAGATCGTGCATGCGGCCATCGGGCTGATCGCCGAGGTCGGCTACGCCCAGGCGTCGGTGGCCAAGATCGCCGAACGGGCCCGCACCGCCAAGAGCGTGGTGCATTATCACTTCGTCTCGAAGGACGGGCTGGTCGCCATCGTCGCCACCCAGATATACCTGGCCGCGGCCAAGGTCATGCTCCCGGCGATCGAGGCCGAGGAGACCGCGACCAACAAGCTTCGGGCCTACATCCGAGCCAATGGCATGTACATCAATGAGAACCGTTCCGACGCGTTGGTCCTCCTGGACATCTGGACCAGTTTCCGCACCGCCTCCGGCCAACGTCTCGATGATGCAATGGCGGCAGCGGCCGCTGACGGACTCCTGCCCGAACTCGACCCGGCCTCGATCTTCGAACTCGGTCAGCGCAATGGCGAGTTCCGGCCCTTCGACCGGGCCGCCATGTCACTCGCCCTGCGCCAGGCCATCGACGGCGCCGTCCTGCTCGTCTCACGCGACACCACCTTCAACATCGCCAATTACTGCGAGGAACTCGTGACCCTCTTCGATCGAGCAACCCGGCCAGCCCCATGATGGTCGTGGTGGCACCACCGGCGCGTGAGCCTCAGCTGGTCCCAGTGACCTCCTGGACCAGCCACACATTGCCGCCGGGGTCGCTGAACTCGAAGAAGCTGCCGTCGTCAGCCAACTCCGGATGAGGACCGAGCTTCTGCGCGCCCCTCGACGAAATGGAAGATCTCGCTCGGCTCCGCCGCTGGCCTGGTCCAGGTAGAAGGCCTTGGCCGCATCCAGGTCGGACACCGGCACCACGACCACTTCGAGCTTCCAGTCCATCCACGTTGGGACGGCGTCAGCCCAGCTTGGGCAGCGCCTTCGACAGGTTGCGCACGGCCTGGTGGATGCGCTTCTCGTTCTCGATCAGGGCGAAGCGCACGTGCCCGTCGCCACCCGGCCCGAAACCGACGCCCGGTGAGGTGGCCACGTCGGCCTCCTTGATCAGGTATTTGGCGAACTCGAGCGACCCCATCTCCTTGTAGGGCTCGGGGATGGGGGCCCATACGAACATGGTCCCCTTGGGCGGCACCAGGTGCCAGCCGATGCGGTTGAGCCCTTCGCACAGCGCATCACGCCGCGACTTGTAGATGGCGTTGAGCTCCTTGGGATAGTCCGGTGCCTCGTTCATGGCGACGATGGCCGCGATCTGGATGGGCTGGAACGTCCCGTAGTCGAGGTACGACTTCATCTTGGTCAGCGCCTGGACGATCTCCGCGTTTCCGACGACGAAGCCGACCCGCCAGCCCGCCATCGAGAAGGACTTGGTCATGGTGTAGATCTCGACCGCCACGTCCTTGGCCCCGGGCACCTGGAGGATCGACGGCGGGTCGTAGCCGTCGAAACCCAAGTCGGCGTAGGCGAAGTCGTGCACCAGCACGATCTCGTGTTCCTTGGCGAAGGCGACCAACCTCTCCATGAAGGCCAGGTCGACGCAGGCGGTGGTCGGGTTGTGCGGGAAGGACAGCACGATGACCCGCGGCTTAGGCCAGGTCTCCTCCCAGGCCCGGATGAGGCCGTCGAAGAAGGCGTCGCCCGGACTGGGCGTGTGGGTGCCGGGCACCTCGAAGGTGGGGCCGTGCAGCGGCACCTGGCGCACGTCGGCCCCGGCGAACAGCGGGCCCCAGATGTGGATCGGGTACGAGGGCGACGGCACCAGCGCGGTGTCGCCCGGACCGACCAGGACCCACATCAGATGCGAGAAGCCCTCCTTGGCCCCGATGGTGGTGACCACCTCGGTCTCGGGATCGAGTTCGACGCCGAACTTGCGCATGTAGAGGTCAGTGATGGCGCTGCGCAGCTTGGGGATGCCCTTCGATGCGGAATAGCGGTGGTTCTTCGGGTTGTGCGCCGCCTCGGCCAGCTTCTCCACCGCCACCTCGGGCGAGGGCAGGTCGGGGTTCCCGAACCCGAGGTCGATCACGTCGTTGCCGGCTCGCCGCGACTCGCTCTTCAGATCGTTGATCGTGGCGAAGACGTAGGGCGGAAGCCCGTTGATCCGGCGAAATTCCATGTCGCCAGTCTACGACCGGACCTTCTGACCCCAGTGACAAGGGCCTCAGCCCACCTCCGTCTGCGCCGCCGTCGCCACCAGGACCTCGAGATCGACCGGCCACCCGAACACCACCCAGGTCGCCCCGGCCGCGCCCAGCTCCGCCACCTGCGGGCCGAGCTGGCTCGGATCCTTGGGCGCCGGGCCGCCCCACGTCACCTCGATCGGCGCCTCCCCCTCGACCCCGGCCTGGCGCTCGGCCACCACCTGGGGCGTGGCATCCCACAGATTGAGGGCCGCACCGACGGCCCGAGCCTCGGTGAGGCGGGCTCCGATCCCACCGGCAATCCACACCGCAATGCCGGCCTGCCGGAGGGCCGTGCCCACCTCGACCATGGTGGCCCGCCGTTCGGCGGCCGGCGGGTAGGGCACGCCGTAGGCCTCGTTCTCCGCTTGGCTGAGCTGATCACCCGTCCCCAATCCGGCGATGACCCGGCCCGGAGCCAGCGCGGCCAGCGCCAGGAACTGGTTGATCTGCACAGCCGGCGGCACCAACCCCGCTCTCGACACCAACGTCCCAAGAAACGGGCCGTTGTCGGATCCGGACCGGTGCAAGTTGGCGGCCAGCGCACCAAGGATGGGGAACGGCGCCAGGGCCGGGCGCTCGGGTTGGCCCATCGGCCAGAGGTGGTCGTAGCAGAACAGGCCGTCGACCCCGGCCTCGGTGGCCCGGCGGGCCGCTTCGAAAGCGGGGGTGGGGGTTTCCTGGAAGGTGGGGAGGATGACGCCGGTGCGCAGCCGACTCACCACAGGCCACCCTGCTGGGCGGCCAACGCGGCGCCGACCGCACCGGCCCGCTCCCCGAAGGCGGCCGTGCGGATCACCGTTTCGGGCCGCGCCGTGCCCCCTTCGACCAGCTCGTCGAACGCGGCCCGGGCCGCATGAAGGAGGAGATCGCCCGCCCGCACCAGCCCGCCCCCCAGCACGATGCACTCGGGATCGGTCACGCAGACCAGGTTGGCCAGACCGAAACCGACCCACCAACCCACCTCCTCGACCACGCGCCGGGCGTCGGTGTCGCCGGCCAGGGCGGCGGCGGACACGTCCTCGCCGCGCACCCCTTCGGGGTCGCCGCCGGCCAGGCGCACCACCTCGGGCAGTTGACCGGCCAGCGCCGCCTCGCGCGCCATGACCCCCAGGCCACTCCCCGAGGCGTAGCGCTCCCAGCAGCCGCGACGTCCGCACGGGCAGGGCGGGCCGGAGGGATCCACCACCATGTGCCCGATCTCACCGGCGAAACCGTGCCCGCCCACCTGGACCCTCCCCCCCACCACCAGCCCGCCACCGATCCCGGTGCCCAGCGTGACCATCAGCACGTGGTCGTAGCCCTTGGCCGCGCCCAGTCGGTGCTCGGCCACCGTGGCGAAGTTGGCGTCGTTCTCAATGAGGATGCGCCGGCCCGGCAAGGACGAACCGATCAGCTCGTACCAGTCCACCCCGTGGGCCTGCTGCAGGTTGGGCGCGAAGCGCAGGCGCCCCCGCCGGTCGAGCATGCCCGGCGCCCCCACCCCGATCGGTGACGCGTGGTCGGCGCCGCCCACCGCGGCATCGAGATCGGCCACCACGGCCGCCACGGCGTGCGCCACACTCTGGGCCTCTTCGCCGGCCGCGGCACCGGGCCGGCGGGGTGGGGTGGACACTCGAGCTTCGGCCACCGTCTCGCCGGTGGCGTCCAGGGCCAATCCGAGCACCTTGGTCCCACCGATGTCGACACCGAAGGCCACACCGGTGCCGGCCGCCGGGGCGGCGGGAGTCACGAGGTCGACTCGACCCGGGCCTTGAACTCGCGCGTGGCCGTCGAGACGACGCGGCTGGTGGCGCGCATCTTGATGAAGCCCGGGATGGGCACCCGGAGCTCGGCCTCGAGGTGATAGGAGACATCGGTACCCGAGGTGGCCGACGGCTCGAAGACCCAGCTGCCGTCGAGCTTGGTGGTGATATCCCCCTTCACCAGTTTCCAGGACAGGACGCGAGGAGCATCGGTGTAGTCGTACTCGAGGGAATAGGCGGTACTGCGCCCGAAGGCGGCCGCCCGCCAGGTGGTGAGCAAGGGCCGTCCCTGGTCATCGCGCTGCTCGACGATGACTTCCTTGATGTCAGCCGCCCACTCGGGGTAACGCTCCACGTCCGACGCGACAGAGAAGCAGTGCTCGGGCGTTGCCGAGACCCACATGTGCTCGGTGGCTTGATCGGCCACGTTCAGCGCTCCCTCTTTGTCTCAGGTATCCCGAAACCCGGCTCGGCGGGCAGTCAGCCTGCCACTTCTGCCAGGGTGTGGGCCAGCCTAGAAGCGAGAACGTCGTAGTCGAAGGACCTCAAGGCCCGGGCCCGGGCGGCCCGGCCCATTTCCGTCCGCCGTGCGGGGTCGGCCAGCAGGGTCCGCAGCGCCTCAGCCAGGGCCGTCGGGTCCTCGGGCTCGGCCACGACCAGGCCGGTCACGCCGTGTTCGACCGCCTCGGCCGCCCCGCCGCTGTCCCCGGCGATCTGGGGGATGCCGGCGGCAGCGGCCTCGAGGAACACGATGCCGAAGCCCTCTTGTTCGAGTCCTAACCAGCGATTGCGGCAGGCCATGACGAAGACGTCGGCGCTGCCGAGCAGCGCGCCCCGGTCCTCGTCGCTGACCCGGCCCAACACCCGCACATCGAGCGGGCTGGCCTCGGCCTGTTTCTGCAACTGGGGCAGGATCCTGCCGTCCCCGGCGATGACCACCACCAGATCGGGATACGACGGCGCCAGACGAGAGGCGGCGTCGATCAGGACGTCCATCCCCTTGCGGGGCACCAGCCGGCTGACACAGACGACGACCGGCGCATCGGTCGCCAGCCCGAGCCGGATCCGGGCCGCCTGGCGCTCGCCCGCCTCGAGCGTCGTGATGGCGGAGGCGTCGACCCCGGGCGGGATCTCGAGCACGGGTGCAGCCAGCGTCCGGGCGGCGCGACGGCCCTCGGCCGCCGGGTAGCGGCCAGCCGAGATCACGAGCGACGCTCCGTGTAAGACGTGGGCCAGCGCGGCCCGGGCTCCGGGGATCCGGCCCGGCACGGTGACCTCGGCCCCGTGGAGGATGACCCCGTAGGGAAGGCCCAGACGCGGACCGAGCAAGCCGAGCGGCACCGCTGGGTCGAGCAGAACCAGGTCCGGTTGGTGCCGGGCCATGGCGGCGCGCACCGCGGCCAACCCAGCCGGGGTCGGGAAGTAGAGGATGGAACCGGGCACCCGCTCGATGTGCACGCCGCGGGTCGCCTGCTCGGCATCGAAGGCCGGCGCCGCCGGGTCGGATGACGCGGTGAGAACGGTGAAGCTCTCAGGATCGAGCCGGCGCCAGAGTTCCCAGAGATAATTCTGGATCCCGCCCACTTTGGGCGGGAAGTCATTGGTGACCAGCAGGTGGCGCTTCACGGCGCCACCGGGTCGCCACCGGATCGCTCAGCTGGCGCGGGTGGTGAAGCGAAGGCTGGGCACCAGACCAGCGTGTTCGAGCATGCGCATGGCCCGCGCCTCGTCGGCGTCGATGACCACGGCGTCGTCGGGGTCTCGGTCCATGAGGAAGCTGACCACGCAGTCGTCGCAGGTGGACGAGTGCTGGAACTGGCAGGTGTCGCAGTCGATGCTGATGTCGAGTGTCGCCATGGGGTGCCTCCGTCGTGCCCGGTGCGCTGTCGTCGTTTGTTGCCCCCATGCTGCAAGACGGGTGTGACAGCAGCAGTCATGCCAGAGCGGCCCGGGTGGCCCGCAGTGTCTCCTCGATCCCCCAGGCCACCCCTTCGGTGCGGACCCGGCTGCCGTCGCTCACCACCAGGAAGGGCGGACCGGCCACCCGGTAGTCGAGATGGGCCTGCGTGCTCATGACCAGAGGCACGCCCTGGGTCGACTGCCCGAGTTCGGCGACGGCGCCGGCGTCCTCGCGCCCAGGGTCGTGGGTGACCACGGCCAGGCCGACGTCGGGTGGCAGGGCGTGGCGGATCACATCGAGCCCGCCCCAGAGGTCGGCACAACCGAGGCACCCCGCCGAGAGGAAGAGGAGGAGCACCGGTGCGGTCCGCCCCAAGATCCCGATGGTGAGGGGGGCGCCGGAGGGGTCCACCCCGACCACGTCGTGGGGAGAGGTGACCGGGTGCTCGCCGTAGGTGGGGATGGGCTTCAGCCGACGCAGCAGCTCCGCCGGCGGCTGCTCGTTCACGACACCGACGACTGCGGATCCGTCTCCTGGGCGGCGGCGTCGGCCGCGCTGATCTCGACCACGCTGCGCCCGTGCCCACACCAGCGGCAGGCCACCGCGTCGACGTTGTGCGCCAGCACCTGTTCGTCCTCGAGCTGCAGCTCCCCGCCCACGGTGTAGTGGTGGAAGGCCTTGGTGGTTTGCGAGATCGTGATGTCGAAGCGGGTCAGGTTGCCGCAAGCGTCACAGCGGTATCGAGGGGCGTCGGCCACGGACATCAACGGTAGCCGTGCCGGGGGCGTGGCCTGTCAGATCAGGCGGGAAGGATCAGAAACGGCCGAGCAGTTCGGCCTTCTTGGTCTCGAACTCGGCTTCGGTGATGATGCCGCGCCGGCGCAGGTCGTCGAGCTCGATCAGGCGTTCATGCACGCTGACTTCGCTGCCCCGGTCGGCCGTGGTGCCGGTGCCCGAGTCGACGTCCTGGTCGTCACCACCGAAGGCGAGTGGGGACGGCGTGGGCGGGCTGGTGGGGTCGTCGGCCCGGACCAGGCCGACGGCGGACGTGCCGAAGGGCGGGGTATCGGCCGGATGCCTGTCGGAGCGGTGCGCCGCGGCCGAACGGGAGTCGTAGTCGCGCGGGCGCAGCGCGTCGGGCACCTCCTCACGGGCGCCGCCGCCGACCAGCTCGTTGATCTGGCTGTTGACCACCCGCTGGACGATGGCCGGCTTCTTCACGTCGGTCAGCACGAGCGAGTCGTCCTCACCCTGCACGTCGATGACCAGGCGGCCGGTCCCGCACAGGCGCTCGATGATGGTCTGGGCCAGGTTGATCTCGGTGATGCGCTGGAGCCGCAGCTGGATGGTGTCGCGCCCGAGGATGCCCCGGCGCAGCAAGATCCGCGTCGTGGTCAGGGCCAGCGTGGTGGTGCGCCAGCGGATCAGCCGGCCCAGCAACCACAGGGCCGGGACGGCGCCGATGATGAGCAGCGGGTAGGACGTCCACTCGGGCTGGTGGGGGAAGGAGATCAGGAGCGTCAAGATGACCGCCCACACCGCGGCGGCGGCGGCCAGCGGGCCCACGAAGAAGAGCCAGTGCGGCTGCATCTCGGCCAGGAGCTCCTCATCGTCGTTCAGCAGCTTCCGTGGCAACGGCACGACGATCAGCGTACTGAGGGGGCGGGTCTAACCTGCGTCCGTGCCCTATAGCGAAGTGGAACCAGACGAAGTGCGGGCCCGCCTGGCCCGTGGGGAGGACGTCTTCCTCCTCGACGTGCGCGAGCCCGACGAGGTCACCGAGTGGGCCTACCCGATCGGGATCAACATCCCGCTGGGCCAGCTGGGCGACCGCCTGAGCGAGCTGCCCGACGACCAGACGATCGTGGTGGCCTGCGCCGTCGGCGGGCGCTCGGCCAAGGCGGCCACCGCGCTGAGCGAAGCCGGGTACAACGCCGAGAACCTCACCGGTGGTGCCATCGCCTGGCAGGCCACCGGAGCCGAGGGCTGACCGCCCGGGGTGTCGCTGCGACGGCAGTGGGGCGCTCCGACCAGGAATTCTTCACAAGCGCATAGATTTTCTGTCACTCCAGGTCCACCCCGGTCGTTTCGGAGCGCCTGATGGCGCGCCCAGGTTGCTCGCACGTTCCTCAGAGGACCCGCCCAGGGTCCACCCCGAGCATGGTCCATGCGCTCGGCGACTCTTCCTGCCCCGTCGGCACGGCCCACTTCGCCTCTGCGCGGCGCCCGGGCCCCGGCCCTCGACGGCCTGCGTGGCGTGCTGGTGCTGGCGGTCATCGCCTACCACTTGTGGTCCACCGGTGACGGCTGGCACGTCGACCCGGGCAGCGTGGCGGTCGACGGATTCTTCGCGCTGTCGGGGTACCTGATCACCGGACTGCTCATCAAGGAACACGACGACAGAGGTCGGGTGTCGATGCCGAACTTCTACCGCCGTCGTGCCCTACGCCTGCTGCCCGCGCTCGTCTTCTTCCTCGTGGTCTGGCTGGCCGTCGACCTGATCTTCTCGAACGGGCAGTTCCTGGCTACCGTGCCGAGCGCCCATGGTCCGGGCCATCCGGTGCCGTGGATGACCGGCCTCGAAGCAGTGGGCGCTGCCCTCTTCTACGTCACCAACCTGATGGTGATCGCGCCCATCAGCCACCTCTGGTACAGCTACAGCCCCATCAGCCACCTGTGGACCCTGGCCGTCGAAGAGCAGTTCTACCTGCTGTGGGCACCAGCCTTGTTGCTGCTGCTCAGCCTGCGCCGGCGCAGTGCCACCCTCATCACGATCGGCATCGCACTGGTGGCGCTGCTCGAGCCGTGGGCCTGGACCGGCTCGGACTTCAACCGGCTTTACTTCGGCACCGACACGCGGTGCGCCGCCCTCTTCTGCGGAGCCGCCTGCGCCTACATCGGCGCGGCCGACGGCTGGCGCTGGCTGCGTCGCCTCTGGACCCCGGTGCTCGGCCTCGGCGTGGTGGCGGTCCTGGTCTGGTCCAGCTGGGCCATGCGCCAGGAGAGCCATGACGTCAACATCTGGATCATCGGCCTCGAGCTCAGCAGCGTGGCCTGGGCTCTGGGCGTGGTGTACCTGGTGGAACGCCCCTGGGGGTTGATGGCACGCTTCCTCGCTTCGGATCTGGTGGTAGCAGTCGGACAGCGCTCGTACGCGTTCTACCTGTGGTCCTATGTGATGAATACCTGGCTGCGCGACACCGGTCCTTGGGAATCGGTCCTGGTCATCGGCTGCACCTTTGCCGCCGCTGAGGTCTCCTACCGGCTGGTCGAGGTGCCCATGCTGCGACGCAAGTCGCGCATCGGCCAGCCCAAGGCGGTCCACGTTGACCGGGCCGAGGAGCCCTGTCCGCCGGTGAGCCCGCAGCCCGCACGGGTGCTGGCCGCGCCTTGATGAGACCGGCCGGCACGGCCGTGTTTGTATGTGGAAGTGCGCGCCGCCCTGCTCCGGTCAGGCGCGCTCACGGTGCTGATCGGCGCGGTCTTGATGGCGACGGCGCTCCCGGCCTTCGCCTGGAAGTTCCCGCCGCGCCAGCGGCCCGCACCCCCCAGCATGCGCACGCTCATCTACCCCACCACCGATGGCAAGCGTGAGGCCATGTCGCTCTTCACCCCAGCGCGACCTGACGGCCCGCTGCCCTTGATCCTCGAGGTGCACGGCGGCGGCTGGGAGGAGGGCGTCCGGCTCAAGACCCTGCACTCCTCGCTGGTGGCCAGCGACCTGGTGCACGCCGGCTTCATGGTGGCTTCGATCAACTACCGGTTGGCGCCCGCCTGGCCCTGGCCCGACCAGATCATCGATGTAGCCAGTGCCGTGCGCTATCTCCGGGCCCACGCCGACGCGCTCGGCATCGACCCGCACCGGATCGGCGCGCTGGGTGACAGTGCCGGCGGCCAGCTGGTCAGCCTGCTGGGCACCGAGCCGGCCACCAACGGGTGGAGCAAGGGACCCAACGCGGCGGAGTCCAGTCACGTCGAAGCGGTGGTGGACGAGTACGGCCCGACCGACCTGGCCACCGACAACTGGCCGGCCCTCACCGCCGCCATGATCCGCAACACGTTCGGAGCCGAGCCGACGAAGGGCGACGCCGCCTTGGAGGCGGCCAGCCCCATCAGCTACGTCGCCCCCGGTGATCCGCCCTTCCTGATCGTGCAGGGCACCGCTGACGACATCGTCCCGCCGAGCCAGTCCGAGGACTTCGCCGCACGGCTGCGCCACGACGGCGATTCCGTCTCGCTGTTGCTGGTCGAGCGCGGCCAGCACGGTCTCCACACGCCCGGCGAGGTGCCGGGACCATCGGCCATCGCGCAGAGGATCACCAGGTTCATGGTGGCCAAGCTGCACTGAGCGGCCTCACAAGCGCGGTGACCGGGCGGCAATGATGCAGGCAAGGTGGAACGGATCTCGTTTGACGCAGTGAGCGTGCCCGAGCTGTACCAGCGCCTACTGGTCCCGGCGATCTTCGCGCCGTGGGCTGAGCGCCTGATTGCGTTCGCTGGCGTGAGTGAGGGCGATGCGGTGCTCGATGTGGCAGCCGGCACCGGCGTGGTGTCAGCTGCTGCGCTGGAGCGGGTCGGGCCTTCCGGGCGGGTGGTGGCGACCGATGTCAGCCCCGGCATGCTCGAGGTGGCCAGGGTCGATCGGCCCCGGCTGGAAACCCTGGTCGGCCCGGCTGATGACCTCCCGGTCAAGAACGGCAGCTTCGACGTGGCGCTGTGCCAGCAGGGTTTCCAGTTCCTGCCCGACAAGGTGGCTGCCGCCGCCGCGATGCGTCGCTCCGTGCGATCGGGGGGCACGGCCGCCCTGGCCGTCTGGCGGTGCGGCACGCTGCTCGAACCGTTCGACGTCTACGGGCGGGCCCTGCAGGCCCTCGGCGCGCCCGAGCCGTTCCCGCGTGCCTATGCCTACGACTTCTGCATGGCCGAGGACGAAGTGCGCGCCGTGCTCGAGTCGTCGGGACTCGAGCAGGTCGAGGTAGGGGTCGAGACGCTCGAAATCACATGGTCGTCCCTGGACGATGCCGTGCGAGGCATCGGAGGCACGCCGTACGGACCGGCGGCGGCCGCCCTCGACGCCGAGGCCCAGGCCCGCCTCGGCGCGACCCTGCGTCAAGAGCTTCGCTCGCCCCACCCCATGCACGCAGTGCTGGCCCGAGGCGTTGTCCCGTGACCCAGCCAGCCTCAGGCCGAAACGAGCCGGCCCTCTCGGAGGTGCAGCACCTCAGCGCAGACGTCGAGGACTTGGGGATCGTTGGAAGCGATGACCACCAGGCGGGGCGTCGGCGGAGCCACTAGGAGGGTGAGAATGCGGGCCCGGTTGGCCGGATCGAGCTCGGCTGTGGGCTCGTCGGCCAACACGATGGCGGGCTGAAGAGCCAGGGCCCGGGCCACGCCGACGCGCTGGCGCTGCCCGCCGGAGAGATCCTCGACGAGTTGGCCGGCCGCACCCTCGAGATCGACATCGGCCAGAGCCTGGGCGCACCGGGTGACGATCTCTGCCCTGGGCAGCCCCCGGGCCTGCAGCGGGAGCGCCAGGTTCTCCTCGGCCGTCAGTCCCGAGGCCAGACCGTGGGACTGCAGGATCAGGCCGATGCGGGCCCGGTAGGCCGGATCGTGGCTGACCACGGCGTCGCCATCGAGCGCCAGCGACCCCGTGGCCCAGGGGAGCACACCAGCCAGCGCGTGCAGCAGGACGGACTTGCCCGATCCGGACGGGCCGCTCAGCGCCAAGGCTTGCCCGGCACTGAGCTCGAAGGAGATGTCATCGAGCAGGGTGTGGCCCCCCATTCGGATACCCAGTCCGCTGACCCCCAAGAGCGACGGTGTCATGGCTCACCCCCTTCGACATCGGGGCGCAGGGTGATGACGTCGCCATCGTGCTCGACCGCGAACCGCGACATGGGCGGGAACTGTTCGCGCACCTCGGGCGGTAGTTGGATGCTGCCGCTGGCGTCCAGAACGGCGTACTGCACGCCGCGCCGGCCCTCGGCCCCCACCCGCCCGTCGCGAATGGTGACGGTTCGGGGCAGCGCCCCCGCCACCAGCGGATCGTGGGTCACCAGCACCACGGTGGTGCCCAGCCGCTGATTGATGGCCCGCAGCAGCTCGATCACCTCTTCGGTGGCCGCAGTGTCCAGCTGGTTGGTGGGCTCGTCGGCCAGTAAAAGGCGCGGCGTGATGGCCACGGCGGCCACCAGCGCCACCTGTTGCTGCAAGCCGAGCGGGAGACCCCGCACCTTGCGCTGGGCCAGGTCGCCCAACCCGAGCAGGCCGAGGAGCTCGTGCACGTCGCGCCGCTCCGGGCGGCGATCCCCCTGCTGGGCGAACCACACGTTCTCGGCCACGGTGGCATAGGGCAGCAGGTTGCGGGCGGTGTCCTGGAGGACGAAGCTCACCTCGCTGGCCCGCAATTGGCGCAGGCCGGCCGGCGTCAGGTCGCTCAGGAGCACCTCGCCGATGCGGATCTCCCCGGCGGAGGGCTGCAACAGGCCAGCCAGCAGATGCAGCAGGGTGGACTTACCCATGCCGGAAGGCCCGAGCAACGCCAGCATCTCTCCGGCCTCGATGTCCAGATCGACGCCGCGCAGCGCCACCACGTCGGCGCCCTCTTGGGGATAGAGGTGGATGACGCCACGGACGTGGACGTCGACCCCGCTGGTCGACACCAGATCGGTCTCGATGGTCATGCGCCCTCCCCCGTCAGACCCTCGGTCCGGGCCCGCCGCACCATGGCCGGGGCGATCAGCCCCACCGTGATCACCAGGGCCAGCACGACGGCGGCCACCACGATCACGAAGGGCAGGGGTCGCAAGCCGTAGTCGAGCGGGGGTCCGGGGCCGAGCGAGATGAACTCGGGGATGGACGGCAAGGCCACCGCGGTGGCCACCACACCGGCGATCACCCCCATGGTCGCGCCCAGCACCACGATCGAAATCTCCTCGGCCAGCAGGGCACGCCGGAGAAAGGCGCGCCCAATACCGATTGCCTGCAGCGCGGCGAACTCGGACAACCGCCCCCGAGCTTCGGCCAGCAGGACGAAGGCGGTGGCGCCTATGGCCAATAGCGCGGCCAGGACCGCCGCAGCCAGGAAGAAGGAGAAGGCGAACGAGATGCCCGAGTGCGCCAGCTGGTTCGATTCCTGACTTTGCGTACGGGTCGACAGCACGCTGATGCCGCGCTGGGCCAGGCGGGCCACCAGGTCGCTCGGTGCCCCGGCCGACAACCAGACCTGGTCCACCGTGTCGATCATCGGATCCTGCTGGAGCCGCTCGGCCAACCCGAGGTCGACCAGCGCGCCGCTCGCACCGATGCCGGGCAACGAAGGGACCGCAGCCACCGTGGCCAGGTTGACGGTGGACCCGTCCAGCCCGACGCCCAGGTTCTGACCGGTCGACGCCCCGACCACAATGGCCGGAAGATAGGTCGGGACGTCGTCGGGTCCGAAGACGGTGGCCCCGCCGAACTCCTGCGCCACCGCCCGCACGGACAGGCCGGTGGCGCTGCGGCTCAGCCGGACGTCGGCGCCGCCCTGATCGCCGCCGGTCCAGTAGCCGGGATCGATCAGACCGGCCGGTACGGTCGTCCAACGATCACCGGTCTGGGTCGCGATGGCCGAGATGGTGAAGGGCACCGTGACCGCGGTGATGGTCGAGGTCCCCGGCGGCGACCAGGTCACCCCCACATTGACCAGTCGGCAACTGGTCGAACACGAGCCTTGGGTCGACGCCCGGTACTGATGGACTCCGGGCACCAGCGCACCCAGGTCCAACGTCGAGGGTGTCTGGTAGGCGTCATCGAAGAGCGAGATCTGGAGCTCGGGCGGCGGGGTGATCGATTGGAGCAGGTCCACCGTGAGCCGGATGGCCGAACCATGCAACTCGACCGCGGGGCCCGGGGCGCGGCTGAGGCTGGCCGCCAGCTGCGACGGACTCTGGCTGGTCAAGCCCGGGGGCCACGCGGCGACGGCGGCGAAGCGCGACGCGTCGACGGCCAGCGTGGTCCCGTCCGAGCCCTCCTCGATGACGGCCGCCATGGCGCGACGGCCGCTCGGATCAACCTGGCGCACCGCCGAGAGGAGGTCCACGCCCGGCTGCACCTCGACGGTGAGCACCCGGGACGCCCCCACCGCGAAGAGGGCCCGGGTGGTCCGGTTGTGGGCGGCCACCGCCCACCCCGTCACGGCAAAGGTGGCCAGCCCGACCGAGATGGAGAGCACCACCACGTGACGGGAGAGCCGGGGCAGGCGGGAGAGGCGCCGGATGGCCACCGCACGGCCGACCCGCGACGAGTTCTTGGAACCTTTGAGGGCCGAACGAGCCAGCAGCGGCAACAGGCGGGCCCCGATCACCCCCAAGGCGAACGCCACCAGACCAGGGGCCAGCGCGGCCAATAGATCGGTGTGGGTCCCGCTCGACACACCCGAGGTCCCCACTTCGATCAGCGCCACCACCGCCACACCCACCACCACCGCATCGAGGGCGATGCCGGTGGCCAGTGAACGGGTCTGCGAGGCGGAGCGGGCGGGGGCCCGGCGGACCAGACCACGGGCGCCGAAGGCGGCCGCCACCAGACCACCGGCGTAGACGAGAAGCCCGGCACCCACGGCGCTCAGCGCCAACGACGGCGTGCCGCCACCTTTGAAGAGCGAGTGGGCGGCGACGGCACTGGCCACCCAGCCGACCAGTAGACCCAGCGGGACGGCCGCGGTCAGGACGGCCACCGGTTCGAGCAGGGCCACCGAAGCGCGGCCCGACCAGGAGAAGCCGCGAAGCTCAGCCAACTCCACGTCGGCCTGCCGGCTCTTGGCCGTGCGCGAGGCGATGGCATAGAGGACGATGAGCGCCAGCAGGATCAGCTGGGCCAGCACGATCAGCACGATGGTGTCGAGCGTGTGCTCATCGCTGGACGCGCTCGAGAGCACCGACGACAGCTCACTACTGGTGGTGACGTCGAAGCGTGCCGCGCTGGTGAACCGGTACGAGGACAGCGCGTGTTCGAGCGCGTCGACGTTGCCGGTGTCGAGCTGCGCCGTGTCGATCGGAAGCTGGGCCAGCAACGGGGTGCCGCCGGATTGGGGCAATGCCAGCGCGGTGGCCTGCGACGTGATCAAGTCATCGAGCTCGGGGACGGCAGTGCTCCCCTCTCCGTATCCGAAATAGTTGAAGCCCCACCAGAAGTTGGCGAACGGGTTTGGCGCCACGTAGAGCCCGGCCACCACCAGGGCCACCGGACTCTTGACGTGGTTGAGGTTGACATCGATGGTCGAACCGACCTGTAGATCGAGTTCCTTGGCCGTCCGGGTACTGAGGGCCACCGTCCGCGCCGCCGTGGGGCAGTGGCCGTCGGCGAACCTGACATGGGCGCAGGCTCCGGTACGGGAGATCAGATCAGTGGCGAAGGGTTGGTGATTGTGGACCTGCGTCACCTCCGCCCCGTGCGACGTGGTGATGATGGGCTTGTCGACCAGCGAGCGGCCGGGAGTGAGCCGCGGCACGGCCGCAATGGCGCGGTCGAGTTGGGCCACGGACACCGCGTTGGCGTTGGCCACCAGGCTGAGACCGGTCGTGGACGGCGGCGCCGAGGTCAGCTCGTGTTGGAGCACCGACTGGTCTGACCCGTCGAGGTAGAGCGGACCGAACACACCGGCACCGACGGCGATCACCGAGATCAGCAACATCACCAAGGTGGCGCCGGCCCGCCAGCGCAGGCTGTGCCAGGCGATCTGGAGACGGATCCGACGATCGGCCGCGCTCACCGGCGCCTCACGGGCCTTCGGTCACGGCGCTGGGGCGCTGCCCTACTGAAGCCGATCCCCCCAATGGCACGGGAAGCATTATGGATGCCGCTGGGTCGATGGACCCGTCCCCCCCAGCGGGCAACGCGCGTGGCGACCGGACTCAGTGACATCTCGAACTCGAAAAATTTGTAACCATTCACGTCCCCGGCCTCCTGCGTCCTGAAAAGGGGGCCTGACCTCGCGATTCGCGAAGTGACATCAATGTTGCTTGAATTTCAGGCATGTCGGAGACAACCCGCGAGCAGCTCGAAGCACAGATCGAGGCACTA
>DASXFC010000005.1:0-56430 GCA_036489775.1 Acidimicrobiales bacterium | reverse complement strand
TCTTCTGGAAGCAGTGCAGGACGAACACAACGTCGTTCATTACTGCCACGTAGAACACTCGGTAGATTCCCTGCGGATCACGGACTCGGATCTCTCGACACCCAGAGCCCACCGTGGCCATTGGCTTCCAATCGTCCGGGTCCCGACCAGACTGGACGAGCTGCTGCTGAAAACCTGAGCGCCGGCGGGCGATCTCTGGAAATTCTCGGAGGTCATCAAGGGAGGTCCCGCGGAACTCGATCTCCTTCACTAGCCGATTATATAAGATTTTGTATAGCCGTCAACAACCTGGGGACACCGTGACTCCAGGCCGGCGTACGGAGGCAGTGGCCCATTCCCTAGTGGCAGGGATGAATGTCCGAAAGACGAATGATCGTCCGGGTACTGACAGTTGCGGGCATTGTGATGCAACCGATGATCGTGCCCTGATCCGAGTTGTCCACCGTGCACTGGTCAGGACGATCTGACGCTATGGGTAGGGACGACTCCTGACCTGGATTGAGTGACGCTAAGTCCGTGCTGCAATCGGGAAGAGTGACGGCGATGTGGGTATCGTTCACGAACCGGACCGATACGGCGGTGCCGTTCTGCCAGAAGATGGCCCCCAACAGCACCAGGACGGCACAGCCTGCAATCGCTCCGAGGACGATGCCGCCAAGCTTCAATCGGCTCACGGCACCAGTATGTGCGACGCTCGCTCCGTTGAGGCGTCGGCCAGTGAGGCGCAATCAGCGCCCAAGCGATCAGTCCTTGGGCTGAGTTCAGCTTGCCCCCATGGTGCCGTTCCAGGCGGGTTAGCTCGCAGCTAGCACCCGGCCCGAGTCCAGCCGTCAAGCGCCTCCGCGAGGTTACGAATCGGCCGACAGCAATCGCCCCACGGCCCGTCCGCGGCGGGTGTCAGCGACACTCTCAACTCGAGCAGATGCGTCCTCGACGACAGCTGTCACGCCTCAACGTCGACGCGCAATTCCCGTAGCGCCTCGGCCGCTCCGAGGCTCTCGAGTTCGGGCTCAGGACCGGCGACAAGGTCATCGAGAAAGGCATGGAAGGCTTCGGGCGAACAGTCCTCGTTGGGGTTTGTGACCACTACCGCCGAACCAGGCGGCAGGTCGTCAGATCGGTTCTTACCGTCTGCCACGGCCGCTGCACTCTTTCACTGTTCCCTTGCCTATCGACTGTGGGCTCCCGGCGCCAACGGCAGTCGACACCACCGTTGTCTCCATCGGCGAGGCCCGCTTTCCGCTAATGCCACACGTGTGGAGCAATCTGATGGATGGATCACAGCGAAGGGAATGGGCAAGTTGGGACGTGGGGGGGCGAGGAGGCGAGGTCGATGGGCTAGTAGCTGAGTTGGTGCAGGGAGGGTGTACGGCGATCGGGTGTGGGTGTTGGTGCTGGTCCATCTGATGACACGACCGCCGAACTGCCGTTGCCTGCGATCGGTGCGAACGGCGCCCATGCGTCGTTCGCTGCCCGCCCTCCCATCGGCAGCGAAGTGGGGTCAAGTTCCGGAGAGGGCAGGCCTTGGGCCGAGCAAGAAGTTCTGGCGGGTTCGCCCGTAGGGCGAACTTCAACGATCACGAAACCGCCAGAAGTTGTTGCGAGCCGAGCCGGCGACTTGACGCCGTGGAGCTCCGGTGGAACTTCGTGCCGCCGGACCCAGGGACTGACCAGCCCGGTTCGAGGCGTTGGAGAAACGGGCGAAGGGTCACTTGTGGTCCCTACTCACCCTGACTGAGTGAGGGAGCCAACAACTTGGCCGGGAGGATGGGCATTGCCTACCAAGAGGATTCGTCTCAACCCAGGGAGTCGCCCGCAATGTGGTGGCAGCTTCCTACCGTCACCGACCTCAGACACAGGGCAGGGGTATTCTCCGAAAGCACGCTCCGGCTCATGAGGTCGGACCCGATGAGCGACGAAGGGGAGATTTCCTTTGAAGCCACTGCCCCACCGGTCATGACGACCGACTTGGCCATCGCCTTGGCGCAGCTGGTCCGGGCCACCCTCGCTCGGCGGGCCGAACAACCCAAGCGAGCCGCATGATCGAGGCGAGAGCACTCATTCCGCTCACCGCCTACGCCCGCACGTCCACCGGCGACCAGCAGAACCCGGGCGAAAGTCTGCGCTGGCAGCTTTCGCGGGCCAACGCTCTCATAGTCGGGCGGGCTGAGATCGTCGCGGTTGTCCACGACACCGATGTCTCCCGTTCGGTCCCCTGGTCCCGGCGCCCCGAGGCGGCCCGCCTCATTTCCCAACTTCCCGACCCGAATCGCGGCTGGACCGGCATCGTCGTTGGTGAACCCCAACGAGCATTCGGCTCTGCCGGTCAAGTGCAGAACATCCTCCCTCAGCTCGCCCATTGGGGCGTGCAGCTCTGGGTGCCCGAAGTCGGCGGCCCGGTCGATCCCGATTCCGAGGCGCATGATCTCCTCATGTCGATGTTCGGCGGACTCAGCAGGGCCGAACGCAATCGTCTGCGGGTTCGAGTTCGGACATCCATGAAGGCGATGGCACCGGAAGGTCGATACCTCGGTGGACGACCGCCTTACGGCTACAAGTTGGAGCGCACCGGCGTACCGCACCCCAATCCGGAGAAGGCCCGCCAGGGCGTTCAGCTCACCAATCTCGCCGTGGACCGGGAGACCTCAAAGATCGTCGAGCAGATCTTTGCCTGGCGGGTGGAGGGGGTGGGCTTTCGAACCATTGCCACTCGTCTGACCGTGCAGGGTTTCCCTTGCCCGTCCGCCGCCGACCGAGAGCGCAACCCGCACCGCTACGGTCGTGCATGGTCGGTCGGCGCCGTGCGGACGATCGTCATGAATCCCAAGTACAAAGGCCAGGGCAGCTACGGGCGCTACCGCAAGGTGGAGCGTCTCTTCGACGTCAATGACCCTGCCGCCGGCAATGTGATCCGCACGGCTCCGGCACCTGCATCGGAAGTCATTGAGACCGATGGCATCGTGGCGCCAATCGTCAGCGAGACGGTCTGGCGACAGGCGCAGACCGATCGGGCGCCGGCCACTCCCGGACCTCGTCCAGATCGGCCTCAGCCTTCTCCCTACGCCCTCCGGGGGCTCATCGTTTGTGCTCGGTGTGGCAAGAGGATGCAGGGCCACACGGTCAAGCGGAGGAGCGGCGCCAAGCGCGTCGGCTACCAATGCGTCTATCGGACCGAGTACCCCGGCGACGACAGTCATCCCAAGACACTCTTCCTGGCTGAGGACCGGATTTCGCCCGCTGTGAATGAGTGGCTGGCCGATCTGACCTCTCCGGACCGACTGGACAGCACCGTGATGGCCATTCTGACTGCCGATGCTCACGAAACCACTGATTCACCTGAACTGCACCGGGCCAGGCTCCAGGCCAGCGAGGCACGCAAGAAGCTCGGCCAGTACCTCGACGCGCTGGAGGCCGGAATGGACCCGGCCCTCGTCACCGAGCGCACCCGCATCGCGCAGGGGGAGCTGGCCTCATCGAATGCGGTGATCAATGCCTGCGACTCATCTGGCGCCGGTGAGCTGTCCGAGCAGCAGCTTCGTGAATTGCTGGAAGGAGTCGGTGGCCTGACCGCACTCTTGGCCAACTCCAATAGTGCTGAACGTCAACAGGTGTACCGCGCTGCAGGCGTGCATCTTCGCTATCAACGAAGTGAAGAAGGCGAGAGGGTCACGGCATCTCTGCGCGTGGGGTTGTTTCGTGTCGGAGGGGGGACTTGAACCCCCACGCCCTTGCGGGCACCAGCCCCTCAAGCTGGCGCGTCTGCCTATTCCGCCACTCCGACCGGCGTTCTGCTCAAAAGAGCGTCTAGCGATCCTAGCGCGTACCTTTCAGACCTTTTTCCGCCTCCTACCAGGAGAATCAAGCGGCTTTTCGGCTTATTGCCCCGGCAAGGACGGCGTCGTGCTGCTGGTGGATTCTGGCTTTCGAACAGCCCACAGTTGGGCGTACCAGAGCAGGCTGTCGCTTTTGGGTGTCGCTTCAACGCCGCCGAGGGTCCGACTCCAGACCAGCGTGCTGGGCTCAGGAAAGAGTGGCAGCGCCACCATTTCGTCCCACAAATCTTGGTCGGCCTCTTGGTAATCGGCTGCAGCCGTATTCGCGTTGAGCTGTTGTGACGCCGTGGTCAACAAGTCGGTGACCGCGTCATCGTCGAAGCCCGACCAGTCCTGTGAGCCATTCGCCCCCGCAATCCCCAGGCCGAGCGTGTACCAAGACAATGCCTGGCTCAGAAACGGCGAACTGGTGCGAGGCACAAGCGCCATGTTGGCAAACCCGTTCGCCAAGATCGTGCCGGCCATCGTCGCGCTGCTCGCAGGATAGAGCGTCACGTCGAATCCACCAGCCTCGAGCTGCGCGGCAATGAGCGGCGCCGTCGACTTGGCAAATGGGTCACCCTCGTCGACCACGATGTGCAGAGTAAGCGGTACACCGAAGTCCGAGTGCCAGAGATTGTCTCCCGTCCTCTCGTAACCTGAGGCGATCATCAGCGCGTCGGCCTGCGCTGGCACCGGCGTGACCGGGAAATTCACCGATCCACCCTGGCCGATGAGGGTGGTGGGCGTGCTCGACGTAGTGGAGGGTGCTCCCGTGTCCGGAGTCACCGTCGTTCCCTTGTAGCCGTTTTGGCCCTGCACCCAGATATGACTATCCGCCACTTGTGCCGTGGGGAGCGCCCATCCCGCTTCGGTGTTCAAGAGGTCCTGGCGGTTGATCATGAGAGCGATGGCAAAACGCATATCGGGTGAGAGTGTGGTGTCGGGCCCGCTCGCCATCTCGAGTTGGAGGAAAGTCGAAGAGATCGCGACGTTGGTGTCGACACTCGGGAGTGACGCCATTTCCGTCAAGAAGGATTGCGTGGTGTTCTCCGGCAACGCGGCCTGGACATAGCCGGACCGCATCCACTGTGCCAGCTGGTTGGTCGAGGAGGCGTAGTGAATCGTGATCGCCTGGGCGTTGGCCTTCACGCCCCACCATTTCGGGTTGTCACTGAGTGTGATGGATTGGGAGCTGATCGCCGTGATGGCGAAAGGACCCGCCGAAACGTCCACGCTCGGGTCGACCGTGGTGCAGGAGGGGTCCCAGCCCGACTTCTCCATCACATGGGCCGGCATGAGGTCGTTGAAGAGGCGCTGCCAATCCGCGTACGGCGTATGGAAGATGACGGTGACGATTCGGCCCTTGTTCGACCCGGTCACCGAGGCGATGTCCTTGTAGCCCTGGATGCTCGCCACCGTGCCGGGCACCGTGTCGGGTTCACCACGCTGCTGTTGCCAGGCATAGATGAAGTCGGCGGCGGTTATCGGTACGCCGTCCGCCCATATGGCATGTGGGCTCAAGGTGTAGACGATGGTCTCGGGCTTGGTACTGACCAGCTCGGCCTGAGAGATCAGGTTCGAGTTCTGTGTGAGCGAACCATCAGAATCGACGATGTACGGGCTGGGAAGGACGCCGCTCAGCACCAACCTGGTGCCCGTGCTGTCCCCGGCGGGCGTGTGGGGGTTGCACCCCGTGGGCGCCTCCTGCATGCCGAGGGAGATGTTTCCACCGGCCACCCCCACGTAGGTGACTGGAGTGGTGGTTGGAGTGCCGTTCGCCGCACCGCACCCAGCGGCCAGCAGGGCGACGACCGCACACCAGCCGAGCAGTCTGCGCCGGGGCCCGGGCCGGGAGCCCCGGATGCTCACTGCAGGCGCAGGTCCAGGGTGAGCGTGGTGAAGGTGAAGATGATGGCCACGGTCACGGTGATGCGGTCCAGGTTCCGCTCGACCACGGTCGAGCCCTGGGCGGCCGCGCCGACACTGCCCCCGAACATGTCCGAGAGCCCGCCGCCCCGGCCGCTGTGCATCAGGATGAGGAAGACCAGGCCTAGGGCCGAGGCGATCTCAATTCCAACGTAAACCCAGGTCAACGGGGACACGACTTCTCCAACTCGTCACGTTCAGGCCAGGATGTGGCTTAGGAACGGTAGCAGGCGCCGGTACCCCGAATGACGTCGAGGAAGCTGGCCGCTTCCAAACTGGCCCCACCCACCAGCAAGCCGTCGACGTCGGGCTCGGACATCAGGTCGGTGGCGTTCTCCCCGTTGACCGATCCGCCGTACTGGATGCGGACTGACTCGGCTGCTTCGTCCCCGGCCGCCTTGGCCACCAGGGCACGGATGAACACACAGGCGTCCTCGGCATCAACGGGCGTGGCCGCCTGGCCGGTTCCGATGGCCCAGATTGGCTCGTAGGCGAAGACCAGCGTGGCCACCTTCTCCGCCTCCAACCCATCCAGAGCGCTGAGGACCTGGGTTTCAAGCTTGGACTCGGTTTGGGACCGCGCCCGCTCCTCCTCGCTCTCCCCCACGCAGATGATCGGCGTCATGTCATGGCGCAGGACCGCCTTAACCGTCGCCGCCACCATTTCGTCGTCCATGTTGTAGAGGGTGCGACGCTCCGAATGGCCGACGATGACGTAGGTGGTGGCGAGTCGAGCCAGCATGCGCGGGCTGACCTCTCCGGTACGGGCCCCGGCGTCTTCAAAGGAACAGTGCTGGGCCCCGAGGGCGAGGGGGATGCCCTCCTTCTCAACCAGCGTCTGCACCGTGCGCAAGTCGGTAAAAGGCGGGTGCACCGAGACGTCGACCGTCTGCACGTCCTCAGGCTTGAGACGCAAGCCGAGATCGCGCACCAGGTGGAGCGCCTCGATGTGGTCGTGGTTCATCTTCCAGTTCCCGCTGACCAGCGGGCGACGAGCTGCCATCGACAGATCTACTGGGCGCGGCCGGCACTCGGCGCGTTCGGCGCATGCCGTAGCGCATCAAGAGCCGGGAGATCGCCGCCACGCTCAATAAACGTGAGCGAGGCGCCGCCGCCGGTGGAGAGGAAGTCAACCTGCTCGGAGAGGCCGAGCAGATCCAACGCGCTGGCGCTGTCGCCACCGCCCACCACAGAGAAGCCAGGGCTGTTGGCCACCGCCTCAGCCACCACCTTGGTGCCGGCGCAGAAGCGGCTGTCCTCGAAGGCGCCGAGCGGTCCGTTCCACAACACCGTGCCGGCCTGTGTCACCTTCTCGGCGAAGGCGGCTGCGGTGGCCGGGCCGATGTCGAGGCCAGTCCACCCGTCGGTCAGGTCACCCTCGACGACCTTCACTCCCCCGCGGGGTCCAATGCCGCTGGACTGGGGGCCGAAGGTGCCACCAGGTTCCAGAGCGCGGGTGTCCGTGGGCAGGAGTATCTCGGTGCCCGAGTTGAGGAGATCCCGGCAGCACTCGATGTGCTCCTCGTCGAGCAGGGAGTTGCCGATGTGCTGGCCCCGAGCTGCCATGAAGGTGAAGGCCATGCCGCCCCCGACGATCAGCGTGTCCACCTTGGTCGTCAGCACCTTGAGCACTTCGAGTTTGTCGGCGATCTTGGCTCCCCCGACCACCGCGACGAACGGGCGGGCGGGGTGATGCAGGAGGCCACCGAGCACTTCGACTTCGCGGGCCAGACGAAGGCCGGCCGCGCTGGGGAGGAATTGTGGCGGGCCGACAATGGAAGCATGGGCCCGGTGGTCCACGCCGAACGATTCGTTGACGTAGATGTCGAAGCCCTTGATCAGCCGTTGGACGAACGCGGGGTCGTTCTTCTTCTCCCCCGGGTCGAAGCGGAGGTTCTCAGCCAGCTCGATCCCGGGGCAGAGGGTCTGCAGCCGCTCCCGGACCGGGTCCATCTCCCAGCGTGGGTCGGGCTTGTTGTCCGGACGGCCCAGGTGCGAGCAGCACACCACGTCGGCCCCTTGATCTTGCAGCCAACGCAGCGTCGGTAGCGCGGCCAAGATCCGGAAGTCGTCGGCCACTTTGGCCCGGCCGTGGATGCCGATATGCAGCGGGACGTTGAAGTCCACCCGCACCAGCACGCGCTTCCCATTCAGATCGGGCAGATCATGGAGAAGGGGAAGACCGGACAGTGGGTCCATCGATCAGCCTCCTACCAGGACGGCCAGGTCGACCAGGCGGTTGGAGTAACCCCACTCGTTGTCGTACCAGCCGAACACCTTGACCAGGGAGCTGTCGGCATTGATCGTCTGCACCATGGTCAGGCCGGCGTCGAAGGTGCACGACCACGCCGTCCCGACGATGTCGCTGGAGACCAGTGGATCCTCGCTGTAGTCGAGGACCCGGTCGAGCGGCGGTTTGGCGGCCGCTTCGGCAAAGGCGGCGTTGACTTCGGCCACTGAGGGGTTGCCGTGGACCACGGCGGTGAAGTCGGTGATGGAGCCGACGGGCAGCGGTACTCGGAGCGAGGTGCCGTCGAGGCGGCCCTTCATCGACTCGAGCACCAAGCTGGTCGCGCTGGCGGCACCGGTAGACGTGGGCACGATATTGACGGCACCAGCGCGGGCCCGACGCAGATCCTTGTGGGTCAGGTCCAGCAGGTTCTGGTCGTTGGTATACGCATGCACTGTGGTCATCAGGCCGCTGATGATGGTGAAGGCGTCGTCGACCACCTTCACCATGGGCACGAAGCAGTTGGTGGTGCAGGACGCATTGGAGACCACTACGTCCTTGTCGGGATCGAACTCGTTGTCGTTCACCCCGATCACGAAGGTGGCATCGGCGTCACCCGACGCGGCCGAGATGATCACCCGCTTGACGCCGCCGTGGAGATGACCCGCCGCGTCGGCTCGGGAGGTGAAACGTCCGGTGGACTCAATCACAACATCGGTGCCGAGTTTGCCCCAGGGCAGCTGCTCGGGCTCCCGCTCAGCCATCACCCGGATGTGGCGGTCACCGACAAGGAGGTCGCTGCCCTCCACGTCGACCGGCACCGGCAGGCGGCCCTGGGTCGAGTCGTAGCGCAGGAGGTGGGCCAGCGTCTCGGGCGAGGTGAGGTCGTTCACCCCCACCACGTCCACATCGGCCCCGGTGGCCAGAACGGCCCGTAGGAAGTTACGCCCGATGCGCCCGAACCCGTTGATACCGACCCGCACCGTCATGCTTGCTTTCCTTCCTCCTCCGGGCGCCTATGCCAGCAGACTGGCTAGGGCCTGCGCCAGTTTGTCAGGGCTGTGCACTCGGACGTTGGAACCTGTCAGAGGAATATCCAATACCCGCACAGCCACATTTCCTCTCGGAAGGCCCTGGCTGGTGTCGCAGATGACCACATCGACCGGGACACCGTGCCTGGCCAGGGCTTCTACATGGGCGGCCACGTCGTAACCGGCCGTTTCGGGCTGCTGAGGCCAGAGATTGCAGACATACACCCGTTGGGCCGTCGTGCGCTGGACCGCCTCAGCGATCCCGACGACGGCACTGGCGGCTAGGACGCTGGTGAACAGGGATCCGGGGCCGATAACCACCTGGTCAGCGGCCGCGATGCGTTTGGTGGCCAGAGCAGGCGGCTGGGCGTCACCGGGGACCAACTCGACCCGCACGATGTCACTGGTTCCCATGACGGCGACCTGACCGGCGACCTCACCCCCCGCTGCCTCGGCCTTCAGGACGACCTTCTCGCTGGTGGCCGGCAGCACCTCCCCCGCCGCTCCCAGCAGATCGGCCGCCGCCTGGACCCCCGAGACCAGGTCCCCGGTGGCCTCGATCAGCCCGGCCAGGACCAGGTTGCCCAGGGCGTGGCCGGCCAGCCCGCCCTCCTCGAACCGGTGTTCGAACGCGGCGGCCAGCGGGGAATCGTAGGCGGCCAGGGCAACCAGGCACTTGCGGATATCGCCCAGCGCCACCACGTTGAGCAACTCCCGCAGGCGCCCGCTCGAGCCGCCGTCGTCGGCTACCGAGACCACACCGGTGATGGAGCCGGCATAGCGGCGAGCCGCCCGCAAGGTGACGGCGGTGCCATGTCCACCGCCAATGGCCACCACCGAGGGCCGGGAGGTGTCGCCGTCCCCGCTCATCGGTCGACGTCCCGATGGAAGACCGAGACCGGTGCACCGTGCACACCCAATCGCTCGCCCAGCGCCTCGGCCAAGGCAACCGAACGGTGGCGGCCCCCGGTGCAACCGATGGCGATGGTCAGGTACGACTTCCCCTCCCGGACGAAGGACGGGAGAATGCTGGTCAGCAGATCGTCCAGCTTGTCGAGGAACTTCTGCGACTCGGCATCATCGAGGACGTAGTCCCGGACGGCCGCATCCAGGCCCGAGAGCGGGCGCAGCTCCTCGACCCAGAACGGATTGGGCAGGAAGCGGCAGTCGAAGACCATGTCGACGTCGGGGGGCAGTCCGTGCTTGTAGCCGAAGGAGACCACCGAGGTCTGCATCTGCTCGGTGCCGCCCCTTTCCCCGAAGGTTTCGAGGATGCGGGTGCGCAACTGGTTGGTGTTGAGCTCGCCGGTGTCGATGAAGAGGTCGGCCCGTTCGCGTACCGCTTGGAGTAGTCGGCGCTCGTCGGCGATGGATTCCTCCACGCCACGTGCGGCCAGAGGATGGCGGCGGCGGGTGCCTTCGTAGCGACGGATCAAGATGTCGTCGGGCGCGTCCAGGAACAAGATGCGAACCCGTCGACGGTCACGGCGCAGGTCGTCGAGCACATGCGGAAGGTCGTCGAAGTACTCGGGACCGGTCGAACCGCCGCCCCGCCCCACCACCAGCGCCACCCGCTGGATCTCGGAGCCGGGCAGGTCGACCAGTTCGGCCATCTTCATGATGAGAGCGGCCGGCAAATTGTCGATGACGAACCACCCCATGTCTTCAAGGGTGGCCCCAACGGTCGAGCGGCCAGCGCCCGACATGCCGGTGACAACGAGGAACTCGCTCAAGATCGGCCAGTCTTGCGCACGCCGTCGTAGACGGCGAGCCCCACCGCATCGGGCAACCAGGACCGGGACAGCAGTTCTTCGAGGGTGGCGTTGCGGACCGCGTTCACCCCGCCCAATTCCTTGACCAGGCGTTTCCTGCGGGTAGGACCGAGGCCGGGGATGCCGTCGAGGAAGCCGGCGGTCATGCGCTTGCCCCGGCGCTCGCGGTGGAAGGTGATGGCGAAGCGGTGGGCCTCGTCGCGGATCCGCTGGAGCAGGTAGAGAGCGTCCGAACCCCGGCGCAGGCGGATGGGATCGGGTGAACCTGGCCGATAGACCTCTTCGAACTGCTTGGCCAGGGAGGCCAGTTCGATCTCGCCCTCCAGGCCGAGCTGCCGCAGCACCCGCTCGGCCACCGCCAACTGGCCCTTCCCACCGTCGACCAGCAGCAAGTTCGGCCGGTAGGCGAACCGGCGCGGCCGTTCCTCGGCCGGAGCGTCCCGGGCCATCAGCAGGGCAGTCAGGCGGCGGGTCAACACCTCTTCCATGGCGGCGTAGTCGTCGTTGCCGCCCACGGTCTTGACCTTGAAGCGCCGGTAGTCGGAGCGCTTGGCCAGCCCGTCCTCGACCACCACCATCGAGCCCACGTAATCGGTGCCCTGGAGATGGCTCATGTCGTAACACTCGATCCGCAGTGGGGCCTCGCGGAGGTTGAGTGCGGTCTGCAGCTCGGTCAGCGCCTTGGAGCGGGCGTTGTGGTCGGAGGCGCGTCGAAGCCGGTGGCGGGCCAGGTCCTCGGAGGCTGAGCGGGAGACGGTTTCGAGCAGGGCCCTCTTGGCGCCGCGCTGGGGCACCGCGATGTCGACGGGGCCGTTGCGGATAGAACGCAGCCAGCTCCCGAGCAGCTCGAGGTCGGCCGGCTCACTGGGCACCAGGATGCGCCGGGGCACCTCGGCCCCGTCGGCGCCATAGACCTGAGCCACCACCTGGGCCATGAAGTCGGGTGCGGCCAGATCCTCCACCTTCTCGGCCACGAAGCCACGGTGGCCGACCACCCGACCCCGGCGGACCAAGAAGATCTGGATCGACGCTTCGAGGGGATCTTCGGCCATCCCGACTACGTCGAAGTCCTCAGCGTGGTCCGAGACCATCTGCTGGGTCTCCGCCGCCTTGTGCACGGCGGTGATGCGGTCGCGGAGTCTGGCCGCCCGTTCGAATTGCAGTTCATCCGATGCGGCCATCATCTCGGCTTCGAGCCGGTCGAGCACCGGCTCGGTGTCACCGGAGAGGAAGCCCATGAGGTCGTTGACGTAGCCGTCGTAGGCCTCGTGATCGACGGCGCCGACGCAGGGACCGCTGCAGCGGTCGATGTCGTAGAGGAGGCACGGGCGCCCCAGCCGCTCGTGGCGGGTGAACTTGCTGTCGCTGCAGGTGCGGACCGGGAAGCTGCGCACCAGGAGGTCGAGGGTCTGGCGGATGGCCCCGGCGTTGCCGTAGGGGCCGAAGTAGCGGGTGCCCTTGCGCTTGCGACCCCGCACCACCTGGGGGCGGGGCCACTCGTCACTCAGTGTGACGGCCAGCCAGGGGTAGCTCTTGTCATCCTTGAGACGGACGTTGAACCGGGGCAGGTGGGCCTGGATGAGCGAGTGCTCGAGGATGAGGGCGTCCACCTCGGTGTCGACCACGATCCACTCGACGTGATCGGCTTGGGCCACCATCTGGGCCGTGCGGGGCATCAGCTTGGCCGAGTCCTGCCAGTAATTGGGCAGCCGGTGGCGCAGCGATTTGGCCTTGCCCACGTAGAGGACCCGGCCCTCGGCGTCGTAGAACTGGTACGAGCCCGGGGCGTCAGGAATCGAGCCGGTTGGAGGCTTGTACTGCATCAATGCCATATTGCCGCGAGCTTGCGCGGCAGCATGCACGTACGCACGAATCGAGCGGTAGAGTGGCTCTGCCGGCCTGGTATCCGGCGTACATACCTCGCATCGAGGCCGACAAACCCGTGGATGGGCGACCAGGCTGTCCCCACCGGCCATATCGATGCACTCCCTTAAAGGGGGCAGACATGCTCAGGCTTCAAGAACGGCTCCCCGAGCGCTATACGACCGCGACGGCGGAAGAGCTGGACGAAATGATCGGGCGAGCCAAGGCGGCATTGGGCTCGCGGCTGTTCATCTTGGGCCACCACTACCAACGCGACGAGGTGATGCGGTGGGCCGACTCCCGCGGCGACTCCTTCGGGCTCTCCCGCCAGGCGGCTGATCAGACCGAGGCCGAGTACATCGTTTTCTGCGGGGTGCACTTCATGGCCGAATCGGCCGACGTGCTGACCGGGCCCCACCAACAGGTGGTGCTGCCTGACCTCAACGCCGGCTGCTCCATGGCCGATATGGCCGACATCGACCAGGTCGAAGAGGCCTGGGAGGAGCTGTCCCGGGTGGTCGACATGACCGGCGTCGTGCCCATCACCTACATGAACTCGTCGGCCGCTTTGAAGTCCTTCGTGGGCCGGCACGGTGGTGCCGTGTGCACCTCCTCGAATGCCCGGGCGGTGCTGACGTGGGCCTTGGAGCAGGGTGAGCGGGTGCTCTTCTTCCCGGACCAGCATCTCGGGCGCAACACCGGCTACGACCTCGGTTTCGGGGCCAGCGACATGGTGGTGTGGAACCCGCGGCAGCCACTGGGCGGACTGAGCGACGTCGAAGTCAAGCGGGCGACCTTGCTGCTGTGGAAGGGGCACTGCTCGGTGCACCAGCGCTTCCGGCCCGAGCACATCGAGGCGTTTCGAGCCGAACACCCCGACGGCATCGTGATGGTGCACCCGGAATGCGCGCACGACGTGGTCGAGATGGGTGACGTGGTCGGCTCGACCGACGCCATCATCCGAGCCGTGGCCGCGGCACCGGCGGGAGCGGTGATCGGCGTGGCCACCGAGATCCATCTGGTCAACCGCCTCAACAACGAGTCTCCCGACAAGACGGTGGTCTGCCTCGACCCGCTGGTCTGCCCGTGCTCAACCATGTCCCGCATCGACCCCCAGCATCTGGCCTGGGTGCTCGAGGGGATGGTCGAGGGCACGGTACGCAACCGGATCGTGGTCGACGACGAGACCGCCGAGTGGGCCCGGGTCGCCTTGGAACGGATGTTGGCGATTACCTGAGCGCTACGGTCCCGCGCTCTTCGCAGTCATCGCCGGGGCCCAGTGCGCACCGCCGTCGGTCGTCCGCCACAGCTGGGCCGAATTCTTGTTGTAGGCGTAGCTCAGGTGCTTCCAGAAGGCGAAGCCCACGGTGGGCGTAATGAACCCGAGCACCGACCAGCTCCCCGTCTTATCGGGCGCGCTCTGGACGGCCTGGAACGAGAGCCCGCCGTCATCCGACTGCGTCAACGGCGACCCGGCCACCGACGAGGCAACGACCACGGTGCTGACCGAAGCGGCGCCAAACGTCGATGCGACCGCACTGGTCGAGGCGGATGGAAGGCCGTCGGGCGAGTTGGGCTGCCCCAGCACGCTGTGCCCGATCAAGGCACTCGATACTCCGGCATCGGTCGAGCGGTACAAGAACAACAGGCCGTGGTTGTCGCAATAGGACCAGAGCAAGCTGGCCGAGAGCGCCTGGTCGTCGCAGGGGTCACTCAGCACGGGATTGGTGAGCGCGTCGAACGACTTCCCACTGTTCGACGATGTCACGAGGTTCGTTCCATTGCTGACCCAGATCGACGAACCCGACGCGGCCAGCCCGCCAGTGACCTCGGGGGAATTGGCCACCCGCACCCACTGATTGCTGGAAACGGGCGCCTGCCACAGCAGTGAGGACGCGGTGGAGATGGCTGAGGTTGTGGTCGTGGGGGCCGCGCTCGCCGGAGGCTGCTCGATGGCGTACGCCGTGCCGCCACCCACCACCAACGCGGTGACCGGACCAGCCAGGCTGATCTGGGCCCAGGTTCGACCTCCGTCGTGGGTGGCAAAGAGATCCGGCCCCCAGGCCCAACCATCCTCGGCATTGGCGAACCGGATGCTGGCAACCTCCGGCGGTTGGGCCACCCCTGGTCCGAACGGCTTACCGGGCACTGGGATCGAGGTCTGCGTGGCACCGGCATCGGTCGTGCCGGCCAGGGCAAGACACTGCCGCGACCCGCACATGACGAAGCCAAGGGTCCACCAGCGGGCCGGGCTAATGGCGCTGAAGGACAGCGGGACGAATCCGGAGGAGACCGGGTACGAGTGGGTGGTGGCGGCTACGGCGCTCGGCGCTGACCCGACGGGGGTACGGGCCCGGTGGACCGACGAAGTGGTCGGTGTCGGTATCGGTGCCGTGCTGCAGGCAGCCAACAGCAGACCGGCTCCCACGACGATGGCGACTCGAGTTTGTCCCCGCACGACGAGGAAGTATGCCGTCAGCCAGCCCGGTTCGTGGCCAATATGGGCTTGATCACCTCGCCGGTGGAGCTGCCGGCGGTCTTGGCCACCTGCTCGGGTGTGCCTTCGGCGACGACCATCCCGCCCCGGTCACCGCCTTCCGGGCCCAGGTCGATGATCCAGTCGGCCGTCTTGATGACATCGAGATTGTGCTCGATGACGATGACCGTGTTGCCCTGATCGACCAATCGACCCAACACTTCGAGCAGGCGGCGGGTGTCCTCGAAGTGGAGGCCGGTGGTCGGCTCATCGAGGATGTAGAAGGTGTGGCCGGTCGGCCGGCGGCTCAGTTCGGTCGACAACTTCACCCGCTGCGCCTCGCCACCCGACAGGGTGGGGGCAGGCTGACCGAGGCGGACATAGCCCAGACCGACGTCGACCATGGTCTGCATGTGGCGAGCGATGGGAGGCTGGCGCTCGAAGAAGCTGAGAGCCTCCTCGCAGGAGAGATCCAGCACATCGGCGATGTTCTTGCCCCGGAAGGTGATCTCGAGGGTGTCCCGGTTGTAACGAGCGCCGTGGCAGATCTCACACGGCACGTAGACGTCCGGCAAGAAGTGCATCTCGATCTTGATGGTGCCGTCACCGGCGCAAGCCTCACAGCGGCCGCCGCGCACGTTGAACGAGAAGCGGCCGGGCTGGTAGCCGCGCACCTTTGCTTCGGCTGTCTGGGCGAAGAGCTTGCGGATGTGGTCGAAGACGCCGGTGTAGGTGGCGGGGTTCGAGCGAGGAGTCCGGCCGATGGGAGCCTGGTCAACATCGACCACCTTGTCGACGAAGTTCATGCCCTCCACCTTCTTGTGCCGTCCGGGCATGGCCTTGGCCCGGTGCAGCTCGTGGGCCAGCGAGCGCAAGAGGATGTCATTGACCAACGTCGACTTACCAGAACCCGAGACTCCGGTGACCGCAACGAGGCAGCCGAGTGGGAAGGCCACGTCGATGTCTTGGAGGTTGTGCTCACGAGCACCGCGCACGGTGATGACTTCACCGGTGCCGGGGCGGCGACGGGCCGGGATCGGGATCGACCGCTTTCCGGACAGGTACTGCCCGGTGATGGAGGCCTTGTTCGTCAGCAGGCCGCCTCGGCCGGTGACCGGGCCGGCGTGGACCACATTGCCGCCGTGCTCCCCGGCGCCCGGACCGATGTCGACCACAAAGTCGGCGGTGCGGATGGTCTCCTCATCGTGTTCGACCACAATGACGGTGTTCCCCAGATTGCGGAGCCGCTCCAGGGTGCCGATCAGGCGCTGGTTGTCGCGCTGGTGCAGCCCAATAGACGGTTCATCGAGGACGTAGAGGACGCCGACCAGACCGCTGCCGATCTGGCTGGCCAAGCGGATCCGCTGCGCTTCCCCGCCCGAGAGCGTGCCGGCCGAGCGGGCCAGCGAAAGGTAGTCGAGTCCGACGTCGAGGAGGAACTGCATGCGCTCCTTGACCTCCTTGAAGACCCGGTCGGCGATCATGTGTTCGCGGTCGCTCAGCTCCATCGTGTCCAGGAAGGCCACGGCGTTGGTGATCGAGAGCGAGCACAGCTCGTAGATGTTCTTGCCGCCGACGGTCACCGCCAGTGACTCGGGCTTGAGGCGGGCGCCATGGCAGTCGGGGCAGTCGACCTCGCGCATGTAGGCCTCGATCTGCTCACGCGACCAGTCCGACTCCGCTTCGCCGTGGCGCCGCTGCAGCCACGGGATGATGCCCTCGTAGAGAGCCTCGTAGTTGCGGGTGCGGTTGAAGCGGTTCTTGTAGGTGACGTGGATGGCCTTGGGGCCCGTCCCATACAGGACGAGTTTCTTGTCCTTTGCCTTGAGCGATTTCCAGGGCGCCTCGAAGGAAAAACCGGCGAAGTCGGCGACGCCTTCCTGCAGTCCGGTGAAGTATTCGCTGCGAGCGCCCGCCCACGGGGCCAGCGCGCCTTCGGCCAGGGAGAGCGAGTCGTCGGGCACCACGAGCTCGGGGTCGACCTCGAACTTGGTCCCCAGGCCGGCGCAGTTCGGGCAGGCGCCGTAGGGCGAGTTGAACGAGAAGGACCGGGGGGCGGGTTCCTCGAAGGAAATGCCGCAGTGGGTGCAAGCCAGGTGCTGCGAGAAGGTGATGCCCTCGGCGTCCTCCTCATTGCCCTCACGGCCGCTCCCCATGACCAGCACCTCGGCCGTTCCACCGGTCAGTGCCAGGGCGGTCTCGATCGACTCAGTCAAGCGCTGGCGCATGTTGTCCCGCCGGATCAGGCGATCGACCACCACCTCGATGGTGTGAGTCTCGTACCGGGCCAGGTTGACTTCGGAGCGTTCGGACAGCTCGAGCGGGACGCCGTCCACCCGGACCCGGGCAAAACCCTGCTTGGCAAAATCATCGAGCAGGGTGCTGTACTCCCCCTTGCGGCCCCGCACCACCGGGGCCAGGACCTGGAAGCGGGTCCCTTCGGGCAGCTCGAGCACCCGGTCCACGATCTGCTGCGGGGTCTGGCGGGCCACCGGTCGGCCGCAATTCGGGCAGTGGGGATGGCCGATACGGGCGTAGAGCAGCCGCAGGTAGTCGTAAACCTCGGTGATGGTCCCGACCGTGGAGCGTGGGTTGCGGGAGGCCGACTTCTGGTCGATGGAGATGGCCGGGCTCAGGCCCTCGATGAAGTCGACGTCGGGCTTGTCCATCTGGCCCAGGAACTGGCGGGCATAGGCGCTGAGCGATTCGACGTAGCGGCGCTGGCCCTCGGCATAGATGGTGTCGAAGGCCAGGGAGGACTTGCCCGAGCCGCTCAGGCCGGTGAAGACAATGAGCTTGTCGCGGGGCAGATCGACAGAGACATCTTTGAGATTGTGCTCGCGAGCCCCGCGAACGACCAGACGGTCTGCCATCCGTCGAGGATACCGGGAGGCTGCGTCAGCCCCGGCCGGGCTCCTGACCTGGGTCCCAGTTACTCGAACGTCACGTCCTCTTGACCCCAGTAGGCGTCGACCGCCGAGATCAGGCCCTCGTCGGTGACGGTAAAGACCTCGATGCCCCGGATGTGCATAGTGCCGCCGCCCATCTGCAAGGTGATGTGGAACTCGATGGCGGCCCGGTCGTGCACCGGGTGGACCGACTCGACCTCGAACACCATGGTCTCGCTGGCCTCGATCGAGCGCTGCATGAAGGCCCGGATGGCATCACGGCCTACGTTGGCCGGCGTCGGATAGGGATCCACCTGGACCGCGTCCTCCGTGAAGAGCAGGGCGTAGTCGTCGGCGTTGCGGGCGGTGACGGTGGCGGCGTATCGAGCCACGGTCTCCCTGAGCTGCTCGGTGGTCGGCATGTCCGACACGGTAGTTGGTGGGGTCAGCCCTCCCTTGGGCCGATACGAGCTACTGGTAGGTAAAGTCCTTGGGGCTCGTAGTCCCGCTGTCCGTCGTGATCGTGAACGGCACGGAGCCCGACGTCCCGGCGGGCAATGTTGGCACCGTGACGGTGCAGGTGGACAACTCGGGACAGCTGGTGGGTGCCACCTGGCCGTCGAACTTCGCCACGATCTGCCCGCTGCTGCTCATGAAGTTGGCGCCGGAAACGGTGATGGACGTGCCGGCGGCGCCGCTGGCTGGGCTGATCGAGGAGATGACCGGAGCGGCCCCCGGTGTCGAGGGCAGGGTCGACTGCGTCGTCTGAGTGGTCTTGGACGACCTCGAGGTCGACTTCGGGGAGGTCACGACCTTGTGATGCGTGGTGGATTTCGATCCGGTGGTCGGCGGAGCGGCGGTCACTGATGGATTCGACGCCACCCTGGCCGGCGGCGTGCTGCTCGAACCGGTGACGTTGGCCACGATGATGCCGATCAGGCCCAGGACCACCAGCGCCCCGAGCACACCCACCAGAGTGCGCAGTTGACGCTGACGACGGTCGAGGGCGTCCCTCTGCGAAGATCGAGCTCCGTTCGATTCGGGCAAGGGAGCCGGGCGGGCCGGCGTTGACCAGGGCGGAGGCGGCGAGGCATCGGAGGGCTCGCGCCAGACGGCGGGAGTGCGATGGATGCGGGCGTCGTCACGGCCACTCTTGGCGATCGGTTGGACCGGCTGCGGAACGGCCGGGACCACCCCGGTGGCGTCCTCGAGAATGGTGACGTCTTGGGCCGGAGCGACGTCTTGCTTCCGGGTGACTTCCGGTGGCCGGGCAACGTCCTTCTGTTGTCGGGTGACCTCTTGTTTCATGGTGACGTCGGGTGCTGGGGCGACGGCCGAGACCGCGGGGGTCTCCTGCTTGGGGGCGACGGGTTGGGTCCGGGTCACCTCTGAAGCCCGCTGAACCCGGGTGACGTCGCCAGTTGGCTCGGTACCGGCCCGGGTGGCCTCCCGGGCTCGGCGAGCAGCCTGTTCCATGGCACTCAGAGCCCGCAGCCCCGGTGTCTGCTTCGGGTGCTCGCCCGTGTCCGTCGAGTCGTCCGTGTGCGTGCGCCCCATTTAATGATCCTCCGGGGCGGTTGTTTCCCCGTTCAGGCGGGCCACATACATAGGCTGGCACAATCCCAGTTCACGGGGTTGGCGGGGATCCGGTTCATGAGGTCACAGAAGCCCGCAGCGCGGCGATCTCGTCCCGGAGCAGCGCAGCTTCTTCGTAGCGGAGCTCGGCGGCCGCCGCCTTCATCTCGAGCTCGAGCTGGGTCATCAATTCGACCGCCTCGGCCGGCGAGGAGGCCGAGCCATCGGCCAGCAATGGGCTGGCCGCCCGGTGGTTGCCCCGCACGGCCGCGTTCTTGCGCACCTCGGCTCGGGATCGCCCAGCCCGGGTGGATCGGCCCTCACCACTCCCCCGCAACCGCTCCAGAATGTCGGTGACCGCCTTGCGAATGGTCTGCGGGTCGATGCCGTGCTCGATGTTGTAGGCCTGCTGGACGGCCCGCCTCCGCTGGGTGACGCTGACCGCCTCGCGCATCGAATCGGTGATGGTGTCGGCGTAGAGCACCACCATCCCGTCGACGTTACGAGCGGCCCGGCCCATGGTCTGGATCAGCGAGGAGGCCGAACGGAGGAAGCCCTCCTTGTCGGCGTCGAGGATGGCCACCAGGCTGACCTCGGGCAGGTCCAGTCCTTCCCGCAGCAGGTTGATGCCGACCAGGACGTCGATCGTCCCGAGCCGGAGCTCGCGGAGGATCTCGATGCGAGTGATGGTGTCGATGTCCGAGTGCAGGTACTGCACGCGTACCCCGGCATCGGCCAGGTAGTCAGTGAGGTCCTCCGCCATCTTTTTGGTCAAGGTGGTCACGAGTACCCGCCCGCCCGCCGATGTGGCTGCCGCAATTCGGGCCAGCAGATCATCGACCTGACCCTTGGTCGGCATGATGGTCACTTCGGGGTCGACCAGGCCGGTGGGCCGGATGACCTGCTCGACCATCTGGGACGAGTGCTCCTGCTCGAAGGCGCCCGGGGTGGCGCTGACGAAGACGCACTGGGGCACCCGCTCGATGAACTCTTCGAAAGTGAGCGGTCGGTTGTCGCGGGCCGAGGGCAGGCGGAAGCCGTGTTCGACCAACATGTCCTTACGGGAGCGGTCCCCGGCGAACTGGCCATGCAGCTGCGGCACCGCCACATGACTCTCGTCGATGACGACCAGGTAGTCCTTGGGGAAGAAGTCGAGGAGGGTGTATGGGGCTTCGCCGGGCGAGCGCCCATCGAGGTGGCGGCTGTAGTTCTCGATGCCCGAACACACCCCCGTCTCGGCCAGCATTTCGAGGTCGTGCTCAGTGCGGACCCGGAGGCGCTGCGCCTCGAGCAGCTTGCCCTCCTTCTCGAAGAACTGCAGGCGCTCGCGGAGCTCGTCCTCAATTGTGCCGACGGCCCGGCGGATGATCTCGTCGCCGGTGACGTAGTGGGTGGCGGCGTAAACGGCGATGTCCTCGAGTTCGTCCCCCATCTCGCCGGTGATGGTGTCGAAGGGGACGATGCGGTCGATGGTGTCGCCGAACATCTCGACCCGCAGCGCCGCCTCCTCGTAGGCCGGATGGACCTCGATGGTGTCACCCCGGGCCCGGAAGGTACCGCGGACCAGATTCACGTCGTTGCGGCTGTACTGCAGATCGACCAGCTTGCGCAGGACGTCGCGCTGGTCGATCTGATCGCCCACCTTCAGGCCGAGGATGCGATCCCGGTACTCCTCGGGCGAACCCAAGCCGTAGATGCACGAGACCGAGGCCACCACGATGACGTCCCTGCGCATCAGTAGCGAACTGGTGGTGGCGTGGCGGAGCCGGTCGATCTCGTCGTTGATCGACGAGTCCTTCTCGATGTAGGTGTCGGTCGTCGGGAGGTAGGCCTCGGGTTGGTAGTAGTCGTAGTACGAGACGAAGAACTCGACCCGGTTCTTGGGGAAGAGCTCGCGCAGCTCCGAACTGAGCTGGGCCGCCAGCGACTTGTTGGGCTCGATGATGAGGGTGGGGCGCTGGGCTTGCTCGATCATCCAGGCGATGGTCGCCGTCTTGCCCGAACCGGTGATGCCCTGGAGGGTCTGATAGCGGTCCCCGGCGGCCACCCCGCGCACCAACTGGGCGATGGCCGTTGGCTGGTCGCCGGAGGGCTGGAACGGGGAGATGACCTGGAAATCGGGCATGGGAGTAGGGAGTTGAGGATACCGGCGGGATGTGACGAGCAGCCCTGCGCTGGTTGGGGGCAGAGTGGAGGCCATGGCAGAACCAACCAACGAGCTGGAGGAGCAAATCCCGATCCGACGCAAGGGGTTGTCGCTGGTACCGGCGGCCCCGATCGAGCTGGCCGACGGCGAGATCGTCCCGGCCGTAGTCATGGTGGAACACAACGACTTCAACATCAGTATCCCGGTGGGCGCCTATGTCTTGCGCGGCGGCAAGCCGTGCTTCGTCCCCACCGTCGACTTCGACGGCATCGTGGCCATCGTCATGGGGATCGGCGTCGGCGGGCTGGCGGTGTGGAAGTTCGCACCGGTCTTCAAAGCCATGGCCGACTGGATCGGGCGGAGGTAAGGCTCCCCCTGTTGAGAGGGTGTTGGCCCGTACTCAGGCCGGCGGGGTTGCCTTCTCCCCCGCCGCGGCGGTGAGCCAGCCCCAGAGCTTGGACACCTCGTTCTCGAGGGCGGCCCGGTCGCCCGCGTTGTCGAGCACGTAATCGGCGTCCTTCTTGCGCTCGTCGCGGGTGATCTGGGCGCGGATCCGCGCCTCGGCGTCGTCGCGGTCGAAGCCGCGCTGGGAGAGCAGCCGGTCCAGCGCCACCTCGACCGGGGTGTCGACCACGACCACCTTGTCGAGGTTGACCGTCTGGCGGTGCATGGCGGTCAAGAGTGGGATGGCCAGGACGACGATGTCGTCGCTGCCTTCGTGGGCATTGCGCTGCTCGATCATGGAGATACCGATGGCCGGGTGGGTGATGGCGTTGAGCTCCAGCCGGGTGGCGTCGTCGGCGAAGGCCACCTTGGCCAGCGCGGCCCGGTCGATGGTGCCGTCCGCCGCCACGATCTCGGGGCCGAAGCGGTCAATGAGGGGTTGGTAGGCCGGACCGCCGGGCGCCACCACGTCGCGGGCCACCTGATCGGCGTCGATGAGGATGGCGCCGCGCTCGACCAGGAGGTCGGCCACGGCCGACTTGCCCGATCCCATGCCCCCGGTGAGTCCGACCGCCAGCATCAGGCGGCTTTTGAGGAAGCGGCCGACGGCTTCGGCGAGCGGGCCACCGCGAAGAGGACCAGCGTGGTGTCGTCCAACTCCTCGGTGACGAACCAATCGTCGGCCGTGATACCGGTCAGTCCGCCGGCATCGCCCCGGGCCACCACCTTGTAGGCCAAAGGGAGCAAGCGGGTGTAGGCCCAGACGTACCAGCGGTGCGGAATGCGGTGGCGCAGGTCGAACACGTCGACGCGCAGCAGCTTGGCCGCCTTGATCCGGCGGGCCGCGAAGTCGGCCTTCACGTGCGGGGAAGCGTCCACCCCGCCCAGCCAGACGTCGTCGAAATGGCGCTCGAGCATGTCCCGCAGTTCGTGGCGGGTGAAAAGGTAGAGATGGAAGGGGTTCTCGAAGTCGGCCGGCTTGTTCGGGGTGAGGATGCAGACGGCCCCGTCCGCCTTGACCACCCGGGCCATCTCGGCCACGTGCGGCTCGGGATCGGTGAAGTGCTCGATCAGGTGCGACGAGCACACCCCGTCGAAGGAGCCATCGGCGAAGGCCAGGTCGAGAGCGTTCATCTGGGCCACCCGCAGGCCTTCTGGCCCGTAGGTGGCGGCAGCGGTCTGGACGGCTTCGTTGGAATAGTCGGCTCCCACCACCTGGCGATCGGGGTCGAGAAATCGGGCGGACTCGAAGCCCTGTCCACAGCCGACGTCAAGAATCCGGCCGTCACCGATGCGATCGAGCACGGCGCGGTAGCCGGCTTCGTGCAGCGCCAGGAGCGAATCAGGTGTCACCCCTTGCTGTGGGCGTTCCCCCGTTAGCCTCGTCGTCTCCCGGGCCACTCGGACCGCTCCCTTCATTGACCTACCTGATTGACACGCCGGGGCGGCGCGGGCTGCTTACACTACCGGGCGTCGTTTTGACCCCCTCTCCATGAGCATCGCCTCCCCAGCCACCGTCACCCGTGGGCGGCATGCCGCCCCCGCCCCGCGACGGGTGCTCAGTCGATTGGAGTGGGGCGCCTCGGGCTGGTGGACCGCCGGGATGGCCGTGTTGGCGATCATGGCTTACGTCCCCTTCCTGGCCGTACGGCCCGGGGTGGTCACGCCCGACACCAAGACCTACCTCTATCTCGATCCGACCAAGTTCCTGAGCCAGGTGGCGTTCATGTGGAACCCCACCGTGGGCCTGGGCACGGTGTCGCACGAGTACCTCGGCTACCTGCTGCCGATGGGACCCTTCTACGTCCTCTTCCACCTCTTCGGCGTACCGGTGTGGGTGGCCCAGCGGCTGTGGATCGGCTCCATCCTCTTCTTCGCCGGCTGGGGCATCCTCTATCTCTGCCGGGTGCTCAACCTGAAGGGGCCGGGGCCGATCGTGACCGCGTTGGCCTACATGCTTTCGCCGTATTTCCTGCAGTACGTGGGTCGGATCTCGGTGATCCTGCTGCCCTGGGCGGGCCTGCCCTTCATGATGGCGTTCACCATCCTGGCGCTGCGGCGGGGCGGTTGGCGGATACCCGCGCTCTTCGCCATCGTCGTGGCACTGATCAGCGGCATCAACGCCAGCTCCATCATCTACGTCGGCATCGCGCCCATCCTGTGGCTGCTCTACGCCGTGATCGTGCTGAAGGAGGCCACTTGGCGCCAGGCCCTCGGCACGGCCTTCCGCATCGGGGTGCTGACCCTCGGGGCCTGCGTGTGGTGGATCGCCGGGCTGTCGGTCGAAGCGGCCTACGGGGTCAACGTCCTCAAATACACCGAAACGGTTCCCTCCACCTCGGCCACCTCCAACGCCTCGGAGGTCCTGCGCGGGCTGGGCTACTGGTACTTCTACGGCTCGGACCACCTCGGGCCCTGGCAGCAGGCCGCCGTGCGCTTCACCCAGGACATCGGGCTGCTGATCACTTCTTACGCCGTGCCGGTGCTGGCCCTGATCGGTGCCGCCCTGGTGCGCTGGAAGGAACGGGCCTTCTTCATCATCTTGGTCTTCGTCGGCATGGTGCTGTCGGTCGGGCCCTTCCCGTTCACCCACCCCACTGCCATCGGCAAGCTGCTCAAGTCGTTCATGACCGACACTACGGCCGGGCTGGCCCTGCGTTCGACCGACCGGGCCACCCCGGTCGTCCTGCTCGGGCTGGCCATGCTGCTGGGTTGCGGCATCACTGCGCTGTGGCAGCGCTTCTCCGTGACCGGCCTGATCACCGCGGTACTGGTGGGTGGGCTGATCATCGCCAACAACCCGTCCTTGTTCAACGGGGACACCATCGCCAACAACTTCACCCAGCCCGCCGCGCTCCCCGGCTACGAGCAGGCCGCCATCACCCACTTGAACAAAGTCCACCAGAGCACCCGGGTGCTGGCCATCCCGGGCAACGACTTCGCCTCCTACGACTGGGGCGACACCGTCGATACGCCGCAGCCGGCGCTGCTCAACCGCGACTTCGTGACCCGGGAGCAGCAGATCATGGGCTCGGAGGCCACGGCCGACACCCTCTATGCGCTGGACGACCCGCTGCAGGAGGATACGGCCAACATGAACGCGCTGGCCCCCATGGCCCGGCTGATGAGCGCCGGCGACCTGATGGTCGAGTTCGACCAGAACGACGCCCACTACGGGGTGACCCAGCCGCAGCTGCTGGCCCTCGAGATGCTCGAGCAACCGCTCGGGTTGTCCGACCCCCAGTCCTTCGGGGCACCCCGACCCAACATCTCGCCGGTCTCCACCCTCAACGAAGAGGACCTGGCCGCGCCGAACGATCTGGGCTGGCCGCCGCCGGTAGTCACCTACACCGTGAGCAACCCGCGCCCCGAGCTGCGGGCGGAGTCCAATTCGGGGGCATTGCTGGTCGACGGTGATGCCACCGGGCTCGACACCTTGGCCGGGCTGGGCCTGCTCAACACCAAGAGCGCCATCTACTACGCCGGCACCCTGGCCAAGCAGGCCCCGCGCGAGAAACAGCTGGCCAACCAGGGGGCGCAGCTGGTGGTGACCGACACCAACCGCAAGGAGGCCTTCCGCTACGACACCATCACGGCCAATGTCGGCGAGACCGAGACGCCGAGCGACGACCCCGAGAAGACCGACCTGAGCGACAGCCCGATCGACCTCTTTCCCGGCGCGCCGACCTCCACCAAGACCATCGCCAGCTACGTCAACGCGGTCAACACGACGTCGAGCAGTTACGGCAACAGCGTCTCCTACACCCCCGAAGACGCGCCGTACTCGGCCCTGGACGACAACCTCGACACCGCCTGGATCACCGGTACCTTCGTGCCCGACCCCGCCGGCCAGTGGTGGCAGGTCCAGTACACCCACAACGTCACCACCACCAAGCTCGACCTCATTCAGCCGCAGCGGGGCGACCGGGCCCGCTGGGTCTCCAAGGTGACGCTGACCTTCGACGGCAAGCACGCCATGACCTTCAAGCTGAACAAGACGTCGCACGGGGCGACCGGGCAGGTCCTCACCTTCCCCAGCCAGAGCTTCCGCACCCTGCGGGTCACCATCGACAGCACCACCGACAACACCGCCAACCCGCTCAACGCCTCGGCGGTCGGCTTCGCCGAGATCGACGTGCCCGGTCAGATCGTGCGCCAGGTCATCGACATGCCGACCGACCTGCTCTCCAACGTCGGCTCGACCTCGCTCAAGGACCGCCTGACCGTCGTCATGGACCGGGAGCGCACCTCGCCCTTCCCGCCCCGCAACGATCCCGAGACGACGATCACGCGCCAGTTCTCCCTGCCCACCGCCCGCACCTTCACCCTCTCGGGCAGTGCCAGCCTCTCCGCGCTGCTGCCCGACGACGAGATCGACCGGCTGGTGGGGCGGACGCCGCTCAATGGCGACAACACCTCGGTCACCACGTACTCGTCGGGCCGCTTGCCCGGTGACCTGCGCGCCACCGCCTCGGCCACCCTGGACGGCAACTCCTCGACGGCCTGGCAACCCGGCCTCGGATCGAACGCCGACGTCGGCGCCACCCTCACCTACAACCTGGCCCAGCCCATCACTTTCAGCACGCTCAACCTGCAGGTGGTAGCCGACGGCCGCCACTCGGTCCCCACCGCCATGACGGTGTCCACCGGCGGGGTCACCCGTACCGTGACCCTGCCGCCCATTGCCGACAGCACGGTGCCCGGTGCGGTGACCGACGTTCCGGTCAGCTTTCCGGCTTTGAGCGGCAACCACGTGGTGGTCACCTTCACCAAGATCCGCACCGAGACCGCGGCCAACTACTACTCAGCCGGTCCGCTGGCCCTGCCCATCGCCATCGCCGAGATCGGCCTGCCCGGCGTGGCCGCCCCCACCACCCCGACCGAGCTGCCGGCCACCTGCACGCCCAGCCTGCTCACCATCGACGGGCAGCCCATCTATCTCTCGGTGGTCGGGCCCACCTCGAGCGCGCTGGACAACGGCGAGATGCAGGTCGTGCCGTGCGGGCCCGATGCCAACGGCATCACCTTGTCGGCCGGCACCCACCTGGTGCAGACGGCGGTGGCCCACAACCCGCAGTGCTCCTCCGATGTCAACGACTGCACCGGCTGGAACGTCGACACCCTGGTCCTCGACTCAGCGGCCGGCGGCGGGGCCGGGCCGGCGGTCACGCCGACCGAGCAGGGCACGCCCGAATTGGCGGCCACGCAGCCCGGGCCGGCGCCCACAGTGAAGCAGACGGCCAGCCACATCGACTCGGAGACGGCCAGCGTCAAGGGGGCCACCTCCCCCTTCGAGCTGATCTGGGGCCAGAGCAACAACGACGGCTGGAAGGCGACGGCGACCCCGGGACCGGGCGCCAAGAGCGGGGCCCATGCCGTCACCTTGGGCCAGCCCGAGCTGATCGACAGCTTCGCCAACGGATGGCCGGTCACCCAGGCCGATCTGCAGGCTCTCGGTGGATCCAACTTCAATGTGACCTTGACCTGGACTCCCCAGAAGGAGATCTGGATCGCCCTGTTCTTGTCGGGCGCCACCCTGGCCCTCTGCCTGCTGCTGGTCTTCCTGCCCGCCCGCATCCGGCGCCGCATCCGGGCCGCGGCCTGGCGCCGGGTGCCCGGGCGACTCCGGAGCTGGAACCCGGCCCTGACCACGCCTGCGGTGGCCGCCGGGAGGGCGGGCGGACTGCAGCTGCTCGGACCGCGACGGCTCTTCGCCGACCGCGGCACGGCGCAGCGCCCGGTCCTGGCGGTGGGGCTGGGCCTGCTCAGCGGACTGCTGGCGGCCGGCGTGACCTCAGCCGGCGCCGGACTGCTCGTGGCGGCGCTGGTCGTGCTGGGTCTGCTGATCCCGCGCACCCGCATCATCTCGACCGTCGGCGGACTGGTCTTCGTGGTCCTGGGCTGCCTGGAGGTCATCATCGGGCAGGCGGCCCACCACTACCTGCCCGGGTCGGACTGGGCCGGCTCCTTCGTCCACCAGGGCAACCTGATCTGGTTCGGCCTGGTGCTCCTGCTGGCCGATGCCGTGATGGTCAGCTTCCGGGCCAGCGCGCCGTCGCCTCCTCCGCCAACGCCTCCAGCGCACGACGAGCGGTCGCCGGCCACGTAAACCAGCGGGCGCGGCTCAGCGCACCCTTGGACAGGCGGTTGCGCAGGACGTCGTCGCTCAGCACCCGGGCCAGGGCCTGCCCCAGGTCTTCGGGCCGATCGACCAGCAAGCCCGACTGGCCTTGCACGACGGCGTCGAGATGGCCGGCGATGGCGGTGGCCACGGCGGGCGTCCCGCAAGCGGACGCCTCGGTCAACGTCATGCCCCAGCCCTCCCGCTGCGAGCTCGACGCCACCACCCAGGCCCGGCGGTACCAGTCGATCAGGTCGTCGTCGCTGACCCGGCCCGGCAGCTCGATCCACTCTTCGGCCCCCAACTCGGCCCGCAGGCTTTCGAGGGCAGGGCGCTCGTAGCCCTCGCCGATGATCACCGCCCGGAGGTCGGGGCGATTGGCCTTGGCTTCGGCCAGGGCCCGCACCAGCAGGTCGAACCGCTTGACCGGCACCAGTCGGCCGACGGCCACCACCAGGGGGGTGCTCGACCGGGTCCCACCCGGCGAGAAGCGGGGGTCGATGCCCGGCGGGGCCACGGTGACCCGATCGCGATCAAGGCCCAGCAGCTCGATGATCTCCAGCCGCGAGGACTCCGACAGGGTGACGATGCGGCTGCGCCGGTAAAGCGGAGGCGCCAACCGGCGCTCCACCGCGTTGCCCATGCGGGCCAGGGTCGGCGGCAGCACCATGTCCCACATGTCGGCGTGCACGTGGTGCAAGAAAACCAGGCGCGGCCCGCGGTACCAGAGCGGCGAGAAGAAGGGCATGCCGTTCCAGATCTCGACCAGCGCGTCGCCGGGCCGGTAGCCCATGCGCAGGCCCTCCCAGGCCGCGGCCGGGAAGACCCGGTAGCGCCCGGCTTGGCGCAACACCCGGTAGCCGTCCCGGTTGATGGCCCGGCGGCCACCGGGCACGGCCGAGGTGCGGAAGGTGACGTCGAGGCCGGCCGCCGCCCACTGACTGGCCACCATGTGGGCGTGCAATTCCGATCCCCCGGCTTCGGGGTCGTCGAGGTCGCGCCAGGCCACGAAGTGCACCCGTCGCAGTCCGACGGCATCAGCGACGGCGGCCAGCGAGGCGGTGCCGGCATCGGCATCGCCGAGCGGCGCCGTCTCGGGCGGGGACGTCAGTGCGGGCACGACAGGCTCCCGTTGGCGACGGTCGTCTCCCACCGGATCAGCCTACTGGGGCGCCTGGTCGCGCCGCCGAACCCGGTGCACGACCGTGAACCCGATCACGATGATGGTCGCCACCGCGCCCTGCACCGCCAGATCGGCCAACGCGGTAGCCCGCGGTGCCCCGTGCAGGTGGACCAGGGTCAGGCTGAGGGCCAGGCCACCCAGCATCAGCACGCCCGCCACCCAGCGCTGGCCCACCGCCAGTAGATACATGGTGAGGACCACCGAGAGGCTGAGCAGGATCATGGCCAGGACCAACGGGGCCATGGCCGGCGCCGCCGCGGTATAGCCGTGATGGAAGACCACTTGGAGCAACAGTTTGGGTGCCGCCACGGCGACAAACAGGATCAGCGCGGCGGGTACCGCCAACAGCGCCAGGACCACGGCCAACTGGCGCAGGGCATGGCCGCCTCGGCGCCAGCGGATGGCTGCTTCGGGCAGCAGGTACCCGCCCATCACGATGGCGCCGAACACGATGGCCTTGCTGGCCACCGAGACGGCGGCGTAGGCACCACTGTGCGACGGGTTCTGGCGGCCGACCACCAGCACGTCGACGTTCTGCAGCAAGGCCACCACCGATAGGGCCAACGAGGCCACCAGCAGATCGATGAGCACCCGGTGGCGCTCGGTCTCCGAACCGCCCAGCACGACGTCGCGCCGCGCCGCGGCCACCCATCCGTTGGCCCAGGAACGGCGCACCAGTGGCTCGGGGGCCGCCCAGGCCCGCACGGCGGCCCAGCGGGCATGCCCGGCGGCCACCATCTCGGCGATCAGGATCCCGACGGCCGCACCCGACGGCCCGGTCCCGGCGCCGACCAGGATCAGCACGGCCACGGTTCGGGCGCCTCCTTCGACCAGCAAATTGACGGCCAGCGGCCGGTAGGACTGATGGGCTTGGAGCAAGCCGCGGTCGAGGGAGAGCAGGACGAAGAAGGCGGCGGCGGTGAGGACGGCGGCGATCCCGATGCCACTCTTCTGCCCTAGCAGCACGGCGAACCCGTGCCGGCTGGTGAAGACAATGACGCCCCACACCAGGACGGCGATCGAGCCCTGCCGGTGGATGCGGCCGGCCCAGCGCCGGACCAGATGTCCCGATCCGTCCTCGTGCCACAGCGTGACCCGGCGCACCACGGCCACCACCACGGCCGATCCCGGCATCGACAAGATGAGGAACAAGCCCGTCAGCTGATTGAGCACGCCATAGCTGTGCGAGGTGAGCAACCGGGCCAGCAGCACGGTGACGATGACATTGGCCCCGTTGGCCAGCACCCCGGCCGCGGCCAGCGGTCCCGCCTGCAACAGGCCAGCCCGCATCGACTCGGCTCCCGCAGGCCCAGGCGCCTCGCTGTCGAAGATGAGCTCGCCGCCCAGCGCCGGTGCACCCGCCATCGGGGCCAGCGACATGGCGGCCGGCACGCTCTCGACCACCAGCTCCGCGGTCAATCCATCGTCAGGGGCAGGCGGCCCGGTCTCGTCCTCGGCGCTCACCAGTCCAGCTGCTTTCGAACTTGCTCCCGGGCGTAGTGCTTTCTCTCGGCCTTGGCCCGGGCCGCCGCCGCCAGGGCCCGCTGCTCGGCCAAGACCTTCTGGTGCAGGCGTTCGCCCGTGACCTTCACCCGGCGCTCGTCGGCCAACCCGATGCGGTCGATGGTGGGCAAGATGCTGCGCTGGAGCAGTTCGCCGCCGGCGTACGAGACGTGCACGCCGTCACTCCAACGCACCCTGACCCCGTCCACCACAGTGTCGTACTTGCCGTTGGGGCTGAGCATTTTGTTGAGGTCGATGACGGTGACCTCGTGGGGCATGCTCTTGGCCACCTGACGCGTCAGCTGGTTGAAACGCGAGATGTACTCCATCGAATTCTCCGGCCAAGGCTGCCCGTCCGGCTGCCGGGTCGCCGGATCGAGATAGGGCAAGGTCAGCAGCACCACTTTCGCACCGAACAGGTTGAAGATGGCGATGGCCTGCTTGAGGTCGGCCGCCACGTGGTTGTCCCACAACGGATCGCCGATGTGCACCCACTGGTCATCGTAGAAATGATCCCCCACCTCCCAGCGGCCAACGCCCAGCACCACCACGTCAGGCTGCACGGATGCAGTGAGGAAGGGCCAGAGCTCCCGCCACTCGGGACAGCCCGGTGTGGCCGGGCCGGGCTTGCCCGACGTGATGATCTCGAGGCTCGGATCGAGGTCACAACCCAAGGTGGACTTGTTGTCGATGTCAATGCCGTAATTGACCTTGGCATCGTGGGCCAGACCGATCCCCAGGGTCAGAGCGATCGAGTCGCCCAACAGCAGGACCTTCACCGGATGAGAGCCAAAGGCGCCGCTGTGGGCCAGCTCGGCGTGCTCACTTCCGCTCAGCCCAGGGGCCAACCCCAGCAGCACGAAGAGGGCCACGCTCAGGGTGAGCGCCTTCATTGCAACGCCGCCGCCGTGCCGCACAAGGCCCACACCGCCACCATCCACCAGGCCAACAGCGCCACGAAGATGGTGGTGCGGTTCACCGAAGTGGCCAACCAGAGTTCGATGTTGCCCGAACCAAAGACGTAGGCCCCACCGAGCACACCGATCGAGAGGGCGAGCGCACCCCAAGCCCACAGGTCGTTGCCGATGCCCATCCGGCGGCGCAGCGCGTTGAGCAGGACCCAGCCGCAGAGCGCGCAGACCAGCGCCAAGACCACCACGTGGAGGTGGGGCACGGCGGCGTCCCAGGTCCGGGCGGCCCGCTGCTCCAGGGAACCATCACGGGCCCCGGTGATGCTCGGATCGTTGGGCACCCCGATGGCCAGGGTCAGGAGTTCCCATCCGAGCAGGACCACCACACCGACCCCGATCCGGAGGACAAAACGGCGGAAACTGGTCAGCGGCAGGTGGCCCGACCGGTACCGGCGCCGCAAGGCCACCATCACCAACAAGATGACGGCCATGGCCATCCCCTCGACCTTGGCGTAGGCGCAGACCGGGATCAACACCGCCACCACACCCAGATCCGACGGCGTCGAATCGAGCATGAGGCCGTAGACGACCACGCTCACCGCGGCCAAGGACCAGATCGGATCGGCGTAGCCGTTGGTGGCAAAGGTGCCCAAGACACCTCCGGCCACCATGATGGCCAGCGCGCCCAGCAGCACGCCCAGGCCGAGCAGGACGCGCTGTCGGCGGACCGAATCACCTTGGGTGCGCAGTAGGGCGCGGCGGGCCGCCTCGACCACGCCCCAGCCGGCGACCACCAGGGCACAGCCGTTGAGGAGGGCAATGGTCACTACCGCCACCCGCTGATCCGAGTTGCCGCTGATGATCCATGACAGGGCCATCGCCGCGCTGACCAGCGGCGGATAGGTCGGATGCGAGACCACGAAGAAGTGGTTGCGGATGTCCGAGTAGGCCAAGGAGTGACCGCCCAGCAGCCAGCTGGCGTGCAACATCCAGATGGCGCGGGTGTCGAACCCGATGTTGTGTACCCGCAGCGTGCGCAAGGCCCAGGCGGCCGCGGCCACCATCAGCACGAAACCGGCAAGCGGCAGTGGGGTGAGCTCGCGGCGTAGATGGCGGCCGGTGGCGCGTAGTCGATCGGGGCGTCCGATCAGGATGACCAGCGAGACGATGGCGGCGATCACCGACCACACGACGAACCACATCAACAAGGTGCCGAAGGTGGCAATGCAGGAGGCGGCGGCCAACGCGCCGATGGCGGCACCGGCCAACGGGAAGAGCGGTAGGGCGACCAGGCGACCGCCCACCAGCACCAGCACCGGAAGGAAACCCGCCGCTGCCAGCACGACCACGCCGATCACCGCGGCCCAAACGTCGCTCATGGCTGACCCGGCGCGGCGCGCGACATGAGTATTCGCCCGGTCCGGGTCTGGCGGATGGTGATAAGCACCTGCCCCTGGCAGCTGGGTTGCGAGCTGGAGGGCGGGTCCTGCTCGAGGAGCACAGCCATGGAGGCGTGCACGCGGTGATCGGTCAGGTGGGCCCACCCACCGATGGCCTTGGTCACCTCCACCCAACTGGCCAGGTTGTCCTGCGCCACCCAGACCACCTGGTGGGGTTGGATCAGCCGATGTCCCTCGGCGTCGAGGCAGTTGTAGAACGCGTCCGAGTAGTTGGCTTCGCGCTGATTCGTCTTCGAGGCCAAGCCGGCAGCCGTCTGGTTGGCGTGCCCGGCCGTACTGAATAAGCATCCCAACGCCACCAGGCCCACCGCGAACCCGCCCAATCCACGTACGCCACGTGTCGCCATCAGAGCGCCCCCAGGGCAACGCAATCGGAAACGGCCATTGTGGCTGCTTGGCCCCGGTGATACGCGTGCCCGTGCACCGCTTTCTCCGCCGAGGCGACGCAGCTGGGCAGCACCGATCGGCTGACGTGCCAGGCGGCCTGGGCCGACAGCGAGACGTTGTCCCACACCCAGGCGCCGGCCTGGATCGCCGGCACCCGACCCAATGCGGCCGTCATGAAAGCAGCCGCGTAGACCGGGTCACGACCCTGCTGCAGGATCGGTGCGGCGGCGTCAGGCGCGATGACCACCGTGTTGACGCCCCAGACCGCGATGGCGTGCCGGACCGCGGCCAGATTGGCCTTGGTGGCGTTCGGTGGGGGCGACGCCACCCCGAAGCTCAACATGGTGAGCATCTGGAAACCGGCCTTGGCCGAACCGGCCCGGCTGGCCTGTCCTTGCGGACCCCCGCCCCCAGCCTGGCTGAACTGGTCGGCATCCACCGCCTGCCAGTCCATGGCTGACTGGATGCCCGAAAAGGGTTCTGGATAGGAAAGCACCACCGCGCCCGCCGGCAGTTTGGGCGCCACCATCTGGTACCACCTGGGCAGGAGCACCGGCTTCATGGCGAAAGGCAACTCCCCACCGAAGGTGACGGCTATCGGCACCAGGGCCACGGCGGCCAACCCCAAGGCCGCACCGACGCCGAGCACCCGGGCCTCAGCCCCATGCGCCTTGAGCCACCGGGGGACGTCACGGCGGGCGTGGTCGAGGATGAGAGCCAGCATCACCGCGGCGGCCAAGAAACCGATGGCCATGAAGCGCTGTTCGATGACGTTCTTGAGAATCGGCAGTTGGGCGAAGAGGCGGGCGGGCACCCAGGCGCCCTTGCGCAGGCCCAGCGAGCACACCATGCAGAGGGCCAGCAGGAAGGCGAAACACTGCAGCCGGCGATCCTTGATCCAGATGACCAGGCCGCCCAACAGCACGCCGAGCATCCCCCAACCCAGATAGGCCGCCGAAGGGAGCTGATGACCCTCGTAGCCGCCGAGATCGTTATAGATGTTGGAGCCGTGGATGTAATCGGGAGTGACAAAACTGGCTCCGACGTAGCCGCCGATAGTGCCGAGGTTGGGCCAGATCAGCCCTGAGAGGTGGGCCGGTCCATCGAGGGCGAACCAGACCGGGTAGATCAGCAGGGCCCCTCCGACCGCCGCCGCGATGACGATCGCTTTCAGCGCGTGGGGCGCCCGCCGGCGTAGTGCCTCCCGGTCGACTAGCGCGTCGGCGATCAGGATGACGGCACCAGCCAGCACGATGGTGACCGCGATGACGGCCACCAGCTCGCTGCTCAAGAAGAACTGCAGGAACAACAGGACGCCGAGCCAGATGCCGCCCCAGCGGGCGGAGTGGTCCTGGCGGAACACGATCTCGTCGAGCACCGCCAATATGAGTGGCAACAACATGAGTGCGGCCGTCATCAAGTGCGCGAATTCGAGGTTGTCCAGGACGAAAGGCGAGAACCCGTAGAGCAGGCCCCCCAGGAAGCGGGCCGGCGTCCAGGTGACCCAGCGGCGCAGCACCATGTAGGTGGCGAAGGCGCTCAAGGCGGGACACAGGGTGGAGGCCACGTTGAGCGAGGCCACCGGCCCCCAGATCCAGGTGATCGGGGTCAAGGGGATACTCAGCCCGAGCACCGAGGTCTGGGCCAAGAGGTTGATCCCTCCTGGGTGGAAAAGCGCTCTCGAGAAGAACGGGTCGTGACCGTGGGCGATGGCCGTGGCCGGCCATTGGAAGAACCAGAGGAAGAGGGAAGGGTCACCGCACCCGCACAGCGTGTGGGTCGAGGCCCCGTCAGCCCAGGCTTCGCCCCACAGGATGACGGCCAGCGCGAGGTAGGACAGTGCGGCGGCCCCGGCGATTACGCCACGGCGACGGCGTTGTGGCGTCACGCTCAGTCGCTGTCGTGGTGGCCGTGCCTCGGCGGCCATGGCAGCACCGGCGCATCGCGGCCGGTCCCACCAGTCGAGCCAGTCCCGCCAAGGCTGGTCTCGTGGTATTCCTCCTCGACATTGACCGACCAGATGTCGTTGGTAGCGCCGAACATGTTCTCGACGGTCAGCATGGCCGTGTACATCGAGTGGTCCTGGTTGTTGTACTTGTGCATGCCGTTGCGCCCGACCGGGTGCACGTTGGGGGCCGCGTCGGCCAGGTAGTCACGGATGATCTGGACGTTGGTCTTGTAGGTGAAGTCGTAGTACGGGTAAGCCTTCTCGACCCGCACGACATAGCCGCCCTCGACGTCGCCCGGAGCCGCCAGCCCGAGCTGGATCAGCTCCTTGGTCCCCAGCGCGATGAGGGCGTCGTCGGCCATGTTCCACATGTCGTCGCCCTCGAAGACGAAGTACTCCAGACCGAGGCAGGTACGCCCGTCCTTGACCAGGTAGGGCGACCATGAGCCGTAGTTCTGGATGCGACCCATCTCCACATCGGGATCGTGGATGTAGATCCAGTTGTCCGGGAAGCTTCGGGATTGGGGCACGATGAGCGCCACGGTCAGGTAGTCGCGGTAATGCAGCCCGTCGGCCGCAGCGACCACCTCGGCCGGCGGCGACGGGTCGAAGCAGTGGACCAGCTCGCGCATCGGCATGGTCGAGATCACATGGGCCACGTCGACCTGCTTCTCGTCCCCGTCGTGCACGTAGGTGATGGAACGCGCCCGCCCGCCTTCGGTATGGATGCCGGTCAGCCGGGACTCGAGGTGTAACTCTCCACCGGCGGCCTGGACCTTCTCGGCGCAGACCTCCCACATCTCCCCCGGGCCGTACTTGGGATACTGGAACTCCTCGATCAAGGTGGTGATCTCGGTCTGGCCCCGCTTGGGCAGGATGGCGTTGATCACTGCCTTGCGCAGATCGAGGTTCTTGACCCGCTGGGCGGCCCAGTCGGCCGGCATGTCCGAGACCTCGACCCCCCACACCTTCTCGGTGTAGGTCTTGAAGAAGATCCGGTAGAGCCGCCAACCGAAGCGGGCCACCAACCAGTTCTCGTAGTTGAACTCGTCCTTGGGCGGGTGGATCCGAGCCCAGAGATAGGAGAGGCCGCACAGGATGGCCTGGCCGGGACCGACCTTGCGCAGGGCATCGAAGGCTCGCAAGGGGTAATCGATGTACTTCCCGTTGTAGAAGATGCGGCTCATCCGGGGCCGCATCATGAATTCGTCCTGCGGCAGGATCTCGTGCCAGAGCGCTTCCACCTCTGGCACCTTGGTGAAAAAGCGATGTCCGCCCAGGTCAAAGCGCCAACCATCCCGCTCAACCGTCCGGCTGATGCCGCCAACCACGCTGTCGGCCTCCAGCACGATGGGATGCAGTCCCCGCTTGAGCAGCTGGTAGGCGGCGGTCAGGCCGCCCGGGCCCGCGCCGGCAACGGCGACAGGGAGGTCTTCGGGCACCCGGTGAGGATACTGGCTGGCTACGGCACGTAGAGATTCATAAAGGCCAGCACTGAGTACCCGGCCAGGCCGGCGGCCAGCAGAATCAGCACCACCCGTTCCACCTGTGCGCTCCGGCAGAGCAGGGCGCCCGCCATCGACAGTGGGAAGGCGCTCAGGGCGTAGCGCTCGAAGGAATCGAGGTTGGAGCCGGCTACCGCTACGGCCAGGATCCCGGCCGCGAAGAGGGTGTACGGGGCCGGAAACTTGCGCCAGCACACGATGAGCAGGACCAGGGCCAAGAGCACCCAAGGCACATGGAGGGCCGTCCCCACGTGGCGGTGCAGGATCCCGGTGGCATCGTGGAACAGGGTGACCACGGGGTCGGACAGGCCCCCGTGATGGGTCGACTCGAGCTGAACGTGGAGGGGCGCGAACAGGTCATGGGTCACGTGCTGGGCCCAGCCCAGGAAGCCGGCCACCCCGACCAGGGGCGCTACCACGGCGGCCAGGCCGGCCAGCCGGGTCGGGCGCCCCGTCCGGGGCCACCAGCGCACCAGTTCGACCAGCGCCGGGATGGCCACCAGCACCCCGACCGGGCGGGTCAGGGCGGCCAGCAACCCGAAGACAGCCGCCGCCGCGAAAGCAGGCCGGGTCGATGAGCCGGCCGGACGCAGAACCAGGAAGGCCCCGAGGGCACACACCAGCAGCAGCGACTCGGCGTAGCCCATCACCAGCACGAAGGCGGCTGGACTCAGACTCAAGATCCACAGCGATCGCCGGGCCAGTTCGGCGTCGCCGCTCTCGCGGCGCACCAGCACGAAGAACATGGCCGTGGCGATGAAGGCGGCCACATTGGCGATGATCACGACCGCGGCCCCGTCATCCACCCCGGGCAGCCAAGCCAGGGCATGAGCCAGCGCCGGCAGGGCCGGGAAGAACCGGAGCGACTGGGTGCCGAGCGGGCGGTAACCGACGCGGGCGATCGTCTCGTACCAGCCGGCGTCCCAACCCAGCAGCCCCTCATGGACCCGCTGGGCCACCGCCACCGTGGAATGGGTCCGGTCGACCACGAAGTGAGAGAGGCCCAGAGCTCCCAGCACGATGATTCGGGCCACGGCGAAGGGCAACACCGCCTCCATCAGCGGTTGGCGCGCCCGTCCCCACAGACGCGTGCCGGCCGAAGCCTCTGTCATCTCAACGCACCAGGGCGAGATCAGTCATGGTGGAATTGGGTCAGGTTCATCGGCTCGTAGTAGATGGCGGGATGGTCCACCACCCAGTTGTGCGCGCCATAATTCGGGGCGGTGGCCAGATCGCTGGCGATCTGCCCGCACTTGGTGGAATAGGTCTGGTACCCGTCCTGCCAGACCAACCAGATGTTGTGCGATGTCCCGGCCTTGTTGATCAGATCTTGGACGAAACTGGCTGTGCTGGCCGCGTGCACCGTCTTCTCGTAGTCCACCCAGTCCACCCGCTGCGGACCGATGCGTCGGGGGAAGGTCAGCATGTCGAAGCGTGACTGATCCACCACCACGCGATAGACCGATGGCCCCAGCTGGTCCGGGCAGAAGGCGATGATGTCGCCCGGCTCGGCCTCGGCGTTGATGACGTTGGCCACATTGGGAGCCTGGGTCCGTTGCGTCACGACATTCTGGGCGGACCCCACCAGGCCCGCCACCACTGCGATGGCCACCACGACCAGCCGGATCCGGTTACTGAGCAGGGTCATGGTGCCTAGGGCCACCAGCAGGATCAGCGGGAGGAAGACGACGGCGGCGTATCGCGGGGCAAAGGCACTGCCGGTCAGGATGCCGCCGCCCACCGCCACGAACAGCGTCCCCACCACGATGAAGGTGGGCCCCCGGCTCGTGGGTTGAGTGTGCAGGTCGAGCTCGATAATCCGCTTGCTCCGCGCCACCCCGAACAGGGCGAGCGCCATCAGCGCGAAGTAGACGAGGGCCAACAGACGACCCTGGTTGGTCCCCGCCGTGAGGTTCGAGGCCTGGTTATCGGTAAAGCCGGTGATGGCGTTGATGACGGCGGCGAAGTTGGGGGGCGCCGCCCACGGCGTCCCGGTGTGCTTGGCCTGGTAGATGAACGTCGGCAACCACGGAACAAAGAGGAGGCCGCCCACGACCACTGCCCCTAGCGCGGCCCACGGCGGCGGATCGCCGTGATGCCGGGCCCGCACCACGGCGATCACTAACCAGAGCCCGACCACTGCCACCAGGTAGAGCGCCCAGTACTGCGTGTAGAGCAGCGCCGCTGTGACCACGCCCACTGCGATCAAATTGCCGGGACGGGGTGCCATTACAGCGCGTTCGAGCGCCAGGTACCCGCAGCCGGTCAAAAGAATGACCAGCGCGTACATACGGGCCTCGGTTGCGTAGTAGACGGCAAACGGGGCGCTGGCCATCAGGATGGTCGCCGTCCAGGCCACCGTCTTGCCGCCGAGACGCTTCCCGCACAACCAGACCACGGGCAGAGTGGCCACCCCGAAGATGCCCGAGAGCGACCGGGTGGCCAAATTCGACTGGCCGAAGACCTTCATCCAGAAGTGCAAAAGAACATAAAAAAGAGGAGGAGCACCGTCGTGCTTCAGCGCTCCCGGGATCTGGCCCAGCGGGAGTTTCGAGATGTCGACGTTGAGCGCCTCGTCGAGCCAGAGTCCCGAACGGGTCCAGAAGCGAAGGAGCACCCCAGCCGCCAGAATCAGGGCGACGACGATCACGACGGCCGCGCGCGTGCGCCCCGTCAGGGGTGTGGACTGCTCAGGCATGCGGCGACATGGTAGGACAACCGGTCTAGGATCATCGGCCGCCGGGGGGCCGCTGGACGTCGAGACCAGGGAGGGGGAGTCAGCCGTTGAGCAGGTACATCGCCAAGCGAGTTGTCCTGCTCATACTTATTATCTTCGTCGTCTCGGTCGGCGCCTTCTATATGGTGCACCTGCTCCCGGGCAATCCGACCGTGGTCATTTTGGGGCCGAACGACACCCCGCAGAACGCGGCCATCCTCAACCACCAGCTCGGACTGGACAAGCCGCTGATCGAGCAGTACTTCATCTGGATCAGCCACGTCTTCCAGGGCAATCTGGGCCAGTCGTACACCACCCACCAGACCACGACCAGCATCATTTCCCAGTCCTACCCGATCGACCTCGAGCTCATCGTCTTCTCGCAGATCCTGGCCATCGCGATCGCCTTCCCGATGGCCATCACGGCCGCCAGGCGTCCCAACCGTCTCTTCGATCAAATGGCGAACACCGCCGCCTTCGGCATGTTGGCGCTCCCCGCCTTCGTCATAACCCCAGTACTCGTCCTGCTCTTTTCCGTGACCTTCCACATCTTCCCGGGGCCGGCCTCCTATGTGCCGTTGACCCAGAACTTCTGGTCGAACATCCACACCATGATCCTGCCGTCGATCATTCTGGCCCTCGGGAGCGTGGTCGCCTACTTCCGATTACTGCGCAACGATCTGATCTCTACGTTGATGGAGGATTTCATCACCATGGCCCGCTCAAAAGGCTTGAGCGATCGGCGCATCATGTGGCGCCACGCCGTGCGTCCGTCCTCCATCAGTGTGCTGGCCTCGGTCGGTATCACCATCGCCGGGCTCATTGCCGGAACCTTCGTGGTGGAGCTCCAGCTTCAGATGCCAGGCTTGGGCTACCAGCTGATCAGTTCCATCAACCAACTCGACTACACCGTGGTGCAGGGCCTCACGTTGGTGATCGCTGTGGCCATCGTCCTGGTCAACTTCTTCTTCGACTTCATCTTCTCCGTGGTCGATCCGAGGATTATCCGTGAGTAACACTGCCGCCATCCTGGCCGTCACCTCGACCACTGGTCCGGGCGACGACGACGCGATCAAGAAGAAGCTAGGCCCTCTCTTCTGGATCTGCGTGGCCTGGATCGCCATCATTGTCATCCTGGCCGTCATCGCCAACCTGTTACCGCTTCCCAAACCCGACTTCCAGAACTACGCCGCTCCCCAGAACGGTGCGCCCGGTTGGGGGCATCTTCTCGGCACCGATGACCTCAACCGTGACATTCTCAGTCGGCTCATTTACGGCTCGCGCGTCTCACTCATCATCGGCTTCCTGGGCGGATTGATCGCCATGGTGCTGGGTGGCGTTCCGGCCATGGTCTCGGCCTATAGGGGTGGACGGATCGACACCGCCCTCAACACCGGCTCCTACGTCCTGCTGGCGTTCCCGGCCATCATCGCGGTGATCTCCATCGTCACTTTCTGGGGCCACGCCCTCTGGAAGATCACTCTGATCGTGGGCATCTTCGGCTCGCCCCTCATCTTCCGCGTGGTCCGGGCGTCGACCCTCTCCTATGCCACCCGCGACTTCGTCACGGCGGCCAAGGCACTTGGAGCAAGTGACCGCCGCATCCTCTTCCGCGAGATCCTGCCCAACATCCTGCCCACCGTCGTCTCTTTCAGCCTGATCGCAGTGGCCACCATCATCGTGCTGGAGGGGACGCTGGCCTTTCTGGGCCTGTCGGTCGAGCCGCCCACGCCCAGCTGGGGCAATATGCTCTATGAGGGATCGACCCTGCTGATCGGCGGGAAGGGCCAGACCAACCCCTGGCTTGTCTATTTCCCGGCTGGCGCCATGATCTCACTGCTCTTCTCGCTCAACATGGTGGCCGACAAGCTGCGCACCCACTTCGAAGTGACTGAGGTAAAGCTGTGACGCCGCCCCTGCTCGAGGTCACCGACCTCAACGTCAAATTCGCTACGGAGCGGGGCCAGCTGCACGCCGTGCAGGATGTCTCGTTCAGCCTCGACCAGGGTAAGACACTCGGCATCGTCGGCGAGTCAGGATCGGGCAAAACCGTGCTCTCCCGGGCCATCATGGGCCTGCTCCCCCGCCGCACAGCCGCCCAGACCGGATCGGTCGTCTTCGACGGCACCGAGATCCTCAATCAACCCGACTCCGCACTGCGCAAGCTCTGGGGCACCCAAATCGCCATGGTCTTCCAGGACCCGATGACCTCGCTCAATCCGGTCCAGCGCATCGGCCATCAGATCTCCGAAGGCCTGCGAGTCCACTACAAGATGCCGCGGGATGAGGCTAAAGAAACGGCCATCTCGCTCCTCATGCAGGTCGGGATCCCCTCCCCGGTGGAGCGTTACAAGGCGTACCCGGGTCAACTCTCCGGCGGCATGCGCCAGCGGGTCGTCATCGCCATCGCCCTTTCTTGCGCCCCCCGTCTCCTCATGGCCGACGAACCGACAACGGGCCTCGACGTCACGGTTCAAGCCCAGATCCTCGACCTGCTCTCGTCGCTGCAGACCCAGCGACAGATGGCCATGGTGCTGGTCACTCACGACCTGGGCGTGGTGGCCACCCGGACCGACGAGATCATCGTGATGTACGCCGGCAACGTCGTCGAGCGGGCGCCGACCCACACCCTGTTCAAGGACATGGCCATGCCGTATACCGAGGCGCTGCTGCACTCGACGCCCCGCTTGGCCAATCCGAGCCACACCCGGCTCAAGGCCATCGACGGGCGACCACCGGATCTCCAGTACCCACCGGCTGGCTGCCCCTTCTCCCCACGTTGTCCCTACGTGCAGGACAAGTGCCACATAGAAAAGCCACCGCTGGTCCAGGGCAGCACCCCCGACCACCACTACGCCTGCTGGTTCCCCCTCAACTCGTTGTCACGACGGGACAAGGAGCCAGCCACCCCGTGATCACCACTGACACCGCATCTACCACTGAGGTCGGCGACACCACGCCCCTCCTTGATGTCCGCAATCTCGAGGTCACCTTCATCAAAGGGAGCCAGCGCGTCCAGGCCGTGGCCGGCGTCAGCTTCAGCATCAATCGGGGGGAAACCCTGGGTTTGGTCGGCGAGTCAGGTTGTGGCAAGTCCACCACCGGTCGGGCCATCATCCAGGTCGTCAAGCCCACGGCGGGTGAGGTCATCGTCGAAGGCACCGACATCCGCCAACTGAGCCGCGAGGAACTGCGACACCTGCGCACCAAAGCGCAGATGATTTTCCAGGACCCGATCTCCTCGCTCAACCCCCGCCGCAAGGTGCGCGACATCGTGGCCGAGCCCTTGGTGATCTGGAAGATGGGCACCAAGGAGGAGCAGACCGAGAAGGTCAACGCCATGCTCGACACCGTCGGCATCGACCCCTACATCTCGGGCGGGCGCCGTCCTCGCGAGTTCTCCGGCGGACAGTGCCAGCGCATCTCCATCGCCCGGGCACTGGTCCTCGAACCCAAGCTGCTGGTCTGCGACGAGATCGTCTCGGCCCTCGACGTCTCGGTGCAAGCCCAGATCCTCAACCTCCTCGAAGACCTCAAGCAGCAGCACAATCTGACTGTCCTCTTCATCGCCCACGACCTGGCCGTGGTGAAGAACGTCAGCGACCGGGTGGCCGTCATGTACCTCGGCAAACTGTGCGAGATCGCACCGTCCGACACCCTGTACGAATCGCCGGCGCACCACTACACCGTGGCGCTGCTTTCCTCGGCGGTCGAACCCGATCCCGAGGCGACGAGGACCCCGATCATCTTGGCCGGTGAGCCGCCGAGCCCGATCGACCCGCCATCGGGCTGCCGCTTCCGCACCCGCTGCCCCCGGGCCGAAGCGAGGTGTGCCGAGGTCGTCCCCGAGATGCGCGAGATCGCCCCCGGCCATCACGTCGCCTGCCACTTCCCGGTCGGAACCTGATCGGATCAACTCCGTGACCCGCCACCTCGCGGTGGCCGCCAGCGCCCAGTTCCCCGACCTGCGCGAGGACTGGCCGCTCCTCCGAGCCGCCCTGTCCGAATACGACGTCAACGCGGTGGCCGTGGCGTGGACCGACCCCTCCGTCGACTGGGCCGACTACGACCTGGTCCTGGCCAACGGCGCCTGGGACTACATCCACCGCCTCGATGAGTTCTTGGCCTGGACCGATCGCGTCGGTGCCCTCACCCGGCTGGTCAACCGGGCACCTGTTCTGCGCTGGAACGCCGACAAGCACTACCTGGCTGATCTGGCCGCGGCCGGAGTACCGGTGGTGCCCACCACCTTCGTCGAGGCCAGAGCCGACGCCGACCCAGACGACAGCGACATCACGCTACCCGAGGAAGAGTTCGTGGTGAAGCCCACCGTCTCGGGCGGCGCCTTCCAGAGCGGGCGCTACGGCGCAAACGAAGCACCGGCCCGGGCGCGGGCCCACATTGCCCACCTGCGCGCCCATGGCCGCAGCGTCATGCTGCAGCCGTACCAACACGCAGTCGACCGCGAAGGCGAGACCGGGCTGATCTTCCTCGACGGCACCTTCAGCCATGCCATCGCCAAGGCCGCACTGCTGCGCCTCGACACCGTGCCGGCCGCCGACAGCTTCTCGTCTCCGGCTTCCATCATCCCGGCCTCGGCTAGCGTGGCTCAATTCGAGGTGGCGACGGCCATCATTGAGGCGGCACAACGCTTAGTGGGTCCGATCACCTACGCCCGGGTCGACCTGGTCCCCGATGAGCAGGGAACGCCTCGGCTCATGGAGCTCGAGGTGCTCGAACCGGCGCTCTTCCTCGAGCTGCACGCAGCCGCGGCCGACACGTTTGCCCAGGTCCTGGCCTCAACGATTGATTGAAGCGCGGTCAGGCCGTCGCGACACCAAGCACCGAATAGAGGTGCCACGTACCCTTTAGGCCAGGGAGTTCGTGCTCACCATGGTCGTTGAACCCGATGCCAGAGCCATAGGCGATATCGCGCACCGTCGAGGACACGACGATCTCGTCCGCCATGGCCACCGCAGAAACCCGCTGGCCGATGTGGAGCGTGATCCCGCTCATGTCGCCGGCCTGGCCCTCAACCTCTCCGGTGTGAATGCCGGCCCTGACGTGGACGTCGAGCGAGCGCACCGCATCTCTGACCCCGCAGGCATAGGCGATGGCTTGCGCTGGAGCGCGGAACGTCGCCACCACTTCATCGCCCTTGGTGAAGAGCTTCTCGCCGTTGTGTTGCTGCAGCCCTGTATCGACCATGCGCATGAAGTCGTCCAACAGGTCGCGCCAGCGGCGGTCGCCGAGCGATGCCGCCGCTTCCGTCGACCCCACGATGTCGACGAATACGACGCTGAGGATGGCACGCGTCTCTTCAGTCGAACCCACCAAAGGAGCTGAGGCGGGGGCCGGTAGCCGCCCCGGCTCAGTCCCCTGAAGGCGGCGCAAGTGGCGCGGCATCCGCCCCAGTTCACCGTTCTCCCACGCCCGCTCGCGCTCGCGACGGCGGCGGCTGGCGTAATACCCGCCGACGAACACCAGCCCCGTGGGAAGCCAAACCCACTCCGGCCAGAAGTAGTGGCCAGGGGTCGTCATCCCCCAGATCACCGTGCAAAGGCCGGCGGGCGAACACACGGCGAGGATTCGATCCGTCCGCCTGAGGAAACTGCGCCGCCGCCGGACCGGCACCCGTGCCACGGTGGGCGCCGCCACCGGTAGCCCTCGAAAGGCGCGAGACAACTCGATGTCATTGCGCGCCGCATACACCTCGTCGAGCCGCCCCGAGAACTCCTCATGTGAAAGGCGTCCGTCACTGAAGGACGAGGTCAGCAGCTCGGCAGCTTCGTGCCGGTCCGCGTCCGACAAGCGCAACGGCTCGCGTCTCACCTCCGGGCGCTCAGGACCCGCCATCAGACCTCCTCACGGGCCCACCGCATACAGGTGCCACTGACCGTGCAGGTCGCGTAGCTCGTGCTCGCCCCGATCAAGGAGCCGTTGAGCCGCTCCACCACGGCTTGGCGCTCCGCGTCGGAGATCAGAATCGGCTCGACCGGGCTGCCCTCAGCCCCAACCCCCGTCATCACTAGCGATTATGGCCCAGGGGACCAGTCATCACCCGACCCGGCCCCGGAACGATCAGCCTTCGGCTGGAGCTTCCTCCACCGCCTGGACCGCTTCGGCTTCCTCGACCGCTTCGACTGCCTCGGCTTCCGCCTCGGCGGCCACAGCGTCGGCGGCCTCGTCGGCGGCCTCGTCGGCTACCGCACCCTCGACCGCAGTCTCGACCGCATCTTCGACGACCGCCGCATCGTGGGCGTGCTTCGTTTCTTCGGCAAACTCGGCCCAGGCCGCCTGCGCCTCGGTTTCGGGGGTGAACTCACCCTCGGCGTAGTCGAAGCCGATGTAGTTGCCCTCTTCGTCGTAGGCGTGCTCACCGAAGGCCTCGCGGTACTCCTCGGAGACCTCGCCACCCTCAGCGGCCTGCTTGATCGACAGCGAGATGCGCCGGCGCTGCAGGTCGACATCGATGATCTTGACCCACAGCTCTTCGCCGGGCGTGACCACCTGCTCGGGCAGGTCCACGTGGTGGACCGCCATCTCCGAGATGTGCACCAGACCCTCGATGCCGTCGCCCACCTGCACGAAGGCGCCGAAGGGCACCAGCTTGGTGATGCGGCCGTAGACCAGCTGGCCGACGGCGTGGCTGTCGGCGAACTCCTGCCACGGGTCGGACTGCGTGGCCTTGAGCGAGAGCGAGATGCGCTCCTTGTCCAGATCGACGTCGAGTACCTCGACCTCGATCTCGTCGCCCACCTGCACGACCGACGTGGGGTGGTCGACGTGCTTCCAGGACAATTCAGACACGTGGACCAGCCCGTCCATGCCGCCCAGGTCCACGAAGGCACCGAAGTTGACCACCGAGGACACGACACCCTTGCGGCGCTCGCCCGGCTTGAGGTTCTGGAGGAAGTCGCCGCGCTGCTCTTTCTGCGCCTCTTCCAGCCAGGCCCGGCGCGACAGGACAACGTTGTTGCGGTTGCGGTCGAGCTCGATGATCTTGGCCTCGATCACCTTGCCCACGTAGGGCTGCAGCTCGCGCACCCGGCGCAGCTCCACCAGCGAGGCCGGCAGGAAGCCACGGAGGCCGATGTCGACGATCAGGCCGCCCTTGACCACCTCGATGACCGGGCCCGACACCATCTCGCCCTGGTTTTTCTTCTCTTCGATCGTGGTCCAGGCCCGCTCGTACTGGGCCCGCTTCTTGGAGAGGACCAGCCGCCCTTCCTTGTCCTCCTTCTGAAGAACCAGTGCCTCGATATGGTCACCAAGGGACACGATCTCTTCGGGATGGACGTCGTTGCGGATCGACAGCTCACGAGCCGGGATGACACCCTCGGACTTGAAGCCGATGTCGAGAAGCACTTCGTCACGGTCAATCTTGACGACGGTGCCTTCGATGACGTCGCCATCGTCGAACTCGATGATGGAATCCCCCATCGCCTGTTCGAGTTCGGCGCCACCCAGGTCGTCGTCGACGATGGTGCGGGGGGTGTAGTTCCCCTCGGCGTCGAAACTCCCCATGGCTTCGGGAGAGAGGAGAGAGGTACGGGCCTCAGGCATGCAGACTGCTCCAATCGCTGGCGCTGCGATCTGCAGCTCCAGGTGACCGCGCCGGGGTCATTTTTCGAGAGATATGGGGCCCACTGCCGGTGCCAGCGGGCCGCTCAGGTTACCACCGTCCGTCCAGGGTTCTTTCAGCTGGAGTGGTCCGCCCACCAGGCCCCGAACCGCTCGACCAGCGCCTCCTGCGCCGGCGTCTCCACCGCGGCCGGGTGGTACACCGTGCGCACCCACGCCACGGCCTCGCCCGCCGCCGGGCCACCCAGCTGGGCCAGGCAGGCCAGCACGGTGCCGGTCCGCCCGATGCCGCCGAAGCAGGCCACCTCGACGAGCTGGCCCGCCGCCGCCCGCTGGTGCAACTCCACCACGGCCTCGAACAGTCCGACCTCGTCCGCCGGCAGCGAGAAGTCGGGCCAGTCGGCCATCAGGTTCGGCCAGGTCACAGCCGGATCACCGTCCCAGCGGGCATCGAGATACAGCGCATAATCGGGCACCCCTGGCCGCTCCGCCGGCACCAGGTCCAGCCGGCCCTGGGCCAGTACGACCACTCCGTCGGGCAACCGAACCTCCACCGCGCCTCCTGATCAGCCCTTGGCCGCACCCCAACTCGGCCCGGTCGCCATCGAGATGGTCAGGGGCACATCGAGGGTCAGCGCATTGCTCATGGCGGACTCGGTGAGGCGGCTGACCTCCTTCTCCTCCCCCTGGGCCATCTCGACGATCACCTCGTCATGCACCTGGAGCACCAGCCGCGAGGCCAGCTTGGCTTCTTCCAGTTCGCGGTCCAACCGGACCAGTGCCAGCTTGAAGATGTCAGCGGCCAACCCCTGGGTGCCGGCATTCATGGCCTGGCGCTCGGCGGCCTGGCGCAGCCGGAAGTTCGACGAGTGCAGGTCGGGCAGGGGACGGAGCCGTCCCATCAGGGTCCGGGTGGCCCCGCGCTCGCGGGCTTCGACCACCGTCTCGTCCATGTAGGCCTTGACCCGGGGGAAGGCACCGAAGTAGCTCTCCATGATGCCGGCCGCCTCCTCCACCGGTACCCCGAGCCGCTGGCTCAACCCGTAGGCCTCCATGCCATAGGCCAGCCCGTAGGAGACCATCTTGGAGAACTCGCGCTGGGTGTGGGTGACCTCTTCGGGCGGCACGTCGTAGACGGCCGATGCCACCTGCCGGTGGACGTCGGACCCCGAGGTCATGGCCTCGATCAGCCCTGGATCCGCCGACAGATGCGCGATCACCCGCAGCTCGATCTGGTTGTAGTCCGCCACCAGGAACGAGCAGCCCGGAGCCGGTACGAAGGCGTTGCGGAACTGCTTGCCCATCTCGGTCCGCACCGGGATGTTGTGCAGGTTGGGCCGGTCCGACGAGATCCGCCCGGTCCGAGCCACCGTCTGGCCGAACGAGGCATGAATGCGCCCGTCGTCGGCCACTTCGGCCAGCAGGCTCTCACCATAGGTCGAGCGCAGCTTCTCCACCTCGCGGTACGAGAGCAGCGCCTCGATGATCGGATGCACCCCCCGCAGACTTTCCAGCGTCTGGGCGTCGGTCGAGTAGCCGGTTTTCGTCTTCTTGCCCGGCCGCAGGCCGATCTCGTCGTAGAGGACCTGGCGCAGCTGTGGGGTCGAGTTCACGTTGAACTCGTGTCCGGCCAGCTCGTGCACCTCGGCCGTCAAGGTCGCCACTTGGGCGCTCAACGCATCGGCGATGCCCTGCAGCACCGGACGATCCACCCCGATGCCGGCCACCTCCATCTTGGACAGCACCCGCACCAGCGGCGTCTCGACGTTGTCGTGCAGGTCCGTCATGCCCAGGGCCTCGAGCTGGCGCCGGTACCCGGCCGCCATCCGCGCCACGTCACGGGCTTCGGCGGCCGCCGCGTCGGCCACTCCGAGCACGGCTGCCTCGGCACCCTCTCCCATGTCGAGCTGCAGCTGTCCCGACTGGACCCGCAAGGTCTCTAGCTCGTACTCGCCGGTCGAAGCGTCGAGCAGGTAGGCGGCCACCGCGGTATCCATGGACAACCCGGTCAGGTCCACCCCCAGCGGCAGGAGCGACCGCATGATCTCCTTGACGTGGTGGCCCACCACCGGCCGGGCCAAGGCCGAGGCCAACGACTTGGCCACGCTCGCCGTGCCCAGCAGTTCACCTGGCACGAAGACCCCGTTGCCCGCCTCGTCGCCCTCGGTGGCCACCGCCAGCAGGCCGACCAGGTCGCTCCGACCGGGCGACCCGTGCCAGCGGGCCGCCACGCTCAGTGGGCCCGAACCCAGTGTCTTCAGCGCCGTCGTGGCCTCGCCGCCCGATGATGGCAAGGCGATCTCCCGCGCTTCGAGCACCAGCGCCACCACGCCCTCCTCTGCTCCACCCGCGGTCAACGCGCCGTCCAGTTCGACCAGCACCGAGCCCACCCCGGGCCCGGCATCGGTGCCCTCCTTGGGAGGACCGAACGCCCCGGCTTGGAGCAGCTCGTCTATCCGCCTCCACTGGGTCTTCAGCTCGTACTCGGCGAACAGCGCCTCGGCCGCTGGTCGGTCCCAGCCGCCCAGCGAAAGATCGTCCACATGCACGTCCATGGGCACGTCGCGCACCAGGGGCATGACGGCAGCATTGGACCGGGCCAGCGCCTCGTTCTCCTCGAGGTTCTGGCGCAGCTTGGGTGTGAGGGAGGGCAGATTGGCGTAGATCCCATCCAGGTCCCCGTACTGGTTCAACAGCTTGGCTGCTGTCTTCTCCCCCACCCCCGGAATGCCGGGCAGGTTGTCCGAGGTGTCACCGCGCATGGCAGCCAGCTGCACGTACTGGGTGGGCGGGACCCCACAGCGCTCGATGATCCCCGCCTCGTCGTAGAGCGAGTAGTCGCTGACCCCCCGCCGGTTGTACAGAACGCGGACGTGCGGGTCCTCGACCAGCTGGAAGGTGTCGCGATCCCCCGTCACCACGATGGCGTCGGTCCCCCGGTCCCGAGCCTCGGTGGCCAAGGTGGCCAGCACGTCGTCGGCCTCGAAGTTGCGCACCTCGATGACCGGCACACCGAGCGCACCCAGCACCTCGCGGATCATGTCGAACTGCGGCGGCAAGGGATCGGGGGTGGCAGCACGTCCCGCCTTGTACCCCTCCACCATGTCCTCGCGGAAAGTCCACCCGGGCGGATCGAAGGCGACGGCCAGCCCGGTGGGCGAGTGCTCGCGCACCAGGTAGGTGACCATCGAGACGAAGCCGTGCAGCGCGTTGGTGACCACGCCCTTGGACGTGGCCAGGTTGTCGGGCAGGGCGAAGAAGGCCCGGAAGGCGAGCGACATGCCATCGAGGAGCAGCAGGGGTCCGGTCCGCTCCTCCGATCCAGCCATCAAATGGTGAGCGTACCGTCCACGATCTGCTGCGCCACGTCTCGCATCCGAGCCCGCGTCCGCATCGCCGTCTGCTGGATGAACGCGAAGGCGTCGTTCTCTTCGAGTTCGTTGCGGTCCATCAGCAAAGCCTTGGCCTGGTCGACCACCCGGCGGGTGGCGATCTTGTCCTCGGCGCCCGCCCCGTCCGATCCGGCCTCGGCTGCCGCCGCGGCCTCGGCGTCGATGGCCCACTCCTGGCGAGCCTTGGCCAGTACGTCGGCCACCGCCGGCAGCAGTTCCCGGGGCTGGAAGGGCTTGACCAGGTAGGCCGCCACCCGGGCATCCCGGGCCTCTTCGATCAGGTCCCGCTGGCTGAACGCGGTCAGCAGGATCACGGCCACCTGCTCACGCGAGGTGATCTCGCGGGCCGCCCGCACCCCGTCCATCCCTGGCATCTTGATATCGAGAATGGCCAGATCGGGCTTGTGCTCTTCCACCAATCGCACGGCCTCGTCGCCCCGCCCGCACTCGCCGACCACCTCGTAGCCGGCCGAGGTCAGGATCTCCTTGAGGTCGAGCCGGATGATGGCCTCGTCCTCGGCGATGACGATCCGCGCCAAAGCCTCGGGTGCGGTACCCGCCGCAGCCACGCTCATGCCCGCCCCGACGGCACGATGGCCAGCAGTTCGTCCTGGCGGTGCTCGAGATCGACCACCGTCTTGGCCAGGGCTACCCGGGCCCGCGTCATGGTGTCGGCATGGCGAGCCGCCTCGTTGTGTTCGTGGGCGGCCAACGGGGTTTCCGAGACCAGCGAGCGCACGCGGGCCTCGTCGGCCGACTCCTGCACCACGGCCAGCTGCTCGTCGAGTACGGCCAGCTCCTGGCGCGCCCGGACCAGTCGTGAGTGCACGTCCTTGATCCTCCGCTCCAGCAGGGCACGGTGCATGGGCGGTCAAGTGTACGTGGCAGGGAACCACTGCCGGTCTTCGCCCAGCTCGGACAGCGTGACCTCGTCCGGCCAGTTCCCAACCCCCGGTGAGGCGGGCACTCGCACCCAACCATCGGCCACTACGGGATAGCCGCACGGATCCTCCGAAAGGTATCCGGCGGGGTCACCCAGGTCTCCCACCAGGCCTGGCATCTCCTGGTGTAACCGGGCCGCCAGGGCCAGGTTCGACGCCCGCCCCAGCCCCGCTTCGAAGAACCCGCCGATGAAGACGGACACATCGGCCTGCACGCAGGCGGCGTGGGCGACACGAGTGGCCCGCAGCCCACCCAGCCGGGCCGGCTTGAGGCACGCGACTTGGCAGGCCTCGTACTGGATGGCGTCGATCACCCGACGGGGCGAGCTGAGTGACTCATCGAGGCAGATCGGCACCGCGACCCCGATGCGCCGCCTGAACTCGGCCAGCGCCACCAGGTCGGCCGGCGGCAGCGGTTGCTCGAGGCAGACCACGTCGTAGGCACCGAGTCGGGCCAGATGTTCCGCATCCCCCACGCGGTAGGCCCCGTTGGCATCGACTTGCAGCACCAGTGCACCAAAGCGCTCCCGGAGCGCCGCCACCGCCTCGATGTCCCAGCCCGGCTCGATCTTCACCCGCACCCGCCCGACGCCGGCGACCACCAACGCAGTCACCTCTTCGAGGAGCAGTCCGACATCCCGCCCCTCGGGGATGCCGACGGCGGCGCCCACGGGCAAGGTCTCGAAGCCCGGACCCACCTCGAGCCACTCGGCCAGCGACTGCCCGCTCGCCCGTAACTCCATGTCGGACACCGCCATCTCGAATACGGCCGCCAGGTACCGGTCCGCGGGTGTCGTGCCGAACAGCTTGGCCACCTCGCCCGAGGACGGCAGCACCCCGCCCCGAGCCGCGCTCGCCGTGAACAGCCGTGGCACGGCCACCTTGACTGCAGCGTCGTATACCGCGGTGACCGGCGGGTCGACCGCCGTCCCCTCGCTCAGGGCACCACACTCGCCCCAACCTTCGCCCTGGTCGGTCACCACCCGCACAAAGAGCAAACCACGCTCGCCGTGGATGCCCACCGCAGTGCGGATCCGGTGGCGGAACGGGATGTCCACCCGCACCAGCTCGACTCCGATCAGGCGCATCGGCCCACCGTAAACGTCCGAGTCGCCGATTGAGGCGCCGCTATGATCGCTGCTCCGGCCCGGATGGCGGAATCGGCAGACGCGGCGGACTCAAAATCCGTTGTCCGAAAGGACATGTGGGTTCAAGTCCCACTCCGGGCACGCTCCTTGAATTTCATTCACGCAGGTCAGGCGCGGCGCGAGGCGAAGCCGGATGCAGCGAAATGCGCCTCCCGGTCACAAGTTGGTCACAAGGGGGTCTTCGGATCCTGCCGGGGTCTGCGGACCCTCACCGGACCACGATCGAGCCGAGCACGCGCCAGTTCGGCCAGCCCGCGTAGAGCAGCGCCCTGATGCGGTAGTTCTCGAAGCTTCGGAACCCGAAGCCGATCCGCCGTCGGGGCGTGACCAGTGTGTGACCACGCTCTGAGCCCTCCCAGTTGGCCGCCCCTTTTCTCAGCCTCGATGGGACTGTGAGTCTGGTGTCGTTCTTCACGAGCTTGCCCCCAGCGCCCACCACAGGACAACAGGCACCGGTACGAAGGAAGGACTCGGTCTCGGCGATTAGTCCCCTTTCTGAGGCCCCTCACATGGGCTACTGCCCGGACTGATGGCGCCCTGCGGTCTCATTCGTCCCCCTCGGGCAATTCGGGGAACGCGGGGACCTTCTAGCGCCTTGGCCCGACGCTCAGCCGCCAGGATCTTCGCTGGGTGCCTTGCTCAACACAGCCCCTCGTCGTCTTGCCCGCGAGGGATTGATAGCTCGATTCGAACACGGCTTTCGAGGATGTTCGTTCCGCTTACCGCGGTCGATAATCACGATTGGTCGCCACCCAGGTAAGACTTGCTCTTGGGAACGCCAATGGTCGATCGTGGCGTTTCCGTCCACGGTCCCTCTCTCTGTCAAAGAAAACACGCAGGTTGCACCTCCTGCGACCGCATGTCCTACAAGCGGACCACGTCGGTCGCAGGGGCGCTGATCAGGCCGCTTGACTCCAGGCCCGCACCCAGTTGATGAGAGTGGTGGCCGGTAGCTGGGTCGTACCCGACTCGTAGGCGTCGGTGCCCGACCCGAGGGCCTGGGTCAAGGCGATCATGAACGGCTGGTTGAAGGGCGCGGGGCTCGCCAACGGTGCTGCGGGGTTGGGATGTTCGGTGAGGCAGACCTTCCCGTTCAGGTAGATGGTGAGCGTGCCAGGCTGCCAGTCCACGCCGTAGGTGTTGAAGGCACCCTGGTTGATGGTGCAGTCGTAGGCGGTGACATTGGGGTCAGACGCCTTCTCGGTGTAGTGGATGTAGGGGATGTCGAGGGTCGGGTACTCGCTGTAGAACTCGGCGAAGTCGATCTCGCCCGAGGTCGGCCAGGCGCCGTAGGTCAGCGTCTTGGGGTAGAGCCAGAAGGTCTCCTGGAGCCCGTTCGCCACTGATGCCGGCAGCTCGGCGTTGACCTCGAAAGCTCCGTAGGTCTGACTGAACAACCCGTCGGTCGTGACCATCCCGGCCTCGTAGCTGGTGTACAGGCCGTCCACGCAGTCGATCGGGGCCGCCGTCTTGATGGCGCCCAGGTGGAGGTAGCCGCCCGAGACCGAGATGGTGCTCGGGTTGTCCACATAACAGGGCGCGCCCGAGGCCGATCCGGTGGTGTACCCGCTCGTTGCGGTGAGCTGTGGCACCCAATTGCTGGTGTCGAGACTGGTCCCGTTGAACTCGTCGTCGAATGAGCAGGTCCACGATCCACTTATCCCTTCGGGCCCCACGTCACCGCAGCTGCTGCTGGGGACGGTGGTCGTCGTTGTGGTCGTCGTCGTTGGCGTGGACTTGGAAGGGTGCTTGATGGCACCCGACGCCGACGGTGCTGTCGTCGACAGCGCAATGAGCAGCGTGATGGCCAGCCCGGCCGAAGCCAGCGAGACCTTGCCTGATCGGCGAATGCGAAACGATGCCATGCTCATGTCCCCCTACAGCGATGGATTTAATTTTTGGGGTCATCCGGCTTCCCTGTGGGTAGCTGGGTAAAGCTGTAACCCCCCGCAGTGGAAGAAGATGGCCGTCTTGAAGTGCTCCTTGTTCCGGAAGCCGTAGGCCATCTTCTTGATCGTTTGGATCTTCGAGTTGAGACCCTCTGCGGCGGCATTGGTGATCCTCGCCGCCGAGAAGTAGTTGAGCACCCCGTAGAGGTGGCGCTTGATCATGTAGGCGACGTCGATGACTGGTTGGAGACGCGAGTGCGTGGCCCAGAAGAACCACTGCGCGTAGAACTTGGTGGCCCAGCCGAGTCGGTGGTAGTGCCAGAGCGCCGAGAGGGACTCTTTGATAGCCCAGGCGCGTGCCGTCTTGAGGTTGAGCGCCTTGAGGTCTGCGAACGTGGCGCGGTGCTTGTCGGGCAGGTTCTTCTCGGCGTAGAGCCACATGTACTTCGATCCGGTCAGGATCTCGATCCCCTCGGCGCGCAGTGCTCGGTGCTCGCGCTTGCGCACGGTGTCGACGGCTTCGCCCATGTGCTTCATGATGTGGAAGCGGTCGAAGACGATCTTCTTCTCGGCGTCTTCGAGATGGGCGTGCACCGAGTTGATGTAGGCCGGCCACATGTCCATCACCACCGCTTTGACCGTGTCGAGTTCCTCGGGACTGAAGGAGCTGAAGTAGCCATCGAGGCTGGCCTGGGTGCGATCCTCGGCGATGTACTCGACAGTGCCGCCGGCGATGTCATAGACGAGCGTGAGGTAGGAGTGGCCCTTGCGAGCCGCCTTCTCGTCGACCCCGATCAGGGCCGGGACCTGGTGTTCTTTGAGGGCTCGGCCCCGGGCCACGGCCCGGGACATGATCCCCCAGCACTCGTCCCAGCTCGCCTTCAAGATGTTGGCGGCCCCCGAGACGTCGGTTTCTTTCATCACGTCGATGGCGAAGCGCTCGAAGGCACGGGTGAAGTGGCTGCGGGGCTCGGCCCAGGGCAGGTCCACCTGGCGGACGCCGTCGGTGGGGCACTTGACCCGTGGGGGGCGGGCATGGAGCCAGGTGGGGAAGCCCCCGGTGTCGAGGTGGCGCCAGACCCTCTCATCGGCGTGGTCGTAGATCGCGAGCTCAGCCTGGCACTTCGGGCAGGGCCACAGACGACCTTCGTGATGCAAGACGGTGATGTCGACGCGCTTGTTCTCGACCGAGAGGTCCACGTCCTCGACGAACCACGGATCGACCAGGCCGAGCACCTGGGCGTAGAACTCGATGTCACGCATTGCTACCTCCCTCAGCCTGCGCCCCGAGGATCCATCCCGGAGCGACACCTCAGTGTCGCTCCTCTTCGTTCCCCACGCCACGGACGAGCCCGGGGTCAAGGGACGGGCGCTGCCCGAGCGAGAACCGCAGCGTCAGCGCAGGCTCGCAGCGTGCCCTTGACAGCGGGACGAGGGAGTGGCCACACACCCTCCCCGCGGATCTCAACGAATGCCAGGAACTCAGGTCGGCAGCGAGGCCCCGTCGCCAACCACCAGCTGCAACTACCGAGCTGTCAGATCAGCGTTGCGAACCCACGGAAAACCCGGAAGGACC
>DASXFC010000082.1:0-177760 GCA_036489775.1 Acidimicrobiales bacterium | reverse complement strand
CCCGGTGCCGATGGACACCCCGCTACGTCGTCAGTTCGACAAACTGGAGGGCGTGATCAGCGACATGGTTGGCGAATTCGGCCTGGCCGCGTGAAACTTGACTCAAGTGTGCCGGCTTCGACGGCCAAAGTTTTCTAGCGGCAGCGAAGCACATAGTCCACTACCACCAGGTCGGCATCTCACGAGTCAGGTCCGGACGGCTCGCACTCGTGACCCCATCCTGCCTGTCAGACGCCAGGTCGGCCGCATCGCAACAAGAGTGAACCTTGACTCTTCCAGTGAGGGCTCCGACGAGCAAACCCAATGCAACCAAGGCGGTGAAGGACCCCATAACGTACGGCACCACCTAGGCATACCACGACGCCAACACGGCCCGCCTCTAAGCGCCCGGGAAGGTGACATTCCCGGTTAGGTCTCGGGCGGCGGAGGGTCGATGACGGCAGCCGACGAGGTGACGGGTTGCCGGCGGCGACCGCTAAAGGGTGCCAGCAACTCCTGGATCAAGGTGATGGCCGCGCCCCCGGCCACACCGAATGCAATGCCGCCCAAGAAGGCTAGATAGGAATCGTGCTGAGTGGCGCTCGTGTTTACCGCAGACACTGCGATGGGGAGGACGCGTGGGTAGCCCGACCACTGCCATCCGGTGGGGATGACGCTGGTTGGTTGCTCGATCGATTGCAGGAGATAGTTCGACGTGTTGCCGGCGACCGGGTTGAGCTGGTGGGTCACCGCGTAAGAGGACGTCGAGCCGTAGCCGCCGAACCCCGGGAATTGTGCGCTGAGATACGAGCCGCTGAGCGCCACCGGCCCTCTGCTCTTCCAACACATCCGCACGAAGAGGTAGCCGTGACCCGTGACCTCTGAGATCGATGTGACCTCGCCATTGCCACCGGTCGATGGGAGAGATCCTTGGAGGTGCTGGTGCGGCACCGGGAAACTGTTTCCGCCACCGTTGACCACCACCGAGTCGGGAGTGCATAGGTAGGCAGATCCGATGTTGTAGATGAAGACGGAGTACGGTTGATTGTGTTGATCGGTGGGGTTGGTGTCGGCTCCCTGGATAGTCAGGGTAGAGCCATTTCCGACTCGGTCGATAACCTCGTTGACAGCCGGAAACCCGGTCTCCTCCACCGATAGCGTCATGTTATTGACAACGCTCGGGAATCCTCCTGAGGACGGAAGGAACACGATCCCGACAATGGTCAGCGCGGTGACGATCACCGCGAGCACCACTACCAGGACGCCTTTGAGCTGGTCGATGTAGGTACGAGTCCTCACGCCTGACTCCTTCCGCCATATCCGCTGGGAACTTAAAGGTATTCGGCTACCACTGCTCGGAGCCCGCCCTCCAACCGGTCAGATCGGGCGAACCCACTGCACTCGCCACTGACATCCGTCCTGACCGAGGCCGTCTTGCCACTCGAACTCCACCTGATTGCCGGGAACAAGTTCTCGATACCGCTTGATACCTCGAATCTGGAAATAGTGGATGAATCCGAGCCCAGGTCGGGTGCGATCCTCGATGGCGCCCCAGCCGTCTTCGCCGTGCCAAAAGGCGACCGTCCCAAGTGCCACAACGCAAAATCGTATTCCGCCATGAACTCCGGGGTGTCCCAATACCGAGCTGGCGGGGGGCAACATCGGCCATGCCAAGCTATGTCGGTGGCTGACGTGCCAGCTCGGATGCTTCCGGCAAATGGGTAATTCCCAGGTGTCGGTGTCGGTGTCGGTGTTGTCAGTGGCGGTGGAGGTTGCAGTTGGGGTCGCCCTTTTCGGCGGAGTCGGCTACTGCTGGTTCGGAGTCATACGTGGAGCGGCTCGCCGCGAGCGCGCCCTGCTGAAGGAACACGCCCGGGCAACCCGCGCCCATTACGCCGCGGTCGAGGCGGGGGAGGATGACCCGATCTTCTCGCCCGACGCGATCGAGCAATCGGTGGCCGCGGTGGTGGCACTGGCGGACGGCCTCTGGCGCAATGGGACGTTCGGGGTTCTCGACGGCCGCCCCGATGGGGGACTCGTCCGCGCCTGGGCTCGATCCTGGCAGTCCTTCCTCGGCACCGGCCTTGAGGTCACTGGTAAGCCCTCGGTCGATCTCTTGAGCGTGGTCAACCGCCATGACGAGGCAGAGGATGGCGTCGTCGTCCGCGTGCGCCTACGTATCCACTGCAAATACCCCAAGGTCGGAACGCTCGGTCCGCACCACACGCACCTCGATGAGCGCTGGACCTTCGGGCACAGCGGTCGTCGCTGGCTCCTGCTTTCGGTCAGCGGCGATCCGCTCGCCGGGCCGAAACTCAGGGCTCCCCTGATCCCCACCCCCTCATCTGACACCGACCGTCTCCGTGAGGAGAGCCTGGCCGAGTCGGCCAACAGGCAGAAGATGGGTGACGATGTCGACCTGGGTACTCTCGTCGGCCGCGACGATCCCCCGGCCTTTGCGTTGCTCGACCTCTCGGTCGTCGACAGTCGCTTCGAATCTGCGCTGATCGCCGCCCAGCTCGCTCACCTGATCGAGGTCTGGGAAGAGGCCGTGAACGGATCGGAGGAACCGCTGGAAGAGCTGACGAGCAACCAGGTGAAAGGTACTTTGCTCCGTCCGGCCCGTGGCACACGGCTGATCGTGCGCGATGCCGTGCTGAAGTCCTGGGAGGCATCGAAACTCCACCTATCCCAACGCCCACCAGCCATCGAGGTGACCCTGGACGTACAGGCTGTTCGTTATGTGGTGAGAGATAACGGCACATCAGTGGCTGGCAATCGGACAGACGCCCACCAGATGGCCTTGACCTGGGCTCTCGAACTGACAGATTCAGCACAGGACCCGTGGCGGCTGACCAAGAGCAACAACCCGGCCGAAGGGATACCTGGCTGGCCATGATGCAGAGGTGCATCGAATGGCGACTACCTTCAATTAGCTGATGCCCACCCCAGTAGGCCCGGTGCCACCTGACCCGAATGATCCCGACCTGTGGGACTGGGGTGACTTCGATGCCAACGTGTCCCCTCGAAGGCGACTGTGGCAGCGCGCTGTTGTCAGCATTGTGGTGTTGGGCCTTGTAATTCTGTTGGTCGTCAACATCTTGTAGCGGAGCCCGCGCCTGTGCGGTCTCTTACCGACGTGCCCGAATCAACTCACTACTTGGTAAAGCCCGGGTGGAGATGACGCGATGTCGGCACCGCGACCAGGCGCTACTCCGCCAGCAACGCCACCGACATCTCGATCTCCTCGCCTTCGCTGGCACCAGTACCGGTCGGTGACTTGGCCCCCCGGTTGGGCAGGAAGAGCGTCGGGATGAAGGCCAAGAAAATGGTGGCGACGGCCCACCAGAAGGTGTGAGCGAAGGCGGCGGCCACCGGATCGGCCACCCGTGCCGGCAACTTCACATTGGACGAGAGCATGTTCGCGGTGCCGGCCGTGGTCAGGTGCCCGCCCAGGTTCGAGATGATGGTCCGCTCCAGCACGACGGCGAAGAGCGCGGTGGCGATCGATCCACCCACCTGGCGGATGATGTTCATAGTGGTGGACGCCCGCGGGATCTGCGCATGGTTCAGATCGAAGTAGGCGGCCGCCGTGATCGGCATCATGGTCAGGCCAAGGCCGAGCCCACGGATGAACAAGGTGACGGCCAGCCAGATTTCATTGGTGTTGCCGGTGACGAAGGCGAAGGGGATGGTGGCGATGCCCATCAGCACGATGCCGAACGGCACCACCCGCCGCGGCCCCACCTTGTCGGTTACCGATCCGGCCCAGCGCATGATGAAGGCGGCGCCGATGCCTTGCGGCGCCATCAGCAGGCCGGCTTGCCACGGGCTCTGACCGCGGGCGATCTGGTAGTAGAGCGGCAGCAGGAACATCGAGCCGAAGAGCGTCGCTCCCAGCACGAAGATGCAGATGTTGGCGATGGAGAAGTTACGGTTCTTGAACAACTTCAACTCGAGCAGTGGGTTGCGGGCCCGCAGGGCATGCCAGATGAAGGCGCCCATCAGCCCCAAGCCCAGCACAAAGCTGATCAGCACCGGGGTCGAGGTGAAGCTCCCGGTCGTCCCGACTTCGGCCAACGAGAACACCAGGCTGGTCAGGCCGGGGGAGAGCAGGCAGAAGCCCAAGGTGTCGAAGCCGCCGCGGATGCGCTCCTCGGTATCGTCGAGCCAGCGTTGGGACAGGACCAAGGTGAAGATGCCGATCGGCACGTTGATGTAGAAGATCCAACGCCAGCTGAAGTTGGACACGATCAGCCCGCCGATGACCGGACCCAGAATCGGGCCCATCACCATCGGCACGCCGATGATGCTCATGACCCGACCCATGCGCTGCGGCCCCGAAGCGCGGGCCAAGATCGACTGGCCCACTGGGAGCAACATGCCGCCGCCGATGCCCTGGAGGACGCGGAAGGCAATCAACGAATTGGCCGACCAGGCCACGCCGCACAGGCTCGACCCGATGATGAAGAGGACCAGCGAGAGCATCCACACCCGCTTGGCTCCGAAGCGGTCGACCGCCCAGCCCGTCACCGGGATCACCACCGACAGTGCCAGCAGGTAGCCGGTGGTCACCCACTGGATGGTGGTGATGGACACGTGGAAGTCACGGGCCAGTGTGGCCAGGGCGACCGCCACAATGGTGGTGTCGAGGATCGACATGATCGAGCCCAGCACGACCACGCTCGAGGTACGCCGGAGTTCGGGGGTGAGGACGGAGTCCTTGTTACGGGCCACTGGGGGTTCCTACTCTTTGGGTCGGATTAAATGTTAACATTACTCAAAGATATGGATTTGTCAAAGAACTTCATGGCACACTGGTCCCGTGGGACTCGCTGAAGAGACGTTCGCGCGCTTTCGCCGCATCACCTTCGAGGGTGAGCTGGTGCAGCGCATGGCCTCCCTGAGCAGCCGGATCGGGGTCTCCCCGGGCGTGATCAAAGTGCTGACCAAGCTGGCTGCCCACGATGGCATCTCCATGGGTGAGATGGCCCGGCTTGTCGGCGCCGACCCGTCCTACATCACCAATCTGGTCGACGACCTCGACAACCGGGGTCTGGCCCGCCGGGAGCCCGCGCCCGACGATCGCCGGGTGAAGATCCTGGTGCTCACCGACGAAGGCCGCCGCCAGGCCGATGCGGTGCAGGCCTTCCTGGCCGTGCCGCCCGCATCCTTCGCTGCCCTGTCCAAGGCGGAGTTGATCCAACTCCGTGACCTCCTCGACAAGGTCATCGCGGCCGATCCCGAGCTGTCCCTTCCGGCTGCCGAATCGAGTGCCGTTGCTTCGTAGCAGACGGCATCGCATCATCTCCCTGACGCCACCGACGCGGTTAGTTTGATCCCGCTGCCCCGCCCTGTGCGGTGCGGTGCGCTGCATTCGGGGTCATCGCGGTTGCAGAAGGGGAGGTCGTGGCAACAGCCGTCAGTGTGGGCCACCTGGCCAAGTCGTACCACGACAACGTTGCCGTACGCGACGCGAACTTCGAGGTGGCGAAGGGTGAAGTGTTCGCCTTGCTCGGACCCAACGGTGCCGGCAAGACGACCATCATCGAGATCCTCGAAGGGTTTCGCAAACGGAGCTCAGGTGACGTGCGGACTCTCGGCGTCGATCCGGCCACCCGTTCCACTCAGCGCTGGCTGCGTAACCGCATCGGCGTGGTGCTCCAGGAACTGGCCGTCGAGCCCTACTACTCGGTACGTCAAGTACTGACCCGTAACGCCTCCCACTACCCCTCGCCTCGACCAGTCGACGAAGTGATCGACCTCATTGGGCTGAGGGAGAAAGCCGATGAGCGGGTGAAGAAGCTCTCGGGCGGTCAGCAACGCCGGCTCGACGTCGGTCTGGGCATCATCGGCAATCCCGAGCTGCTCTTCCTCGATGAGCCGACCACCGGGTTGGACCCCTCTGGGCGTCGGACGACCTGGGAACTCATCCGCCAGTTGGCCGCTTCAGGCACGACGGTCATGTTGACCACCCACTACATGGACGAGGTGGAGGCACTGGCGGACAAGGTGGCAGTCCTCTTTGGTGGGGAAATCGTGGCCGCTGGCACGCCCATCTCCATCGGGGGTCGTGACACCGGGTCCGCCACCATCCGCTTCACGCTGCCAACCGAGGCGAACCTCTCGGATGTACCGGCGACGGATGCCACCCTCGACGATGGCGTGGTGAATATCACCACTGAGAACGAGCTTCAGCTGCTGCACGACATCACCGGCTGGGCCCTCGAGCAGAGCTATGAACTGCCTGGGCTCTCGGTGTCCCGGGTCTCGCTCGAGGACATCTACCTACGCCTGACGAGGAGCGAGCAATGAGCATCGCAGCCCCATCGACACCGACCAGTGGCAACTTCGAAGGCCTGGCCGACATCAAGCTGGTGGGCCGCCAGGTGCGTTTCGAGCAGCTCTCGTTCTGGCTGAACCCATTCGCGGCCTTCTTCACCATCGGTTTCTCGACGATCTTCCTGGTGATCATGGAATCGACCGCCGGGAAGAGTACGACGGGCACTCTGGATGGCATCAAGTTGATCCAGTACTACGTGCCCGCCTTTATTGCCTACGGCATCATGTCGGCCTGCTTCTCCATCCAGGCCATGCAAATGGTCAACCGGCGCGAGATAGGACTGCTCAAGCGTCTGCGGCTCAGTCCGGCGCCGACCTGGATCTTGCTCAATGCCATCTTCATCAGCTCGATGATCGTTGCCCTGATCGAGGTTGTCCTGATGGTCCTGGTCGGTCGAGGCTACGGCGTGCACGGTCCGGCCAATTGGCTGCCCTTCATCGTCACCGTGGTAGTGGGAATGGTGAGCTTCACCGCCATGGCCATGGGGGTGACCACCCTGGTGCCGAACATGGACGCTGCCGGACCGGCCGTCAACATCGTGTTCTTCATTCTGCTGGCCTTCTCAGGCCTGTGGTTCCCGATCGGTAACGGCTCGGCCGTAGCCAAGATCACCAACTACTTCCCGGTGCGTCGCCTGATCATTTCGATCGAGTACTCGTTCAACCACATACCCGGCACCTCACCGTGGCAGTGGAGCGATCTGGTGGTCATGGCGATCTGGGGTGCGATCGGTGTGTTCGTGGCCTTGCGACGCTGGCAGTGGTCACCCCGCCGGTTGAGCGGTTGAAGGCACGGTCGCCGTCCAGGTGGCGCCGCCGTTGCTGGTGCTCCAGATAGTGGGCACGGGCGGTGCCGTCACACTGTTGCCGACCACGATGCCGTCGCTGTCATTGAAGAAGGTGACCCGCCAGGTGCCATCCGTGCTGCCACCGAGGGGCGGGGTCACCGGGGCCCAACTCTTCCCGCCATTGGTCGTTTCCTCGAGGGCGGTCCGTACGCCGACCATGAAGGCGGTGCTCGACGACACCGCATCGATGCTGCCCAGGTAGCCGTTGAAGAAGGACGAGAGGGCGCATTTGGGTAGCGGCGTCAGCGTGCCGTCGCAGATGAATTGGGTGGTCCAGTTCTCGCCCCCGTCGGTGGAGATGACCGAGGACTTGGCCTGATTGCCGGTGACCGGCGCGGCCCCGCACACTGCGATGAGCGTGCCGTCGGGTGCGGCCGACATGGCCACGGTCTGGCCACCGCAACCAATAGTGCGAGTCACCCACGAAGATCCGCCGTCCGACGTGTAGTAGAGCGAGGACTTGGTCGTGCTGGAGGGATCGGCCACGCCGATATAGCCCGTGCCCGCTCCGGTGCGGACCAGCACGGCGACCGGCATGTCCGGGATGTTCTCGACGCTGAGCCTCGACGGCAGGGTGAGGTCCCGCCAACTCGAGCCGCCGTTGGCCGAGTTCTCCAAGCGCAGGGAACAGGTCGCGGCCGTCGGCCTCGCGCAGATCGATTCCACCATCCACATCGACTTCCCAACCGCCGACACGGTCAGGACGTCGCCCGGTTGCTTTTCGGTGGTCCAGGACGAGCCGCCGTTGTGGCTGACGTAAAGGTTGGGCCCGTAGGCGAAGAGATCGCCCTGGCCATCGGCCGTCAGGTGGGTGGCCCCGTATCCTTGGAGGCACGAGCCACTGCCGGCGACGGCCAGATGGGCGAAGGTGGCACCGCTGTTGCTGGTGGAGCCGACATAAACCGAGCAGATAACCCCGCTATCGGCGGTGAACAGGCCATAGCCCGAGGTGGGGCTGAGAAAGGCGGCATCGGTCAGGGTCAGGCTGGGCGCGGTGAACGGCGGCAGGGTGGGCTTGCTGCCCTTCCGCACCGGCACCAGCTCGATGGTGGTATTCGTAGTGTCCCCGTGCTTGGCCGCCGACTTCGGCTTGGCCGGGCCGCTGCTACAGGCGGCGGCCACCAGCGCCAGCACCGCCAGTGCGCTGGTCATGAGGATCCGCGGTGATCGGGGCACGCCGTGCAGTATGGCGTCTCAGCCCCGAGTGACCCGAAGCGCCCTCCAACCAGGCCAAACGTTCGCTCATTTGCGCCGAGCTCCATCATCTACGAAAGATGGCGGACCGTGAACCTCGTCGTGACTGTTCCCGAGTGCCTGGAGTTAGATCACCAGGCCCCTTCGTGCGCGTAGTCATCGACGCGCTGCCCATGCGCGGCGACAGCCTCAGCGTGGTGGTCGAGCACATGCTCGAGGGTTGGGTACAGATCAATCCCGACGATGATCTTCACATCGTGGTGGGGCCCGATCCGCAGTGCGAGATCCCTCCCAGTGTCACCGTCCACCCGGTGCCCTTCGGTCGCATTGGCTTCGCCAGTCGGGTCCGGGCCCAAACGGTCTTGATTCCCCGCCTGTGTCGTGACCTGCAAGCCGATGTGATGCTCGGCGTCCTGCCCGCCACCAGCATTGCCAAATTGCCGTGTCCTCGGGCGATCATCGTGTACGACCTGCTCTACAAGCTGCATCCCGAGCAGTTCTCGCGGCAGGCACTGCTACTGCGACGCCTGAGTTATGCCATTGGCTTCGCCCAGGCCGATGCCATGGTGTGCATCTCGGAACGCACCCGTCGGGATCTCCTCGAGCTCATGCCCAAGCTCCGTCGTCGGCCGGTCGAAGTGGCCCTCCTCGGTGCGGACCACGTCGACAGCTGGCCGGCCACGCCGGTCGAGACGCCCTATGCCGTGGCCTTCGGGCGCTACCTGCACAAGAACGTCGCGCTCCTCCTCGACGCCTGGGCCATCCTCCATCAGCGGGGGAGCCGGTTGTTGCCACTGGCCTTGTTGGGCGTGTCGGGATCGCAGCGAACAGCGGTGGACGAGCTCATCGCCCAGCGGGGCCTCACTGACGTGGTGAGAGTGTCGCCGTGGTTGCCCATCGAGGAGTTCCGCGGCGTCTTCGCCTCGTCGAGTCTGGTGGTGTTCCCCTCAGAATTCGAAGGCTTCGGTTTGCCGGCGGCCGAGGCCATGCGGCGGGGGATCCCCGTGGTGGTCTCATCCGACCCGGCGCTGCTCGAGATCACGGCCGGGCACGCCACGGTCATGGAGCAGAACACACCTGAGGCCCTGGTCGAAGCGGTCGAAGCCGCCATGGCGCGCTCGGCGGCATCGCTCGAAGCAGCCCGAGTGCACGCCGATCGTTTCACCTGGAAGAACTTCGCCAACGTGACCCGTCGACAGCTGGCCGGCTTGACCTGAGCGGCGCCACCGGCTCCTGGGGCACCTGACACACAGGCGCTGATCGGACTAGACATCGCCACGATGACCGACCGGCCCACCCCGTACCATCCCGGCCTCCACGCCGCGGCGCATCCTGACCGTCCGGCTGTGATCACCGGATCCGGTCATGTGGTCACCTTCGCCGAGCTCGAGGCGGCTTCCTGCCGTCTGGCCCAGGCTCTCCGCGCCCACGGCTTGACGACAGGGGACCATGTGGCGCTGGTCCTGCCCAACGACCACCGCACGCACGAAGTGGCTTGGGCGGCCCAGCGTTCGGGGCTCTACTACACGCTGGTCAACACCCACCTGGCGCCGGAAGAAGCGGCCTACATCGTCAACGACTGCGGGGCCAAGGTCCTCATCACTTCGTCACGGTTGGCCGACCTGGCTGCCGCGCTCATCGACCTGACCCCCGACCTCGGGCTGCGCCTGATGGTCACCATGGACGGCGATGCCATCACCGAGGGCTATGAGGACTACGACAGCTTCGTGGCCGGGCATCCGGCGACGCCGCTCGAGTCAGAGACCGAAGGGTCTCCGATGCTCTATTCATCGGGGACGACGGGGCGACCCAAGGGCATCCGCCGGGACCTGACCGGCCACCCCTTCGGGGCCGATGCCACCCTGGCCCCGATGCTGACCCACCTGATGGGCTACAGCGAGGGCGATGTGTACCTGTCGCCAGCACCGCTCTATCACTCGGCCCCGCTGGTCTGGTCGATGACGGTGCACCGGCTGGGCGGCACGGTCGTGGTCATGGAGCGCTTCGACCCAGAGCAGTGCCTGCAGCTGGTCGAGCAGCATGGCGTGACGCACGGCCAGTTCGTGCCGACCATGTTCGTCCGCATGCTCAAGCTGCCCGATGCGACGCGGGCTGCCTACGACCTCTCCTCGGTGAAGTCGATCGTCCACGCTGCCGCGCCCTGCGCTCCCGAGGTAAAGCGCCGCATGATCGAATGGTGGGGACCGGTGGTCCACGAGTACTACTCGGGTACCGAGGGGGGCGGGATGACCTGGGCCACCGCGACCGAAGCGCTGGAGCGTCCGGGCACGGTGGGGCGCGCCCTCTTCGGCGTCATCCATATCTGCGCCGACGACGGTTCTGAGGTCGAGACCGGTGAGGACGGGGTGGTGTGGTTCGACTCGGGCCAACTGGCCCGGTTCGAATACAACAACGACCCCGAGAAGACCCGGCAGACCTTCAACGAGCACGGGTGGAGCACGCTGTGGGATGTCGGCCACCTCGATACCGACGGCTTCTTGTTCCTGACCGACCGGAAGCTCTTCATGATCGTTTCCGGCGGGGTCAACATCTACCCGCAGGAAATCGAGGATGTCCTGGTGCTACACCCGGCGGTGGCCGACGTCGCCGTCTTCGGCGTTCCCGAACCCGAGATGGGGGAGGAGGTCAAGGCGGTGATCCAGCCCGCCCCCGGCGTGGCGCCTTCGCCTGAACTGGCCGAGGAGATCATGGTTTTCTGCCGGGAACGCCTCTCGCACTACAAGTGCCCGCGCAGCGTCGACTTCACCGAGGCGCTGCCCCGGGGCGAGAACGGCAAGCTCTATAAGAAGGCCCTACGCGACACTTACTGGGCGTCAGCCACGCCTTAGGACTTCTTGCCCGAAGCGATGGCCCGAGCGACCGCGGTCACTTGCGTGAGATCAGCCGCGGTGACGCTTCCGCCGTTAGCGGGTTCGAAGGTCACCGCGAAGCCCTTGGCGCTCGACTCGTAGACGTCGACCTCAGCGTGCCCATAGGCCGTGGTCGAAAACGCGGCCGACCCGATTCCCGAGACGGCTTGTGCTGGCTCGCCAATGTTGGATGGATCGGTCGAGATGAACTTGCTGCGTGATTCACTGGGCATATCGAATACAACATTGAGGTCGTCGCCGGTGGCATCGGCGTAGATGCAAGCGGCTGTTCCACCATTGTTTGCACTCGGTCCGGTGAAGGTCGTTCCCGAGGAAGATGTGATGAGCGACTGGTTCGGACATCCAAGCGATGACACGTTTGAATCGGATTTCTTCTTCGCCGTCTTCTTCTTGGCCTTGTGGTGCGTGGTCTTGTGCTTGCTGGCTGACGCGGCGGTTGCCGGTACCAGCGCCACGGCCAGTCCGAGCAACAGGATCCCCGTCGTTGCGCGCACCCGATTTGGAGTCATCGTCCTTGCCTCTTCCATTGGTCGGGCAGTGGACCGTTGCTGCCTGGCTCCATGATCGCACACCGTCCTAAGCCCGACTCGGGCCTTCACACCGGCGCACCGCGACGAACTCGGCCGGTCGCCAGCCCCGCAGCGAGCTCAGCGTCGCCACCTGGGAGGCCGTGCCGAGTTCGTCGACTGTGATGACCCGCTCGCGCAACTGACCTGCCGCCAGCAGCCGAGCCCGCTCCACTCCGGGCAGCAAGCCGCAACCCAGTGTCGGGGTGAACCACTGCCCGTCGAGGCAGACGGCCAGGTTGGCCCGGGTGGTCTCGGTCACCTCGCCCCGCTCGTTCACCAGAACGACGTCGTCCGCGTCAGGGTGCCGAGCGGTCCGTTCCTCGTATCGCTCCCGCCGGGTTGTCTTGTGGAACACCGTGATTTCACTGGACCACACCGGTTCGGGGTCGAGGCACAGGCGGATCACCGACGTAGGTCGGACCGGATCGAGTTCGAAGGTGTCGATCTCGACGGCACCGGTGGGCCGAGCGACCAGCCGGATCCGGGTCGGCTCGGTCAGTCCAGCCACGGTGTCGCCGATGGCGGCCTCCGCCCCGAGCGGGGCGTGCCACCCGAAGTACTCGGCCGAGGCGGAGATCCGGGCCAGGTGAAGTTGAAGGTTTCGTACCGTGCCACCTTCGTTGGGCACGAAGGCCATGGTCTCGATCAGCCCGTCGTCTGGACCCAGGCCGGGCGAGTGATGGCCCACGATCGACTGGGCTTTGAGCAGCACTTCGGCCCATTCGCGCTCGGGATCGGAGTCCCAGGTGATGCCGCCGCCGGACCCGTAGCGCGCCAGCTGCCCCACCTTGTCGACCACGGCAGTGCGGATGGCCACGGCAAAGCGGGCCCGGGGCTGGTCGGGTGCATCCGCCGGTGGTGGTTGGAGCAGGCCGACGGCACCGCAGTAGACGCCGCGGGCTGAGGGTTCGAGTTCGGCGATGATCGACATCACCGACACCTTGGGGGCGCCGGTCACCGAGGCGCAGGGGAACAGGGCGCCGAACACGTCGGGCAGACCGACATCGGGTGGCGTCGTGGCGGTGACGGTGGAGGTCAGTTGCCACAGGGTCGGATGCCGTTCGAGCTTCCAGAGTTCGGGCACCTCGACCGATCCCGGGACGGCGATGCGGCCCAGGTCGTTGCGCATCAGGTCGACCACCATGACGTTCTCGGCCCGCTCCTTGGGTGAGATGAGGAGCTCCTCGGCCCGGCAGGTGTCTTCGAGGGACCACCGGCCTCTTGGTGCGGTCCCTTTCATCGGACGGGTGGTCAGCCGACGCGACGAGAACTCGAAGAAGAGCTCGGGCGAGCCACAGGCCACCGCCCACTGCTCGGTCTCGATATAGGCGTGGTACCCGCTGCTATAGCTCGAGACCAGCCGGCAGTACAGCGCGAAGGGATCGTCATCGGCGTCCCAGGGGCGAGCAAACCGGGTCGTGTAGTTGACCAGATAGGCATCCCCGGCCGCGATCGCCTTGTGGATCGAATGCAAGGCGTCGCCGTGCCTGCCGCCGTCGATCTCACTGGTCCATCCCCCGAGTCCGTGCCCGCCCAGGGAGGCTGCCGAGGTAGGGGTCGGGAGCGGTGTGGCCGGGAGAGCCTCGGCGAAGACGCCGAACCAGGCCAACGGCAGCGACGATGGTTCAAGGCCAGCCGACCGAGGTTGATGGATGCGCAGCGCTTGGTCGAAGGCGGGCGCCGCCTCGTAGGACACGAAGCCGGCGACGTAGTGACCGTGTCGAGCGGCGTCTTCGGCTTCGCTCAGGACGCGATGGACGTCGGAGGCCGTGCTGGCCTCGATCTGCCGCGCCAAGCGCTGCAACTCGAGGGGACCTTCTCCCGCGGCACTGTGGTCGATCCGGCAGCGCATTGGAGAACAACCTTATGGGTGCGCTCTGGAGCGACGAAACGTAGGAGTGAACGCGGCGGCGTTGCCCATGGTGCCCTGGGCGCTCACCTGGTCACGGCCAGCGCCACGAAGGCCACGTATCCGGCCACGATGACGGCCCCCCACGCCCAGGACATTCCGCGCCGGGCGAAGGCGATGAGGAGACAGAGCAGGGTCAGGGCGGCGTACCACGTCGCCACCAGAGTCCCGGAGCCGCTGGTGGCGCTGATCCCGACGAAGACACCGGGCAGCAGGAACCCGGCTAGGACATTGAGCATGTTGGAGTTCGTGGCCTCACTGAGCACGGCGGAACCCCGGCCACGGCGAGCCAGATAGATCGCCCCGACCGCGTTGGGGAGGCTGGTCACGGCGGCCAGCACCACGCCGCCGACGACGAGGGCCGAGAGATGGAACTCGGTGCCCAGTCGTTGACCCGACCGCTCCATCACAATGCTTGACCCGACTACCACGGCCATAGCGATGACGGCGACCAGCCCGTCGGAACGGCTGGTCTTGGTTGGGTGCAGCGAATCTGAGAGTTCGATCGCTTCCTCGTCCAGCGCTGCTTGTAGCCAGGAGGTGGCGCCCTTGGGGAGGCGCGCCGCCAGCCCTCCGGTCGGCGCCGCCGACACGATCACATACGGGATAATCGCCACCAACTCCAGGGCCAAGCCGACCCCGACCGCGACCCCGAGACACACGACCAGAACGGTGACCAGGGCGGTCCAGACGGCGACCAGTCCCTCAACGAGCACGACTCGTCGGTGCAGCGCGATCCGGCCAGCCACCATGGCCCCGAGACCGAGCAGTGCTGCCAGGTTGAAGACGTTGGACCCGAGCACCACGCCGGCGCCGATGTTGCGCTGTCCATGGACTGATGCCGTGATGGCCGAGGTGATCTCGGGCGAGTCGGCGGCCAAGGCGATCACCAGCCCCAGCATGACTTCGGAGAGGTGCCACCGCTCGGCCAGACGTTCGAGGCGGGTAGCCAGGACGAAGCTGGCGACCAGGGCCGCCGCGGCGGCCAGTGGGAAGGCGACACCGGCCAACGTTTCCGTCATGACGACGTGCGCTGTCGAGGCATGGAGGCTCCTGGGGGTTGGATGATCATTTGCCGACCAGACTTCCCGGCGCTCCGAGGTCAGAGGATAGTCGGGACGACCGTGGTGGGCACTGTCGACACGGTCGCGTCGGCGCGGGTGCCCGGTAGGGTGCCGATCGGATCAACTTCGCAAAGTCAGGAGGGCAACGATGCCAGCAAAAGCAAGCGCCGAGTGGCGAGGTGACGTTCCGTCGGGCGCCGGCACCTTCACCGCCGGAGACACCATCAGCGGAGGGTTCACCTACAAGTCCCGCTTCGAAGACGGACCAGGATCCAACCCCGAGCAGCTGATCGGTGCTGCGCACGCCTCCTGCTTCTCGATGGCGCTCACGAGCATCTTGGGACAGGCCGGGCTCAACCCCGAGAAGATCCACACCGACGCTACGGTGACACTGCGCCTGGTGGACGGTAACCCCACCATCACCAAGGTCGAACTGGTCACTACCGGGGTCGTCCCCGGCATCGATCAAGCAACCTTCGTCGAGCACGCCGAGAAAGCCAAGGCGGGCTGCCCGGTGAGCCGGGCCCTGTCCGGCGTGCCCGAGGTCACGCTGTCGGCGACGCTCGAGTAGCTCGAGTTCAGTCGGCCAGTTCGGCGCCCAGTACGAACTGGCCGCCGGCGTCTTCCGCCCGGGGCGCCACGTCGGCGTACCAGACCAGGCCCAACGCAACCCCGGCCCCGATCAGCAGCACGTTGGTGATGTCGATGGCAGCGACGATCGGGCCCAGTATCAGGTTGCCCAGGGCGACCGTCCCGCCGAAGGCCATGATCCACAGCGCCATCACCCGCCCCCGCACCGACTCGACCAGCCTCGACTGCATCGTCGTGTTCAGCGCCGTGATGAAGGCGAAGTAGAAGGCGCCCACCACCATCACCACGAAATAGGCCGGCAGGGCCATCCGCAACAGGGCGAAGATGACCAGCGCCACCGTGTAGCCGAGGAGGCAGACCCGGACCAGGAGCGGCTTGGACGTCTTGGTGAAGATGGTCCCCACCGAGATCGCCCCGAGGAAGGCCCCGGTGCCGAAGCAGCCGTAGAGGATGCCGTAGTTGGCCGAGTTGGGGTTGATGCCGAGATTGTGTGCGGCCACTACCGGCATCTGACCCAGGAAGCCCAGGGCCAGCAGCGAGAAGATGAAGACGGTGATGAGGCTGCGCCCCACCACCCGGTCGGCCCGGGCCACGCCGATCCCCGCCACCAGGTCGCGCAGGTTGCTGCCCTTGGAGGCCGCCTTCTCCAGCACCGGCAGCGTCACCATCATGAGGGCGATCACCACAAAGAGGTACGTCACGCCGTTGCCGGCGAAGACCCAGGCCGGTCCGACGAAGTGGTACAGCACGGCGCCGATCGGCGGGCCGATGACCCGCGACATGTTCATCTGGGCCGAGTTGAGCGAGATGGCGCCGGGCATGTCCTCCTTGCCCACCATGCCGGGCAGCACCGCCGAGTAGGCCGGACCGAACATGGCGCCGCCCGCACCGACCAGCACCACCATCACGATGAGGAGCACATGCGACGGCGAGGGTGCCCGCACCACCCAGGCCAGGGCGAACGAGAAGACCAGCTGCTCGATCGACACGATGATGAGGAAGCGCTTGCGGTCGACCTTGTCGGCGATCAAGCCGCCCAGCATCGACAGGAACAGCGTGGGTCCGAGCTGGGCGAAGATCATCACGCCCACGAAGGTCGAGGAGTGGGTCAGGTCGTAGGCGTAGGCGCCCAGGACGACGTTCTGCATCCAGGTACCGATGTTGGAGGCGAACGCTCCGAAATACACAATACGGAAGGTGCGGTGCCGCAGCGCCGCCCGAGCCGTCCCCCGGGTGATCGACCGGTCGCCGTCGACGACCGAGTCCTCTATCTCCTCGAGCGAGAAAGCCTGCTGCTCGCGTTCTGGCACTGCCCCCACCCCGCCAGATTACGGGACCGGGCTCATTGGGCCGTTTGGCCTCCGGCCGGACCGGTTCCTACTGGCCTGCGGGTCCGGCGGCGGAGCAGAGCGAACCGCACGGGACCCAGAAGGCGGAGAGAGGGGCCAGCGGCACGTTGAGGACCGAGGCCGCGCTGCTGTTGTGTTGGATCTGGTAGACGCCCCCGAGCAGTCGGGCCGCCTGGACCACCGTGGGCTCGAGGTGGGGGGTGTCACCGGTGGTGATGGTGACCCGGAGCCGCCAGCCGGCCGGGATCTCGGCCATGGTCGGGAAAACCTCGATGTCCTGCTCGGTCACCTGGCCCGGTGTGATCAGGTCGAGGGAGGCGCTGGTCAGCGGGTGGACCGGGAGCAGGGGGAGGCCATCGGCCGCCATCCAGGTCTGGGTCGGGTCCAGGGCTCGGAGTGATCCGATGAGGGCGCCCGAGGTCAGTGGTTTGCTCACCCCGCTGGGTGAGACCGCCTCGACGGTGGCGGCCAGCTCGGTGTCGGTGGTGGTCGAGGTTGTGTAGAGCGTGGCGTCGATCGGGCCGCTCACGATCTCGGCTTGGCGAAAGGGCGCGGTGGTGTAAGTCAACGCGCCTGGCCCGGCTCCCAGGGTGACATCGTTGTCGTCGCAGGGATCGGTGGTGTCGAGTTCACCGAGGCCCAGCGAGAGCAGACCGGCGGCCCACTGGTCGGTCTGCACGTCGCACGGGCTGCTCACCCCGTCCCAGAGCACGGTGTCTGAGCCGCTGCCACTGGTCGGCTTGGTCGGAGTCAGCGTGCCGTTCAGCGAGATGGGATCGGATCCCGACTTGGCGCCGCCCAAGTAGAAGGGGGTTACCGGCGCGTTGGGGATCGGCCACTGCGCCGAGCTGAACCACTTGGTCGAGTTCTCGAGCTGGAGGTGCAATGGCGTGATCGTGTTGCCCAGCGGCGTCTTCTCGCCCAGCAGCCAGGTGTCGAACCACTCCAGTTGGATGGCGGCCATGTTGATGCCCTGGCCGGTGGTGACGTGCATCCAGGGGCCCATCATCAACTGGTAACGGGGAGTGACCGGCTGATTGGGCAGCATGGCTGCGGTCTGGGGACGGCCGTCGTAGAGGTTCTGCAGGCCCACGTAGTTGAGCGGCTCCCCGGCTTGGAAGAGGTCGTTCCACCCACCGACCAGATAGGCCGGGATGTGGTCGGCCACGACCGAGGCCAGGTCCTGGGCCGGGCTGCGTGCCTGCCAGTAGCTGTCGTCGAACGATCCGGCGCCGCTGCCGGTCTCCACGTTGGCGATGAGCTGGAGGAAGCCGACCAGCTGTGCGGCGTGGGACACTTCGACCGGTGTGAGGTCGGCCAGACCCTGGGTCAGCAGGGACCAGTTGCGACTGGTGGCGGCATCGACCAACGGCTGGAGCACGGGATTGCCCAAGTCGAGCCCGCTCAGCAGCGCGATGTAGAACGCGGAGAACTCGAGATCGGGGATGCCACCCTGGGTCACGGTGTCGGGGTAGAGCTCGTTGCCCGAAATGATCGGGAACATCGCCTTGATCGGGGAGTTGGCTCCGGCCGCCTGCACGGTCTGGAACTGGTTGATGCCCATGTAGGACTCGCCGAAGAGCCCGACCTTGCCGTCGGAGTGGGGGAGCACGGCGGCCCAGCGGGCCAGGGTGGCACCGTCAGTCGACTGCACCGGATCGAAGAGGTCGAAGTTCCCTTCCGAGTCGCCGGTGCCGCGGACGTCGGCGATCACCACGATGTAGCCCCGCTGCACCAGGTAGCTGATATCCGTGCCGGCCAACGCCCCACCGGCCGCGATGAAGGCCTTCCCGTAGGGGGTCTGCTGCAAGAGCACGGGGAAGGGGCCGCTGGCCGCGCCCCCGTTGGCGGTCGGGTAATAGACGTTGGCCCGCAAGATGGTGCCGTCCGACATCGTGACGGGCACTTCGAAATCGTTTCCCACTCCGTAGGTGGCGGGCTGGGGAGACCAACTCGGCAGCGATTGGGCCCCGGCCACACCCGGCGAAAGGGTGCCCACGCCGAGGGCGGCCGCCATGACCGCCAGGGCCAGCGCACTGAACCGGAGCAAGGCCATGGTGGTGGTCCGCCCTATGCCCGACCCGATGCGTCGCGCCCGCATGATGCCCTCGTTTCTCGTTCGCCCCTGCAAGGGCCGGAACTTTAGTGAGGGGAACGCACCCGAAGCCAAGACCGTGCGGACGCTCGGCCTGTTCAGCAGGTCAATCCACCGTCGAGCACCAGCACGTGCCCGGTGATGTAGTCGCTCCCCGGTGCCGCCAGGAACTGGACGGCGCGAGCCACGTCCTCGGGTTCGCCCAGCCGCCCCGCGGGCGTGCGGCGGACGATCTGCTCGAGCTGGTCCTCGTCGAGCCCGTGGCTCATCTCCGTGCGGAGGTAGCCCGGGGCGATGGAGTTCACCGTGATCCCACGTGATCCGAGCTCGCGGGCCAGGCCGCGGGTGAAGCCGTCGAGCGCGGCCTTGGTGGCTCCGTAGACGGACAAGCCCCGGTAGCCCGAAAGTCCGATGATCGAGGAGATGTTGATGATCCGCCCGCGGTGCTGGGTGAGCATGTGCCGGCTGACCAAGCGCGTGATGTGGATGGTCCCCTTCACATTCAGGTCCACCACCAAGTCGATGTCCTCGTCGGAGAACAGGCCCAGGACACCGTCTCGGGCCATGCCGGCGTTGTTGACCAGGACGTCGATCTGGCCCCATTTTCCAAAGACGGCCTTGACGAAGGCATCGCTGTCGGAGCGGTTGCTCAGGTCGGCCGGCATGAACAAGAAGCGATCGGCCATGGCCGTATCGGATTCCCATGCGCTGACCTCTCCACTGCTCGAGCGGGCACAGGTGGCCACCCGGTCACCGCTCTGGAGGAACGAGCGCACGATGCCCGCACCGAGACCCTTGCTCCCGCCGGTGACAATGACGACCCGTGACGACGTGCGTTCATCGGTCATCTACCACCCCCCGTGTGATCTTGTTGCCCCGTGTCTCGATCTCATCCACGAACTTGATGCGGCGCGGCCGGGCGGCGGCCACCAGGCCCTCGCAGGCGGAGCGGATCTGCTCTTCCAACTCGTCGAGCGCGTCCTGGTCGTCCAGCCCACCCTCGGGCACCACCTCCACTGCCAAAATGGCCCCGGTCATGGCGTTGGGACGCCCGAAGGCACGGGCCATCTTGACGCCGGGGAGGGCACTGACCAATTCCTCGACGGGTAGCGGGTGCACCTTGACTCCCCCCACGTTGATGAGGTCGGAGTTGCGGCCACGGAAGAGGATGCGATCACCCTCGGTCTCCACCAAGTCACCGCTGGGCCGCCAGTCGTCGGGGTCCAGTGGCTCCTCGCCGTAGTAGCCGAGCATGCCGACCTTGGAGCGAACCCAGATCTCACTGTCGACGATCTTCATCTGGACATCGGCACCATCGTCCCGCTCGAGCACCGACACCGGGAGCCCGTTATGGCTATCGCGCACCGATCCGGTGGCTCCGAACTCGCTCGCCGCGTAGACCTGTGAGAGGCGAGCTCGGGGGAAGGCACCCGCCAGCTCCTCGAGGAGACCGGGTGGCACCACTTCGCCGCCCAGCGTGATCTGGCGCAGGTCGGGAACGGGACCACCGTCGGCTCGCATCTCGGCCAGGACGAAGCGCCAGTAGGTGGGGGTGCCGCTCACGTGAGTGGCCCCATGCGCGCGCATGGCGCGCAGGCTCTGCTTGGGCCGCCGCGGGTAAGGAGCGATCAAGGTGGCGCCGGCGGCCATGACGTGAATGAGGACCTGTAATCCGCCGAACTGGTGTGGCCCGTAGGCCAGCAGCCAGCGTTGGTCGGAAGCCGTTGCAGTCTGGGCCGACGGGCGGAGGAGCCGGTGCCAGTCGTGCAGCACACCGCGGGGCGTGCCGGTGGTTCCGGTGGTCAACATCATGAGCGGCTGGCGCTCCGGCCCGTTCTGGCCGCGCATGGATTCACCGTCGAAGCCGAACAGCACCGCAGGATCGATGACCGTCGTCTGCCCGCCGGCGACGTCGTAGGGGCTCACCACCACGGTGTGGTCGAAGCGGGCGGCCTGCTCGTCGAGCTCGCCATGGGTCTCCAAGGGCGGGAACGGGCAGGGCTCGACCCCGGCCAGCGCGGCGCCGCCCAGCAGAGCCAGCAGGTTGGAGGCGTCGTAGTCGAGGATGCCGAATCGGGCGATCCCGTGCGCTCTCAGGTAGGCCGCCACGCCTTCGGCCTGCTCGACCAGTTCGCCGTACGTGGTCGTACCGTGGTCGTCGACGACAGCGGGGTGGCTCCCGGCGCGGCGAGCCGCTCGTCGCAATAGCTCGATCACTGACCGGACGCGGCAGGCTCGTCGTCGCAAGCGACGATGTCGCCGCTCTGGCGTGGATTGCCGCGACAGACGAACCAGCGAACGGTCGATGCAGCGTCGTTGGCATCGGCCATTTGGCCTTCTCCTTGTCGGTTCGTGGCCTGGCAGGTTCGAGACGTCGTCGAACTTAGACGCCCATGTGCTCTCGACGGTGTAACCCGTATTGCAATACCTGCGACATGATCGGGCAACGTTCTTCAACGCGAGTTGGACAATTCGGGGTGTGCCTGCGACCTGCGAGTTGATCGAACCCTGGTTGTAAGCCTGCTGAATGAGGTAATCTGACGTTCTCACTCCAGTTTGGCGGGCAGACATGGAATTCGGATCGGTGGAGACCGGTGAGTGCGCGGTGACGCTTCTGCGGGAGCGGACAACGCCCCGCGGGAGGTCTCGAGCTGGAAATCACCTCGGAATAGGCATTTTTCTTAGCAATTGGGCAAGCCTGAGCCCACCAAGCCGTTCTGTATGGCGTGATGGGGGATCGGGAGCGAGGATGACGGGAAGCGCACGATGACGGGCCGGGTGTCGTCTCGAATTGTGGTGCACGATTACTCGGGCCATCCGGGTCAGGCACAGCTCAGTCGGGCCTTGGCCGCCATGGGCTACGAGGTGACGCACCAGCATTGCCCGTCGTATGCCACTGGCCGGGGATCACTCGAGCGGGCCGAGGGCGACCCGGTCTCCCTCAAGTTCGAAGGCTGCGCCATCTCCTCCGAGTTCAACCGGTATTCAGCTTTGACGCGCGTTCGTCACGAAATCGAGTACGGACGCAAGGCATCCAAGGCCATCCTGAGCAATCAGCCCGATGTGGTGATCCTCAGCAACGTGCCGTTGATCGCGCACAAGATGATCGCTCGCAAGCTGAACCGGCGCCGCGTGCCGATGGTCTTCTGGCATCAGGACATCTACAGCACCGCCATTGCAGCCACGGCGCGCCGGCGCCTCCCGTTCTTCGGTGGGTTCATCGGCTGGACCGCTGAGCGGGTCGAGCGCTCGATTGCCCGCCACAGCGCCGCGGTGATCGCCATCTCGCCCACCTTCCTCGACAAGCTCAAGCAGTGGGGGGTGGCCCACAAGTCCACTGTGGTGCCCAACTGGGCGCCGATCGATGAGCTGCCGCAGCGGCCCCGCCGCAACGCCTGGTCCGAGCGCATGGGCTTGGCCGACCGTCCGGTGGTGCTCTACTCGGGCACTCTCGGCCTCAAGCACGACCCGTCGATCCTGGCCATGGTGGCGGCGCGGCTCGAGGACACCCATCCCGACGCCAAGGTCGTCGTCATCTCAGAGGGCAAGGGCCGCGAGTGGCTCGAGGAGTGGAAGCGGGCCCAGGGTGCGCACAACCTTGAGCTGTTGGACTTCCAGCCCTATGAGGACCTGCCGGACGTGCTCGCCTCGGCCGACGTCCTGATGGCCGTGCTCGAGCCCGACGCGTCGAAGTATTCCGTTCCGTCCAAGGTGCTGACCTATCTCTGTGCCGGACGATCGGTGCTCGGTGTGATCCCGGCCGACAACTCGGTGGCCGAGATCCTCATTTCGAATCAAGCCGGCTGGGTGGTCGATCCGACCAACCGTGACAGCGTGGCCGACCGGGTGTCCGCCTTGCTCGAGGACGCCGACCTTCGGCATCAACACGGGTTGGCAGGGCGGCGCTACGCCGAGGCGGAGTTCTCGGCGGTCCGGGCGGCTGAACGGTTCGTCTCGGTGTTCGGGACGTGGGCGGGCCAGCCCGTTCCGGCCAGGGTTGCCAAGCAAACGATGGAGAGTCCGGTGCCAGACGTGGTGATCGAGCCCGCAGCCTGGGCCGTTTCGTCGGCGCAGGCGGCCTCCTGAACGTTCGCTCAGGCGGCCCGTCAGGCGGTCTGGGGATTCTGCACCAGGAGTGCTGACTCCATCTTCCAGATGGGGCAGACTCTTGTCTTCCTAAAGTCAGTCGTGGAGAGAGGGAGGCGGGTCGGGTGAGCAATGTCTTGGTGACCGGTGCTGGAGGCTTCATCGGTGGCCATCTGGTCGCGGCGCTGCGTCAGCGCGATGACGTTGCTTCGGTGCGCGGGGTGGATCGAGTCCCGGTCGACCAGTGGCACCAGCGCTTCGACGATGTCGACAGCCGCTGCGGCGACGTTCAGCTCCTCGAGGAGTGCCAGAAAGCGGTTGAGGGCATCGACGTCGTGTACAACCTGGCCGCCGACATGGGCGGCATGGGGTTCATCGAGAACAACAAGGCCCTCTGCATGCTCTCGGTGCTCATCTCGACCCACATGCTCGAGGCCTCTCGGCAGGCCGGCGTGCAGCGGTTGTTCTACTCGTCGTCGGCCTGCGTGTATGCCGCCGACAAGCAGGAGTCGCCCGAGGTGGAGCCGCTGAAGGAATCAGATGCCTATCCGGCGATGCCCGAAGACGGCTACGGCTGGGAGAAGCTGTTCAGCGAGCGGATGTGCCGGCACTTCACTGAAGACTTCGGCCTCGAGACCCGGGTGGCCCGCTACCACAACGTCTACGGTCCGCTCGGCACCTACGACGGGGGCCGGGAGAAGGCACCGGCGGCCATCAGCCGCAAGGTGGCCTCGGCCGTCCTGTCCGGCAAGCACGAGATCGAGATCTGGGGTGACGGGCAGCAGACGCGCAGCTTCACCTACATCGACGACTGCGTCGAGGGCACCATGATGCTGACCAACAGCGACGTGCGCGAACCCCTCAACATCGGCAGTGAGCAACTGGTGACCATCAACGAGCTGGTCGATATCGTCGAGGGGATCGCCGGGGTCACGCTCGAGCGCAAGTACAACCTCAGTGCTCCCCAGGGTGTGCGTGGTCGCAACAGCGACAACACCAAGATCACCAAGGAGCTGGGCTGGGCGCCTGCCATCACGCTGGAATACGGTATGGAGCAGACGTTCTCGTGGATCCTCGAGCAGATGCGCGCCGGAGCCACTCCGATCACTCGCTAGGCCGGGCCGATCGGCGCCGACGGGCTGTCCTACTTTCTCACGTACCGTCGGGCGTACAGATCTGGCAGGGTCGCAGTCCGCCGAGGTGGCCCGTCCCGAGCACTCGCAGGTCCGCCGGATGGTGTGCGATCACCGCGCAGTCGGCCCGGTGGTACACCGAGCCCGAGGCGGTGGCGTAGTAGGTCGAGGGTGCACCAGCCGCCGGCGCGCCGACTGCCTCACTCGCTGACGGGGCCGCTCCGTGCGGCATGGATGCGATGGCCCTGATCAACGTGGTCATCAGTTCCTGCTGCTCCTTGTGGTGCAGATCGGCCTGGTCATAGACCCGGTAGAGCCAGTGACCCCAGAAGAGCAGCCCGCCCACGATCATGCAGCCCAAACCTACGAAGCCGCCGCTGATCAGGTAGGGGATCTGTTGCTGCTCGACCCGGGCGTGGGCCGCGCCGTACCAGCCCAGGAGGATGAAGACCACGCCGAGCGGGATGAGCAGCGCTCCGGCGATCACCTGCCAGCTGTTGCGCAGGTCGAATGAGCCCGCGCTGTCCCCGTCGGCCCGTTCGGGACCGTGCCCTCGCCCGGACCCGTTCGTCTCGGCGATCTGGCCGGGCTGGCCGGTCACGCGTCGGCGTGTGGGCCGCCAGCGCCGACCGGTCTCCGCCACGGTCGTCTGATCCAGGTCGAGCATTACCGTCTCCTTCCGAGGAATTGCCAACGCGCCAGCAACAAGAGGGGGTAGGCGCACAACACGCAGGCCACCAAGGCCGCGATCGTCCAGCCCAGCGGCGGTGGAATGCCACGGATGGGGAACGACGTCGACGAGGTGATCGTTCGGACCGCTTCGGGCACGCTGGCTCCGCTGGCGCTGCCCGGACCGGTGGGGGCCAGGCTCTGAGTGGTGGTGGCGCCGAAGCCCCCGGTGCTGCTGGGGAAGGTCGAACCGAAGGTGGAGGGCGAGAGGCCCGAGGAGGTAGGCGCCAAGGAGATGGTGGTTCCACTCGTCCCTGAGGCGGAAGCGGAGACCGAGGCCTGGGCCAAGCCGAAGCTGATGGAGGTGGTGGCGGTGTACACCCCGGCGGGCAGGCCCACGTTGCCCAGCTCGGGCACGGGAATGGTCGGCTCGCCCGGGATGAAGGGGATGTCGAACTGGTGCGAGAGGGAGATGATCAACCCGCCGGCGTTGGCCGTGGCGGCGGCACCGTTAGTGGTCAGCTGCGGGTCGAGCAAGCGGATGGTGATCCCGTCCTGCCCCAGTGTGTTGTCGACGGTCTGTTGAAGCTGGGCCGGGGTGATGCCCGAGGCCGAGGGGGTGTTGGTCAGGATGTGGATCCCGGTGGCATCGATGTAGGCCGACTGCCCGTCGACGGTGACCTGGCCCAGGGCCAGCGTGGCCTTGGGCGTCCCGGTGGTGCCGTCCGAGGTGGCCGAGGCTGTCGAGGTCAGCCCGGCGATATCAATGAGGCCAGCCACGTCGATGGCGCCGAGCGTGGTGCTGGCGGTCGAGGTAATAGCGCCGCTGGTCAGGGCCAGGTTGTTGGTGGCGCTCACGTTGCCGACGTCGATCAAGCTGGCGGCAGCGGATTGAAGGACGCTACCGAGGGCGCCGATCACCGAGCTCAACGGGTTCGAGCCGCTGGCCAGGGGCGTGGCCGCCAGGTTGTCGAGGGAGAGATCAGCCACGGTTCCCGTGGCATCCCCGCCCTCAGCGCTGGCGTCGGCGGTGGAGGAGAAGATGCTCGGTTTCGCCGCGCTGGCTTGCGACGGGGCCAACCCGAAGCTCTTGTGGTCGGGATAACCAGGCGACGTCGGGTACTTCGATTCGGCCAGCAGCGGGTCGTTGAGCGGCAGGGCCGGCGCGCCGAAGGTCTCGAGCAGGCTGCCCACGTCGGCCGCGATGTCCCCGGGGTAGTAGGGAGCAGCCAGCGAGTCGACCACCGGTCCGGCTCCCACGTTGGTGCGGGCGAACGGCACGTCCTCCTCGATCAGGTTCTCGTTCGGGAGGGGGAGTACGCCGGGCAGGTTGAAGGCGAACTGGGTGCCGATGGCCAGGGCGCTGCCGTTGTACCCGACCAACGAGGTCTGCCCGGCGGCCAGGCCGCTCCACGCCACCACCGGCACGGCCACCGCGGCCAACGCCGCCAACAGCCGAGGCAGGCGGCGCCTCATCGGGCGCTGCCCAGGTAGGCACTGGTCAGGGAGCGTTCGTGACGCAGGTCGGCTGCCTCACCCACGTCTGCGACGCCCCCCTTCTCCATCACGTACACATAATCGGCCAATTCCAGGGCGGCCTCCACGTATTGCTCGACCAGCAGGAGGCTGGTGCCCTGCTGGGCCAGGTTCCGCAGTACCTCGAAGAGCTCGCTGACGATGAGCGGGGCCAGACCCATACTGATCTCGTCGACCATGAGCAGCCGGGGCTTGGTCATGAGGGCCCGGGCCAGGGACAGCATCTGCTGCTCGCCCCCCGAGAGGTTGCCCGCCGTCTGGCGCAGCCGATCGCCCAGGACGGGGAACAGGGCTGAGCCCTGGCTGATGGGATCCTCGACCTGAGCCAGCGAGGCCACGGCCATTTCGAGGTTCTCCCGGACGCTCAGGTTGGGGAAGATGCCGCGGCCCTCGGGCACGTGGACGATGCCCATGCGGGCGATCTTGTAGGCCGGGGTCCGGTCGATCCGGTGCCCGCCGGCCCAGATGGTGCCGCTCTCGGCCCTGATGATGCCCGAGATGGTGCGCAGCGTGGTGCTCTTGCCGGCCCCATTTGGTCCGAGCAGGGCCACCACCGAGCCCTCCGGGACGACGAAGGACAGATCGCGCAGTGCCCGGACCCCGCCATAGGACACGCTGATGCCGCACACCTCGAGGGCGTAGTCAGCCGACATGGGCATCTCCCAGATAGGCCGAGCGCACCAGGTCGTTGGCCTGGATCTCGGCCGGCGTGCCCTCGGCGATGACCCGCCCGAAGTCGAGCACGGTCAGCGAGGCACAGACCTCCATGACCAGCGCCATGTCGTGTTCGACCAACAGCACGGCCGGGGTCCCGGCCTGCCCCGAGGCCACGGTGCGCAGCACCTGGCTGAAGAGGGCCGTCTCGTCGGCGTCGAGGCCGGAGCCCGGCTCGTCGAGCAGCAGGACATGGGCGTCGGTGCAGAGGGCCCGACCCAGTTCGACCAGCCGGCCCTGGCCGGTTGAGAGCTCGCCGGCCAGCCGATCGGCGATGGGGCCCAGGCCGAGCAGTTCCATCACCTCGGTGACCTTGGCCCGGCGCTCCGAGCGGCCGCGGCCCAGCACGCCGCCGGGGTGGGACGATTCCCACGAGGCCACCAGGTTGTCGAACACGCTCATACGGGAGAACAGAGCCAGGCGCTGGAACGTGCGGGCGATGCCGGCTCGCCCGCGGCGGTGCGGGGCCCAGCCCGAGATGTCGCGTCCCTGGTAGGTCACGTCGCCCCGGTGGCAGTCCTGCAATCCGGTCAGGACATTGAACATGGTGGTCTTGCCGGCCCCGTTGGGACCGATCAGTCCCACGATCCCCACCGTTGGGATCCGGAGGGACACCTCATTCAGCGCGCTGAGACCGCCGAAGGACACGCAGACCCCGCGCGCTTCGAGGACGGCGTCAGCGGGCATGGCCGGCCAGCATGTCGTTGAGGATCCGGCGTGCGGTGTGGCCGCGGCCGGTGTGGGGCAGGGGCCGCAGGACGTGGAGGACGCGGCGGGTCTGTTCCCGGGCCAGCGCCACCGTGCCCTCGGCCTCGTTGGCCAGCCCGATGACGCCGATGGCGATGGCCAGCGGGATGATCTCGGCCACCCGGACCGGAATGCCCGGGATCAGCTGCACCGCGTAGGCCGCGCCGGCGATGGCGGCACCGCTCAGTACCGACCGGCCACCCAACACCACCAGCAGCAGGACGGTGAGTGAGGTGGACCACTGGAAATCGAGCGGTGTGATGGCCGGCGTCACCGCCCCGGTCAGGGCGCCGCCGAGCGCCGCCACCATGGCGCAGACCACGAAGGTCACGATCTTGGTCAAGGTGAGGTTCACGCCTAGGGTCGAGGCGGCCAGCGGTGAGTCGCGCAGGATCTGCAGGCGCCGGCCGATCGGTCCGAGCCGGATGACATAGGCGGCCAGTAGGAAGACGGCGAAGACCACGACCGAGAGTTCGTAGAGGGCCGCCCGGCCGGTGAAGGCGATGCCGAAGATGTGCGGTTCGGGCACGGTGATGCCGGTCAGCCCGCCGCTGACATCGCTCCGGTTGAAGACGATGTTGTCCATGATCAAGGCGAAGGCCAGGGTGCCCAGGGCGAGGTAGAGGCCGGACAGGCGCAACGAGATCAACCCGACCACGATGCCGAGCGGCACCGCGAAGAGCATGCCCATCAGCGCGGCGAAAAGGAAGTGCTGCCCGCCGGGCCCGGCCAGATGGCCGGCGGTGAAGGCACCGATACCGACGAAGGAGAACTGGGCCAGCGAGATCTGGCCAGCCCAACCGGTGAGCACCACCAGGGTCAGCGCGATGAGCGCGTAGACGAAACCCTGCGAGACCACCAGCAGGTTCGGTCCCGGGATCACCAGCGGGACGAAGAAGGAGAGGCCGATGAGGGCGGCCCCGACCACCAGGGCGCGGTCGACGGGGATGCGCCCGATCATCCAGACCCGGTGCAGACCCGAGGTGACCGACGTGCGGGCCAGCGCCAGCCGACGCGCCGTGGCCCCCGTCTCGCGCAGGCGGCCACCGAACAGCACCAGGAGGAGGAGCAAGAGGATGTAGGGCAGGGCCGCTTCGACGTTGGACACCGTGCCCGAGTTCGAGAACTTCGACAGCACGCTGACCGCGATGCCGAGTCCGACGCCCCCGATGTAGGCCGAGGGCAGGCCGAACATGATGCCGAGGACGGCCGGGGCGAAGGCGTAGATCACGACCAGGATGAGCTCGTTGACGTCGAGGCCCTGACTCGGGCTGATGAGGATGCCGACCACGGCGGCGAAGACGGTTGAGAGGATCCAGGCCGTCCGCCGCACCTGGTTGCCGTGCACCCCGGTCATGTCGGACAGGTCCGGGTTGTCGACCACGGCCCGGGTGAACGTCCCGAAGCGGGTGTGGCGCAGCAGCGCCCACAGTCCGGCGGCCAGCGCCAAGGTCACCAGCAAGGTGCCCAGCTGGTCGTAGCCCACGTGCAGGTGCGACCCGAGGAGGAAGCTGGTGGTCGGGAAGATGGCCTGGAGCTGGTGGTCCTCGGGCCAGATCAGGGAGGCGGCGGCCGAGAGGGCGGCCAGCAGCCCGAGAGCCACCACGATGACCACCTCGGCCGAGACGCCGGACAGCGGCCGGAACAGCGCCTCGAGGATGATGCCGATGAGCGGCGCCACGACGAGGAAGAGGATGGGCATGGCCAGCCAGGCCGTGATGTGCCAATCGTCATGCAGTTGCCAGTAGACGAAGGCGCAGAACATGGCGATGGCGCCGTAGGCGAAGTTGAAGATGCCGACCGTCTTGTAGGTGAGGACGACTCCCATGGCGGCCAGTCCGTACAGGCTGCCGGTGAAGAGCCCGATGACGACGAAGGGCCAATAGGCGCTCATGACGAGGCCTGGGTGGCCTTGCCTCCACAGAACAGCCCGGACGCTGGCGCCTTTCGCACGAAGGCAGTGCCCTTGATCTGGACATCCACGTCGCAGTCGTAGACGCTCCGGCTGCTCGGTGTGTACCCGCCCAGCGCCCCGCCCCCGGTCCAGTCGGTCAGCGAGTCGAAGGCCTTGACGACGGAGGCTCGCGTCGGATCATGGCCTGACTGGATCAGCGCGTAGATCAGCATCTGGGCCGCCTCCCAGGCCAGGAAGCCGAAGCCGGAGGGGGAGTCGCCCGGTTCGTAGGTGGCCAGCTGCTGCTGGTACAGCTGGTCCATGGTCTGGTTCTCGTTGAGCGGGATGAAGGGCAGTCCTACGGTCAGGCCCTGGGCGGCCGACTGGCCGGCCACCGTGATCATGTCCGGCGTGTAGGCGTCGAAGGTGGCCGCCACGTAGGGCGGCACGTACGACTGCTGCTGCATGGCCTGGAGCAGCTTGGCGTTGCCGGTGACGTCCATGGTGTCGAGCACGCCGTTGCAGCCGTTCTGCTGCATGGCCTCGACATCGGACTCGAGCGAGGCCGAGGCCGGCGAGACGGCGAAGTCGCTGTAACAGACCGTGCCCCCCTCGGCCTTGTAGACGTACTCGAACTGCTCGGCCGCCTGGGCGCTGATGGCGATCGAGTACGAGAGGAAGGCCATCTTGGTTGGCAGGTAGCCGCTCTGCTTGGCCAGCCCGAAGATGCCGTCGGAGATGTAGTACGGCCCACCCGGGGTCTGCTGGTCGCAGCTGCCGCCGGCTGGCGACCAGTAGACGGGCGCTTCGGAGCGGTCACAGTTGATGGCGAAGCCGACGTCGGGGATGTTGGCCGCAGTCATGGCCGGCACGCCGCCGTTGTCGGCATCGGAGGTGGAGCCGACGAGGGCCAGCACCTTGGGGATCAGGTTCTCCACGTCGGATTCGTTGACCGAAGCGTTCTGCTGGTCGTCCTCCACATCGAGGTTGAGGCTGCGGCCACAGATGCCGCCGGCCGCGTTGATGGCACTGAAGAGCGCCTGGACACCTTGCGAGCCCTGCGGGAAGCTGCCGGTGAGCGGCCCGGTCAGGCCGCTCACGTTGCCGAAGGTGATCGAGGTCGGGGTGACCCCGGGCCCCGACGCCGTGTTGCCGGTATTGCCGCTGCAGTCAGCCGCTTCGGAGGCGGGGGCGAAGTTGAATCCGCTCGAACTGGGAGCGGCCGCGACCGGTGTGGCGCCGCCCGAGGTGGCCCCACCGGTGATGGCGTTGCTGCCGCTCGACCCTCCTCCATTGGTTCCAGTGCCGGTGACGCCGCCGGGCGCCACCGAGCCGGATGCCGCTGTGGTCGTCGAGGTGGTGGTCGAGGCGCCGGAGGCGGGCACGAGCTCGTACTTGGTGGTGGACCCCGACGCCCCCAGGTAAGGGGCGACCCGGGCGCCGCACGAGGTGGCCACCACCGCCAGGGCCGCCAATGAGAGGAGTACGGCTGATCGTCTGCCCACGTCTTGCCCCCCGCAATCTGTGAAAACCCGCCCCTGACCTGCTGTCGCACCCTACCTGTTTCCTGACGCCAGCGTCAGGAAACGCAGTACCCTTCATAACTATGGCACTGCCCAAGATCATCAGCGTTGACGACCATGTGGTCGAACCGCGCCACGTCTGGCAGACCTGGCTGCCCGAGAAGTGGCGGGAGCGCGGGCCGAGGGTTGAGGAGCGCCGTTGGGGTTCGTTCAAGCACCTCTCCGGGGCCAAGTACGACATGGTCGAAGACCCCGAGGGCGAGTGGGGCAGCGCCTGGTATTACGACGACGACCTCATCTACGTGCACAAGAAGTTCGTGGCCATCCCGCAGTCCTCGACCACGCTCGACGCCCAGGGCAACATCATCTTCGACCGCAGCCAGATGACGATGACCGCCATCACTTATGACGAGATGCGCAAGGGTTGCTGGGACCGCGACGAGCGGGTCAAGGATCTCGAGCTCAATTACGTCGACGGCTCACTGCCCTTCCCCACCTTTCCTCGCTTTTGCGGCCAGACCTTCCACGAAGGCAAGGACAAGGAGCTGGGGCTGGCCTGCGTCCGGGCCTTCAACGACTGGATGGTGGAGGAGTGGTGCCAGCCCAGTGCCGGCGTCAACATCCCGCTCTGCCTCATTCCACTCTGGGACGCTCAGCTGGCGGCCGACGAGACCAAGCGCAACGCCGAGCGGGGCTGCCGGGCCATCGCCTTCTCCGAGATCCCGACCCGCCTGGGCCTGCCCTCGATCAACACTGACTATTGGGATCCCCTCTTCCAGGTCTGCAACGACTACGGCGTCACCGTGTGCATGCATGTCGGCTCGTCTTCCTCCAACCCGGCCGCCGCGCCGGACTCGCACCCCGCCGTGGGGGGCACCCTGGCCTTCAACAACGCCATGGGGTCGATGGCCGACTGGCTTTTCTCGGGCAACCTGCTGCGCTTCCCCCAGCTCAAGTTGGCCTACTCGGAAGGGCAGATCGGCTGGATCCCCTACGTGCTTGAGCGAGCCGACACGGTATGGGAAATGCACGACTCGTGGATGCACGCGAAGGAGCGCATCCCGGTGCCGCCGTCCACCCAGTACTACGGCCGCATCTTCGGCTGCTTCACCGCCGACCGTCACGGCCTGCGCTCACTCGAAGAGGTGGGGGAGGACAACATCTGCTTCGAGACTGACTATCCCCATACCGACTCCACCTGGCCCCACTCGGAGGCCTATATCGAGAAGCTGTGCGTCGGGCTGACCGACGAGCAGGCCTACAAGATCCTGCGCGGCAACGCCATCAAGATGCTGGAGCTGCACCGGGTCTAAGCCTGGTCACTCGATCGACGACAGGGCCGTGTCGGCCAACGACCCGTTGGCGCGCAGTCCGGACAACACTCCGGCCAGCACCGCGAACACCCCCAGCACGACCGCGGTGACCGTGAAGGCGTGAGCCTTGGACCCACCGGCCACCGTGAAGACCAGGCCGGTGACGGCCAGGCCGAGCGAGGTGCCCAGGCCGCGGCTCATGTTCAATACCCCCGAAGCCATGCCGGCGTGCTGATCGGGCGCCGCGCCCATCACGGCCGCATTGTTCGGTGAGGTGAACAGGCCCAGACCGACGCCCATGACGCCCAGCAGGACGACCAGCCAGGCGGTGCCGGGCCGCCACAGACCGGCCCCGAACAGGCCGAACGCGCTCAGCGCCATGCCGAGCACGGTGAGCGGTCGCGCCCCGATCCGGTCGGCCAGCCGTCCGGCGAAGGGGGCGACCACCCCGAAGGCCAGGGGCATGGCCATGAGCTCGAGGCCGGCCCGGCCGGCTCCCAGTCCCAACGCGCCTTCCAGGTAGAACGGCAGGAGCAGCAGGATGCCGAACATGACCAGGTACGAGCAGAGGGCGCTAGCAATGCCGATGGTGAAGCGGCGGTTGGTGAAGAGCCCCAGGTCGAACATGGGCTCGCTGATCCGTCGTTCCTGCCGGAAGAAGACCACCCCGAGCACCACTGCGGCGGCGAAGCATCCCACGATGACCGGCGATCCCCACCCTTCGGTGGCGCCGAACGACAAGGCCGAGAGCAGCGCCACCACCGTCGGGAAGAACAGCCCGAGGCCGCGCCAGTCGAAGCGCACCCGGGCGGCCAGGTTCACCGAGCGCGGCACCAGCATCAGGGCGGCCACCGCGCCCACCGCGCCGATGGGCACGTTGACCAAGAAGATCCAGCGCCAACCGCCGGCGGCCAACAGCGCGCCGCCGACCGTCGGCCCGATGGCGAGACCCGACGCTTGGGCCGCTCCCTGGAGACCGATGGCCCGGCCCAGAGAGCGCTGGGGCACGCAGAGCACGATGATGGCCAGGCTGTTGGCCTGGAGCATGGCCGCCCCGACGGCCTGGATGGCCCGGAAGACGCAGAGCAGGGCCAGGTCAGGGGCCAGGGCGCAGGCGGCCGAGGCAATGATGAACACCACGAAGCCGTAGACGTAGAGAAGCTTGCGTCCCCACATGTCGGCGAAGCGCCCCAACGCGGTGACGGTGGCCACCAGCACCAGCAAGTAGGACAGCCCGACCCAGGTGACCGCGCCGACCGATGCCCCGAAGGCCTTCGAGAGGGTGGGCAGCGCCACCGTGACGATGGAGGCGTCGAGCTGGCCGATCAGCGCGCCGATGCACACCGCCCCCACCGCGAACCAGTGCGCGTTGGGTTGTTCGCGGATCAGCTCGGGCCGCCGGGGTTCGACCAGGAGCGACTCCCATGTCCATGCCCGCCGACCCTCCGTCGTCACTTTGGGCACTGCCAAAGCGTAAGGACGACGATCCGGGGCCACCCAACCCAGCGACCCGACCAGGGGATCTGGTCGATTCCTTCTAATCCAACGGCACCGCTGCGCTTTGTCAGTCGACGCCCACGTTGATGTCGGCGGTGGCCCAGATGTCCTGCGACGAGGCGCCGATCAGGAGCTGGTACTGGCCCGGGTCGGTGCGCCAGGCGTGCCCGTCGACGTGCCAGTAGCGGAAGGACGAGGCGTCCAGCTCGATCTCGACCGTCTCGGTCTGTTCCGGATCGAGGACGACCTTGCGGAATCCGATGAGCTCGCGGTCGGGCCGGACCACCTCGGGTTCGACCGCTCGCAGATACACCTGGAGGACCAGGGTGCCTCGACGGGCGGCCACGTTGGTGACCTCCATGGCGATGCCACGGCTGGTGGTGTGCACATCCCCGTGGTGGAAGTCGCCGTAGGAGAGGCCGTACCCGAAGCAGAACCGGGGCTCGATGCCCAGAGTGTTGAAGTGGCGGTAACCGACCATGACCCCTTCCTCGTATACCACTTCGCCGTCGGTACCCGGATAGGCCCGGGCCGACTCGCCGGTGGCTCCGTCCCCCACGGTGTAGGGGAAGGTGACGGGCAGCCGTCCGCCCGGTTCGGCCGCCCCGACCACGATGTCGGCCAACCCATCGGCGCCTTCCTCACCCGGGTACCAGCACATGAGGACCGCACCGGCCTGCTCGGCCCAGGGCAGATCGACCGGGGAGCCGGCATTGACTACCACCACCGTGCGATCGTTGGCCGCGATCACCGCCTCGACCAGGCGGTCCTGCTCGCCGGGCAGGCGCAGATCATGCCGATCGAACCCCTCCGATTCCCACTCGCTGTTGAGCCCGACCACCACCACGGCCAGGTCGGCCGCCGCGGCCGCCGCCACGGCGCGCTCGAAGGAATTGGCCACCTCGGGGCGGCCGGCAGCCAGCCGGGCCCCCAGAATGGGCCAGCCTGACTTGCGTGGCCACACCTCGATCGAGATCTCGCTGGCCGTCCCGGCCTCGAACGGGTAGTCGGTCTCAACCAACGTGCTGCCGGCCCCGTAGAAGCCGGTGCCGCGCTCGGGCCTGGAGTTGTCGATGACCAGCTCGCCGTCGATGCGCAGCTCGGCAGCGCCGGCGCTTTCCAGTCCGAGGCGCCAGGTCCCGCTGACATCGGGCGTGAACCGGCCGCTGACGCGCACCGAGTGGGAACCGCCCTCGGTCAGAGAGGAGTGAGGCAAGCCGACCCACGCCATGCGCCCGTTGTAGGCCTGCTCGGTGATCACGGGGTCACCGGCCCGTTCGGCGTTGTCGAAGTATTCGACCTGGTAGGCCTCCCCGTCGAGCAACCGCAGATCGAGCGTGGGCAGGTGCTTGGTGATCCGGCACCCTTCCTCGTAGACCACCTCGGCCGCCGGGAACCGTTCAGCCAGGGCGTCGGCCACCCGGCGCCGCCGGTATGGGGTGACCTCCGAGCTGCCGCCACCCATGGCCAGGGCGCCGGCGTTGGGACCGATCACCGCGATGGTGCGCACCGTTGCCGGATCGACCGGGAGCAGCTGGCGATTGACCAGCAACACGGTGCCCTCGGTGGCCACCTCACGGGCCACCTGGCGCGACCAGGTGTCGTTCGTCTCGCGTTCGGCCCCCCGCCCCACGCCGACCACATCGGGACTGGCACCCTGCACGGCGGCGCCGCCCAAGATCCCGACCCGGTCCATCAGGGTGAGCAGGTGGCGCACCTGGCCATCGACCACTGCCTCTTCCACTTCGCCGGCCCGCACGGCGGCGGCCAAGCTCGGACCCAACCACGCGGACGGGCCGGGCATTTCGAGATCGAGGCCGGCCTGGACGGCCGGCGCCGTCGAGTGGGTGCCGAACCAGTCCGACATGACCAAGCCATCGAAGCCCCAGCGATCGCGCAGCACTCGGCCGATCAGATCGGGCTGCTCGCCGCAGTAGGTGCCGTTGACCTTGTTGTACGCGGTCATGAGCGCCCAGACGCTGGCTTCGCTCACGGCGGCCTCGAACGGGACCAGATGGATCTCGTGCAGGGTGCGCTCATCGACCTGGGCCGAGATGGTCATGCGCTCGTACTCCTGGTCGTTGCAGGCGAAGTGCTTGATGCAGCAGGCCACGCCTCCGCGCTGCACGCCCTGGATGTAAGCCACGGCCAGGAGTGCCGTGAGTAACGGGTCCTCTGAGTAGGACTCGAAGGTCCGGCCGGCCAGTGGGGTGCGGATGATGCACACCGTCGGTCCCAGCAGGACATTGACACTTTTGGCGGCCGCCTCGGCGGCCAACACATCACCGAGGCGGGACACCAATTCCGGATTCCAGGTCGAGCCGATTGCGGTGCCACAGGGGAGCGACAGCGAGCGACGTCCGATCATGCTGTCGCCCCGCACACCCGAAGGTCCGTCGGACACCTTGAGGGCCGGAATACCCAGGCGGGGGATCGAGGCTACGTACCAGAGGGTGGCACCGGCCGTCAGGCTGGCCTTCTCATCGAGGGTCATAGCCGCAATTAGGTCGTCGATTTGCGTGGTCACGCCACCAAGTATCGACGAAGCGGCTGCGCCCGTGCCGACCAATTGGCGGAGCCCGCGGGGCCACCTGCCACAATGTCGCCGGTGGTGGCACTGAAGTCCGGACGGTCACGCATCATCGCCGCCGTCGTGGTGGCAGTGGTGCTGACCTTCGTTGCCCTGACGCTGCGCCTCTTCGTGTACCCCGATCTCAACGCTCCGGTGCGCTCGAACGCCATCGTGGTGCTCGGTGGGTTCGGACTGAGCTCAGTCCATGCCGGCGAGAAGCTGGCCGAGGAGGGATACGCGTCGACGCTGGTCTTCTCCCTCGAACCATCGCTCTCATGCGTTCCATCGACGGCCAAAGTCACCATCATGTGCTTCCGGGCCAACCCGCTCTCGACGCGCGGCGAGGCACGCGCCATCGCCGCCCTAGCCCGGCGGCACCACTGGCACCGCATCATCGTCGTCATGCCCACAACGCAGGCGACCAGGGCGCGGTTGCGCATCGGGCGCTGCTATCCGGGACAATTGGTCGAGGTCGCCGTGCCGCCCTCCGGGATCACGGAGTGGTTGGGCGGCATCACCTACGAGTGGTTCGCGCTGGCCAAGGCGATGGTTTGGCAGACCGGCTGCTGAGCCGCGCCGTCTGGCTCAGGCCGTCACCCTCAGGCGGACTGCACCCGCCTCGGTCGCCGGTCGATGTCGTCGGCACCCGGAGAACCACTCAGCCGCCGCGACGGCGTTGGCCGGAGGTTCTCGACCAGCAGAGCCAAGCCGAGGCCAACGACGAGTCCGAGGATGAGTGCGATGAAGGTCCACTCGAGGGTCTTGGGTGACGACGCCTTGGTCGGGACCGCCGCGGGCGAGAGGATCTGACCACTCGAGGTCGCGCCGCTCTGAGTGTAGAACTGGTAGTTCGCCTCCTCGTTGTCCAGCGCGGTGTTCTCCGAATTCAACGTCGCCAGCTCTGACTGGAGCGCCGCAGTGTTGGTCGTGGGACTGGCGGCCGTGATCTGGTTTTGGGTACTCACAATCGCTATGTGGAGGGTGTTGATGTGCTTCTGGACCAGCGTCAACGCGTCGGTCAACGTGTTGATTGTTTGGTTTTGTTCGAAGTTGAGGTACGCCTTCGCATAGGCGGTGGCTGCCGCAGCTGCCACCGCTGGATGCTTCGACGAGACCTGCACGTCCACTACATCTGTCGTGCCCACCTGTACCGCGGTGACGTCCGGCGCGGACGGAATGGATTTCGCCACCAAGTTGGCGACGCTCGAACTCTCAATGATCTGTACATCCGAGGGGACGTCAACGAGTTCTGTGTTGGCAGCCCCGTTGGCCTCGATCAACGTGGGTGAGATCGTCGGCGTGAGGAGCATCTTGGCCGTCGCGGTGTACTTGGGAGTACTTATTGCACAAAAGGCCAGGCAGAGCACCACGAACACCAGAGTGACCACGATGATGATCAGCCGCCGCCGCCGCAGAAAATCGACGTAGTCGCGCAACCCCGACGTCTGCTCACTGCTATCGGGCGAAGTCATCCGCAAAAATGTAGCGCACCCCGCGCGGGCCGCAATTACCGCCAGGTTCCCAGGCGCGAGAAGGTCTCGGGAACGAGATCGTCGAAGGCAGCATGGGCGGCCGAATCGTCTTTGTGACGGGCCGCCACGTCCCAGAAGTGGTACCCGAGGTGAACCGGACGCGGGTCGAGGAATGCTCCCTCCTCAGATGCCCGTTCGATCGGGAGCTGCCCCAGTGGATCTCCGGTGTTGTCCCAGATGACGAGGTCGGAGTATCCCAGTTCGGCGAGCTTGCCCCATAGAGCGCCGGGTTCGTCGTCACCGGCGATGTTGGCCAGGATCGGATCGAACTCGAAGAAGAGCACCGGCGGAGAGTCCCGCCACGCCTCGGCGGCGGCGGGGACCAGAACGGGATCGAAGCCGTCCGTGTCGCTTTTGATCAGTCGTACCCGGTCGAAGTCCGGGTGCTTTTGCCGCAACGCCCGTGTAGATAGGGCCGGCAGGGCACCTTGTCTCGAGTCATCCTGGACGAACCGGGTCGTGCCCTTTTCCCGCACCGGGCTCGATGTGCCCCATGAGTGTTCGTCTGGAGTTAGGAGCGCCTCCTCTAGGACCGCCCGGGGGTTGTCGTCGAGGTTCTTGTGCAGGTACCCGGCCCAGTACGGATCGCCTTCGACGCACAGGACGCGAGCGTTCGTTTGGGCGATGATCTGCGCGGCCGAATCCCCGATATTGGCGCCGATGTCGACCACATTCATGGGTCCGGCGGGCCCGTTCCCTCGGTGATCGAGTGCCACGGCCAGGGCCACCAGATTCTGGCCGTACCAGGATCGGGCGCGCGCGAAGTCGGGAAGGCGGTGTGACCAGGGCATGTAGAGATCGACGCCCTGCACATGGCGGCGCACCGTGCGCTTCGGCAGGACCCTTCGCCACGGCGCATTTACCTTGACGGCGACCCGCCTGCGCTGTTGTGGGGTGGAGGGCACCGAGGAACTGTAGCGAATAGGGAGTCGAGTCAAGAGCCTGCCTGGTCGCGAGTCTGAACCTTGCGCAAAGCGGCTGTAATCTCGGCGGCGTGTGGTCGCACCCATCGACGCGATGTGCCACCCCCTGCGCCAGAACCTGAATGTCGGACAACCTCGTGCCGGTCGTCTATGACGACCAGGTGTTCACGTTCAACCGGCGGGGTGGGGTGGCCCGCTACTTCACCGAGCTCCTGCGCATCTATCGCGAGGATCCTGGCCTGGGTGTCGAGGCGCTGACGCCGTTTCGCTACACCGTGACCGAGCACCTTTTGGAGCTCGATCCGCTGTGTTATCGCCGGGCCCCCTTGCCCGAGGTGCTGCAGCGCCCTCGGGTACTCCGCCCCTTGAACCGGATGGTGGCGCGTCGCAGTGCCGAGTCCGCCCACCTGATGCATCACACTCACTATTTTCCCCAGGCTCTCACCTCACAGGCCGACCATCGTGTGTGCACGATCTACGACATGATCCCCGAGCTCTTTCCCGAGCAGTTCCTTCACGGGAACCCGCACCAAGCCAAGCGTCAGTACGTCGATGTGTGTGACGCCATCTTGTGCATCTCGCAGTCCACGAAGGACGATCTCCTGCGCGTCTACGGAACGTTGGACAAGCCGGTCGTGGTGACGCCGCTCGGGGTGGCCGATCACTTTTTCGACGCTCGTCCCGAGGCGGACTGTCCCGAGTATGTCCTCTACGTGGGCCAGCGCTTCGACTACAAGAATTTCGACGTGCTGCTGCGGTCGATGGCACTCCTGGGCGATACCCGACCGGCGCTTTCCCTGGTCTGCGTGGGTCCACCCTTCACCGAAACAGAGCTCGCCAATCAGGATGAGCTGGGAGTGCGGTCACGGGTCGTGCGTCGAGCGGCTGACGATCACGAGCTGCCGACGGTGTACGCGTCGGCACGATGCTTCGTGTTCCCCTCCCGGTACGAGGGGTTCGGCTTGCCCATCGTCGAGGCCTTCGCCGCGGGGTGTCCGACCATCGTCGCCGACATGCCGTGCTCCATCGAGGTGGGCGGCGATTCGGTCCTGACCTTCTCGACGGATGATGCGGAAGGGCTGGCCGTCATGATCGATCGCTTGGTGGGCGATGCGGCAGAGCGGGAGCGCCTTGCCGCGGCGGGTCGCCTGCGCGCCCGGACCTTTTCTTGGCGTCGTACCGCCGAGCTCACCCGCGACGTGTACCGCGAGGTTTCCAGGAGCTGACGGGTATCGGACAGGGGGTGGGCTACCCCAGATGTAGGGCCGTCCAGCGCAGATCGGAGCTCCCAGATCCTCGCTAGTTGAAAGCTCGGCTCGTTGCTAGATTCTGGCCATGGCGGAAGGTCTCGTGCGGAGCGCTGACCGCAGCACCTTTTGCATACGACCGTTTCCGGTCACGTGGATAACCCCGTAGCCTCGAGCAACGCCCCAGAGGCGCCTGCGCAGTCGGGCGAGCTCGGGAAACACCGCGATAGGGCCCTGATGAGGTCCGCCTTGGCCACACTGGTGGCCCGCGGCATTAGCGCCATCGCTACCGTCACGACCTTGGCCATCGCCGCCCACGCGCTGACCAAGCCCGAGTTGGGCGTCGTCGCCGTATTGACGCTGATGGCCACATTCCTCACCTTCGGTGACTTCGGGTTGGGAACCCTCCTCATGACGAGGCTGTCCGAGGCCAATGCCCGCAACGATGTCGAGGGGAGCGGTGAAGCTGTCAGGGTGACCTTCAGCACCTTGTGCATCACCGGCGGCGTGGTTGGCGCGCTCGGTGTGTGTTCGGCATTCATCTTCCCATGGCCCACCCTGCTTGGCGCCCATTCGTTACCCGAATCTACGGTTCGTGCCGCGGTCGTCTGCTTCTTTACCTTCGGGGGTGTGGGCATCCCCGCCACCATCGGTGGCCGGATTCTCGCGGCCATGCTGCGTCTTGCGACGGCGCAACTCTGGCTGATCGGAACCAGCGTGTTCTCTCTCAGCATGACGGTGGTCTGCGCAGAGCTGAAGCTGCCCATCTGGACGTACGTGTTCGCCATCGCCGGCGCCCCCATCGTGCTCTGCGTCGCGCAGACCTTCTGGGTGTTCGTGTGGGTCTACCCGGAGCTGCGGCCCCGGAGATTGCGTGTCCCGCCTCGCCTGGCCATGGCCTTCCTCAAGGCGGCCTCGATGTTCGCCATCATGTCCATGGCCGCGGTGATCTCGTACTCGATTGATTCCCTGGTGGTGTCCTCTGTCATGGGCGCCTCGTCCGCTGCGGTCTTCGCGCTGGCGGCACGGATGTTCACGCTGGTCGGGGTAACGATCGGGATGGCAGGCCAGCAGATGTGGTCGGCTCTCACCGATGCCATTACCCGCGGGGATCATGCCTGGGCCCGAAGACGGTTCGTGCACGCGCTGTGCATCTCTGTCGTGGTGACCTCGTCCGCCTGCTTGATACTCGTCCTCTTCGGACAGGACATCTCACGTGTCTGGGTCGGCAAGGGTCTCGTGCCCCCGATGTCCCTACTGATCTCGCTCGGCATCTACACGGTGTACTCGACGACCACCCTGCAGGCGTCGTATCTCCTGGCCGCAGTAGAGCGGGTCCGCACCCTCGCGCTGATCTGGATTCTGGCGGCGGCCGTCAATTTGGCGGCGTCCATCTGGTTGACCCATGTCTTCGGACTTCCCGGCCCGATTCTGGGCAGCATCGTCGCCCTCGTCTTCGTCTTTACCGTGCCGCTGATCGTCCTGTTGCGGCGAGAGCTCAATGCGCTCGAACATCAGCAGGTTCCGGTGGACGAGCACACGGTGGCGAACCGTCGGCTCGGGACTAGTTGACGACAACTTCAATCTTGGCAAGGACCTTTGCCTGATTCAGCCACTCGTCCACATCGGCGATGACTTTGGCGGGATTGCCGATCGCGATTGAGCGGGGAGGTACTTCGCCTCGAACGACGGAGCCAGCACCGATAATCGCCGACTCACCGATTCGAGTGCCAGGGAGCAGAATCGAACCTGCTCCGACGAAGGCGTTCGCTCCTATCTCCACCCTTCCGACTATTTTGTAACTCTGATTTTCGATTCCATCCTTGAGGCGCATGGCAGCATTGACTGAAAAGTCGTGCGTGACAATCACAACGTCGGACGAGATCACCGCCTTGTCGCCGATGGAGATTAAGCCGTAATCCAAACCATCAATGCGAGCTCTATGGGATATGAACATCGGAAATCCCGTGAAATCAAGTCCCATCCATCTCAAGTACGGAACGTACAGCTTCATGTACCAGATTGGATTTACGAAGGCTACGCATTTGATCATCCCTCGCAGAAGGATCGATGGACCTCGCTTCAATGCGCGTGAAACTCTGTTCATTGACGATTCACGACCCTTCGTCGGGAGGAAAGCGACGTAGCCAATTCTGCCCTCTGGAAATGTACATCCGATGATGAGCGGTCTCTTGGCAGATTACACCAATGTAGTTTGCCTGCCTACACTGCTGGCGCACTAGTTGCTAGATTCAGGTCATGGCGGACGCACCCGGGCGGAGCGCAGACCGCACGATTTTGTGCTCACGGCCTTTCCGGTCACATGGCTGATCGCGGCGCGTCGACCAATGCCGAGGTGCCCGCGTCGACCAATGCCGAGGTGCCCGCGTCGACCAACGACGAGGTGCCCGAGCCGACCAATGAGCTAGGGAAGCACCGCGACAGGGCCGTAATGAGGTCCGCCGTGGCTACTCTGGCGGCCCGAGCAGTCAGCGCCATCGGCACCGTGGCCATCTTGGCCATCGCCGCCCACGCGCTGACCAAGCCCGAGTTGGGCGTTGTCGCCGTGTTGACGCTGGTGTCCGCGTTCCTCACCTTCGGTGACTTCGGGCTGGGAACACTCCTCATGACGAGGCTGCCCGAGGCCAATGCCCGCGACGATGCCGAAGGGAGCCGCCAAGTGGTTGGCGTGACCTTCAGCACCTTGTGCGTCACCGGCGGCCTGATTGCCGCGCTCGGTTCGGCTTCTGCGTTCCTTTTACCCTGGCAAACCCTGCTCGGCGCCCATTCGTTATCCGAATCGACGGTTCGTCCCGCGGTCATCTGCCTCTTCGTCTTCGGCGGTCTGGGCATCCCCGCCACCATCGGTAGCCGCATCCTTGCCGCCATGCTGCGTTTTGCAACGTCGCAGCTCTGGATCATCGCTGCCAGCTTCTTCTCTCTCTGCACGATGGTGGTCTGCGCAGAGCTGAAGCTGCCCATCTGGGTCTACGTGTTCGCCATCGCCGGCGTCCCCGTGCTGCTCTTCATGGTGCAGACCTTGTGGGTGTTTGTATGGGTCTACCCGAGGTTGCGGCCCGAGAGATTGCGTGTTCCGCCTCGCCTGGCCTGGGTTTTCCTGAAGGCGGCCTGGATGTTCGCCATCATGTCCATGGCCGCAGTGATCTCTTACTCCATCGACTCCCTGGTGGTGTCCTCGGTCATGGGCGCCTCGTCCGCTGCCGTCTTCGCGCTGGCGGCGAGGATGTTCACCCTGGTCGGGGTAACCATCGGGATGGTCGGCCTGCAGATGTGGTCGGCTCTCACCGATGCCATCACCCGGGGGGATCATGCCTGGGCCCGCAGCAGGTTCTGGCAGACGCTCCTCATCTCCTTGGCGCTGACCTCGAGCGCCTGCCTCCTTCTGGTTCTCTTCGGCCAGGACATCTCACGTGTGTGGCTCGGCAAGGGTCTCGTGCCCCCGATGTCACTCCTGATCTCCCTCGGCATCTACACGGTGTACTCGACGACCGTCATGCAGGCGTCGTATCTGCTCGCCGCAGTCGAGCGGGTCCGGACTTTCGCGCTGATCGGGATCCTGGGTGCGGCCGTCAATTTGGCCGCTTCCATCTGGTTGACCCATGTCTTCGGACTCCCCGGTCCGATTCTGGGCAGCATCGTCGCCCTCGTCTTCGTCGCCACGGTGCCGCTGATCGTCCTGGTGCGGCGTGAACTCGGTGCGCTCGACGGTGGATCTGGCCCCAAGCACGCTTCTCCCGAATCCCCCGTGGGGGACGGCCAAGGAGCAAAGCACGCTAGGAGGGCGGAATTGGTTGAGACAGCCCAGCCCTAGCGGCGGGCAGGCATTTGAGGTGTTTGACTTGGTCTCATCGGGTTGCCCGTAACGCCCTGCCGCCAGGTGACTGTTCGCAAAACCACACAGGAGCGGCACAGGAAGGTCTAGATTGGCTGCAATGGGTATTTGCAAGGTGTGTGGCGGACCGGTAACGGTGACGCACCGCGGGATCCTTCTCGGGCGATATGAGGTGGAGTACTTCAAATGCTCGGCCTGTGAGTTCTGGTGCACCGAGGAGCCGTACTGGTTGGAGGAGGCATACTCAAATGCCATTTCGACCACCGACACGGGCCTGGTCTACAGAAATCTCCTCCTCGCTCGACGGCTCAAGATCATCCTCTCTCACTTGTTTCCACAGGGGCCTTATGTCGATTGGGCGGGTGGATGTGGAATGTTCGTCCGTCTCATGAGGGATAGCGGGTTCGACTTCTACTGGCAGGACCGCTATGCGGACAATCTTCTCGCGAGGGGTTTCGAATGGGATCAAGAAGCCGGTCGGAGATCCGCCTCACTCGTAACGGCCTTCGAGGTCCTCGAGCACACGCCTGATCCACTGGCGTTCTTTCACGAAGCCCTTAGCCAGACCGATGCCGATGCCCTTTTTTTCACTGAGATCCTGCACCCAGGTGCGAAAGTCGATCCCGACTGGTGGTACCTGGCGCCGGGGACGGGCCAACATATCTCCTTCTTTTCGGAGCAGACGCTGCAAAAAGTCGCAGAGATTCTTGGAATGCACCTCCGCTCGTGGGGTTCGTTCCACCTCTTAACCAAGCAACCGGTCAGCCAACGTCGCTATCAGACCGCGATGTTTTGGGCCAAAGCGGCCGACGCGCTCTCTCAAGTCCCGAACGTACTCTCACGAGGGCATCATTCACTTACGGAAGCGGACAACTTGACGCTTATCGCCCGATCTGTCCCGGATGGAGCGTCACCCGTAAGGTTGTGATCTCGGGCGGCGTCGTGGGTCACGCATGGCCGACGGTGCATGCATCATTCGGTCAGGCTCGACCTCAAGGAGACGGTGTCGCGCCTCGCAGGTTGTGAACCGCTTCGACGAGAAGTTCGGTCAAGTGTTTCCTGCCGCGCTCGCTGTAGTGTTCAACGCCGTCATCAGGATCGATGAATTCATCCGTCTCAAAGCTCCGGCCGATCCGAAGGATCGGAGACGGTCCGTATCCGGCAATGAACGCGTCGTCCATCGCCTTGTACTCCCTGATCACCAATTCCAGGAGCGCGTCTCCGAGCACCTCCGTCCCTCGCTGGATCGGCATTGGCGGCTGGTACGCGACCACGGGCAGTCCCAGGTCGCGCGCACGCCCTGCGAGGTCGGTGATGGTTTTGAGGAAGGCCGGGGTGAGGGGGTCGATTCCGCCGTGAAGGAAGGAGAAGGTGCGGCGGATGTGCTCTTCGGGAGTCAATCCGAATTGTTCTGGATGCCTCCACTGACCTCGGAGCTCTCCGATGGAAGCCGTGCCGTCGAGTGTCCGGAACTCGATCTGGTTGAACCGGGTGAAGTCAGACTTCTTTGAGGGAGGAACGTAGGCATGAAATCGCCAGGGCGGACTCTGGGGTGGGATCCGACGCAACGCCTTCATGGGTCGGATGTGGCTGTGATCGGGATGCAGCCTCCAAGGTGGGAAACCAAATCGCAAGGGTAGAAACATGATCAAAATTGGTCGTTGCGGGCTGCAGGCCAGGATGTCCACGTACATCTTTTGCAGTTCGGGATTGTGTCCGGCGCCCGCAATCGAGTGCAGGGAGAGATCCGGTGCGAGGCCGTCACGCAGCATTTGGGACAGTGTTCGCGTGTCCTCGTCGTGTGGGCTGATGAAAAGACTCTCCGAGGCACCGAGATGCAGGACGTCGACGGGCTTTGAGCGGAGTGTCTCAATGAGGAGCCGAGCTTCCTTGAGGTCGGGGTGGTCGAGGCGCGTGCGCCAGTCCCGATACGTTGGCCCGAGCCGCCTACGGAGCTGGGTCACCATCGTCGCCATCGTCATGGGAGGCATTGTACGGCGTACGGCATACGGCCCGGGGATGCTCGCCTCAGCGGCGAGTTCCGCGCACGTCGAACCGAAGAGGGACGAGTTGTTCGAGGACAGCGCGACCCTCCATGTCGTCGTCACGGCAGGCGGCCACGTCCCAGAAGTTGTAGCCGAGATGGACGGGTTTGGGTTCAAGGGTGGCCGCAGTCTCGGCTGCCGCGCCGATATCAAGCTGTCCGAGCGGGTCCCCGGCATTGTCCCAGATGGCCAACCGGGTGTACCCGAGGTCGGTCAGCACACCCCACATGTCGTTGGGCTCGTAGCCGGCTTTGCGGGCCAGCTCGGGATCGAACTCGAAGAAAAGGACCGGTCCACAGTCGGCCCAGGCTTGGGCGGCAGCCGGGACGAGGACAGGGTCGAAGCCGTCAGTGTCCGACTTGATCAGGCGCACTCGCTCGAAGTCCGCGTTGCGCGCCCGTAGGGCGCTCGCCGTGGCCGAAGGCAGCGCCGCTGGACCGCCACTGTCCTGCACGAAGTGGGTGGTGCCATGGTCCCGCACCGGGCTGCTGGCCGCCAGCTCACTTGCCTCGGGCAGGAGCAGGACCCCCTCGACCGTGATCGCGGCGTTCCGGTCGACGTTGCGATGCAAGAACTCGGCCCAGTAGGGGTCGCCCTCGATGCAGAGGATGTGGGCGTCGGTGGCGGCGTTGATCTGCAGGGCGGAGTCGCCCACGTTGGCGCCGATGTCGACGACCCGCAGTGGTCGTTGGTCGACGGGGGCATGGGCCGCCAGTCCGGCGGCTAGTTTCACCAGGTTCTGCCCGTAGCTCGGCTTGACCCTGGCATACACGGGCAACATGTGCGAGCGGGGCAGCGTGAGCCGTACGCCCTGGACGGTGCGCTGGACGGTCCGTTCGCCCAGCCATTTTGTCCATGGCGCCGCCATGGAAGCGCGGATGCGGTTCGTTTCCCCCAAGGTCCAGGGCACGGCAGCATGCTACTCCGGTCCTCTGCAGCAGAATCTCGTGATTCACGCTCTTCGGTACTTCTGAGCCGCCACTGACGCCAATGGTCAGTTCCCAAAGATCCGTACTTCAGCCAGTGCGAACGGTTGGCCATCGGTCTTGACGAGGGCCACGTAGCGCCAGGGTCCGAGGGGGAGTGCGCACTCGAATGAGGAGCCGTACGGCACCGGATCCGGGCCCTGTCTACAGGCGAGGGTGAAATGTCCGGGAGTCATCGCTTCGCTGTTCGACACCCACACCTCGAAGTTGCGGCGCTCGGCGGCGACGTCGCTGCCCAGCGGGAGCAGTATCGCGATGGAGGCGAGCGATCGGGAGGCACCGAGATCGGTCTCCCAGTACGGGTGGGAATCCCCGGAGGCCGAGATCCAGCCGCTCAATGCGTTGCCGTCGTTGGCCTCGGCGGCCGCGTAGGCCGACGAGGCGGAGGAAGAGGAGAAGGCCGGGGTCCCAGAGGAGAGGTCTGCGTCCGCCGGCGCCAGGTGGGCATAGGGGGCCTGCAGCCCGGCCGCCGCCGTGATGGCCTGGGCCGCCGCCGGCTCGGTCTTGAGTCCAGTCTCGTTCTGGGTGACGGTGTTGGTCGAATTGCCGGGAACCATGGCCGAGGCATTGCTGAAGTTATCTTCGACCGTATTGTTCGACGCCGGGTTAGGCCCCGTTTGGAGGTAGACCCAGTTGGTCGAGGTCTGCGACACCACGTTGTCGGCGACGTCGTAGTTCGACGCTCCGGAATCGAGGTAGATGGCGCCGTACGGCAGCGGGTCCCCAAGCACGTAGTTGCCCCGGATCGTCGAATGGCCCGACGCCCGCTGACCGTTGTTGACGTAAATGGCCCCGCCGTCGAAGATCGACGAGTCCAGAGCGTCCTCGACCACGTTGTCGTCGATGTGGTTGTTGGCCATGGCGGTGGGGGCCGAGTTCCATCCCCAGCCGAGCGAGATGCCGACCCACGGCACGTCGGACACGTCGTTGTGGTCGATGGTGGTATTGGTGACCCAGCCGGCGAAGATGCCGGCTCCCCCCTGGTACTCGACGGCCACGTCGTGGACAACGTTGTCCTCCACGACGTCCCCCGACTCCATATGGACCGGGGGAGAGGTGTAGGAGTCGCCATCGCCGATGTTGATGCCTGTGCCCGACACGTCGGTGATGGTGTTGCCGATGACAACGTTGAGACCACCCCCGCCATCGAAACTCAACGCCGCACCCCCGAGATGCGTCAGCGTGTTGCGCTCGAAGAGCACGTGGTTGCAGTGCGAGAACGAGACGTCGCTCGGCATCAGCGAGGCCTGGGCGTAGTCCGTGGTCTGCAGCTCGTTTGCCTGGGTATCGACCACCCCCTCGGAAGTGCTGGGCGTCCAGGTGGCGTATTCGAAGGTGAGCCCGATGAATTGCAGGTCGCGCGCTGAGCGGACCCGAAGGAGCGACTGGGCCAGCGGTGCGACCACCGATGCCTCGGCCATGTCCTGACCGGCCGAGGGCCGGTAGTAGATGCGACCGGCCGCAGAGTCGACGTAGAACTGTCCTGGTCCGGAGAGCAGGGCATAGGCGTTCTCAACAAACGCCGGCAGCCCGACGACCGGGGTGGGGTTGGTGGTGGCGTTCTTGTAGCAAGGCTCATCCATCGTGACGGTCCGACCGGCGACGGCGGCGACCCCGCAGAAGGAATCCGTCCAGGTGCCGCTCGTCGAGGCCGGGTCCTGCCCCTGGGACGGGTAGGAGAAGTCAAGGCCTTTGGGATCTGACCAATGGTCGATGGCCCGGTTGCTGACGGTGTAGCCAGTCGCCGTCTGCTTCATGGTGCCCAGGGCCGTGCCGGCATCCTCGTTGGCCAGGACGGCCCGCTGTCCGTCGACGTAGAGCTGGCGGGTCTTGAACCCCTTGGGCACCGATGCCACGTAGATGTCCCGCGTACGGTCGTGCAGTTTCCATCCGGTGATCGCCTGCCCGCCGCTGAGGACAGGCGTCTGGCCTGGTGCGGCCTGGTACGAGACCGGAGCGCCCGGCCGGCCCGAGTCGGCCGAGCCGAAGGTCAGTGCCGACGCCAATCGGTAGGTCCCGCCGGCGAGCTGGACGACGCGGTGGCCCTTTGCCGTCCGGTCTGCCTCGATGTCGGCCTGGGCCGTTCTCAGGGCGCACGGCGAGATTGACGTGCAGTCCTTGCCGGTGCCCGAGGGAGCAACGAACAAATAGGTGGCGCCCCGCGATGCGGCGGATGCCGCGGCGGGCGAAGCGAGGCCGAGTCCACAGGCCACGACGCTCCCGCTTAGAAGGGCGATCGCGGTTACGAAACTCGGTCGTCGGATCGGCTCATACTACTGAGACCGACATTGTCGGAATCTCGGGCCCTCCGCGGTCCGAGAGCGAGCTAGGCGACGCTGCTCAAGGCGGGAATGCCGCGGATGGTGCCCGGCTCCTGGCTCAGGAACCATTCGTAGGTGGTCCGGACGCCGTCACCGAACTCGATGCGGGGCGACCAGCCGAGCGCCTGTAGTTTCGTGACGTCGAGCACCTTACGGGGCATGCCGTCGGGCTTCGACGTGTCGAAAACGAGTTCGGCGTCGGGATGTACGACGGTTCGCATGGTTTCCGCCAGCTCCCGGATCGTGATGTCGATTCCCGTGCCGACATTGACATGCTGGGCGTCGGAGTAGTTCTCCATGAGGAAAAGGCAGGCGTCGGCCAGATCGTCGGCGTGGAGGAACTCGCGCATCGGGCTGCCCGTGCCCCAGATCTCCACCTGGGTCAATCCGGCCAGCTTGGCATCGTGGAACTTGCGCATGAGCGCGGGGAGCACGTGGCTGCTGGTGAGATCGAAGTTGTCGTACGGTCCGTACAGGTTTGTCGGCATGGCCGAGATGAAATTGCAACCGTGTTGCTGGCGATAGCTCTGGCAAAGCTTGATGCCGGCGATCTTGGCGATCGCGTAGTACTCGTTGGTCGGCTCGAGCGGTCCCTGAAGCAGCTGGGCCTCGTCGATCGGCTGGTGCGCCTCCCGCGGGTAGATGCACGAACTGCCGAGGTAGAGCAACTTGGTGGTGTCGAAGAGGTGCGCAGCGTGGACGACCGTGGCATGGATCATCATGTTGTCGTAGAGGAACTCGGCGGGCCGGGTCGAGTTGGCCATGATGCCACCGACAGTTCCGGCGACCAGGAAGACATACTCGGGCCGGTTGGCCTTGAACCAGTAGTTGACCGCCGCCTGATCCCGTAGGTCGAGTTGATCACGGCGGGCCGACAGGAGGTTGTCGTACCCCTCCGCTCGCAACTTGCGGACGACGGCCGACCCGACCAGTCCGGTGTGCCCTGCGACGAAGATCGGAGCGTCCTTCGGGATACCCGCCATAGCCTCAGATTACATCCGCACCCCGAGGCGGCAGACCGGGTATGGATTGTCAGCGCCGTGAACGGTGCCGGCCCTGGCCCCAGTCACCGTCACGGCGGGCCGGCCTCGCCGCCGTTGCATCTGCCATTGCAGCGGCGGGATCAGCGCCGTGCTTCCGTCCGCGGTGAGATCAGACCGGGCTGTCGGAGTGGGGCGAGGACGTTGCCCGCTTCACCCCCTGCACGATCATGTCGGCCAGGCGCTTCCGGCCGCGTTCATTGACGTGTTCGCTGCCGTCGCCTGGGTCGATGAACTCCGACTCGGAGAAGCTGGTTCCCGACTCGATGATCTCGAACTCCTCGCCTGCTCCGAGCCGGAACGCCGCATCGATGGCCGCCAGGTTCTTGATGCAGTACTCGGAGAACTCGGGGCCGAGCAGCGCCGTGCCGGTTTCGACCGGGAGCGGCGTTTGGTAGACGACGGTGGGGCAAGCCAGGGCGCGGACGGTGCGCCCGAGTTGCGTGACCGCTTCCAGCGCGGCCGGAGTGACCAGCCCGCCGTAGTGATAGGCGTAGAGCGCCCTTCGCCGCGCCGTCTCGTCGCCCTCCCGCTCGGCCTGGCCGATGGCCTTGACGTGGTCGCCCACCGTCAGATTGTCGCCGAGCAGCGACGGGAAGGGCTTGGCGTAGAACTCGTCGAAGTCCTTCTGCGTGGGTCGGGGCCACGAACCGCGGATGCGCCAGGTCGGTCCGGTCGGGTTCACCTGGCGCATCCGGCGCATGGCCCGCTTGTGCCCGTGCACCGGGTGCTCGACGAAGGGCGTCAGGCGTCCTCGCACCCACACCGGCACGATCACGATGGGGCGGTGGGTTTGGGCCTTGGCCAGTCCCAGGTAGGCGTCGATGATGTCGGCATTGAAACTGGCGCCGAACACGACGTGCATTGACGTGTCGGCGCCGAGCTGATCAGACACCATTGCATCGAGCCGGCGCTGATCGGCATCGTAGGGGGCGACGAAGCCCAGCATGGAGTCACCGACGTACAGCACAGACGGCGGGTCGGTGCGGAGGGCCTTGACCATGCGCCGAGCGCGCCGGACGGGCTCGTTATCGAGCCGGTCAAGTGTGCGGCGCGCCCGGTAGCGGGCGCGGAGCTTCAGGTCCCGCACGCGGGACGTGTCCGCCTCCGTCACGGCCGGTGGTTTCGGTGCGGTTGGCACCGGCGAAGGGCTAGGACTCGCTGAGCGCGGCGGCGCGCTCAGCCTTGCTGCCCCGGTTTCGTAGTCGCGCGTACAACCTGGTCCGTCGCAGCGGGATGGCGGCCTGCGTCACAGCCTGGGTGGCGCTGAAGAAGTAGGCCTCGAAGTAGGACCCGACGCTGTCGGCGTAACGGCGACGGATCTTCAGACACTCGCGCACCACGCCGAATTCGAGGGCACCCGTCTTGCTCCCGTAGTACCAACGGAAACCCCCCAGCGTCTCGGGGACCAGGGTGGGCACCGAGCCACCCTGGAGGAGGCGGGCCACGAGGTCGATGTCCATGCAGTAGTGGAGCTCGGGATCGAAGCCCCCGGCCTGGCGTACCGCTGCTGTCCGGAAATAGCTGGCGCCGGTGAAAATCTGCGGCGTGCGCATCAGTCCGGCGCGATCCAGCTGGCGGGGGACGCAGACACGCAGGATTTCACCCGACTCCGTGTAGAGCGTCCACGAACCGTGGACAATGTCGGCCGATGGGTTCAGTTCTAGGCCCCGCCGGAATGCCTCGAGTGCCCCGGGGTAGTAGCAGTCGTCCCCGTTGAGCCAGCCCACGAACGGGTTCTCCGCTCGGGCCAGGGCCCGGTTGAGTGCGTCCGCTTGCCCACCGTCTGGTGCGCTGACGATCTTGACCTGGGGAACGTCGGCATAGCGCTCCCGGACCGTGTCGATGGAGCCGTCGGTCGACCCCCCGTCCTGGATCACGATCTCGTCGTCGGGGCCGAGCTGCGAGGCCGCGCTGTCCACCGCCTCGAGCAGGAAGTCGCCGGAATTGAACGTGGGCATCAAGATCGACACCGCTCCCTCTCCCATGCGATCGCACTCTATCGGCAGCGACCACGGTGCCTGGTGAGGTCTAGCCCGTGCCGAGAACCACCCAGAATCCTCACAGCCAGGTGCATGATGTCGAACGATCGTTGGGTCTCGTCACTACCAAGATCAGCGCGGCGCGCCACGATCCGTCCGCGGTTCACCGCGCGCTCAGCGGCTCACCACGTATCGACGAAGGGGCGGCGCTGCCCCTCGCCAGCTGGGCGTGGGGGCGACGAGCGCAGGGCGTGCAGGTAACGGGCTCGGGTGGCTGCCGGGTCGATCACGTCGTCGATCTCGAAATGGGTGGCCACGTTGAGCGCTTTGCCGTGCTCGTAGGCGCGGGCCACCATGGCCGAGAACGCCGTCTCCCGCTCGGCCGGGTCCTCGATGAGGTCGAGCTCGCGGCGGAAGCCAAGGCGCACGGCCCCCTCGAGCCCCATCCCGCCCAGTTCCCCGGTCGGCCAGGCCACGGTGAAGAGGGGTCGCCGGAAGCTTCCGCCGGCCATGGCCTGGGCGCCTAACCCGTACCCCTTGCGCAGCACCACGCAGGCGAAGGGCACCGTGAGCGAGGCGCCGACCACGAACATCCGGCTGATGTGGCGCACCAGCGCCGTCTCCTCCGCCGCCGGCCCGACCATGAAGCCGGGCGTGTCACAAAGGGACAGCACCGGCAGCCCGAAGGCCTCGCACAGCTGCAAGAAGCGGGCCGCCTTGTCAGCGCACCCCGCATCGATCGCCCCGGCCAGGTGCAGCGGGTTGTTGGCCATCACTCCGACGGCACGGCCCTCGACCCGGGCCAGCGCCGTCACCATGCCGGGGGCGAACTCGGGTCGCAGCTCGAGCAGCGACGCCTCGTCAACCAGCAGCTCCACCGCCCGACGCACGTCGTAGACGCGCCGGCGGTCCGGTGGCACGACCTCGCGTAACCGCTCCTGGTCGGCGCAGGCCCAGTCAGTCACGTCCCCCTGGAAGTACGAGAGGTAGCGGCGGGCCACCTCGACGGCTTCCTTCTCATCGGCGCAGAGGACATCGACCACCCCGTTCGGCACCTGCACCGAGACCGGCCCGATCTCCTCGGGGGCGAACACGCCGAGCCCGCCCCCCTCGATCATGGCGGGCCCGCCCATCCCCACATTGGCGTCTGGGGTGGCGATGATGACGTGGCAGCACCCGAGCAGCGCGGCATTACCGGCGAAGCAGCGGCCCGACACGATGCCCACCAGGGGCACCAGGCCGCTGAGGGCCCCGAAGGTGGCGAAGGCCTCGGTGTCGAGCCCCGTCACGACCGCCATGTCAGTGTCGCCCGGTCGCCCGCCACCGCCCTCAGCGAAGAGGACCACCGGCAGGCGGAGGCGGTGCACCAGCTCGAAGAGACGGTCCTTCTTGCGGTGGTTCACCTGGCCCTGGGTGCCGGCCAGGACGGAGTAGTCGTACGACAGTACGGCGCAGCGTGACCGGTCCTGGCCGAAGAGGTCGCCGTTGACCCGTCCGATGCCGGTGATCAGGCCGTCAGCCGGCGTGTTGGCGGTGAGGTCCTCGATGCTGCGGCGCGCCCGCTGGGCCGCGATGACGAGGGCGCCGTACTCGTCGAAGCTGCCGGGGTCGCAGAGGTCTTCGATGTTCTCCCGCGCCGTGCGGCGTCCCGCCGCGTGACGGCGCTCGGTGGCGGCCGGCCGTCCGGCATCGAGGGTGGCGGCCACCCGCGCCTCCAGCTCGGCCAGTTCGGGACGCAACGCACCCGCTGCCGTCTGGTCGACCGCCGCGGTGGCGGCCGTCGGGGTGGCAACCTCCTCGGCCTCGGTCATGGAGACCAAGACGTCCCCGGCTTGCACGGCATCGGCGGGCGCCACCAGGACAGAGTCGATGACCCCCGGGCTGGGCGCTTCCACCAGATGCTCCATCTTCATCGACTCCAGCACGACCAGGACGGCCCCGGCGGCCACCCGGTCGCCCGCCGTGACGGGAACCTGGAGCACGGTGCCGGCGAACGGCGCCGCGACGTCGCTCAGCTTGGCCACAGGGGCGCGGGTACCTCGAAGCCGACGGGGCTGCCCCATGTGTTGCGGTGCGAGACATGATCCACCGGCCGGCGGGCCGCGACGTCCCAGGTGCCGGTGGGGTAGCCGAAGCTCACCGTGCCCGAAAGGATCCAGCCCTCGTCGGTGGGGACGCCCAGGATCTCCAACGTCTCGGCCGGGTGGAAGAACTGCAGCAGCGCCGTCAGGCAGCTGCCGACGCCCTCCGCCCGGGCGGCCAGCATGGCGCTCCAGACGGCGGGGTAGATGGAGCCTCCCGTTGGGTCGTGTTGGGAGAAGGGGAACAGGTAGAGCGGGACGTCCTCGAAGTGGTCGGCCAGCCATTGCGCTGATCGCTGGACCTTGAACATCTGGACGGACTCGGGGGCGTCGGGGTTGGCGTGGGCAGCGTCGAGCTGGGCCTTGTAGACCGACGTCCAGAGCTGGCTCATGGCCCCTTGATAGAGGGGGGCGAGGGCGGCCTTCTTGGCCGGGTCGTCGAGCAAGAGGAAGCGCCAGTTTTGCTGATTGCCACCTGAGGGAGCCCGGACAGCCGCATCGAGGATGCGGGCCTGGACCTCCATCGGGATGGGGTCGGGACGCACCCTTCGCATCGCGCGCGTCGTGTAAAGCGCTTCGTGCAGTTCCATACAGGGCACACTATGTGGGACCACCGGCCACTGCCTGGTTGCACGGGTGCGCAAATCGGCCGGTGCTACCTTGACGACTTCTCCGACGACTTCTCCAATCAGGATGGTGATGAACAGGATGACGCTGGGTGATGGTGAGACCCAACCCCTGGGCTGGTTCGAGTTGTTCGAGGACCGCATCCTCGCCCTCGACAGCGCGCACGTCTTCCTTATGACCGCCCAGGCCTTGGCGGCGCAGTCGCAGCTGGTCGCTGAGGTCGGCTGCGGCCGCGGCGTGCTGGCCGACGTCAGCGCGGTGAACGAGCGCGGCCCCTGGCAAGATTTGCGAGGGCCAGGCCGCCGCGTGATCGGGATCGACATCGACCCGATCGGCACCCAGAACCCGATCATCGACGAGTTCCGCCTCATCGAGGAGGACGGGAAGTGGCCGTTGGAGAGCGCGTCCGTCGACTTGGCAGTGAGTGACTTCGTCCTCGAGCACGTCACCGACCCGACTCACTTTGCCAGCGAGATGGCACGCGTCCTGCGACCCGGGGGTGTCTTCCTGGCTCGCACCGTCAGCCGGCATTCGCTGCTGGCCATGGCGGCACGGCTGGTGCCCAACCACTCGCACATCAACGTGTTGAACACGGTCCAACCCGGACGCGAGGAACAGGACGTCTTCAAGACGGCGTACTTGATGAACACTCGACGGAGTCTGGCCGACCTGCTCGACAAGGACTTCGAGTGGGCCGCCGCGTCGCGCACAGGCCTGGACCGCTACCTCGTCCCGTGGCCCCGAATCGCGAAAATGGTCGTGGCCGTCGAGCGTCGGCTTCCGCGCTCGTTCCAGACGGCCCTGGTGATTGTCGCTCGCCGCAAAGGCTGAGCGGGAGGTGGCCGATGGACGTCGGTGAAAACGGAAAGAACCCGTCCCCGGGGCGGAACCTGGCCCAGTTCACCATCGGGGACTACGACGCCGGGCGCTCGCTGTCGTGGAAGGTGGCCTGGTTCGTGGCGCAGAACCTTCTCTTCGACCGGTGGTGGTTCCCCGCCAAATTGCGCCCGGGCCTCCTACGAGCATTCGGGGCCCGGGTTGGTCAGGGTTGCCTGATCCGGCACGGTGTGCGGGTGCATTGGCCTTGGAACGTCACGCTTGGCCATTACGTGTGGATCGGCGAGGGCGCCTGGCTGCACTCCCTGGTCGACATCGTCGTCGAGGACGACGTGTGCATCAGCCAGCGGGCCGCCATTGTCACCGGTGGTCACGACCACCGCGACCCGCACTTCTCGTACGACAACGGGCCGGTGCTGCTGCGCAGCGGGAGCTGGGTGGCCGTGGGGGCGACCGTGCTGCGCGGTGTGACCGTGGGACGTAACGCCGTGGTCGGGGCCGGGGCGGTGGCCTACCGCGACGTCCCCGATGACACCGTGCTGACCTGCGCCGAGCAGCGCCAGCGCTCCCTTCATTCGACCTGAGCCCGACCAGGGAATTCGCCCTTCTCAGCTCTGACCAGGTGCCAGAAAAGGCCCTCCCGGCCCGTTGTAAGGTACCCCCCGATGCCCAAGCAGACGGTGCCGTACGCCGAGGTGGAGGCACCCCCCAACGACGCCTTGACGCGCTTGGCGCGCAACTGCTTCCTGATCGGCGCCTTCCTCATGCCGATGCTGGCGTTCCGGGTGGGCGGCCACTCGACCGCTAACGAGGCAACGGGGCTGACGATCAGCGACGCCTTCTTCTTCTTTGCATTCGGGTTTCTGCTCCTGATCGTTCATCGCCGGAAGCTGACCCCACTCACGTCGTGGTACCTGGGAAGCGTCCTGGTGGTCGTGGGCGGCATCATTGCCTCGTACGTGGCCGACAGCGTCGCCGGCAGCCTCCTCGTGGTGGCTCGGATGGTCTTCGTCCTCCTGATCTGGCTGTGGACGGTCCGGCACCTGTTACCGACCGAGAAACTGCTGCACCGAGGGATGACCGCGTACGTCCTCGGGTGCGCGGTCTCCGGGTTCGTGGCCGTCCTGCAGCTCAGCGCGCACGTCCTGGTCTCCCTCGGGACCCTTACGAACGGCCGGGCGTCCGGCCTGGCCAAGGCGCCCGACGACACCGGATCGCTACTCGCCCTCGGACTCACCTTCGCGGTCGGCCTGGCGCTCCACCCAGCAGTCAAGCGGCGGTGGCTCTATGTGAGCTCTATCGCCGTCATCGCCACCGGGTTGATCATCTCAGGCAGCGTCAGTGGCATGCTCTGCGGACTGATCGGCGCCGTCGTCGTGATTCTCCGCTTCGGCGTCAAACTCAAGCACGTGCTGGCCGTCGGCGTGCTGCTCATCGCGGTCTACGGCTTGGGCACGGCGATCCAGGCGGGCCACGGGGGGAGCCTCAACCCGATTGCGCGCTTCACCGGGGCGACGTCGAGCGGGTCCCAGAACAACAGTGTCAACGACCGCGAGGGTACTTGGAAGAACTCGTGGAGCGGGATCGTGCACAACCCATGGGTCGGCCACGGGCTCGACGTCGAGTCGAGTCTCGTATACGAGGATCCCAACGACTACACCTGGTATCCCCCGCACAACTTCATCCTGATGAACTGGTATCAGGGCGGCATCCTCTTCCTGATCGGCGATTTCGTCTGCATCTTTACGGCCCTGCTCCGCACAAGGAGAAACGGGGTAATGGACGCAACGAAGAACGTGCTCTTTGCCGGGATGGTGGCCGTCTTCGCCTTCTCCATGCAGGCGCCGACGATGTACGACCGCTATTTCTGGTTCCCCTTCGTCCTGGCCATGGCGTTGCCCCCGGCAGCCATCTACCGATCCCGGCGGCGCCAGGCGCGCGAGCTGTCGCTGGCGGCCCCCGACCTCGAAGCGTCGAAGCTCCAACCCTCGACGTAGGGCATCACTCGCGGTAACAGCGCCGGCGGGCTGGGTGGTGGGCCTGAGGTCAGGAGGCCTCGTCGCTCGAGCGAGGAGCCTGTTCCAAGCCGGAATTACCCGCCCGGCAAGTCAGGGGGTCAACGGCGGCAACGGATCACGCGACATCCAGGCTACGCCGACCTCGGTCCCGACGATTTCGTGCTGGACCGATAACCCGACTCCCTCGAGCCACGCTCGCAGCTCGGTCCACGACTGGCCGGGGACTCGGTGGTTTTCGATCACGAGGCGTTGCACTGACTCCCAGCTGGCGGGCGAGGACGCGTAGACGAGGTCGTACTCGCCACCTTCGCAATCCATCTTGACCAGGTCGACCGAGGCCGGCAACGCGGCGATGGCGGCATCGAAGGTGGTGGTTTCAACCCGGGTCGTGCTCTGGGTCTCCGGACCGCCACCATTCATGACGAGGTGGTTTTGCCCGCTACCGCCGCCGTTGTCCTCGAATTCGGCGAAGCCGATGGTGCCGGCGAGCGCTTTCTGGACGACGGAGACCCGGTCCGCGAAATGGTTCTGGTCCAGGTTGCGGCGCAGGAAGGAAGCGCTCGTCGACGACGGTTCGTAGGAGACGATGGATGCGCCAGGGTTGATCTGGGCCAGACGGCAGGCGAACGTCCCCATCTGGCCTCCGATGTCGATGACCTGAATGGGCCGCTGCGCCAGGGCCCCAAGAAACCAGTCGAAGTGGTAGCAGTCCTCGGCGAAAATCTCGTAGATCGGCACCCGCGATCCGGGCTGGTTGGGAGCGTCGATCCTCAGCCCGGTCCGGGTACGGAACGTCAGGGTGTCCGGGCCGCGCCCAACCTTCTCGCTGGCCATGTCCCGCAATACGTCAAACCAGTTTGAGAAGGCCTTGGGCGTCTGCAGGACGCGCCGTGCGGCATACAACTGGGCGTTCGGACTCACTGTGGTTCCCGTCCTCCTCGACTGCTCACTCAACGGTGTTGAAGGGTCCAGCGATCATGCTGTTGCCCGTGAGCCCGACCTGAGCATGGCTCCGCGCGCCGGTCCCGTGGAGCAGGCGGCCAGTGTAGGGCACCCCCGATCGGGTGGGAACTTGCGGGACCGGCGCCATCATCGGTGCCCGGGTGCCTACCGGATCCCTCCAAAACGAAGGCCTCCATGAGACTGCAATGTACGTTGCCACCTTTCCACATTGGTGACATCTCGACGACACTGCATGACAGCGGGCGATGATCCCGGGCACTGGTGACCAATGACGAGGTGGGACGAGATGTGCGATGACGGCATCTTCACCCTCGGTGGTCCCCATACCTGTTTTCTTGGCCTATCTTCTTGACCGGCATGTGCTCGGCGCACACTCGCGGGAGGGAAACGAGTCAATGAACGTGCGCAGTCGCCCTTCATGAGACCGGCCCACCGACGGCCAGAGCAGGGCTAAGACCTTTGCCCCGGCTCCCTGCCGCCCTACGACCGCTTTACCCCTACGTGAAGCCGGCTTACGTGCGCGCCACGCGCCTGGTGGCACCGGCCACCATCCAGCTGAGCCGGCTGAGTGGCTCCTACGTGCCGGGTGGGGTGAGCCTGACCATGGAAGACGCCGCGACGTCCTCAGGGGGCCGCTGTGTGGTCGCCCGGGAGCCCGAGGTCATCGTCCGGCCCCCTCTCCTCGGCTACCCGCCCCAGTTGGCCCCGCTGGAGCCAGCTACCGACACTGAGATCCCACGTATCGCCGTCATGGAGCTCCCCGAGGGCCGGGTATTGGGCCGCCATCACGCCGTGATCACCGGTCAGGGGGACCTGGTCCATGAGCTCAGCCTCTACTTCGGCGCCCTGCGCCCACGCGAGCATCCGCTCTTCCTCGCCCCCTTTCCGGGCAGACCCGAGCGGTTCACGGGGCGCCTAGGAGTGCTCACCTCACGGGGTGACAGCAACTACTACCACTTCCTCATCGATGTGCTGCCCCGTATCGGGGTACTCGAGCAGGCGCCCGAGATCGCCCCGCCGGATCGCTGGTACGTGCCGGCGCAGACCTCGTTCCAGCGCCAACTACTCGACATGTTCGGCATCGACCCCGCGCAACGCATCGACAGCGAGGAGGTCAACCACGTGCAGGCGGACTGCCTCGTCGTGCCAGGGCTACCCTCGGTGAGGGGGGAGAAGAATCCGCCCTGGGTGGTCGAATTCCTGCGCTCCCGCCTGCTGTCCCAGGTCCCCGACCGCGGCCACCGGCGCCCGGTGTACATCACGCGTAGCGCCGGCTCGCACAACCGGGCCGTGGCCAATGAGGATGAGTTGGTCCGCATGCTGAGCGCCCGGGGGTTCGACGTCGTTGACCCCAGTGCACTCTCGGTGGCCGAGCAAATCGCCACCTTCGCTTCGGCGTCACTGATCGTGGCTTCCCACGGCGCCGCCCTGGCCAATTTGGTCTTTGCCAGCCCGGGGTCGACGGTGGTCGAGCTGTTCCCGCCTGGGTCCGTGTTGCCCGACTACTGGAGGCTGGCCAGCAGCGTGCCCGGCGTCGGGTACCGCTATTTCTCGGCCTGGCCCACCTCGTCACGACGAAATCGTCCGACGGCGCTGATCACTGATATCGAGGTCGATCTGCCTGCGCTCTCCGCCATGCTCGACGAGCTGCAGGAGTCCGCCCCGCGTCGTTGAGCCAATCAGTCCGAGGTGTCGACCTCAGTCGAATCGCGGGCCAGCCGGAGCTCGGTGATTTCGGCCAACTTGGGCCGTAGCCATGATCGGATGGCGTCGAGCACACCGAGGGTTCGCCGTTCCTCGATGGTCGCCGGCGCCGTGGTATCGATGGCGTCGCCCAGGGCATCGGCCAGGACACCGATGAGGGCGGGAACCTCAGAGATCTCGACCGGGGTGGACGCGACGCAGATCCCATCGCGCCAGTGACTCAACACGATCTTGTTGGCTTCGGGGTGGCGTGAGACCCGAAGGGTGGCCCCCTGCCCCCGGGAGTCGGGGATGATGAGCCGCTGGGGCCGCATACAGCCAGTATGGGCAACCGGGGGGTCAAGGTCCATGGGCTGGCGGGAACTTCTGCCTGACCAGCGGGCAATAGTGCCGATGTGGACGGGGAGCGAGGGATCTGGCGGAGCGACGCCGATCAGATCCAGGAGTCCTTGGGTGATCCGAAGGCCTTTGGCGCCATCTTCGAGCGCCATGGCATGGCCATCCACCGCTATTTGCAGCGGGCGGTGTCGCGGACGGCGGCCGATGACCTGACTTCAGAGGTTTTCGTGACAGCTTTCCGGGTCCGTGGTCACTACGACCGTCGTTACTCCGATGCCCGGCCCTGGCTCTTCGGCATTGCCACCAACGTGGTGCGCCATCATTTCCGCAGTGAACGCCGCCGCCGCCGACTGATCGATCGGTTGGCTCACGGTGACCGCCCCCATCACGTCGAGGACCCAGCTGAAGCTGGCGGACGCGGTGACGAAGCCGTGGCTACTGCCTTGGCGCAGGTCGATGGCCGCTACCGGGAAGTCCTGCTGCTGTATGCCGGGGTCCATCTCAGCTACGTCGAGATCAGCGATGCCCTTTCCATCCCCGTCGGCACAGTTCGTTCGCGGCTCTCCCGCGGCCGCGCTCAGTTGCGGGAACTCCTTACGGCCGGCGGGCAAGACATGTCATCCATCGAAGAGGAGACACGACCGTGATCGATGAACTCGATGTGCTCGAGCGCTATCTGGCCGAGACCCCCCATCCCACCTCTGAGGCGCTGGGCAGTATTCGTCAGCAACTGACCCTGGTCATGGCGGACCCGACAGCACATGAAGGGCGGCCGCGGCTGCCACGCCATCGGGTGATCCCGCTGCAGCGCGTTGCTCTGGCCGCAGCTGTCCTCGTCGTGATCGTCGCCATCAGCGTGCCACTCCTCGCCTCGACGTCGCGACGGACGATTCCCCCGCTGAAGGCACCGTCCTGGCACTTGGCCGGCGACATCGCCCAGCCGAATTGGAAGATCGAGGGCTCGGACGGATCGGGCTCGTACGAACTGGAGTGCCCGAGCGCCGAGGATTGCTACGCCTCTGAACCGTCCATTCCGCCCAGCGGTCAGGGACTCCCGACCGGCATCATGGAGGTATCGCATGACGGCGGTCGGACCTGGGAGGTAGGACTCTCAGCACCCGCGGTCGATCTCTATGGACTGACCTGCCCTTCAGCGGACACCTGCATGATCACCGGCGAGGACTTCGCCTCGGGCAGCATGGAGGTGACGCTGTACCGGACGACCAATGGCGGAGCGAGCTGGGCCTCGTGGCCTATCGGCCAGAGCACGGGCAGTGGTCCGATGTCATGTGCGTCTGCCCAGGACTGCGTGGCTAGCTTGAGCACAGCCGCTCCCGGTGGCCAGGGCTCCGCTGATGTGGCAGCCGTGACGTCTGACGGCGGGGTGCAATGGACGATCGTGTCGTTCCCCGGCTCGTTTCGTGATTACGGGTTGAGCTGCGTCGGGCGGCACTGCGTCGCAGTGGGGCAGTCGCCGCCGAACTACGAACTGACTCCGGGTCAACACGGCGACGGCACCGTGATCTACAGCGACGACGGCGGTCTGACCTGGTCGACCGGTTCGGCTCCCTCCACTGACACCATTGAGGCGCTGACTTGTGCGGATGCCACCCATTGTCTTGCTGTCGAGCAGGTCTTGCCCAATCCGGCGGGACGGGGGACGGGCGAGTTCCTCGACACGATCATCTCCACTGATGACGGGGGCGAGACCTGGACGGCCACCATGGGCGACGAACCCGATCAGTGGTTGATCGGCTCTCTGTCCTGCCCGACGGCCCTGGAGTGTTGGATCAGTGGCATCGTCCATGCACCCGCAGAGACCATCCCACAGGTTGTCAGCGGGAAGTCCACCGCCCCATTCATCAAGGAGACTGACGACGGCGGCCAGTCCTGGATGACCGTCCCGCTCCCCGATGTCGATGGGATTCCGATCAGGCAAGTCGGCGTGGTGTCGTGCGCCGACGCTGCTGCCTGCTTTGCGGTTGTGCAGGACCCCACCAGCACGGGCACTGCACCCAGCACTGGGCTTACCCAGCGCCAGTTGGTGCTCTCGACCGCGACAGCTGCCCGATAATCATCAGACCGTGTCGGCGCTCAGCTGCACTCGCTCGAGCGCGTCGATGTATTCCTCGACCATGCCGAGCACCACGTCACGGGTGCGACGCACCTGCTTGGCCAGGCCGATGACCTGACCGCACGGGTTGAAGTTCACATCCCGGGCCTCTTCGGGGTAGGCGTGACCACGGGACACACAGTCGATGGCCACCATCATCTGCAGGGGCATGCCGAGCGGCTTGGGGTTGCCCTCGGCTTCCCAGGCATCGGTCCAGTCGTTCTTGAGCAGCCGGCAGGGCTTGCCGGTGAAGGAACGGGAGCGGACGGTGTCGCGAGAGGACGCCTTGATGTAGGACTCCATCTGCTTCGGAGGGATGTCCGCCTCCTCGACGGTGAGCCAGAGGGATCCGGTCCACACCCCAGCCGCACCCATGACCATGGCTGCGGCCATCTGACGGCCGGTGCCGATACCGCCCGCCGCCAACACCGACGTCGGGGCCACGGCGTCGATGACCTCGGGCCAGAGCACGATCGAGCCGACGTCGCCCGTGTGGCCACCGCCCTCGGAGCCCTGGCAAATGACGACGTCCACACCGGCGGCCTTATGGGCCAAAGCGTGCTTGACCGAACCGGCCAAGGCGGCGATGAGCATGCCGTGGTCGTGAACCTGAGCGATGACATCGTCGGGCGGCGTGCCCAGTGCGTTGGCCACCAGCTTCACCTTGGGGTGGCGCAGGATGACCTCGACCAGGGGAGCGGCGGTGGCGGCGGTCCAGCCGAGCAGCTCACGCTTCGGCCCATTTTCGAGTTCGGGGACCCCATGGTCCGCCAAGATCTTCTTGGCGAAGGTCCGGTGCCCGTCGGGGATCATCTGGCGGAGCTCTTCTTCGAGCTTGACCGGATCGATCTCGTCCATACCCTCGTACTTGTTGGGGATGACGATGTCAACGCCGTAGGGGCGGTCGCCCACATGCTCATCCAGCCAGGTCAGCTCGACCTCGAGTTCGTCGGCGCTGAACCCGACGGCGCCCAGCACGCCGAGCCCTCCTGCGTTGGAGACAGCAGCAGCCACATCTCGGCAGTGGGTGAAAGCGAAGATGGGGAACTCGATACCGAGCGTGTCACAGAGTTCGTTGTGCACCGGGGGACCTCCAGACCGGGTGGGGGCAGGGCGCCCCCCAAAACGAGAACGAATTCTAGTTTCGTTCCGGCCGGTCCGCCTACCGGCCCTGGTTGACCGCGGAAAAGACCCGCTCAGTTCGACGGTCCTCGGTTACGCTTCGCCCCGGAGCGCACCGTAGGGGGACCCGGCGGAGGGTCTCTTCTACCCAGGGCAGAGAGGCGGGCACGGTGGGTACGACAGGCGGAGTCCTTCGAGTGCGTTCAGGACGACACGTTGCGGCGGCGGCCGGTGGGCTGGTGGCGAGCATTGTGCTGCTGATGGTGGCGCCCATGGGCAGTGGTGCGGCGACTCCAACGACTGCGCCTCTCCAGTTTGGTGCAGTGACTACGGAGAGTTGCTCGGACACATCGTTGGATCTGACCAATTCGGCCAATATCCTTTTCGAGGATCAGTTGGAAGACAACATCCCGTTTGCATCGACGAACGGCGTTCCCTTTATCGCTCTCCTCCAAGGATTGCCCGGGACCTTGCTCGGCCCCAACTGCGGTACTACGACGCAGGGATCATCGGCTTCCATCGGTCCGTTGGCCAGCGCCAGCACCACCTTCGCCAATTCAACGGCGGGCGCGGTGCTCACCATGAACGAATCCAATAGCGCCGGCGTGGCGCTGCCCGCGTTGCCAGCTCTCGGCACGTACAACCTCGGACAATGGGCGGAGTCCGGTGGTCAGCAGTACACCGTGGCTGAGGTGGACCCAACGCTGGCGGCTGGGACCGAGACCATGACGGTCACCGTTAAATTCGCCGCGGTCATGACGTCGACCGCGCCGTACCAGGCCGACGTCGAGATCGGAATCGGCGACCTGGGCTCTCAGGTGCCCACTTGTGGCAGCAACGCAATCTCGGCCGATTACAGCTCGAACGACCAGGAGTTCTACACGACGAGCGGTTCGTACACCGACAGCGTGACGTTCACCTGTCCAGCTGGCGAGTCGATGGTCCTCTCGGCCCAGACCATGACGGCTACCGTCGATGAGGATGGGGACGCGTTGGCCAAGGGGGGCGGGCCCAATCAGTCCTCAGAGATCTCGTTGACGGTTGACGGAGGATCGGTCACCACCACTTCCTGAGCGGACCGCCAGTCGCTTCGGTACCTGAATGATCAGCAGCCGGCATTGGCATTGATCAGGTCGGGTGTATTGGCCGGGAGCGGAGTGGCCTGCACCATGAGCATCACGATGGTCGGCGAGATGGGAATGCCGTTCACCACGTAATCGTCGGCCGGCGCAGTGGCGAGGTTGGTGGTGCTACTCCCCACCCGCCATTCCACGGTCAAACCCATGGCCGCCACGAGGGGGGTGGCCACGCTGACCGGCTGGTTGAAGACGCCGGCGCAGTGCAGCGCCTCGCCGGGCCCGAAGGAATTGTCAGCTGACGCGTAGGTTTCGCCCGGCTTGGCAGCCCGACCCACGCTCACATCGGCGTGCCCGGTGAAGCCGGCCGGGATGACGAGGCCAACCCAGCACTGGGTGCCACCGGCCAGGCAGGAACCGGCCTGGATCGGTTGGATGTTCTCCCCGCTCGGTTGGTCGCTGAAGACGATGGTGCCGACCAGGCTGGGGGAGACAGGTAGCACCGTGACCGAGATGTCCAGATGGTGCGCCAACAACACGGCGTCGAGCTGGCTGGCCGCAGCATCCGGATCGGTGATCCGCGCCACGATGTCGCCGTTGCTCTCAGTCGAGAAGTCAACCAGTGACGCGTCCGGGATGGTGGTGCCGTGCGTCCTCTGTGCCGACCCGGTCGACTGGCCTGGCGTCCCTCGGGTCGACAGGGTCACCACTCCGGCCGCCACGATGGCGGCCGCCGCGGCGACGGCAATGACCCGGATCCGTCGGCGACGCCGACCCAGAGGGACGGGACGAGTGCGCATCCCGTCATCAGCGATGACCTGCGCCAAGAGCGAGACGGATTCGGGCCGTTCGGCCGAGTCGCCCACCTGATCGGGTGGGACTGGGTTGTGGGTGGCCAGTGCACGGTCCAATGCCTCGTCGGTCCATGTGGTCATCGGGACTCCTTTGTGGGGCAGGGCGGGACGTCGGTGAACCCCAAATGGGTCACCGACGACGGGAAAGGGAGTGGCGGAGCCGTGCCGCCTTCGGCTTGGGTCAGTACTTTGCGCAGGCGTTGGCGGGCGCGGTGCAGGCGCACCCCGGCGGCATTGGACGAGCAACCGAGGACGGTCCCGGTATCGGCCGGGCTGAGGTCCTCCCAGATGGTGAGCCGTAATACCTCCTGGTCTGCTTCGGACAGCGAGTTGAAGGCGGTCAGGAACGGTCCCTCCCACCCGGCGGTCTCGGCGTGGTCGCGCTCGGCCCGCGGATGATCGAGCGTTGCCAACCGGTGGCCCAGGCGGGCAAAGCGGTCCCGGCGCCGGCGCAGGTTGGCCACTGAGCCTCGGGCCAAGCCGAAAAGCCAGAGCCGATGGTCTTCGGGCGCACGGGCCAGGGTGCGCCAGGCCAGGGTGAATGTCTCCGCCACGGCGTCGTCGGCCAGATCCTGGGGCAGTCGCCGGCGGCAATAGGCCAGGACCTGGGCATGGTGAGCCCGGAAGAGCTCGGTGAAGCGCTGCTCATCCGGCGTCGTCGTCTCGTGGGGCCGGTGTGCGGGGGGTTCCATCATCTCGCCAGGTATGGGTCCGGCACGGTCCCCTGGGTTACACCCAAATCCGGGTGCGGGGGCGAGGCGGGCCCAGCCGTGTAGTGCGGCGTAACCTCCACCTCCATGCCAATCCGTACCGAGCCGGTCTTGCCCGAGGAGGAGTGGCAGCTCACTCTGGACATCGGTAGCGACGGCATCGCCATCTTGACCAACCACCTGCCCGACAAGCTCAACGCCTGGAGCTGGGAGGCCACCCGCCAGCTCGGTGTGCTGGCAGATCGGATCCGCTTCAACGACGACATCCGGGTGGTCGTGGTCCGGGGCGAGGGCAGAGCCTTCTGTGCCGGGATCGACCTGGGCATGCCCGAAGACCGGGTGACCGGGCGCTCCCCGGCCGAGAAGGTGCGCAACTACTACGAGGGCCTGCGCTGGGTGCACGAGCGCTTCCGGGTCTTCTCCGAGCTGCCGCAGCCCACGGTGGCCGCCGTCCAGGGCTACTGCCTCGGCTTCGGGTTCGAGTGGGCCCTCATGTGCGACATCCGGGTGGCCGCCGCCGACGCCATCTTCGCCCTGCCCGAAGCCCAGGTCGGCGTCTCCATCGACGCCGGTGGCGACCTTCGTCTGGCCCATGAGATCGGGACCGGCGGGGCCAAGTTGCTGGCGCTGACCGGGCGGCGCATCGACGCCGCTAAGGCGCTCCAGCTCGGGATCGTCCAGGAGGTGGTCGAGAAGGACCAGCTGCTCGACACGGCCAGGGGGATCGCTACCGAGATCGCCGCCAACGCCCCGCTGGCTGTGCAATCGATCAAACGCACCATCGACGCCTTCGCCTACCGGGGGCTGGCCGAGTCGCTCAAGTTCGAAGCGCTGAGCGCCTCGGTCGAGTTCGTGAGCGAGGACATGCCCGCCGGCTACGCCGCCAAGGCCATGAAGCAGCCAGTCAAGTTCGAGGGCAAGTAGATGGGCCTGCCCGAACCGCCACCGCCGTCCACCACCTTCCTGCCGTCGGACACCTTTGCCGGCACCGCCGCCATCGTGACCGGCGGCGGGACCGGTCTCGGCATCGCCATCGCGACCGAGTTGGCCCGCGCTGGTGCCGCCATCGGCATCATCTCGCGCTCGGAGGAGCACCGCCTGGCCGGGGTGGCCGCGCTCGAACCACTGGGGGCCCGGGTGGCCCACGCTCCGGCCGACATCCGCGAGCCCGAGCAGATCGCAGCGGCCTTCGACGTGATCGAGGATGAACTCGGGCCGGCCACCGTGCTGGTGAACAACGCGGCAGCCAACTTCCCGGTGTTGGCGGCCGACATGCGACCGAATGCCTTCCGCTCGGTGACCAACATCGTGCTGGACGGCACCTTCTTCTGCAGCCAGGAGCTGCACCGCCGCCTGGTGACCCGCAATACGGCGGGATCGATCGTCAACATCTTGGCTACCCAGTCCTTCACCGGCGGACCCGGCATGTCCCATGCGGCCGCGGCCAAGGCCGGCGTGGGCAACCTGACCAAGTCGCTGGCCGTCGAATGGGCCCCCGACGGCATCCGGATCAACGCATTGGCCCCGGGGCTTTTCCCCCATGACGACATGCGTCAGGACCTCAAAGACCTCCGGCCCGACGGCGAGTCGGTCGATGCCCGGCGCTCACCGGCCGGGCGCCTGGGTCGCACCCACGAACTTGGGTGGGCCGTGGCCTGGCTGTGCTCGCCCTTCGCCTCCTTCGTCACCGGGCACACACTGGTGGTCGACGGCGCCAACTGGCTGCGGCGCGATTTTGTCATGCCCGAGTTCACCCCGGTCGGGGAGCAGTTGGCCGGGGTGCTGCGTCCCAAGACCCCACCACCATGATTTTCTGTTCGTTGAGCCGAACAGAGATGTGGGCCGACCTGGCGTCCGAGGCCGTCCAACATCAGCAGGCGAATCGTGGATTGTGACGGCTTGGTCTTGACCGAGGACGCCCAACACTCGACATCTGAGAACGAGTACTCCGCTACCTGGGACTCGGGAGCGACACCGCGCATCGCCGCCTTGGTGAGTAGCTACCGTCGTCCTGGCTTCCTCGAGGGCCTGATGGCAAGTCTGGTCGACCAGTCACTGCCCCACGACGAGTACGAAGTCATCATTGTCGACAACGGATCGGGCGATCACACCTGGGCTACTTTGCAGGCGCTCGCCCGTACCTCACCAGTCCGACTAGCCGTCGCGACATTGGCCCAGAACCGGGGGGCGGGCGGCGGGCGCAATCACGGCTTCACCCTCGTGCGGGCTCCCTACGTGGCCATCACCGACGACGATTGCCTCCCCACCCCGGGTTGGCTGGCCGCCATGCTGGCAACGCTCGAGCAGGAGATCGAAGTGACCCAGGGTCAGGTCCACGCCGATCCCGCTGACCGCGAGAGCGCCGGTCCATGGGACCACACCAAATGGATCACCATGCCCACGCCGTTCTTCGAGACGTGCAATGTGGCTTACCGCACCTCGGCGGTCCGGGCGGTGGGTGGCTTCGACCAAACCGACTCGCTGACAGCCCAGGTTTCTGGGCGTGCTTTTGGCGAGGACGCACTCCTGGCGTGGCGGGTGCAGGAAGCGGGCGGGCGGGCCACCTTCGCCCCGGACTCGCTCGTCTATCACCGCAACATCCCGGCCGATTTCGGTGACTGGCTGAACGGGCAGCGGAACCTGGTGGGCTTTCCCGGCCTGGGCAACCGAAGCCCGCTGGTGGCTCAATGGTTCTGGCACCGCTACTTCCTGGCCCGCGAAACCGCCCTGTTCGACCTGGCCGCGGCCAGCCTGGTCGCTTCGCTGGTGACGCGGCATCGTTGGATGATCGCAGGCGCCCTGCCGTGGGCGTACTACCGCTGGCCCGACGCCAAAGGCCGGGCCAGAGGCAACCGAGCCCTGGGGGTGGCGAGACTGGCCCAGTTGGCCGTGGCCGACAGCGTCTCGCTGGTCTCCCTGGTACAGGGCAGCATCCGCCATCGCCGCTTACTCCTCTAATTGATCAGGACGTCGTTCGCAGGATGAGCCCGAGTCGGGCTTCATCTTCGGTTGCGTTCAGCTGACTCGATCCGCCCCAGTAACGCATCGAAGGTTCATTGCGGTCTGGTTGGAGCTGGCACCTCCCACTGATCAGGGGTTTTCCGACTCCGGCCGGCCTGGCAGGGCGGAGCTTCGCTTGACTTCTTTCATCGTGACCGCAACCACCCGGCAACCGGGGTGAGCATATGGCTGCACCCAGGTGTCAGCACGATGGGTCCCGGACGTGGCCGCATGATGCAGCCGCTCCCCGCGGACATAGGACGCGAGGTGGGGGACACCAACGGTAAGGGGAGAGCACTTCATGTCCATCTTCAAGCGAGCAGACGGAAAGATCCGCAAGTACCGGATCGCTGCCATCGTGGCAGCGGGCGCAATGACGCTGACCGGTGCCGGAGTCGCCTTCGCCTACTGGACCACCACTGGTACCGGTGCGGGGAACGCCACCTCCACTGCGCCGACGGCAGTCACGGTCGTCCAGACCACGACGGTCACCGGCATGTACCCAGGCGACACGGTGGCCCTCAGCGGCGACTTCAACAACCCGAACCCCGGCATGGTCTACATCACCGCGGTGACGGCCAGCATCGGCACCTTCAGCTCGCAGACCAACAGCGCCCTCCCTGCCTGCACCCAAGGCGACTTCACGATCACGGGGACGGCCCCAGTCGGCGCGGAAATCCTCTCCGGAACTGCCGTGGGATCGTGGTCCGGTCTGAGCATCACGCTGACCGACGCCGGTACCAACCAGGACAACTGCCAGAGCCTGACCACCATCCCGATTGTCTACGCCTCGACCTGATCGGCTCGATTCGGCTCGAAAGGATCGCGGAGCAATGTCTCCCGATATACGTGACGGCAGAGTAGGGGGAACCGGGCACTCGTCCGGGTCCCCCTCTGCCGCGTCCAGATGGCGGCATAGGACGCTCCGTGCGCTCGGTCCTGGGTGCATTGCGCTGGTCGTTGTGGCCGGCTCTGCCTTCGCGTTCTGGCGAGTGGGGGGGTCAGGAGGCGCCGCCGTGTCCACCGGCACGATGAGCATGCCGACTGTGCAGGCCTTTAGTGGAGGGGACGCGCCGACGTCTGCACTGATACCCGGGGGAACAGCGGACGTCATCGTGCGCATCAACAACCCGAACTCCTACTCGGTCACCCTTACCGGGATCTCGGCCAACGGCAGCATCACTGCTGCGGGAGGCATCGGCACCTGCACCACAACCGGGGTCTCGACCACCTTTCCTTCCAGCCCGGCGCTGGTCGTGGCGCCGGGCTCGCACCTGATCCACCTGGCCAGTTCCGTTTCGATGAGTGATGCCGCGCAGAGCGGATGCCAAGGGGCGACGTTCGAGATCCCGGTCTCTGTCACGTTCTCCAAGTAACCGATGGTCGCCCAGCACTGCCGCCGCCGTCAGTGGAAGCCGGCTGTCGCGGCCTGGCTGGGCCTCGGCTTGGCGCTCGCAGCGAGCGGGGTGGCGCTGGCGGCCTGGGTGGTGACCGTCACCAGCGGCTCGAACTACGCGGCCGCCACAGCGCAGACCCTGCCGACCGGTGCCACGCCGACAGCCACCGTGTCGCCGGTGTCGGGACAGGTGGTCACCATTACCTTCGCCCAGACGTCCACCAGCGGGAGCACCCCGGTGACGGCCTACGTCGTGTCGCGGTTTGCCGTGGGATCCTCGTCCGGCACGCCGGTGAGCGGCAGCTGCGCCATCACGGCGGGGACCGTCACCTGCTCTGACTCGCCGGGGAGCGGCAGCTGGCAGTACACCGACACGTCCACCATCGCCTCGTCCATCTGGTTTGGTACTCCGAGCGCCAAGTCCACGACGGTCGTGGTCCAGGCGCTCACCACCACCGGCGTGTCGGCCACTGCCAGTTCGGTGGTGTCCTCCGGCGTGACCCCGTCCGCCGTCCTGGCGGGCACGACCACCACGCCGGCACCGGGTGGTTCCATCAGCTTCAGCGTCTTCGGTCCGCAGGCCACAGCTCCGACCTCGTGTTCGGGCACTGGCTGGAGCGCCCTGGGATCGGCCGTGCCGGTCACCGCGGCGGGGACGTACAACGCGTCGGCCGCGTACACGCCCACCACGGCCGGCACCTACTGGTGGGAGGCGGTCTACAGCGGCGATACCTACAACGCCGGCTCCAGTGCCAGCTGCAGCGTGAACTCCACTGTGGTCCACCTGGCGCTGAGCCCGAGCACGTTGCCGGCGGCCACCGTCTACACCGCCTACAGCCAGGCCATCACCGCCTCGGGTGGTACTGCCCCCTACACCTACGCCCTGACCTCGGGGACGTTGCCCACCGGCCTGTCGGTCTCCTCGTCGGGCACGCTCTCGGGCACCATCTCGGCCTCCGGCCAGTCGGGCAACGTCAGCTTCGTGGTGACCGCCACTGACCACGCCGGGCTGACCGGCTCGACCTCGTACTCGCTCACGGTGAACGCACCGACCATCACCCTGTCTTCGTTAAGCGTGACCACCACGTTGGCCACCACGGCCTACGCCCCGGCCGCCCTGACCGCCTCGGGGGGTGTCGCCAGCTACACCTACGCCGTGACCTCGGGCTCGCTGCCCTCGGGCGTCACGCTGTCGTCCTCGGGCGCGCTGACGGGCACGCCGGCCGCGGTCAGCGCTTCCACGGTGTACTCCTTCACAGTCACGGCGACCGATGCCCATAGCTACACCGGCAGCAACAGCTACTCGCTCAAGGTGGTGCCCTTCTTGACCGGGACGTCGCTCGGAACGGGCAGCTGCTCGCTGGTCTCCCTGTCGGCTTGCGCCACCGGGAGCCTGACGACGACCAGCGGGGCCACCGAACTGGTGCTGATCTACACCACCGGCTTGCTGAACCCCAGCCTCTCGAGCGTCTCGGGCCCCTTCACCGCCAACGCCACGCAGGTCACATCGACCTCCTTCTCTTCGGGTCTGCTGGGGGTGGACGGCAACGACCTCTACGCCTACGTCGCTACCGGCAACGGGGCCAGCGGCACGGTCAGCGTGAACTTCGCAGCCAGCCTGCTCTCGACCACGGTGGTCGATGTCGTCCAGCTGGCAGGCAATGCTCCGGCCACGGCCATCGTGCAGCACCCCGCGGCCAATGGGACCTCCTCGCCCATCAAGTCCACCTTCAGCACCCCCGCCGCCTTCGACGGCGAGGTGGTCTTCGTGGCGGCCCCTGGTTCCACGACGCTCACTCCGCCCGCCGGCATCACGACCGGCAGCGGGCTGGACTTCGACGTATACGTCATTGACCCGGGCGGTACCAGCGAAAGCTTCACCATGGGGAGCAGCGGGCCCTGGGGCTCCATCGGCATGGAGTTCGCCCACAACTAGTTCGGCGGCAGGCCGACTAGAAGTGGAAGTAGATGAACGGGATCGGGGCTCCACCAGCAAAGACCACCAGACCCACCGTGAGCAGACCGACCACCACGCCCGCCGGCAGCAGGGGGATCCCGCCGAGCACGGACTCGTAGGCCGCCTCGGCCGGGCTGGCTTCCGCCCCTAACCGGGCCCGGACGCGCAGTGCCTCGATGGTGCGGATGCGAGCGCGTCGGTCGAGCAGGTCGAGGAGGACCACCAGCACCAGCAGAAAGGGGAGCAGGGCGGCCGTGGAGCCGGCCCACGCCCCACCCTGGAACTTGAGGACGTGCTTGAACACGACGCCGGCATCGTGGATGGAGGTCGCCCGGAAGAGCACGGCACCGATGGTGAACAGCACGAAGGTGAGGACGATGCCCGGGAGGTCGCGCCAGCGCACGATCATGGGGTGATAGCGCCGCTCGGAAGCAGGGCGTCCGAAGATGCGCCAGAGCACGATGAGCACGCCGTTGAAGACACCCCACAACACGTAGGTCCAACCCGGGCCGTGCCACAGGCCGATCAGGGCGAAGATGATCAGCACATTGACCATGGTGCGGACTTTGCCCTGGCGCGCTCCGCCCAGCGGCCCCCCGACGAAGTCGACGAACCACGAGGCCATGGAGGTGTGCCAGCGAGTCCAGAACTCGCGGATGTCGCGGCTCAAGAACGGCTGTTCGAAGTTGCGGGCCACCTCGACACCGAGCAGGCGCGACAGGCCGCGGGCCATGTCGCTGTACCCGGAGAAGTCGCAGTAGATCTGCAACGAGAAGGCGATGGAGGCGATGACCAGAGAGGTCCAGCCGTAGGTCTGGGGCGAGGCGTAGACCGTGTTGATGTACGTGGCCAGGGCGTCGGCCACTACCACCTTCTTCACCAAACCCGTGAAGATCAACATCACGGCGGACTCGACCACCGGGCGTGACGGCACCTCGCGGCGCTTGCGCAGCTGGGGCAGGATGACCGGGGCGCGCCCGATCGGTCCGGCCAGCAGGACCGGGAACCATGACACGAACGTGGCGAAGGTCAAGAGGTTGCGTTCCGCCTTCATCTCGCCGCGGTACACCGTGATCACGTAGCCCAGCGTCTGGAACGTGTAGAAGCTGATGCCGATCGGCAGGATGAGATGGATGGTGGCGTAGTCGGCGTGCAGGCCCAGGTGGTTGAGCAGGCGCGTCGCGTTCGAGGCGAAGAAGTTGAGGTACTTGAAGGTGGCCAGGAGACCCAGCTGGACCAGCAGGCTCACGCCCAGCAGTGCCTTGCGGCGACCCATGCGGGACCGATCGGTGCGTTCGATGCCCCGGGCCACTACGTAGTCGACCAAGGTGGACGCGGCCAGAATCAGCGGGAAGCGCCAATCGAAGGCGCCATAGAAGAGCAGGCCGGCCGCCACCATCAAGCCGTTCTGACCGCGCAGGCGCAGCAGATAGTAGATGAGGACAACGACCGCGAAAAAGCCCGCGAACTGCAACGAGTTGAACGTCATCGCTGCGGGGTGACTGTAACATCCTGAACTTCGTCGACCCTGGAACGCCTTCGCCGTGCCCGATCTGACCTACGACCCCGCCAGTCATTACGACCGCGTCACCGCGGCCTGGCAATGGATCATGGGTGACGACCTCCATTACGGGGTGTTCGAGCGGCCCGACCAGCCGTTGGCCGGCGCCACCGCCCGGCTCACCGATCTCATGATGGAGGGGGCGCGGCTTGCCCCGGGGCTCGAGGTGCTCGACGTTGGTTGCGGCACCGGCGGGCCGGCCTGCCATCTGGCCCGACTGGGGGCCAGGGTGACCGGCATCAGCACCAGCGAGCAGGGGATCGCCCAGGCGACAGCTCGCGCCGAGGTGCCGGGCGCCACGCAGCCCGGAGCCTGCACTTTCGTGGTGGCCGACGCCCTGGACACCGGTTTCGACGACAGCCGCTTCGACCTGGTCTGGGTGCTCGAGTCATCGCACCTCATACGCGATCGGCCTGGCCTGATCAGCGAGTGCGCACGCGTCCTGCGTCCCGGCGGGCGGTTCGTCCTGTGCGACATCATCTTGTGCCGGGCCATGGTGCTCGACGAGGTACGGCGCCTGCGTCAACCGCTCGAGGTGCTGCGCTGGGCCTTCGGCGATGCCCGGATGGAAGCACTGGCCACTTATGTGGAATTGGCCCAGGATGCTGGTATCGAGGTCGATCAGGTGATCGATCTCACCACCGAGACTCGTCCCACCTTGGACCACTGGGTGGACAACGCTCAGCGCCACCGCGACCGCGTCCTGCCCGTGCTGGGCGACCAAGGGTTGGCACAATTCATCGAGGCCTGCGGACTGCTGGCCGGATTCTGGGACGACGGGACGTTGGGCTACGGCCTACTGGCCGGCACCTATTCCTCGTAGAAGGCGATCACCTCACCCACCGTGCGTGGGGACTGACCTTCGGTATAGGGGTCGCTGCCCATCTCGTCCTCGAGCACGGCGGACAGTTCGGCCACCTCGAGTGAATCCAGGCCCAGGTCCCCATAGAGCTCGGCATCGACCGTCACGGCCGGACCGCTGTGCTTGCGGCGCTTCAACATGGAGCGCAGGGTGCCGACCACGACATTCTCGGCGTTTGGCATCCGCCAGACACTAGCTTTGGACCCCGGAGGAGCTTGTGACATCGACTGGGACATCGGCCGGCCCCAGTGCCCCCGTCACTGAACCCGAAACCGGCCACCGGTGGCTGAAATTGCTGGTCCTCGTAGTGCTCCTCCTGGTGTTGGCCGAACTTGGCACTCGGCTCATCGCCTCGCATCTGCCGCCACCCCTGCAGTGGGACACCTACGAGACTCAGGCCAAGGTGGCCCAGATCGATGCGCTGGCCAAGCAGGGCGGCGCCCAGATCGTCTTCCTCGGTTCGTCCACCATCGATGTCGGAGCGGACCCCACGACGGTGGACGCGCAGCTGGGTGGCCACGTGCGCGGTTACAACGCCGGACTCGAGTCGGCCATCCCCCGCTTGACCGCCAAGTGGGCCGAGTATGAGGTCATCCCCAAGCTCCACCCCAAGGTCATCGTGATCGGCCTCAGCAGCTACGACCTCGGGGCGGAGGACCCGGGCCGCACCGGGTTCTACGACGCCTACTTGGGATCGCCGGGGGCCCAGCAGTTGATGGGCACCGCCGATCCGATCCAGGAGGTCGACTACTGGCTCGGTCAGCACTCGTCGCTGTGGTTCCACAAGTACCAGCTGCGCGATCCCGAAACGGTGTGGCATGCCATCGAGGGCAAGGCGCCCGCGGTCGACCCCTCGGCTGCCGCCCTGACGGCCCAGGGCCGTCAGACGGCCGATCAGTATCTGCCCTACCAAGATCTGACGACGGTCGACCTCAAGGGCTGGCGCCTGGGGAATAAGGACACTGCGGCCTTGCGCGGGCTCATCAGCTTCGCCCACCACCGGGGCATCAAGGTCGTCCTGGTGGACATGCCGGTGGCCCCCCAGTTCGTGACCGCCATGCCGCATGGCGCCGCCAGCTACGAGATCTTCGACAGCGAGCTGGCCTCTATCGGCCGCCAGACGTCTTCGACCGTCCTCTTTTACCAACGCGTCTCCAGCGATTCGTTGTTCTTCAACAACATCCATCTCAACCACACCGGAGCCGAGCTGTTCTCGGCGCGCTTGGGCGCGGCACTGGCCCGGATCGTCCACTAAGAGGGGACTGCAGATGAGCGACACCACCGCGGTGCCGACGGTGCGTTCGGCGAGGGGTCATCGCTGGCCCGCGTTCGACGGCGTGCGGGCACTGGCTGTGCTGGCGGTGATGACGTTTCATGCTGACTACCCCACATTTCTGAAAGGGGGCTACGTCGGGGTCGACGTTTTCTTCGTGCTGTCGGGCTTCCTCATCACCTGGTTGCTCACGGCCGAGCACGACAAGTTCGATGGGATCAGTTACCGAAAGTTCTATTCACGCCGGGCCTTCCGGCTGTTCCCCGCCCTGGTCGCCCTCATTATCGGTGCCGTGGTTCTGGTCCTGGCCGATGGTGGTCTGGCAAATGAGCGGCACTTGACGCTGGTCGGTCTTCCCTTCGTGATCCTCTACATCGGCAACTGGAAAGTGGCCTTCGGCTCGGTGGTCACCCTCGGCCTCTTGAGCATCACCTGGTCGCTGGCCATCGAGGAGCAGTACTACATCCTGTGGCCACTCGGCCTTACTGCATTGCTGCGTCGGATGTCCCGCCAACGCATCGCCCTGCTGTTGGCCGCGGCGGCCATCGCCGAGCAATTGGTGCGGGCCATCCTCGGGTTCTCCAACAGCGTCTATCTCAATGGATGGATCGACAAGTCCACCCTGACCCATACTGACGGGCTTCTGCTGGGTAGTGCCCTGGCCCTGTGGTGGTCTGAACGTCTGGGCAGCCGCATCTGGCACTGGATCGAGCAGAACGCGACGCTGGTCTCGCTGGGGGGGCTGGCTGTCCTGGCCCTGGTCGAGTTGGCCGGCGTGTCGAAATTGCACACCACTGATCTGTGGGTCACCGTCGCCGTCTACGGCACGCTGCTGCTACTGGCCGGTTTGGTTACCGGGCCAGCCGGTCCGGTCAGCCGCGTGCTGGCCTGGCGACCGCTGCAATGGATCGGGAAGCGCTCGTACGGGATGTACCTGTACCACTTCGGCATCATCTTGGCCGTGTTGACCATTCACCTGCCAAACCACCACGTGCACTTCGTGCGCTTCGTGGTCGAGTTTGCCATCACCTTCGTGGTGGCCGCGCTGTCATACCGCTTCATCGAGCAACCGTTCCTGGTTCGCAAGGAGCGTCTGGCCCGGATTCCCGCCGGCACACCTTGAGCGAGGGCGAAGGGTGACGATCGCTCAGACGGGGTCCTCCTGATCGGCGAACTGCGTCCGGTAGAGCTCGGCGTAGAGGCCATCACGGGCCAGCAGCTCGCCGTGAGTGCCGCGCTCGACGATCCGACCGTCGTCGATCACCAATAACTGGTCGGCTTCGCGCACGGTGGAGAGGCGGTGGGCGATGACCAGCGAGGTCCGTCCGCTCAGCGTCTCCTGCAGCGCGCGTTGGACAGCGGCCTCTGACTCGGAGTCCAGGTGGGCCGTTGCTTCGTCGAGCACCACGACGTCGGGGGCCTTCAGCATGAGGCGGGCCAGGGCCACCCGTTGCTTCTCGCCGCCCGAGAGGCGGTAGCCCCTCTCGCCCACCACGGTGTCAAGGCCGTCGGGCAACTCGGCGACCAGGTGAACGATCTGGGCCTGCGCCAGGGCGGCCAGGACCTCGTCCTCGGTGGCCTCGGGTTTGGCGTACATCAGGTTGGCCCGGAGGGTGTCATGGAAGAGATGGGGGTCCTGGGTCACCACGCCGACGGTGTCGCGCAGCGAGTCCATGGTGGCCTGGCGCACGTCGATACCGCTCAGGCGTACGGTGCCGCCCGTGACGTCGTAGAGGCGCGGCACCAGCGAGGAGATGGTCGTCTTGCCCGCACCCGAGGGACCGACCAACGCCACCATCTGACCGGGCTCGATCCGGAAACTCACGTCGTGGAGAACCTGAGCCCGCGGCCCGCTCTCGAGCACGGCCACCGATTCGAGCGAGGCCAAGGAGACATCCTCGGCGGCCGGGTAGGAAAAATCCACGTGATCGAACTCGATCGAGGTCGAACCCCGAGGCAGCGCCACCGCATCGGGGACCTCCTCGATCATGGGCACGATGTCGAGCACCTCGAAGAGCCGCTCGAACGAGACCAGGCAGGTCATGACGTCGAGGTTGAGGTTCGAGAGCTGGGTTAAGGGGCCATAGAGCCGAGTCAGGTACTGACTCAGCGCTACGATGGTCCCGATGGCCAGCGCACCGTGCACGGCAGCCACGCCGCCGATGCCGTAGACCAAAGCGGTGGCGATCGAGGCGGTCAGAGTCAGTGCCACGAAGAAGAGACGGGAGTAGAGCGCAGTCTCGATCCCGATGTCGCGCACCCGGCCGGCCTTGAGCTCGAACTCGTGGGCTTCGGCCTCGGGCTGACCCAGCAGCTTGACCAGCATGGCGCCGCCCACGTTGAAGCGTTCCTGCATGACCATGTTCATCTCAGAATTGAGGTTGTACCCCTCCATGGTCAGCGCCCCGACGCGCCGCCCCACCATGCGGGCCGGGATGAAGAAGATGGGCAGCAATATCAGCGCGCACAGGGTGATCTGCCAGCTGAGGACGAACATCACGCCCAACACGATGATCACGGTGACCAGGTTGCCGACGACATTGGACAAGAGGTCGGTAAAGGCTTGCTGGGCACCGATGACGTCGTTGTTGAGCCGGCTGACCAGAGCGCCGGTCTGGGTCCGGGTGAAGAAAGCCAGCGGCATGCGCTGAATGTGGCGGAACACCTTGGCCCGCATGTCGAAGATCAGACCTTCACCGATGTAGGCCGAGATGCGCCGTTCGACCAGGGCGAGGCCGGCGTCGAAGATGGCCAGGACGGCCACGATGGCGGCCAGGGTGATGATGATGTCTTCACGATGGCTGATCGTGGCGTGACCGAGCAGCCCGTCGTCGATCAGTCCCCGCAGGAAGAGCGGGTTCACCGCGCCGATCACGGCGTCGAGGATCACCACCGGCAGGAAGACCGAGAGTACGAGGCGGTACGGGACGGCGAAGCCCAGCATGCGCCGGGTGGTGCCCTTCTTCACCCGGTGCTTGAGCACGGCGCGGTCCTGACGCAGCGAGCGCATCCCGCCCATTCCGCCTCGGCCCATACCGCCGCCGCCGTGTCCTCGCATTGCCATTTGGAGGAACCTAATGGGAGCGACGGCTTGTCATGGTCCCGGTGGAGCTGTGCGAAGGTAAGCGCCATGGCCACCGTCCTCTTCGTCTGCACCGGCAACCTGTGCCGGTCACCCTCAGCCGAGTGGCTGCTCAATCAGCACTTCGCCCAGCAGGGTCCTGACGGGGCCTGGGCTGACTCGGTGGGGACCGTGCGCACCATGGGCCCGCCCCCGGCCGGACTGATCGCCGCGGGCGAGTCCTACGGGATGGACGTCTTCCTACGAAGCCACCAGCCGCGCCAGCTGGAGTACTCCGACGTCGAGGAAGCCGAGCTGGTCATCGGCATGACTCGTCAGCACGTGCGCGAATCGGTACTGCTCGACCGCACGTCCTTCCCCAGGGCCTTCACCTTGCGCGAGCTGGTCCGTCGGGCCGCCGGCGTGGGTCCCCGACCGCCCGACCAGTCCCTGGCTCAGTGGCTCAGCTCGGTCCACGCAGGCCGGCTCACCACGGATCTGATCGGGGAGTCTGCCGCTGACGACGTGGACGATCCCATGGGAGGGGCGATCGACGATTACCGCGGCATGCTTAGCGAGGTCTCGGCCCTGATCGACGCCTTGGTCAGCCTGATGTGGTCACCGGTGGTCACTGGGCCTTGAGACGCGCAAAGGCCGCTGCCCGGAGGCAGCGGCCTTTGACGACGAAGCTTGTCGGTGTGGGTTACTTGACCCCAGCAGCCCGACGACGGGTGTAGAGCACAACGCCACTACCCATCAGGATCAGGGCCAGCGCTGCAGCCAGCAGGGCGGCCAGGTCGGCACCGGTGAAGGCCAGGCCCGAACCGGAACCGGCCGAGCTGGTGGCGTTCGGGTTGACGACGTCGATCAGGAACGTGGCGGTGTTGGTGCTGCCGCTCGCGTTGGCACCGGTCGCCGTGATCGTGTTCACGCCGTAACTGGCCGGCTCGAAGGCGCCGCCGTCGATGGAGATGCTCGGGTCGGTCGCCCCGTAGGTGATGGTTAGGCCGCCGCCGCCGTCAGCGCTGGTGGGCTGGGTGGCGCCGCCATTGGTGATGGTGACCGCCGCGTTGTCTGCGAAGGTGCAGGTGGCCGCAAGCGACCCTGTGGCCGGGTTCGACGTCGTGTTGGCCGAGGTCACGTTGACCGAGGCACTGGCCGAGCAACTGGTCGGGGTCCCCGAGGTGCCCGTCGAGGACGAGCCACTGGCCGCTCCCGCCGTTCCCGGAAGAGCGATCAATAACCCGGAGACACCAAGCACGAGCACCGCCACGGCACTCCCGATCTGCTTTCGCACTGAAGCCTCATTTTCTCGTTCGAGTGGGGCCGGCGTCCGTCGCACCGGGTCCTCACGGGACAGTGTCCGCAGGTTAGTGCACTACCCCAGGGCAAACCAAGCCTTCTCGTTTGGCACCCTGCCTGCAACTTGGATAACGACGCAGTCCAGCCTCTATTGCGGCAGGACCTCAGGTCAGGATTGGGACGGAACCTCAGGTCAGTCCCCAGGAAAACTCCCTGGTGGCGGCCAGATGGGTCGAAATGTCTTCATGTCCCGAGACCGTCCAGGCCGGGGCGGAGAGGGTCAGGGAGAGGGCGTCTGGTTTCAGACGGGCCTGGGGGACCAGGCGGAGTACCAGTCGGCCGTGCTGGACGGCATGGGGAATGGCCACAGAGAAAGAGACCGATCTCGTCTGGGCCGGGTCGAGCGAGAACAGGTCCTGGGTCAGCTGCAGGCCCGACTCGGGGATCGACCCGGGCATGATCGAACCCTGTGGTCCCCACAGGACGACCCGGGCCACGTACTGCCCCGGCTGGAAGGCGTTGATGTCGTCGGGCCCGTACTGGTAGGAGGCCGGCTGGTTCTTGAGGGCGAAGTTGGCCAGGGTCACCGTGGTGTTGACCAGCGCGTTGCCGGCTTTGTCCACGATCACGTGCATGTGCAGCTTCACCGCTACGAAGTAGTCGAGCTTGTCGGCCGACGAGTTCTCGATGGCCACATGGAAGGTCCGGGTCGGGTCGACGGAGTTGAGCGTCCCTGCTGCGTCCAGTGCCACCAGTCCCGACTCGTCGGTCGCCACGTCGCTCCAGACCATGAGGTGGCGTCCGGCCACATCGGCGGCCAGTGCGTTGGCGAAGGCATCGATGTCGACGTGCTCGATCTTCATCTTGTTGATGGCGGCCTTTACCACCGAGGCCAAGGCCTCGCGCCGCGTCGCCTCGGACGACTGCACGGTCAGCCCTTGATACGCCTTGTCCAACAACTGGTCGCCGATGTTCGATGCGCTGATGGGCCCGCTGATCCCGGGCACCGAGACCGGACCGGTGAGTTTCAAGATCTGGGCTACCCCGGGGACATCGATGCCGATGACCCCGGCCACCGTCTGCCCGGTGGCCTGCTGCCACATGGCCTGCATCAACTGGCCGCTGGTGGCCCAGTCAGCCGTCTCGTCGGTGGCAGGCCAGTTCAATGAGGGCTGGTTGGCCCCGAAGACCTGCTGTGTCCCGGCCGGCAACGGCACCGGGGCCGGCGAGCTCAACGCATCGTCGGCGTAGGAGTGGTCGTCGGAGATAGTGAAGGTGCCGTTCGAGGCCGAGAGCTCGGCCAGCGAGAGTACGGCGCCGCTGTCGCGCATCTCGGCGTTGTTGAGTCCGGCCACCAGGTAGGTCTGCGGACCGTTCGCTCCCAAGAAGGGCAGGGCGAAGGAGATGGTGCGCGAGCTCAACGCCAAGAGGTGGACCAGCTTGGCGTCCTCCTTGTTGAAGGCACGCCGGGCCGTGGCCAGCGGCCCGATCAATCCCGCCGCCGGGCGCTGCAATGAGGCGAGCGAGGTGTGGCCCTGCTTGACGTAGACCTCGAAGGCGGTGAGGGCGGGGAGCGACACGGTGGTGCCGTGGCTGTTGCCGATGAGGCCGTCGAGGGAGGTCAGCAGCGCCGAGGCGTCGGTCGCCGCGGTCTCGACGTCGTCGCTCAGCTGGATCACCCCGTGCCGCTGGGTTCCGATGATCGGGAGATGGCCGAGCAAGCCGAGCGACACCGAACCCTGCAGGCTGTTGGTGGCCAGGGCCGCATCGCGCTGGACGGTGGCGATGTCGTTGGTCAACTGGTCGCGCCCGGATGGTGAGGTGAGCAAAGACTTGTTGCCCAGGTCGTTCCCGATGAGCGTCTTGGCCGCCGACAGGTCGTTCTCGGCCCGGTGGATGGAGAGGAAGGACACGATGGCCATCACCACCAGGAGCGCTACCACCAGGCCGGCGGCGATGGTGGCGTAGATGACGGCGTTGCGGACCCGGTCCTCGGGAGCCACCACCATGCGCTGATGGCCGTGTCGCTTCCCGCGGGCATGGACGAGTAGATGCATCGGCCCGTACCGCACCAGGTGGAGCGGTCGTTGGCCGGAGTGTCGGTAGATGGGCATGGTGGGGATCGAATTGGTGAGGATCGAGGTGCCACACGTCGGGAGCACGTCGAAGCGGCCAAGAAGCTAGTCCGACGCTTGACGGCGCCGTCCCGGCAGGTTCAGGCGCGGCCGGAACGTCCCCGGTGCGCCCACGAGTAGAGCGGTACTCCCAAGGCACTGGCCGTGGCCTTGATGGCGCCCCGCAGCGTGAAGAGCACCGCCAACAGTGGCTTCCAGACCCATGCTGGCTGGCGACGGTCGGCGAAGTAGCGGTACATAGCCCGGTGCTGGGAGACCGCGGCCCGCACGGGCACCTGCCGGATGCTGGTCCCACCGAGATGCACCACCTCAGCGTCGGCGGCCAGCCAGATCTCCCAGCCGTCCTGGCGCAGCCGGTCCGTCCAGTCGAAGCCCTCCCAGTCGAGGACGTAGCGCTCGTCCTGGGGGCCGACCTGGTCGATGGCGGCTCGGCGCACCAGGTAGGCGCACTCGTGCCCGCGTCCGATGGCCCGAGTGCTCCGGTGGTCCCAGCCGTCCCACCAGAATCCGCTGGGGGTGCCGGACCCCCGCTGACGGGCGGCCTGGCGTCCCCACAGGGCGTCGCGGAGGCGAGGCAGATCACCCGCGCTGGTGAGCAGGGTGCCGTCGGCATCGAGCAGGCGCGGCACCACCCAGGCTGCCCGGGGCTGCTTGTCGAGGACGTCGGCCATGGCGCGCAATGAGCCCGCCCGGAATTCGGTGTCGGGATTGGCGATGAGGACGTAGGGCGCGGCGGAGGCGGCCAGGCCCTGGTTGTTGGCGGCGGCCAGGCCGCGGTTGGCGGCGTTCTCGATCACCTGGGCCCCCGGCGCAGCCCCCCGGACTGTAGCCACGGTGGTGTCGCCTGAGGCGTTGTCAACCACCACGATCTCGCTGCCCTCGGGGAGCTCGCGGGCCAGCGACGCGAGACAGTTCGCCACCACGTCGGCACTGCGCCAGGTGACGATGACGGCGGCAACGGGTGCGCTTACGATGACGCCAACTCGTAGGCCGTGAGCACGCTGGCCGCGCTCTCTTCCCAGCCCGGCGCGGCGGCCATGCGGGCCAACCCTGCTGCCCGCAACTCGAACCGCCGGAGCTCGTCGCCCATCAGCCGGGCTAGCCCCGTCGCGATGTCGTCCACCGAGGCGGTCTCGCACCATTCGGCCGCCGGACCCAGCACCTCGGGCAGAGGCCCCAGGCGGGCGCACACCACCGGCGTGCCTGAGGCGGCCGCCTCGGTGGCCGGCATGCCCCAGCCTTCGTAGCGGGTGGGATAACAGAATGCTTCGGCCCCGGCCAGCACGCTGGCCCAGTCCTCGTCCGAGAGCCGCCCGGTGGCCACCGCCCCCTCGACCGCCAGTTCGGGCTGGCCCACTACCACCAGCGGCAACTTGTCCGGACCCAGGCGCTGCCAGGCTTCGACGGCCACCTTGGCGCCCCGACGATTGGCTCCGCCCAGAGCCACGATGTAGCGCTCGGGCAGCCCGAGCAGGGGGCGGAGCGCGGCCAGCCCGTCGGCTCGCCCGGGCCCGAAGAGGGGGTCGACCGCGGGAGGGGCCAGGACCACCCGCTCGGGCGGCACTCCGTAGCTGGCGATGATGGCGTCACGGGTGAACTTCGAAATGGTGATCACGGCGGCGGCGTGGCGGGCCGAGTTGCGAGCCTGGCCCATGAAGGCGTAGCGCTGCGCTGGTCCCAGGTCCTCGGGATGGTCCTCCCAGGCCAGGTCGTAGATGTTCACCACGGACGGGCAGGGAGTGAAGACCGGAATGGCGTTGTAGGTGCCGTGGAAGATCCCGTCGAAGTTGCGCAGCCAGCGGGCCACCGCCACCTGCAGCCAGAAGGGCTCGCGCCCCGGCATGGACAGCCGCACCTCTTCGAGACCCTCAATGCCCGGGGAGGGCCGACGGGCGTCGGTCAGCAGGACCAATTCGACTGAGGACCGCAAGAGCGGCACCAGGTTGGTCAGCCAGCGGCCGACCCCGGTCAGTGGCGAATCTTGGAGGCGGCGGGCGTCGAAGGCGACCCGCATCATCCTGGCTCGGCCACGGACCGGTAGACCTCGCGGTGGAGGACCGCGGAGCGGGCCCAGGTGTAAGAGGCCGCATGGTCCAGGCCCCGCTCGCCCAGCTCTGTGGCCAGCGCCGGCGTGTTGAGCACCTGGCGCACGGCGGCCAGCAGGGCGCTCCGGTCACCATCGGCCACCAGTACGGCGGCGCCGTCAGCCACCTCGGTGACGGCGGAGTTGGCGAAGGCCACCACCGGGACACCGCAGGCCATGGCCTCGAGTGTAGGCAGGCCGAATCCCTCGTAGCGGCTGGTCATGACCAGCGCGGTGGACCCCTGATACAGCGGGACCACGTCGGGAACCAGCCCGAGCAGCTCGATGCGTTGAGGGTGCCGGCTGGCCGCGCGGAGCCGTTCGAGCCGTGCGGTCCGATCCCGGCCCACCACCACCAGGCGGTGCGGGTAGCCCGCATCGGCCAGCTCGTCGATGAGGGTAAAGGCGTCGGCGAAACCCTTGCGCAGGCTCTCCTCGCCCAGGGCCAACAGGTAGGGCGGATCGGCCGGTCCCGCTCCCGGCACGAAGGCGGGATCGACGCCGTGATGGGCCACGTGCACGCGCTCGGGCCGTAGGCCCAGATGGGCGATGCCGTCGCGGGCAGCATGGTGCGACACGGCGATCACCGCATCGGCCGAGCGGTAGCGCGGGGCCAGGCGGCGCCAGCGCCGGCGCAAGGCCGCCAAATCCGGCGAGGGGTAGGCCAGCGGGATGACGTCGTGCAGGGTCTGGACCCAGGGGTGGGGCAGTCCCGGGGGGGCGTGGAAGGCCAGGTTATGGAAGACCGTCCTGCCGTGTCGGTGGCGGCGAACTTCAATGGGAAGGCGCAGAGCCTGCTCCATCACCTGGGCTCGCGGTGCAGTGGCAGACCGGGTCACCTCGATGGCCCGCACCCCGGTGGGGAGGACGGTGCCGGGCGCGCACAAAGCGGCGAGGTCGAGCCCGTCGAGGATGGCCAGGGCGCCCAGCAGCCCACCGGCATAGCTGGCCGTGCCGGTGGCCGGCGTTCCCGGATGGAGCGACTGGACATCGAGCAGGACCGGCAGGGCCCCGTTCACTGGGCCACCGCGCGGTAGACCTCGGCGTGCTGGGCGGCGCAGGTGTCCCAGGAGAACCCGGCGGCCTGGGACATCCCTCGCTCGCGCCATTCGAGGGCCAGGGCCGGGGTGTCGAGCACGGCCCGCACGGCCTCGGTCAGGGCGGCCACGTCGCCGTCGGCCACCAGCTGTCCGCCCGGGCCGACCACCTCGCTCACCGCCGAGTTGGCGAAAGCCACCACCGGGGTACCGCAGGCCATGGCCTCGAGCGCGGGCAGGCCGAAGCCTTCGTAGCGACTCGACATGATGAAGGCGGAGGCCCCCTGGTAGAGCGGGACCAGGTTGGGGACTTCGCCCAGCAGCTCGATGCGCTCGGGGTGACGAGCCGTGGCCCGCAGTGCGGACAGCTCCTTGTCCGCCCAGGGGTGGACGCGGCCGGCCACCAACAGGCGGTGGGCATAGCCGTCATCGACCAGGTGGTCGATGACGGAGAAGGCCTCGGCGAAGCCCTTGCGACGGCTGAATTGGCTGACCACCAACAGGTAGGGCGGATCGGCCGGCCCGGCGCCCGGGACGAAGGAGCTATCGACGCCGAGAGGGGCCACATGGAGCCGGGCCGGGTCGAGGCCGAGCAGGCGGCAGCCCTCGTCGGCGGCATGGTGTGAGATGGCGATGACGGCATCGGCCCTTCGGTACCGTGGGCCGAATCGCCGCCAGCGGGCTCGCAGTTGGGCCAGATCGGGGCTGTCGAAGACCAGCGGGATCACATCGAACAGGGTCTGCACCCAAGGCGCCGCCACACCGGCCGGCGCGTGGAAGCCGGGGTTGTGGAAGACCGAGCCATCGGGCCGGTGCCGGTGCAGATCGAAGGGCAACCGGGCCGCGTGCTCGAGCACCTCGAGTCGGGCAGGGCCTCCGAGGCGTCGTAATGGCAGTCGGGTCACCCCATCGGGCAGGGGAACCGATGCGGCGCACAGCGCGTGGAGATCAACATCGGGACGGGTGGCCAAGGCGGCCAGGAGATGGCGGGTGTACGAACCGACACCGCTGCCAGCCGCCACTGAGCTCAGGGGATGGGCATCGAGCAGGACCGTGACCGGGCGTCCCGGCCCGGTGCTCACTGCTGATTCGGGCCTTCGGACCGCTGGGCTGCCTCGGTCGGTTGCATCTCCACATCCCCGTAGCCATAGCCGTAGCCGTAGCCGAAGGAGGCCCGGGCATCACGCCGCTCGAACTTGTTGAGCACGACGCCGAGCAGGCGGGTCTGGTTGCGGGTCAGGAGGTCCTTGGCCTTGTTCACCGCGTCAATCGACGTGGTGCGGGACTCGGTCACCAGCACGGCGCCGGCGGCCATGCGCCCGATCACCAGCGCGTCGGCCACTGGCAGGACCGGGGGTGTGTCGAGCAGCACCAGGTCGGCCTGCTTGCCCAGGCCCTCGAGCAGCTGCTGGGTGCGACCGCTGCCCAAGAGCTCGGTCGGGTTGCCCACTGATGGTCCGGTGGCCAGGAAGTACAGGCCACGCTCAGCCTGCCCCGGAGGGGTAGCCAGGCGGATGTATTGGATCGACTGCTCGAGGGTGAGCCGGGACAGCAGGACGTCCGCCACCCCGAACTCGTTGTGACCGCCGACCAGGCGATGGGCGTCGGGGTGGCGCAGGTCTAGGTCGACCAGCACGACGCGCATGCCCGAGAGTGCGAAGGACATGGCCAGATTGGCGCACATGGAGGTCTTGCCCTCATTGGGGTTAGGGCTGGTGAAGATGACCGTCGGGCGTTCGAGGTCGAGCAACACGACGCTCAAATTGGAGCGCAGGATGCGCAGCGCCTCCTCGAACGAGTTGCGCTCGTCCCGGTAGTCGCCCATGGCGGCCACCTTGCCCCACCAGCGCCTAGCCATCGGCGCCCCGACGTGGTGGAGCCCGGTGCGAGCTCAGCGACAGGGTTTCGAAGCGGGGCACGATGCCGAGCACGGGCAAGCCGACCCGACGCTCGAGCTCCTCGGGACTCTTGATGGTGACATCGAGGTAGTCGAGCAAGAACACCAGCAGGATGGAGATGACCAGGCCGAAGACGGCGCCGAGGGCGATGTTCTTCACGGTGCCACTGCTGCTGCGGGCCGCATAGCTGGCATCTGCGAAGACATAGGCGGGCTCGTTGGGCACGGCACCTTGGCTCGAGGAGGTCTTGGAGCTGGTGGCCGACGACTGGTAGGCGCCGATCTGGGACACGAAGGCATTGGCCACCCCATTGGTCAGGCGAACGGCGTCCTCCGCGTTGGGGTCGGACACCTGCACGGTGATCAGGTTGGTGCCGGTGACCACCGTGGCACTGGTGCTGGCCGCAACGACACCGGCCGAGCGGTCGAGATGGGTCTTGTCGAGCGCCTTCTGGGCGATGACCGGGCTGGGGATCATCTGGGCGAAGGTGGCCACCACCTCGTTGAGGCCCGTCTCGAGCTCGAGTTGGGCGGCGTCGGCCCCCGAAAAACCCTGGCTGCCCACGTAAATGGTGGCGCTGGCCGTGTAGATAGGCGTACGGGAGGTGCTGATGAATCCAGCAAGACCGCCCACGATCACCGCCACGATAATGAGGGCGACGCGACGTCTGATGAGGTCGAGATATCGGCGGAGTTCCATCGCGAATTAGGGCGTCACGGTACACCGGGGGCTGCCCGCTGTGGGATAGCCGCCTCAGTGGGAGTTCGTTCGGGGTAGGACCCGGTCCGGTTGAGGGCCAACCCAGCGCCCGCCCACAGGGTCCAGGGGACGGGGAAGGTCAAGAAGACCTGGTGATAGAGGCCGGCAATCACCACTCCCAAGAAGGCGAAGCCCAGCGCTGCCGCGAAGGCGTCCCGGCGACCCCGCCGCTTGAACTCCCACAGGATGCAGCCCATCATGCCCACCCACGGCAGCAGGGCCTGGATGCCGAGTTCATCGCCCACCTGCAGGATCAGGTTGTCACTGATGTAGGCCGGGTTGACCTGCTTGGTGCTGGCGGTAAAGCGGGTGGCTGTCTCGGGTTGGTCGCCCAACCCGAGGCCGAGCGGGTAATACTCGAGCACCCGCAGTCCGTCGGCCAGCTCGTCGACGTGCCCCGCCGTCGAGGTGCTGCCACCTTGGGCACCCACGAAGCGGGTGCCCCCGAGCACCGGCACGATGAGGACGGCCGCCAGGAGGAGCACGCCGATCAGGCGGAGACGACCCTCCAGTGGGCTACGGGTGTTGGGCAGAGCGATGAGAACCAGCACGATGACCGCGGCCACGCCGTCCGAGCGCGACCGGGAGAAGAAGATGGAGGCCAGGCCGAGTCCGAGTACCAGGTAGCTGAGCGTGTCCCGCCGGGCCGAACTGATGCGGACGGCGGCGATGGCGATGGCCACCACCAGGTAGTCACTCATGTCGAAGGGGGAGAGCAGGAGCGAACTGACCCGCAATGGATTGGTGTTGTAGATGTAGCCCAAGTTGGAGATGACCTGGGTCTGGCTTTCGGCCAACACCTTCACCTCGTAAAGGGGCACCTGGGCCGTGCTCCCCACGAAATGGACCCAACCGTGGACGTCGAGGCGCTCGAAGATGCCCACGGCCCCGATGAGGGCGCCGATGGCCAGCACGGCTCGGGTGAAGTGTTCCTTGACCCTGGCTCCGAGCGGCGCGTGGCGAGCCCCGAAGAAGATCAGGGTGTACCCGGCATCGGTCCGCCAGGCCAGCAGCCGGGTGTTCCACGCGGTCGGGGCGCCTGAAGCGAAGAGATGCGGTACGGCCAGGTACAGGGTGACGACGCCGACGTAGATCAAGAGCAGCACGTCGATGCGGTCGAGTTTGCGCCCGGTGCGCCGCAGCTCCAAGAGACCAGCCGCCAGGACGGCCAGGCCGAGCAGCTCCTTATAGGAGGCCAGGGGCCTGAGCAGCGACGCCGGCACGTGGGCCGAGTAGAGGAGCGGGAAACCAATCGGCTCGAGGGGCAGCGCGACGACCAGGATGATGAGGGCCACCCCGGGTCGCCGGACCAGGGCCAGGAAGATTGGAAAGGCGATCAGAGCGCCGATCAGGTCTTCCAGGCGTCTGTGCGAGAGGCCCACCACCACGAACAGCACCAGTACCGGGATGGCCCAAGGCAGAACCGTCTGGCTGCGCGGGCGAGCACGCACGAGGGACGGGGGCATGGAGCCGCCATTTTGGCACCTCGGCCGGGTCGGGCGGTCTCAGATGATGAAGGTTCGGCTGCGCACAGCGCCGCGCAGCTGCCCCACGGTGCGGGCGGCATCGACGGCGACCGTCTGGGCCGCCAGCGTCAGTGGCGCCGGCATGGCCCGGCGGGGGCGCCGCCACCACAGGTAGGGGAGCGTCAGGAGCAACGCCGGCCGGAATCGCAGCGCCACCAGCAGCCCGACCACCGCGATGACGAAGCCGGCGTCCTCCCGCCGGTAGGCCCAGGAGCGCCAGAAGGCGTCACGCCGGAAGCCGGGATGCTCGGTCGCCATCCGGACCGTATTGGCCTCGAGGAGGCCGTTTCGGTAATGCCAGCGCCAGCCGCGTGGGGTGACCTCGTGTTCGACCACGGCGTCGCCTGCGAAGGCTCGCCGCCAACCGCCGTCGACAACATTCCAACCGAGCGAGGTGTCCTCGCACCACCATCCGATCTGTTCGTCGAAGCCACCGGCCTGAGCCAAGGCGGCCCGGCGGTAGAAGATGTTGGCGGCCTCGAAATACGGGCTGGGCCCGTCGAGGATCTGGCAGTGGTACCAGGTCCCCCACTCAGCCGGGTTGAAGTCGAGCGGTGGGCGCACCCGGCCCTGGATGACCCCGATGTGCTCGTCGAGCTCCATGGCGGCCAGGCCGCACTCGAGCCATTTGGGCTCGGGCAGGCAGTCGTCATCGAGGAAGGCCACCACCGGGCTGGTGGCTGACTGCCAACCGAGGTTGCGGGCGGGGGCCGGTCCGTGATTGGTCTCGATCTGGAGCACTCGTACGGCGAAGGGAGTCTGCGCGGACAATTCCATCAGGGCCGCAAAGGTCTCATCGCCCGACGCGTTGTCGATCACCACCACCTCGAAACGCCCGGCGTCGAGGGTCTGGGCGGCCAGGGCGGCCATCAGGCCAGGCAATCGGTCCGAGCGCCGGTACGACGGGATTACGACGGACACGTCCGGCGTCGAGCTGGGCACCTTTGTAGCGTACTGGTGGCCCAATTCAGCTATGAATCACGCGGATATGGCCCGGATACGCATCGGAATCGTCACTTGGAACAGTGGCGCCTACATCGCGGCGTGTCTCGACGCCCTGCCGGAGGCCACGGCTGGCCTCGACGCGGAGGTGGTGGTGGTCGACAATGCGTCGACTGACGACACCGTGGAGGTAGTCCGGGCCTGCAACGGGATCTCGGTGATCGCCAATGCACAGAACCGGGGCTACGCCCGCGGTATGAACCAGGCGCTGGGGCGACCCGGGGATGCCGAAGTGCTGATCGCGCTCAACCCCGACACCGTCCCGCCGCCGGGCTCCCTCAGATCGCTGGTGGACGAATTGGAGGCTGATCCCACCCTCGGACTGGTGGTGCCGCGACTGGCCAATCCCGACGGGAGCTTGCAGCACTCGGTGTACCGCTTCCCCTCCCCTGGACTCACTGCCGTCACTTGTCTGGTGCCGATCAGACTGCAGCGCGGTCGGTTGGCCCGACGGTGGTGGCTCGAAGGCCGGACGCCACACGATCGGGTCACGGACGTCGAATGGGCCATCGGCGCCGTGCATGTCATCCGAACCGCGGCCCTAGGCGGGCAGCCGCCTTACTGCGAGCGCTGGTTCATGTACGCCGAAGACATGGACCTGTGCTGGCGTCTCGACCAGGCCGGCTGGCGCCGACGGCTGGTGTCCGAGGTCAGCGTGATCCATGTGGCCAACGCCTCGGGCCGGCTGGCCTTCGGCGACACCCGCAGTGCGCGTTGGTGGGCCGCCTCCTACGACTGGTATCGCTTTCGCCGTGGCGTGCCAGCGGCTCGGCGCTGGGCCACCGCCAACGCGCTCGGTGCAACAAAAATGCTCTTGCAGTACCGGCTGGCCCAACGGCTGGTTGGTCGGCGGGCCCGCCTGGCCTCGGCACAGGCCGGCGAGCTCAGGAAAGTGCTGCCCTTGCACTGGCAGATGCGGCGGCATCCGGGCACCGCATTCGTCCCCGACGAGGGTTGATCAGCTCTGGGAACTCAGAGGACGAAGATGCGGTGGCGGGCCGAGCCGCGCAGGTGGCCGGCCAACCGGGCCGCGTCGACGAGGGGCACCTGTAGGCAGAGGCGGAAGAAGCTCAGGCGGCGCACCGAGGGCCGCTGCCACCATACGTAGGGCAATACCAGGGCGAAGGCGGGCCAGAAGAAGATGCCCGCCACCACGCCGGCCAGGGCGATGACGAAGGCTGGGTCCTCGCGGCGCATCGCCCAGGGACGCCAGAAGGCGGCCCGGCGGAAGCCCGGATGCTTGGCCGCGCACTGGACCGTCCTGGACTCGAGGAGGCCGTTGTGCACGAACCAGCGGAAGCCGCGACGCTCCACCGGATGGGTCACCGCCGCCGCGGAGGCGTAGGCACTCTCGAACCCGGCTTCTAGCGCGCGCCAGCCGGCCGCGCAGTCCTCACCGTAGTAACGAATGTCCTCGTCGAAGCCGCCGGTCTGATCCAGCACCGCCCGCCGGAAGAAGAGGTTGCACCCTTCGAACCACGGAGTCGGCCCCTCCACCACCCGCCACAGATACCAATCAGTCAGACGGTGGATGCTCGCTCCCTCGGGCACACGAGTCCGGCCCTGCACCACGCCGATCGAGGTCCGGGTTCCCAGCGCGTCAAGGCCGGCGTCCAGCCACCCGGGGGAGGGGACGCAGTCGTCGTCGAGGAAGGCGACCACAGGGGCGGCGGTCGCTTGCCAGCCCAGGTTGCGGGCAGCGGCAGGACCTCGGTTGATCGGCGTGGTGAGGACCTGGAATGCGAAGGGCAGGCTGGGGGCCAGTTCGCGCAAGGCAGCGGAGGTGCCGTCGGTTGAGCAGTCGTCCACGACCACCACTTCGAACCGTGGAGCCCCCAGAGTCTGACACGCCAGCGTCTCCAGCAGCCCGGCGACCAGGGCCACGTGCTGGTGGGTGGGGATGACGACGGCGATGTCCGGGTTAGCCACCCGTGTAGAGCTTCTCGAGCAGAGGAGCGATCGATTGATCCCAGTCGAACTGGCGGGCAAAGGCGCGGCAGCGCTCGGCCGTGCTGGGGTCGCGGGCCAAGTCGAAGCCCGCCTCGAGCGCCTTGGTCAGGGAGCGCGCATCGCCGGGGATGGCGATCGTGCCCGTGGTCTCGGTCACCAACTGGGGCGGGGCACCGTCGTCGGCCACCACGATGGGTGTGCCCGAGGCCAGGGCCTCGATGAGCACCATGCCGAAGGAGTCGCCGATGGAAGGGAGAGCGAGGACCCAGGCCCGGGCGTAGCGCTCGGCCAATTCATGGGGTGCTCCGATCGGCAGCAGGGTGACGCGCTGGCGCACCCGTTCGGTAGCGTCGACCAGCATGGCGTCCGGGTCGCCGGGCCCGCTGAGCCAGATCTGCAGGTCCGGCTCCCGCTCGATCAGCAGGTCGGCCGCGGCCAGCAGGACACCCAACCCCTTGCGGGGCTCGGCGAGAGCGCCGGAGAAGAGGATGGTGGGCGAGGGTTCGCGTGCCGGTGCCGGCTCGAACTCGCTCAGCCGGACCCCACCCGGAATGAGGTCACCCTGGCGGCCCCATTCCTGGCGCAGCACGTCCAGACTGAAATTCGACATGCAGCCATAGACGTCGACCTGGCGCACCAGCCGGCGTCGCACCTTGCCGTCGGGAATGGTGTCCCAATAGGAGGGAATCGGACTGCCCAGTTCTTCGTAGACGGCCCGGTGACGGGTCAGGCGGCGGGTGCGTACGGCGGCCCGGGCGTCATAGGCCATCATCGAATGCACTGCGTCGAATCGGCCCCGGACCAGGTGTGGGATCAGCGCTCGCCCGAACCATCGTTCATGCTGGTGGGGGTCGTCGAACTGGCGTCGCAACTTCACGGTGGTCACGCCGTCGGACTCGGTGCGGCTGGCCTCGGCTCCGGCCGTGAACACGGTGACCGCATGGCCGCGCGCCGCCATGGAGCGGGCCGTCTCGACGATGATGCGCTCAGCGCCGCGCCGCACCTCGGGCCATGAATACGGGTGAGTCACCGCCAGTTTCATGGCCAATCAGGGTAGTGGCTGCCGTACAGAGGCCCAGGTCCGGGCCGATCGACCGTGGTCCAGGGCGGCAGTAAGGTCGCCCGCCACCATGGCGCACGAGTCCGAGCTGAAAGGCAAGAGGGTCATGGTGACTGGCGCGGCCGGCTTCCTGGGCGCGCACATGGTGAAGCGGTTGCTGTCCGAAGGGGCGGCGGTGGACGCGGTCGTCAAGGCTGCCGTCGAGCCCAATTCACCGATCCATGGTCTGGGAGCGAAGGTCACCTTGCACCAGGTAGATCTGACCGATCGTGCCGCGCTGAGCCGCTTGGTCGGGGCCACCGTGCCTGAGCTGATTATCCACTGTGCCGCCCTGACCCACGTCGGCCAGTCCTTCGACCGGGTCGACGAGAATATCCGCACCAACATCGGTGGCACGGTCAACCTGCTCCACGCCTTGGATGGCCGGTACCAGCGTTTCGTCTACGTCGGCAGTAGCGACGTCTACGGCGATGTGCCGACACCGTTCCGGGAGGACGGGCCGGTCAGCCCGGTCTCGCCCTACGCCGTGTCGAAATATGCCGCTGAGCGTTTCTGCCGCATGTACCACCAGGCCTACGGCTGGCCCATCGTCTGCTTGCGCCCGTTCAACGCCTTCGGCCCGTTCCAGACGATCGACCGCATCATCCCGTCTCTGATCCTCTCGGCCCTCGCCGGCAAAGACCTCGACATGACCGAGGGCCGCCAGACCCGCGAGTTCATGTACGTCGACGACCTGGTCGAGGCCTTCGTGCGCGCCCTGTGGACGCCGGGCATCGAGGGCGAGGTGATCAATGTGAGCGGCGGGCAAGAGGTGTCGATCCGTGAATTGGCTGTCACCGTGCTCACGTTGTTGGGCAACCCGGTCCAGCCCCTCTTTGGTGCCCTCGACTACCGGCCGAACGAGATTTGGCGCATGTACGGCGACACCACCAAGGTGCGGGCGCTGCTCGGCTGGACTCCGACCACCTCGTTGGTCGACGGGCTGTCCGCCACTATCGAATGGTGCCGCACGCACCACTAGTGGGTGCGACTTTCAGCCGTGAGCCAGATCCCAGTCGTACCCGATGTGGTCGCTGAAGGGATCGAGCCGTTCGATCTCGTCGGGGGAGTGGTGGACCGTGCCGCAGTTGGCGACCAAGGCCGAGGTCGTTCCCTCCCCCTTGAAGCCATTCCAGACCAGAGGTGGGATGGTGACCAGCATGTAGTTGAGCTCCCCGACGTGGGCCTCGAGCAGATTCCCTCGGGTGGGCGAGTCTGGGCGGTCGTCGAAGCAGACCAGCTTGATCATGCCGACAGGGACGGCATAGTTGAGTGTCATCTCGCGGTGCCGGTGCCAGCCCTTGATCACGCCGGGATAGACCAGCGAGAAGTAGATCTCGCCGAACCGTTCGTAGGCCTCGCTGTCATCGCGCAGCATGTGCATGACGGCACCGCGCTCGTCAGGGATCCGCCGCAGGGGCGTGATGGTCACGCCTGCAATCTCCGTCATGGTGGCCTCACCGTAGCAATCGGGTCGCCGGTCAGGTGCTCTGTGCCCAGCTGCCCCTCCGGTCCCGGGGCCTCCAGTACCGTGGACCCTTCCATGCAACCTCAGCGCATTCCCGGTCACGGTGCACACGTCCTGGATCGGGCCTGATGGAACTCGGTCCTCCGGTCTACGACGGCGTCGTTCATGCGGCGTATGCCAACGATCGCGATGACGTGGCCGCGCTGGTCCTGCCGGGTGCCACGGCGGTGCTCGATATCGGTTGCAGCGTGGGCATGCTCGGCCAGGCTCTGCGCCGTCGCGGCCATACGGTGACCGGCGTCGAGTCGAACGTCGACTTTGCCGAGCAGGCCCGCGCCAGGCTGGATCGGGTCATCACGGGTGACGTCGAGGAGCTGGCCAGGGCCGGTGCGGCCCTGGACGGTCCGTACGACTGTGTGGTCATGGCCGACGTACTCGAACACCTGCGTGACCCGTGGACGGTGACTCGCTGGAGCAGCGGGCTGCTGCGTGACGGCGGCTCGATGGTGATCTCGGTGCCCAACGTGCGCCACCTTCGCCTGGTCCGCCAGGTGCTGCTGGGGGCCCGGTGGCCCTATGACGAGGTAGGGATCTTCGACCGGACACACCTGCGTTGGTTTGGCCGGCAGAACCTCGATGGCTTGTTAGAGGGAACCGGCCTGGCCCTCACCGAGCTACGCCGCACCTATGCCTTACGGGCCAACCCGGCGGCCCACAGCAACCGGTGGGCCCGTCTCCTCGGCGACTTCGGCACTTTGCAGTTCGTCTTCCGGGCCGAACGTCCGTGAGGGACCACGTCGCCGCCTTCGCACGCGAGGCGGCAACGGTGCTGCCGCTCGCCTCGCCGGTGGTCGAGATCGGGGCCCGGCCCGCCGAGGGCCAGGAGGATTTGTTCGACGCCCGCGCCCTATTCAGCGGACTCGACTACATCGGCTGCGATGTCCAGCCTGGGGCGCGGGTGGACCGGATCGAGGATGTGCAGGCCCTGACCTTCGAGGACGAGTCGGTGGGTGGGATCATCGCCCTGGACACCCTCGAGCACGTGGCCGATCCCATCAGGGCAGTGCAGGAGATGTGGCGGGTCCTGCGCCCCGGTGGCGTGGTGGTCCTGACCTCGGTCATGTTCTTCCCCATTCATGCCCATCCCTGGGACTACTGGCGGTTCACCCCTGAGGGTTTCTCGCTCCTGTTGACGCCATTCGAGCAGCAGCTGGTGCTGGCCTATGGCTGGCCCGAAATGCCCGAGTCGGTGCTGGGTATCGGCGTCAAAGGCCCCACGCCGGTGCTCGACGTTGCCGCCTTTCCCGAGACCAGCGCCCACCTGGCCCGGTGGGGCGAAGACCGTCCGGTCGACTTCGGGCCCATTCGCATGGGCGTGCGAGAGCTCTGGGGTCACACTCTTCGCGCTACCTCTGTCGCGGCGCGCCGGCGCCTCGGCCGGGACCGGGTATGACGATCTCGCTGGGCCGACGAGCCAACTCATGGTTGTTCCAGCGTCTCGAACGGCTGCTGCGCGCTCGGGGCTACGAGGTCACCGGTGGCGACCTCATGCCCGCCGACTACGACCCGGCGACTATCGCGCTCTTCGAGGCAGTGAAGCCGTACACCCTGACGTCCCACGAGCGGGTCAACGCGCTGCGCCAGGCCGTCTCCTATGTGGTGCGGGCCGACATCCCCGGGGCCATCGTCGAGTGCGGGGTCTGGCGCGGCGGCAGCATGTTGGCGGTGGCCCGCACTTTGCTCGAGTTGGGACGGACCGACCGCGATCTCTTCCTCTTCGACACCTTCGAGAGCATGCCGCCTCCGGGGGAGCACGATGTGGACGTCTGGGGCACACACGCCTCGAGCTTTTACGACGAGGCGCTGGCCGATCCCGGCTACGCCTACCTGCCCGAAGAGGAGATCTCTCGCTTGCTGCTCGCCACCGGCTATCCGGCGGAGCGCCTGCACTTCGTGAAGGGGATGGTCGAGGCCACCCTGCCGGACGCTGCACCGGAGCGGATCGCTCTGTGCCGGCTCGACACCGACTGGTACGAGTCGACGGCGCACGAGATGACCCATCTCTATCCGCGCATCGTGCCGGGCGGGGTGCTGCTGGTGGACGACTACGGCCACTTCATGGGGGCCAAGCGAGCCGTGGACGAATACCTCGAGCGTGAAGGCCTGGCCGTGCTGCTTAATCGGATCGACTTCACCGGCCGGCTGATGATCGTCCCGCCTCGGCCATCATGACGATGACGACCCCGGTCCGGGCGGCCGACTCGGCCCAACCCACGGCGTTGAAGGCCTGGCGCATCAAGGCATTGGGCCCGCGCAAGATGACGTCGCCCTGGGGCAGCGGCACCGAGAAGGGACGCCGGATCAGGGTCGGATGGAGTCGAGACAGGCCGAGATCAGTCAGGATCTGCCCGACCGTCTGGTCGTCCCTGCGGTAGAAGGGCGTGCGCAGGGCCACCGGACGGAGGCCGACGCGGCGCAGGGTACGGGCCAGGGTGCGCGGGGTGTAGTGGCCCACATGCTCGAGGGGCCGGAACCCGTACCAGGCGTCGGCGTGGGCTCTCCGGTCCATGCTGTTCCAATTGGGCACCTCCACGAAGAGGAGGCCACCTGGTTTGATCCAGCGGGCAATCGAGGAGAGGAACCCATTTGCGTCGGCCATGTGCTCGAGCACGTGGCAGGTGGCCACTACGTCGAATGACTCCTCCTCGAGACCGGATTCTTCGAGAGTGCAGTTGCGTACGTCGAGCCCGAAACGCTCGACTGCCGCCTCGACCGCGCTGGGCACCAGCTCGACGCCGACGGTGTCCCAGCCTCGCAGCGCGGCTGCGTGCAGGGTGTTGCCGGTGCCGCAGCCCACGTCGAGGAGGCGCCCGGGCGGGCGGGCCATCGCGTCGAGCATGTCGAGCCGTCGTTCCCCGACGAAGTCGAGGAAGTCCTGCCAGGCCGGGAGCGAGACGTCGACGCCGAAGTCACCGCAGCCCCCGGAGTGGTAGCCCTCCACGTAGAGCTTCGCCGGGTCGAGATAGCGAGGGGCATAGACAAGACCGCAGTCCTGGCACCGACGGAGCTGGTGGGCGCCCACGTTCACGGTGCTGGCGAGGGAACTGTGGCAGTTGGGACAGCTGGTCAGCTCGACGGCATGGTCGTGCTCGCCCGCGTTCATGGTGTCCCTGCTGTCAGCCCAGCTCGTATCGCAATCTCCCAATGCTGCGCGGCCCGGTCCCAGGTGAAGGAGGTGGCCTGAGCGGCGCAGGCGACACCCACCTCGGCGGCGTTACTCGGGTCCTGCAGGAGCGGGCGCAGGCCGTCGGCCAGCGCGCCGGCTTGCGGTTCCACCAGCACGGCGGCGTTGCCCCCTATCTCGGGTAGGGCGCCGCGCCGCGCCAGGACGGTGGCTGTCCCGCAGGCCATGGCCTCGGCGGCCGGCAGGCCGAATCCCTCCGAGAGACTCGGGAGGCAGAAGGCGGCGGCGCCGGCCATCAGAGCGGCTAGGTCGGCATCGGGGAGGCCGTGGGGAACCAGCACGACAGGGGGCGCCGCTGCGGATCCCGATGCCAGCATTTCCTGGCGCAGCGCGCTGTCGTCGTCGCGCCCGTGCGCCGGACCCCCCACCAGCACGAGCTGATGGGGCAGTCCCTCGGCGGCCAGTTTCGCCATGGCCTGGCGCAGCGCCGGCAGGTTCTTGCGGGGGTGAAGCGTGGCCACGCTCAGGACATAGGGCCGGTCGGGATCGGCGCCGTGTGAGGCGGCCACGGCAGCCCCACCGGTCAGGCCGGGTCGGAACACCAAGTGATCGACCCCGTGATAAGCCACGAAGACCCGATCCGCCGCGATCTGGCCGTCCTCGACGATCTGGCGCTTGGAGGACTCAGAGGGGCAGATCACCGCGGCAGCCGCGGCCGCCGCCCGTCGGCTCGGCTCCACCACCAATTCGAGGAAGTCGGGCTGCAACGTAGCCAGCGTCTCGGGTTCTCGCCATGGAGCCTCATGCAGATGGATGATCTGCGGCACCGTTACCGGCTTAGGACCAGTGTGGCCATCGAATAGCCAGGCCTCGGGCCGGCGCATCGTTCGCCCTGAGGCTGGTCGCAAGTCGAACCGCGTGGCCAGGCGGATCAGCACCTCGTGCCACATCCGACCCCGCCCAGTCATCGTCTCGGTCGCGAAGAGATCGTCAGGCACAGCGACGCGCCCGCGGGCACTCAATGGTCGGTGCTCGGGCGGCCCGAGTACGAGTCGAAGGTGAGGCTCTGATGCTCGGTCATGGCCTGCCCGTCGATGGAGATGGTGGCCAGGGCATCGCCCAACCCGCCCGTGCCCGGCCGCGGCGCCACGTAGAAGCGTTGGCCGTCGAGGTCGGAGCCGAGGACGTGCGATCCGCTGAGGTCGGTCACATCGAGCATGATCCGGAAGGTACCGCCACCACCGAAACGCGGTGCGAAGACGATGGCGATGTCGGTGGTGTCCCCAGCAGCAAACGATTTCCACTGGCGGAAGGTGGTGTGCATGGAATAGGCCAGGGTGCCGTCTTCGGCCAGGATCCGAAAGACGGCGTGCGGGCTCTCGATGGCGCGCTCGAAGCGAATGGTCCAACTGGCCTCGAGCCGGTCATCTTGGTCAGCCGCGGCGGTGTCGACGCCGCCGCGGCGGAGCCAACGGTCGACCACCTGCACGGGCATCCCCGTGTGACCGAAGTGGTCCTCGGCGCTGTCGAGAGTGAGGAAGTGGTGGAAGCGACCTATGGCCGTCTCGGCGTCACCATCGAATTCCAGGGCGCCAGCCCGCATGAGCAGGACGCGCGGGCAGATGAGTCGGATGGCATGCATGGAGTGGCTGACCATGACGATCGTGGTGCCGCGGTTCTGCAACTCGCGCATGCGGTCAAAGCACTTGAGCTGGAAGGCAATGTCCCCTACGGCCAGCACCTCGTCGAGCAGCAGGATCTGGGGAGCTACGTGGACGGCGACCGAGAAGCCCAGTCGCATGTACATGCCCGACGAATAGAACTTGACCGGGGTGTCGATGAAGTCGCCGATCTCGGAGAACGCCACGATGTCGTCGAATCGTTCGTCGATCTCGGCCCGGGTCAGGCCGAGCAGCATGCCGTTGACGATCACGTTTTCGCGTCCGGACATCTCCTGGTGGAAGCCGACCCCCACGCTGAGCAGCGGGGCCACCCGGCCTCGGGTCGTCACCATGCCGGCCGAGGGGAGGGTGACTCCGGCCAGTAGGCGCATCAGGGTGGTCTTGCCGGCCCCGTTGCGTCCCAAGATCCCCACGGTCTCACCCGCCTCGACGGAGAAGCTGACATCGCGCAGGGCCAACAGCTCCTGGCGCTGGGGCCGGTTGAAGGGCAGCACCGAGCGCAGGAGCATGGCCTGGTCATGGATGCGCTGATAGCGCTTGGTCACCCCGTCGAGCTCGATGACCGCCGGGATGGCGCCCGCGGTCACAGCTGGTCCACGAAGAGCCGGTCTCGGCGCCTGTTCGCTTCCATCCCGATGCCCAGCAGCAGCACCGTCGCCACCAACGACACGGCCAGGGCGTGGGCCATCGGTCCGAACGGTCCGGCTGCGGCCAGTTGGAAGATCCCGATGATTCCGGTCATCGGGTTGAGGGCCATGTAGGGCCCGATGCTGTGCAGCGACGTGGCCGGATAGACGATCGGTGTCAGGTAGAAGACGACGAGCAGACCGGCTTGGACGATGAAGCGGACGTCGCGGAAATAGACGTAGAGGGCGGAAGTCACCAGGCCGAAACCGACGCTGAAGGCCACCAGGAGGCCGATGGCGGGCAGCAGAAGCAGCAGTCGCCAGGTGAAGTGCGCCCCCACGATGGGCAAGGCAATCAGCAGCAGCACCATGGAGGTGAGCAGGCTGAAGAGGTTGGAGAGAACGGGCACAAGCACCAGCACAGAACGAGGGAACCACACCTTGTCGGTCATGCTGGCGCCGTCGACGATGGAAGTGGAGGCGCTCTGGCCGACCATGGCGAAGTAGGCCCACGACAGGGTGCCGGCCAAGACGAAGGCCGAGTAGTCGAAGGTGGTGTGATTGAAGTGGCCGACCCGGCTGAAGACGACCACGAAGACGGCGGCTTGCACAAGGGGGAGCAGGACGGCCCAGAGGATCCCGAACGAGGCGCGCTTGTATCGGGTCTGGAAATCCTTGCGAGCCAACATCAAGGTGACCTGGCGATGGGCCCAGACGTCAGCCGCCCAGGCCCGCCGGGTGGCCGGAGCAGCGGTCAGCTGCATCATGACTTGGGGTGGATCGTTCTTGACCGTGTCCATCAGGGCCCTGCTCCCACCGTTTTCGGTTGGCGGCGGTTCTTCAGGTTCAGGAACGGCACTTCGAGGAAGCGGTGGGTGATCTCAGAGACCACCACGGTCAGCACGAGGCCGACCGCCAGTCGCTCGCCGGGCGGGTCCGGGATCATGGCGCGCACCACGGCCAGGTAGATGAGGTAATGCATGATGTAGAGCGAGTAGGTCCGACGCCCGATCGCCTGCATCCACGGCGTGGCCAGGAAGCGCCCGAACCAGGATTCCTGCTCCATGGCCAGGAAGACCACCCCGGTGGCGGCGAAGGCGACGACCGTGAATCCGGCGTAGTGGTAGAGCCATGGACTGCTCACCGGGACGAAGGACACCATGACGACCAAGAAGATGAGGCAGGCGTAGCCGAGCTGCCTGGTCCAGGCCGGGGGCTGCCAACCGGTATGCAGAAGATAGGCCAGCAGTCCACCGCCAATAAGGACGTCGAGCCGGACTTCGGTCTGCACGTAGATAGTGAAGTAGTGCACGTTGAGGTGCCAGAGGAGCTCACGGAAGAAGAGCGCGCTGCCGATGAGCACGACGAAGGGCACGATCTGGCGGCGGCGAGTGGAGAGCCGGGTGATGCCAACGAGCAGGAGCGGCCAGAGCAAGTAGAACTGCTCTTCCACGCCCAGGCTCCAGGTCTGCTGGGTGCCGAAGGGCTGGGCCCAATGGAAGACCTGGGCCCAGTTCGAGATGTAGGCCACGATCAGCAGGGTGCCCTTGAACGTCTCCCAAAGCGGGTCGCCCTCGATGATGGTGTACAGCAGTTGCACGGCCAGCATGGCGTAGAGCACGGGCAGGAGGCGCAGAGCCCGGCGGCGGTAGAAGCCGCGCAGGCTGATGCCGCCGGTCTTCGTGATCTCGGTAAGAAGCAACGAGGTGATCAGGAAGCCGCTCAACGCGAAGAAGACGTCCACGCTGATGTAACCGCCGGGAATGAACTTGGCCGCGTCGTAGGGCTCCCACAGGTAGGTGGCGTGAACGCCCAGAACGGCGATGATGGCCAGGCCCCGCAGGCCGTCGAGACCGGGGCGAAAGCCCAGGCGGTATTGGCCATAGGAGACGGGTCTCGATTGGTCGCCGGCCGCGGACCGGCGTGACAGAGACCACCGCGTACTGCTCACTTGAGCAGGCCCGGATGGCCGTTGACGCGTCGATGACCGCTCCACTGCCCGGACACGGAGGAAGTCTGGCACAGGCAATTCGGGACGAAACCGCCAGCCGGGGCCGGTTAGTCCGGGTTCGGCTCGACCACCAGGTAGGCATGCGCGACGCCTCGGCGGATCCTGTTGTGCGCCCATTCCCGCCTGGTGAGCCCGCCGCGGGCCCCGTAGCCGCCCGGCTTTTGACGCGGGTCGATAGGGAGGGTGTACCTGACCGGTCCCTGCACGATCCGGAAGCCGGCCGCCTCTACGTAACGGACCAATCCGGCCTGGTTGGGGATCCACCAGAAGGGGCCGGTGAACGACTGCAAGCGGGCCGCCGGGGCTCGGGTGCCCATCAAAATGTCCGGGGTGATGGAGTCGTTGACCAGCAACTGTCCGGTTACCACCCGGCGCAGGGCCATGAGGGCGCCGATGGGATCACGCAGGTGCAACAGGATGGTCCCGATATAGGCGAAGTCGAAGGTGCCGATCACCTCCGGGTCGAGGTCGTAGACCGAGGTGACCACCCGCTCAACCTTGGAGTGCCGTAACTCCTTGGCCAGGTCGAAGCCCCGCTTTTCGGAGCCGGCCTCAGCGTTGGCCCAGGCCTGGCGCACCGCGGCGGGCGCCCATGGCGTGTCGAGGTCGGTCGGGTGATCGACATCGATGCCGATCACCTCGGAGGCGCCTCGCGCTTCCATGGTGAAGGCCCAGAACCCGTCGCGGGTGCCGACGTCGAGGCAGCGCTTCCCTTCGAGCGAGGACGGAAAGGGCAAGCGAGCCAGGGCAGCCTCGGTGTCGAACTCACCCGTGGTGGTGACCCCGCTCCCCAGGTCGATCGAGTGGTACCAGTGGATTTCGTCGATGCGGGGGTCCCGTTCTGTCACGGACGTTCCCCCCTGCTTGTCGCAGCCAACACAAAATTGTCGTGCGCTCGGGCATCTGGTACCTGCCGCGCTGGCGGCTGCACGCGCCGCCTGACGGAGGGCTGGTGAGAGGGCAAGTGGGGCACCGTAGCCGATCAGATCGGTGAGGATGCCAGCACGTCGCGGTGCTCGAGGCAGTAGCGCACCACGCTGTCGAGGGCCTCGTCCCGAGGCGTCGGGGTGAACAGGTCGAGGCTGGTCAGTGCGGCGTTATCAACCCGGTAGGCCTCGGAGTGTTCCTGGCCTCCCGGTGGCATCTGGAGCGGCAGGTCCAGCCCGGCTACCCGCTCGAAGGAGCGCTGGATGTCGAGGGCCAGCCGCCGGATGGTGATGGAGGTGCCCGAGGCGACGTTGAGGGTTCCGGTGCGATTGCTCAACACCAGGGCGGCGACGGCGCACTCCACGTCGTCGAGCGCTATGAAGTCGCGCCACTGTACGCCCGAGGTGCGCAGGGTAAGACAGCCCTTGAGAGCACCTTCGCGGCAGAGCTCGTTGCTCACCACCCGCCACCCCGGGCTGTCCGGACTGAGCGGCACTCCTAGCCCATTGGTCAACCGACACACGGTGACGGCGGCGTCGCTGGCTCTGAACACTTCCTCGCAGCCCAGCCGGGCTACCGCGTACGGGGTCAGCGGTTGGGCTGGCGTGTCCTCTGTAATGACGGCGCCAGGGCTCAGAGCGGCGCCATAGACGTGCACGGTCGAGAGGTACACCACCCGCCTGGCCACCGTCGCAATCCGCTCGGCAGCGGTGACCGATTCGGTCACCGCTCGCTCGGGTTCACGAGAGAATGTGGCCTCGTTGGCCCCGGCCAGGTGGATCACCGCGTCGACTCCGGCCACCAGTTCCGACGCCAGCCCCGGTTCGGCGACCAAGTCGCCCACCACCTGCTCGACATCGTCGGGCCAGGACACTGGGCGGCGAACCTGAGCTCGGACGGCAACGCCGTCCGAGCTGAGGCGACGGGTCAAACGCTGTCCGATATGGCCGCCGGCGCCGGTGACCAGGATTGTGGTCATGGCCAGCTCAGACCCGGGGTCGGGCCAGCAGGGCCTGATGCAGGACCCCGATGTCGCTGCTCCGGGTCAGGTAGCGCTGGGCGGCCCGGCGCACCAGCACCCGCGGCGTGGGACGTTGTCGGGTCGGGTGTTGGTTGAAGGGGATGATGAAGGGCTTCGATCGCTGCTCGATGCCGAAGCCGGCGGCGTAAAGCAGGCGCTCATGCCCGGCCGCGTTGAAGGTGAACCACTGACAATCCTTGCCCGATCCGTTCAGCGTGTAGAGCGGGCGCTTGGCGCTGCGTATCGTCAGACCGGCTTCGATCTGGTCCGAGGACAGGAAGACGCCCTCGGTGACGCGCCGCACCGCCTCAAGGGCGCGGAGCGGGTCCCGCAGGTGCAGGAGCAAGCTCCCCACCACCACCACGTCGAAGGTGCCGATGTCGGCCGGATCGAGGTCGTAGATGCTGACGGCCCGCCACTGCACCGAGGATCCGAGAAGTTCCTTGGCCAACCGGAAGCCGTCGCCCTTGGGCGGGCCGCTGAATCCCGGGTCGCGGGGGAGATCGGCCCGGGCGAAGTCCGGCGGCCAATCCCACTCGAGGTGATCCTCCAAATCGACTGCCAGCACTTCTGCCGCCCCGCGGCGCTCGAGTTCGAAAGCCAAGAAGCCGTCGAAGGTGCCGATGTCGAGGCAGCGCTTGCCTCGCACGTCAGGCCATGGCATGCGGTCGACGATCGGGCGGAGATCGAACCAGCCCGGCGTCGAGACCGTCGGCGTGATGTCGATGGTGTGATACCAAAATGGGTGCGCATCAATGCGTTGGCGCAGCTCTTGGCGTTCCAGCGTGTGCTCCAGGCTCGGTGAGAGGAAGTGACCCTAGTGCGGGACGATCAGAAGGTGGACACCTTCGGCGGGACCTCGATCCTGGCTGCCCGCAGCCGACTGGGCTCGCTCCGGGCCTACCTGGCTTTCCCCCGGACCGGGCGAGGCGCCACCAGCCGGTTCATCATCATCACCTCGGGGCGGACCGGCAGCGAGCTCCTCGTCTCGTTGCTCCATTCGCACCCACAGTTTTCCTGCGACGGCGAGATATTGAACACCCGGCGCCAGTGGCCCGACCGTTTCCTCGCAGGCCGAGCCGCCCGCGCCGCGGCACAGGGCAAGCTGGCTTACGGCTGCAAGGTGCAGCCCCAGGACATCCTCGATGTGCAGCGGATCGCCGACCCGCACAACTGGGTCCGCCGCCAGCATGCCAAGGGTTGGAGGATTATCCACCTGCGGCGGCGGAACCGCTTACATCAGGCCATCTCGGTAGTGCGGGCGACGCAGTCAGAGTGGCACTACCGCCATGGGGAAGAGGGCCCCGCCGGCCCACTAACGCTCGATCCCAACGCGGTGATCGGCACGATGTACTTGATCCAGCACAAGGAGAACCAGATCGCAGCCATGGTCGAGGGTGTCCCGCACCTCGAACTCTGGTACGAAGACGACTTGGAGCAGGCTTCTGATCAGTCGCGCACGGTGGCCACGATCTGCCAAGAGCTGGGGGTCACGACGCAACCAACCACGTCCGAGCTGACCCGTGTCACTCCGCCGTCGGTCCGGGACGCCGTGGCCAATTACGACGAAATTGCCGCGACGATCCGGGCGAACGCCTTCACGCAGTACCTCGATCAATGACCCCGCCCCGCCTCTCCGTCGTGGTGCCCACCTACAACCGGGCCGCCCAGATGGTTCGCCTGCTCGAGGCGCTCGACGCGCAGCTGGTGGGGGAGCGCTTCGAGGTGATCGTGGTCGACGACGCCTCGACTGACGACACGGTCAAGCGTCTGGAAGCTGACCGGCAGCGCCATCCGTACCACCTGGTCGTCCTGGGGAGCGACGGCAACGGGGGACCGGCCCGGGCTCGCAACCGTGGCTGGAATTTCGCTCGCGGCGATGTCATCGCCTTTGTGGACGACGACTGCGTCCCCACCCCGAACTGGCTCGGGTCGCTTTCGAGCGGACTCGACGAGGCCGATGTCGCCATCGGGCAGACCCGGCCCCCCGAGTCCCAGTTGGCTGACATCGGTCCGTTCAGCGCGCTCCTGGATATCGGCCACAACTACTCGTATTCAACCTGCAACATCGCCTACCGGCGATCAGTGCTCGAACAGACCGGTGGTTTCGATGCCTTCGTGTTTTCGCATGTCAACGGCGAGGACACCGATCTCGGATTGCGCGCCATGGCACTGGGCGCCCGAGAGACTTACGTCCCAGACGCGCTCGTCCTCCACGACGTGGCCCCGTCGGACTGGCGGGCGCACCGGCGGCGGATGCGCCGCATGGCGGGACTACCTGCATTGGTGGCGCGCCACCCGGTGGCTCGTCGGCACCTCGATGCCGGCTGGTTCATTCGGTCCCAGGACAAGGCGGTCCTGGTGGGCTGGGCTGCCCTGGCCTGCCTGGCCGTCCGGCCCCGCTCCGGACCGGTGAGACTGGCCGTGCTCGGAGCAGCCGGTCTCTATGCCTGGCAGTTCAACCGCAGCCACTACCCCGCCCGCTCGAGGGCCGAATGGGTGCGCGCCCTCGGCCCGGGCTTCCTCACCGACAGCTACGGCCTGGTTGTCCTGGCCCGGGGGTCGCTCCGACACCGCACGATGCTCCTCTGAAAGTCCCTGGGACGGACCCCGGACCCGCCAACCGGCATTGCGGATTCACCCGTGTTGTGCCTGGTGATTCGCCCCCGATCAGGACCTGGACTGTAAAGTTCACGAAACGAGGAATTCCGTCCGCCAGACCACGCACTCTTGGCAGTTCCTCGTAGGACGGGCGCACCAAGCGGTCCGCCAGGAAAGGGATCGGTGGCGTCTCAGAGTCAAGTGACAGCTCGAGTGGTGCCCATCGCTGACGAGTCCGACCAGCCAGGCGGCATCTCCCCGACGCTCCGAGCAGTCCGAGCTGGCGAAATAACCGCCACGCAAGCTTCTTCAGACCCCAAGCCCCGGGTGCTCCACGTCCTCGAGGCGGTGGCCGGGGGCACCCTGCGGCATCTGGTCGACATCGTCGAGACCGTGCCCTCGGTGGAACACCACGTCGTACTGCCTGCGGACCACTCACATTTGGGGCGTGGGGAGCAGTCGATCAACGCCATTGCCAGCGAAGAGATGTTGGCGGCCGGAGCCACCCTCTACCGGATTGAAATGATCAGAAATCCGGTGCACCCCAAGAACAGCACCGGCGTCCTGCGATTGCGCCGCCTGGTGCGACAGGTCCAGCCGATCTTGGTCCACGGTCACAGCTCGGTCGGCGGAGCCTTCGCCCGAGCCGCCACCTGGGGGACCTCCGTACCCGACATCTACACGCCCAACGGCGTAGCCCGGAGCCGGGCCATCCTCGAGGTCGAGAAAATCCTCTCCCATCGCACCTCGCGGTTCGTGGCCGTCTCCGAGAGCGAAGGGGACTTTGCCCTCAGCCTCAAGCTGACGTCGAAGGAGCGCTTGGCCGTCATCCCCAACGGCATCAACCTGGCGCTTCCCGCGTCGGAGCGCTACGACCTCCGCAAGGAGCTCCAACTCCACGCCGATGCGCCGATCGTCGGAACCGTCTCCCGGCTGACCTATCAGAAGGCGCCGGAGGACTTCGTGGCCATCTGCGCCGAGGTGGCCCGGCGCAATCCCGACGTGCACTTCGTCCTGATCGGCTCGGGGGAAATGCAGCCTCAACTCGAAGCGGCTGTCCGTCAGGCCGGCCTGGGGGAGCGCTTCTCACAGATCCCTTTTCTGCTGCATGCCTCTATTGCCATCGCCCAGATGGACGTGTTCGTACTGGCCTCACGGTTCGAGGGGCTGGCCTACGCCCCGCTCGAGGCCATGCGCGCCAGGGTCCCGGTGGTGCTCTCCGATGTCACCGGAAATCAGGACACCGTCGTCGACGGCGTGTCGGGCCGGCTGTTCCCGTTCGGGGACACCAAGGGCATGGCGACCGCCACGCTCGAGCTGCTGGCCGACCAGGCGGCTCGAGCCACCCTGGTCGACGGCGCGCAGGCCCGGCTGGCCAGTCACTTCGACCGTCGTCAGATGGGGGCCAAACTCGAGCGGCTCTACTTGGAGATCGCCGCTTCCGGTACCCGCTAGGCCATTTATCCGCCCCTTTGCCGCGCTAGAGCCCCAGTAACCTTTGAGTCGCATGCACCGCGAAATGGTCTCGGAGAAGCAGCAGTCAACGGCCGGCTACCGCCACTGGCAGTCGCTGAGTAACGGCTTCTTGGTGTGCCTGGCCATTGTGGGGCCAACCTTCCTCTTCGAGGAGCTCTGGCGGGGCCAGCCCATGATCGACCAGGGCGGTGCTGACTGGCTTTGGCCAGCCGCCATCATCGGGCTGGGCTACTTCATCGGCGGCCGGGTGGCCGGACGCAACCGATCCACGCTGACCGGAGCTTTCAATCAGGGCCTTTTGGTGGCTGCTCTCACTCTCGGCATGACCTTCGTGGCCGACGTCATCCGCCGGATCATCCTGTCCGAGGCTCCCACTTTCAAAGTCCTGGCCATCTGGATCGCCTCTGCCGCCGGCGCTCTCATCATGGGGGGACTGGGAGGCATCAATGGGCGCCGGGCGACCCGGCGAGCCCAGCGCCGGTACCAGATGGAGCGATTCCACTAGCGGAACGCCCGGAAAAGGTGGGGAAGTGACCAACATCTGGCTTATGCTCTCGCTCGTCGGCGCTGACCCGCTGCCGAGATCGCTCACCGGGTATCAGGGGTACGCGCATGAGCATTTCTGATCGTGAGACCAAGGTAGGCGGCTCGACCTCGGCCAATGCGACTGCCGCCGTCCCGAATTTTGCCGTCGTCCCGCCCATGCGCGATCCGAGCACTGTCACCCGTCGCCGGGAGATCTCGGACCGGGAGTCGGTTTTTATCAAGCTCACTGGTGACTTCGTCAGCACCTGCATCGCTCTCCCACTATCGCTCCTGATTTTCTCGGTGTTCTCGGCTGTTCGGGTCAATTCGCTGGCCTTGTTCGGTCAGAACCTGATCAGGGACTGCATCTTCCCGGTCGCCGTGGTCATCGCGCTGGCCTGCGGAGGCATGTACCGGGTGGCCCATCAGCGCCTTCAGCCCAGTGCCTTCCTCGAGGCGCGCGATCTGGCCTTTGGCGTTGGCTTGGGCTGCGTGATCGCGCTGGGTGTGGGTGCTTTCCTTCACTCCACGGCTGGGATCATGGAGGCGAATTCCACCCAGCTCGTCTTTGCCGTCATCGTCACCGTGGTCGTCATCACCTTCGGCCGGATCCTCCTGCGGTTTTTCTTGCGGGCTCTGACCACGACCCGGGTCCTGGTCGTCGGGTCAGGCACGATGGCCAACCGCATCACCCTGAGCGTCCGGCAGGATCCGGGTATGACCCTGGTTGGGCGGGTCGTTGCCGGCGACGAGGTGGAAAGTGGCGCACTCGGCCGGGTGCGCGACCTGCCGGCCCTGTGTCAGGCGCTGGCCGTGCATCGGATTCTGGTGGCCTTTCCGGACGAGATCACTGGCGAGTCGCTCGACACCTACCGTCAGCTCCAGGACTCGGTCCACATCGCCATGGTGCCCCGCTTCTACGAGCTGGTGAGCTGGCGCTCTCGTCTCACCGACATGAGCGGCATGCCGTTCCTCGAAATCGCCCGGCCGCATCTCAGCATCTGGGACCAGTTCATCAAGCGCGCCTTCGACGTGGCGGTGAGTTCGTTGGTCCTGTTCTTGACCTCGCCCATCCTGCTTGTGGTGGCCATCGGCGTGAAACTGAGTTCACCGGGCCCGGTGTTTTTCCGCCAGGTCCGCCTGGGTCGCAAGCAGCAGCCGTTCACAGTGACCAAGTTCCGCTCCATGACGGTGGGCACCGAGGTCCTCGAGCGCACGGGCGTGCCGGTTGACGAGGACGAAGACCTGCCTCTTCATGAGATCCGGAAGAAGAAGGACGAGTCCGCTCGGATTACCAAATTCGGCGCCCTCCTGCGGAGGTCCGGCCTGGACGAGATCCCTCAGTTCATCAACGTGTTCAAAGGCGAGATGTCGGTCGTCGGACCACGCCCGTTCATTCCAGAAGAATCCAAGGTGGAGGGCTGGGGCGCACGCCGCTTCGATGTGCGACCGGGCATTACGGGCCTCTGGCAGGTCTCGGGACGCAACGATCTGAGCCGGGCCGACCTGGTGCAGCTCGATTACCTCTACGTGGCCTCGTGGTCCTTGTGGTGGGACCTCAAGATCATGTGGGAGACCCCGAGGACGATGGCTCGGGGGACGGGAGCGTACTGAGGACGCTTAGATGGGTCCTTGGGAATGAATCCCGCCGTCAACATGGAGGATTTCGCCCGTTGTCATGGGAAGAAGGTCGCTGAAGAGGGCGAGACATGCCTTGGCCACGACTTCGGAGTCATGAATGTCCCAGCCCAAGGGCGCCTGTTCTGACCATCGGTCTTCGAATTGGCTGAACCCTGGAATCGACTTTGCCGCCATGGTCCGAATCGGACCGGCGGCCACCAGGTTCACCCGAATTCCATCACGACCCAGCTCCCGCGCCAGGTACCGGGTGAGCGATTCCAGCGCCGCCTTCGATACGCCCATCCAGTCATAAATGGGCCAAGCAACGGTGGCATCAAAGTCGAGACCGACGACCGATGCTCCCCCCTGTTGGCCACCAGCGGTGAGAAGCGGTCGGAACGCTTCGATGAGCGCCTTCAGGGAGTAGGCGGAGATATTGAGGGCGACTGAGACTTCGTCCCAGTTGGCGGCAAACATGCCGCTCCCCAGGCAATTTGGCGGGGCGAATCCGATGGCGTGGAGCAGGCCGTCCATCCGGTCCCACCGCTCGGCCACGGCTGCTCCGGCCGTCTGAAGCTGTTCGGGTGAGGTGACGTCGATCTCCAGCACCTCGGGCTCGGTGGGGAGTTTTCGAGCGGTGCGCTTGGTGAGTGAAAGTGCTCGCCCAGCTCCGGAAAGGATGATTTCGGCGCCTTCCTCCTGCGCCAACTTGGCCACGGCGAAGGCCAAAGAGGCGTCGGTAAGAACGCCGGTGATGAAAATTCGCTTGCCTTCAAGGAGTCCCATGCAGGTCCGAGCGTATGCGACAGTGTGGGCGTGCACGTTGGGATATTGGGAGGGACAGGTCCTGCTGGACGGGGCGTCGCCCTCCGTCTGGCCGAAGGCGGCGTCAGGATCACCCTGGGTTCGCGGGATGCGGAACGCGCTGCCGAAACGGCCGGTCATTTGAGCGCTCGCTGGCCCGACTTGGCCGCCGTGATCGAGGGGGCCGAGAACGAGGTGGCCGCCCTGGCCGACGTCGTGGTGGTCGCCACCCCGTGGGAGTCGGCCGTTTCGACGGTCAAATCGCTTCGGGAGCCGCTGGAGGGGAAAGTCCTCATCTCCATGGCCAATGCCCTGGTGAAAGACGGGCGTGAGATGCTCGCTCTGGTGCCGCCCCGAGGCTCAGTGGCCGCAGCCATCCAGGCCGCGGTACCGGGGTCACGGGTGGCGGCCGCCTTCCACCATCTGCCCGCCTCGGAAATGGAGAACCTCGACTCGGGGTTAGAGGCAGATGTGCTTGTGTGCTCGGACCACGCGGCGGCCACGGCCGAAACTATTGCGTTAATCGAAAGGATGAAGGGCCTGCGGCCTCTTGATGCAGGCAGTCTCAGCCAGGCTGCGGCGATCGAAGCCTTCACGGCTGTCTGTATCTCGTTGAACATCCGACACAAGGTGCATTCAACCCTTCGGATGTCGGGGATCTAGCGATGCGGCTTTACGACACGGCACGACGTGAAGTCGTTGACCTCGATCCCGGCCCGCTGGTCACCCTCTATTCGTGTGGCATTACGCCCTACGACTCCGCACATCTTGGTCATGCCGCGGTCTATTTGTACTTCGACATGCTGCAGCGCCGACTACGCGATGCCGGCCACGAGACGCGTTGTGTACGGAATGTGACCGACGTTGATGACGACATCCTGCGCAAATCGAGGGAACTCGGTGTTCACTATCTCGACCTGGCGGCCGAAGAAATGGCTCGCTTCGATGCGGAAATGGCGATGTTGAATCTGCTGCCCGTTTATTCCGAGCCCCGAGCGACGTCAGCCATCTCAGAGATCCTTTCGCTCATCGGTGACGTTCTCGACACTGGACATGCCTACGAGGTCGGGGGAGCTGTTTACTTCGATGTGAGTTCGTTTTCGAAGTTCGGTCAGGTGAGCGGCTTCGACAGAAACCGCATGCTCGAGCTGGCAGCAGAGCACGGCGGGAATCCAGATGATCCGAACAAACGGGATCCGCTCGACTTTGTGTTGTGGCAGCCCACCCTGCCCGATGAGCCCGCCTGGCAGTCCCGCTGGGGTCCGGGACGACCGGGGTGGCACATCGAGTGCTCTGCCCTCGCCATGCGTGAGCTGGGCGAGACGGTGGACATCCACGGAGGCGGACGGGATCTGGTGTTCCCCCATCATGAATGCGAGACGGCGCAATCGGAATCGGTGACTGGTAAGCCGTTCGTGCGGGTCTGGTTCCATGTTGGACTGGTCGGTCTCGGGGGCACCAAGATGTCCAAGTCACTGGGCAATCTCGTCTTTGTGGGCGACCTCTGCAAGGAGTGGGATCCAGCCGCCGTGCGCCTTGCCCTCCTCTCGCACCACTACCGAACTGACTGGGATTGGGAAACTGGCGCGGAAATGACGGCTGCTTCGGCGCGTCTTGCTCTGTGGACGAGCGCACCATCAGGTGATGGCCTGGACGCTCTCAATGGTGTGCGCCAGGCGCTTGATGACGATCTTGATACACCGCGGGCGCTCGAACTCATGGATGACGAAGCAAAGGCTGGCCGGCCGCTCGCCGCGGCAGCGGCCCTCTTGGGTGTCAACCTTCCGACCTGATCGATCTTTTGCGGTGAGCCGCTCGGGAGGGTCGCTCCAACCCGAGCGACGACGGCGGACGTCCCCGAGGGTTTGCCGAGAAATCCGGCACTTCGCCTTTGTCCGCAATACGGGTTCTTGGCACGAGACCTTGGTCGACGTCCTCTGAAGAGGATCTGGTGGGGATCGATGAGGGCCTGCAGCTGCCCATTGGTCCTGCATCTGGGGTTGTCCAGGGGAATTTGGGAAACTGCACGCGAAATGCGAGATGCTTGGGGGTCAACCACGTTTCCTTTCTGACGGATGTCAGAAGGATTGGGGGCAACCCGTCTATGGCGGACGCGGGCATTTCCCACAGATCGCACTTTTCCACCGGCGTTGCCAGTGAGCAGTTCTTCACGTCCCAACGCGGGGGCGATGAGTGGATCTCGGCCGAACGTGAAGCCGGTCGGCGCCGACGCATGTTTGAAGTTGCCGGTGCGCAGGTCGCACTCATGGTCGTCTTGATTGTCGCCGTCGTGGTCATCGGCTACGGACGCGTGGTCACAGGTCATCTGGCGCGCGGATCGGTCTCCCACAGTCAGTCGCAGGGTTTGGCCGATTGGACGGCCTTGAACGGTCGCTGTCCCGCCCACCCAGCGACGCCGTTGAGTCGCCCGAAGTACCAAACGCCGGCGCTCTCGATCCAGCCCGGCCTGACCTACATCGCGACCGTGGCGACGACGGTCGGGACCTTCCGCATCGAACTGGATCCAACTGTGGCGCCGTTCTCGGTCAACAGCTTCGTGTTCCTGGCCGATGTGGGGTACTTCAACTGCAACATCTTCCAGCGGGTCGTGCCCGGAAGTATCGACCTGACCGGCAATCCGGTCGGCACCGGACTCAGCTTTCCTGGATACATCACCAAGGTCGAGCGCCCGCCGTTGGCGGCCGAACCCGATGATCAGTACCCGATCGGTTCGGTGGCCCTGGCCAATTCGGGCCTCTACGACGCCGGCGGGAGCGAGTGGTTCGTGGTGGCGGGAGCGCAGGGAGCGTCGTTACCAAATGACTATTCGCTGATCGGCCACGTGATCTCGGGGCTGAATGTTGTCGACCAGATCAACGAGGAAGGTTCGATCAGCGGGGCGCCGATCGTCACCCAGCGGGTGCTGACCGTCCAGGTGGTCTCTGAGAGGGGCTGACCCATCAGATGGGCCGCTCGCCGGCTCGTGATCACGGGTTTTGAGGTGGTCCAGTACCCTTGAACCTTCACGGATGGGAAGGCCCATCCTGGATCTTCCGGAAGGTAGGGCAATGGCAGGCGTCATTTCGGTGCGGCTCCCTGATGGCTCGGCGCGGGAGCTGGCTGAGGGCACGACGGCTGCGGACCTGGCTGCCTCCATCGGTTCCCGACTGGCCAAGGCGGCGGTCATCGCCACGGTGGACGGTCAGGAGGTCGACCTCTCGACACCATTGCCCGACGGGGCGGAGGTCTCGATCGTCACCGCTGAGTCCGAGGCTGGGCGCGAGATCCTGCGTCATTCGACTTCGCATGTCATGGCCCAGGCCGTGCGCCGGCTATGGCCCGGCGCCAAGTACGCCATCGGCCCGGTCATCGAGAACGGCTTCTACTACGACTTCGAGCTTCCGGGCGGCGCGCATTTCAGCGAGGACGATCTCGGGCGGATCGAAGAGGAGATGCGGCGGATCATGAAGGAGGATCAGCCATTCGTCCGTTCAGAGCTCGACCTGAGCGGCGGGCTGGATCTGTTCTCCGATCAGCCCTTCAAGCAGGAGATCATCCAAGCGGTCGGTGACGGTTCTGACGAGGTCGATGCCGCTGGCTCCGTTGTCAGCGTGTACCGGAACACCGATGATTTCGTCGACCTGTGCCGGGGTCCCCATGTCCCCTCCACCGGCAAGCTCGGACATTTCAAGTTGATGCGGGTGGCGGGGGCCTACTGGCGCGGTGACGAGAAGCGGGAACAGCTGCAACGTATCTACGGCACGGCCTGGGAGTCTGAGAAAGCACTGGCCGCGCACCTGCACCAGCTCGAAGAGGCGGAGCGGCGCGACCACCGCAAACTGGGAGCCGAACTGGATCTTTTCTCGTTTCCCGAGGAGATCGGGCCTGGCCTGGCCATTTTCCATCCCAAGGGCGGCACCATCCGGCGTCTGATGGAGGACTACTCCCGCCAGCGCCATGTGGAAGCCGGCTACGAGTTCGTGAACTCGCCCCACATCACCAAGAGCAACCTGTTCGAGACATCGGGCCACCTCGACTGGTTCGCCGATGGGATGTATCCGCCTATGGAGCTGGACGGGGGTGCCCAGTACTACCTCAAGCCGATGAATTGCCCGTTCCACATCTTGGTGTACCGCAGCCACCAGCGTTCTTACCGGGAGCTGCCGTTGCGGCTCTTCGAGTTCGGCACCGTGTACCGCTACGAGAAGTCCGGGGTGCTCCAGGGCCTGACCAGGGTCCGGGGCATGACCCAAGACGACGCGCACATCTTCTGTACCCGTGAATCCATGCGCGAGGAGCTCGTGCGCACCTTGCATTTCGTGCTCGATCTCCTGCGGGACTACGGCCTCAACGAGTTCTATCTCGAGCTGTCGACCAAGCCCCCCGGAAAGGCCGTGGGCAGTGACGCCGACTGGGAGGAGGCAACCGAGACTTTGCGGGCCACCGCGGAGGAGATCGGACTCGACCTGGTGCTCGACGAGGGCGGAGGGGCCTTCTATGGCCCCAAGATCTCGGTCCAGGCCCGCGATGCCATCGGCCGAACCTGGCAGATGTCGACCGTGCAGCTGGACTTCCAGTTGCCCGAGCGCTTCGAACTCGAGTACATCGGTGCCGACAACAATCGCCACCGCCCGATCATGGTCCACCGCGCCCTGTTCGGCTCGGTGGAGCGGTTCATGGCTGTGCTGATCGAGCACTATGCCGGGGCGCTGCCCACCTGGCTGTCGCCTGAGCAGGTGCGCATCATTCCGGTCACTGACGATCATGCGGCCTATGCCGAGGAAGTTCGGGTGGCCTGTGTCGCAGCGGGGCTACGGGTTAGCGTCGACGCCAGCGGCGAGAAGCTCGGTGCGCAGATCCGGAGGGCCAAGCTGCTGAAGATCCCCTACATCTTGGTGGTCGGTGGTGACGACGTCGCCAACCGCACTGTTGGCGTGAACCGGCGGGGTTCTGACGGGACGCCCGAACGGGGAGTGGCGCTCGATGACTTCGTGGCCGCGGTGACGGCGGAGGATGCCGCCAAGGGTGTACCCGAAGACGTTGGTTCCGTTCCGTGAGCCTCGAGAACCTCTGGGCGGGCTGGCGCCACGAGTACATCGTTGAGGCCACTGCCCGCGAGCGTTCCGGGGGGATGAAGCGCGACGAGGCCTCCTGTGTGTTCTGCCGGATTGCCGAGAGTGGCCCCCCGTCGGAGGACAACCTGATGGTCTGGCGAGGGGATCTGGCCTTCGTGGTGATGAACGCCTATCCCTATGCCAGCGGGCACATGCTGATCATGCCGCTCCGTCACGTGGGGAGCCTGGCTGAGCTCTCCGACGCCGAGTCGGCTCAGGTGTGGCGGGCGACACAAGATGCGCTCAAGGCCGCCGAAGCGGCTTACGAGCCGGACGGATTCAACATGGGCGCCAATCTGGGCCGGGCTGCCGGCGCTGGCATTCCAGCCCACGTTCACCTGCACGTGGTCCCTCGGTGGTCGGGCGATACCAACTTCATGACCGCGATCGGCGGCACCCGGGTGATGCCCGAGCCGCTCCAGGTCGCCTGGAAGAAACTCTCCGACGCCTGGCCCGATTAGCTCGGTAGGGTCTCGTAGAGACTGAGTCGCTTCCACAGCAGGCGACCGAGTGAACCGAGCAGGCCGAGCTCTTCGCAAAGGGTGCGCACTTTGCGAAGTGAGGCCAGGGCATCGCTCTTGAATTCCTGGTTCTCCGTAAAGGCCTCGCGTATGACGCTCTCGGGGATCTGGTAGCGGTGCACCAAGCGGCGCGGGGGCTTGAGCATCATGGACGCCATGTTGGACAAAACCAGTGGTGCTTCGATGGTGAGGGCCAGGCGCCGAAGTCGTCCCAACTGGGGGACATGGAGCTTGAGGTAGTGGCGGGCGAATGAGAGGTGGCGGGCCTCTTCGGTGACGTGGATCCGCATGATGCGCTCGAGAAGGGGGTGGATGGGATATTCGCTGCGCAGTGCTTCTCGTTGGACGTAGTCGATGGGGTCCTCACCACCGAGCACGAAGATGAAGAAGAGCTCAGGGAAGGTTCGGCCGAGCCGGATCACGAAGCGGGCTCCCATCTCGTCTGCCCGCTTCAGTCCAGGAACGTCGAATCCGCTGCGGTTCACGAACTCCTGGAACATCAAGGAGTGGTGAGCCTCCTCAATGACCTCATGGTAGGCGTAGCGGAATTCGGGGGCACCATTGGGGAGGGTACCGGCGAACTCGAGCAGGCCGCGCTTGAGCACCCGCTCGAACTCGAGTCCCATCTTCATCTGGGAGGCAGTCCATTCCAGTCCGAGGTTGGCCCGTGCCTCCTGGGGCAGTGCTTTGTACCAGGCGGTCCGTCCCAGCGATTCGCCCTCGGTCAGCTCCCATAGGGGGTCGGTGGGATCGATCCGCATGCCGGGCTCGTCCCACGGGACGTCGCGGTAGCACTCGAATCGTTTGATCACCGACTGGGAGTTCAATCGCCGCACCAGTGACGTGAAGGCATCGCCGACGTCGCTAGTGGATTCGGATTCCTCGGCCGGCAGGGTTTCGGTAGTGCTCATGCTGGGTGCTCCTGTTCGGTTGGGTACATCGTGGCGGCGACGACCTTGAGCGCGTCGATCAACTCTCTCGAATCACGGTGGGTTCGGTCGGGGTTAAGGGCATTCAGCGCGGTCCCGTCCATGAGGGCGTAGGCAAAATCAAGCCCAAGCTCGAGCATCTCGGCTCCCGCCGCAGCCTGGGGCCCGACGATTCCCCAGTAGATCTTGCGGGTTTGTTCGACGAATCGACGGTTCTGTTCGAGGATCAAGGGTCGTAGCTCAGGATCGGTCCGAGCGGCGACCCAGAGCTCAGCCCACGCAATGAAGGTGGGGCCTTGATACATCTGCCACAACAAATCGATGGCCGCATCGAGGCGGGGCATCGAGGGGTCAAGGGTCGCGAAGGTGAGGCGGTATTCGTCGACCCGTCGCTCGCACAGGTGGCTCATGGCCGCGGTCAGCAGTTCCGCTTTGGTCGGGAAGTGGTGGAGCTGAGCGCCGCGCGACACCCCGGCCCTCCGGGCTACCTCGACGGTGGTCGTTGCGGCGTAACCCCTTTCGACCAGGACGTCGAGTGCGGCATCGAGCAGGGCCGTTCGGGTGCGCCGGCTTCGTTCCTGCTGGGGTCCGGCTACCGAGATCGCGGTCACCCCTACATCCTGAGGGGCAAAAAACAATCAGTCAAGACTGTTTTATTCTGGGACGAGCTCTAATCGGTCTCGACGTCGAGCTGGGTTGCGGCATCCTGGTCGCCGAACTCCACCGAAACCACCTCGTTCTTCCGGCTAGTGGTTTCGAGCGTCAATCCCTTCTGCGCCCGGTCATCCGCGGCGGTGGGGTTGCTGCTGACCAATGCCCGGGGCCAGAGCCGGCGCCGGAGTACCGGGTTGAGTTCCGCACCGTAGAGGCTGAGCTTGGCCATCAGAAGCAGTACGCCGACCAAACCGATCACTGCGCCGAATTGGCCATAGGTCGACGAGCTGTGCCGGAGCTGGTGCTGCACCAACCCCGACCCGACGGTGATCAGGGCGGTGAAGGTAAAGGCACCGAGGAGGACGCCCGGGATCAGATCCCTGATCGACCTGGTTGGCGTCAGGCAGCGGAAGGCAGCCCCGTACCCAAGAATGTTCAACACGAGCATGCCGACCACGATGCCGACTCGAAGGAGCAGGCTGTGGCCCGAGCCCGTAGCCAGCGACGAGAGTGCCGCGTTGACTAGAAATGTTCCGCCGATGATGGCTAGGCCCAACATGCTCCGGCCCAATCGGGGCAGGAAGCCAGGCCGATCATCCAGGGGGACGTTCCAGGCTTGCTCCATCGCACCTTGTGCCGTCTGCATCACGCCCTGGGTGCCGTAGAGCAGGCCGAGGAGACCGATGACAAGACCGAAAGAGCTGCCGTGAAGCTGCTGGGTCGGATTCTCAGGGTTGAACTGGCTGCCGACGACCGGGAACTGATGCAGGGTGGAGACGATCCCGGTGCCTAGGGAACTGACTCCGATGAAGCCGAAGATAGTGACGACCACCAGCAGGAGCGGGTAGATCGAGAGGAAGCCGTACCAACCGAGGGCGACGACGTAGAGGTTGAGCCGGTCGTTAGAGAACTTCTTGTCGACCGCAAAGGCGACGGCCACCACGGGTGTGCGACGTTGCCAGCGATCGACCCGGTCGAGGACGGGCTGAACTGGATTCATAGGCGCAGCGCACCAGTTTACGGCCTACCAGCGGTAGAAGCGATGTCTTCCAGCAGCCTCGCCGCGCCCCAGGGCTGCGCCGATGAGCCAGAACAGCCCGAAGATCACCGCAGCGATCCACAAGACATGGACGGCAAACCCGGCGCCAGCGAAGAGGAGGACGATGAGCAAGAGAAGGAGCAGCACCATGTCACCACTGTTCCCGTTGGCCTCCCGGGTGAAACCCGTCAGGCGTGGGCCAGCTGCGTGATCGAGGCGGTCAGATGCTCGGGCACCGCGTCGTAGTGGTCATACGTCACGGTGAACGATCCCCGTCCACCAGTCAACGCACGTAGGTCGATGGCATAGCGCGTGAGTTCAGCCGTCGGTGCCATGGCGACGACGACTTGGTAACCGTCCTCGCCCGAGTCCGTCCCGACGACGCGGGCTCGACGGGAACTCAGGTCGCCCATCACGTCGCCCTGACACGCCGAGGGGATCGTCACCTCGAGCCGCGAGATTGGTTCGAGCAGGATCGGCCTTGCCGCTGACATCGCTTCGCGGATGGCGGAGGCGGCTGCCATCTTGAAGCTCACTTCGTTGGAATCGACCGAGTGAGCCTTGCCGTCATCGACCGTGACTGCGATGTCAACCACCGGGTAGCCAAAGACGCCACCCTGGGCCATCGTCTCGATCACGCCTTTTTCAACGGCCGGGATGAACTGTCGGGGGATGGCGCCACCCACCACCTGGTCGTGGAAGCTGAAGCCTTCACCCCGGGGCATGGGCTCGAGTCGGAGGTGGCACACTCCGAACTGACCGTGGCCGCCTGACTGCTTCTTGTGCTTGCCCTCGGCCTGGGCGGGGGCCGTGATGGTCTCGCGGTACGGGATGCGCAGCTCCTCGCGTTCGACGTGGACGTTGTACTTGCGCTCGAGCCGTTCGAGGACGACCGAGAGGTGGATCTCGCCGTTCACACCGAGAATGGTCTGGTGGGTCTCGTCGTCACGGGTCACCGTGAGCGAGGGATCCTCGTCGTACAGGCGCTGCAAGCCCGACATGAGCTTGTCGTCGTCAGCGCGGGTGGCCGGCTTGACCGCGACGAGGAGAGCCGGCGGCGCGATGGTGGTCGCTGGCACGATGACCGGCTGACCTTTCGGGGCCAGGGTGTCGCCGGTGCGGGTGTCGTTGAGGCGGGGGATGGCGACGAAGTCTCCGGCGGCCACCGTGGAGGCGGGCGTCGCCGCGTGCCCGGTCAGAACTTGAAGGGCGTGCAGCCGCTCCTCTTCACGGGTGCGGCTGTTCACCAAGACCGCGTCAGGAACGAGGGTGCCCGAGAGCACCTTGCAAAGTGAGACCTTGCCGGCGTGGTTGTCGCTGAAGGTCTTGACCACGCTGAGCAGGGTCTGCCCGCTGGCGTCGCTCGGAATCTCGGTGGTGGTCGTCCCGGCCTGGGCCACGGTGGGCGGACGGTCGGCCGGCGCCGGGCAGAGTTCCTCGATGAGGCGGGCCAGTCGGTCGACCCCGACGCCGCTGGTCGCCGAACAGCACAAGACGGGGAACACGCTGCCAGAGGCAACACCACCGGCCAAGCTCTTTTCGAGCTCGTCGTAGTCGATGGTGTCACCGTTGAGGTATCGCTCCATCAAACCGTCGTCGCCCACCACGATTCCTTCGACCAACTGTTCGTGGACCGAATGCTCTTCGTCCACCAGATCGTCCGGAATCGGACCTTCTCGGCCAGCCGGGGGAACGGTGCCGTCCACCGCGCTGCCGGGGGCGGGAACGTCGTAGTGGGTGGCGGTGTCATCCAGCAGGTCGATCACGCCGTGGAAGTCGGTCTCGCGACCGATGGGGAGTTCGATCGGCGCCACGCCGGCACCGAAGGCTTGTCGGATGTCGGCCAGTGTGCGGTCGAAGTCGGAGTGTTCGCGGTCGAGCTTGTTGATGACGATGACCCGAGGCAAGCCGAGCCGAGCGGCCGCCCGCCAGACGTCCTCGGTCTGAGCCTGCACGCCGTCGTTGGCGCTCACCACGATGACAGCCAGATCCACCGCGGCCAGAGCGCTCTGCATTTCGCCGGCGAAGTCGGCGTAGCCAGGGGTGTCCAGCAGATTCACCTTCACCCCGTTCACCGTGAAAGCGGCGATGGAGGTGGCGATCGAGAGCTGGCGAGCCGACTCCTCGGGCTCAAAGTCCATCACGGTGGTGCCTTTTTCGACCGATCCGCGGCGGGCGATGGTGCCGCAGGAGGCCAGCAGGGCCTCGGCCAAGGTCGTCTTGCCAGCCCCGTGATGGCCGACGAGTGCGACATTCCGGATAGCGGTCGGTTGCTCTGGCACCCTGCCTCCCAGTCCGTCAGCGCCTTAGGCGTCGATGTCGTGTGTGGGCCGAGTGTACGACCGAGCTTTTGAGCGTGCTCGGCGTGCCCCTTGAGATCCCCGCCGTTCCGGAACACCGTTCTTTGGCGGTGAGTTCTGGAACGAGTCCTCGGTATGATTATGGTATGACGACCAAGATCGCGATCAGCCTGCCGGATGAGCTGGTGTCATTGGCCCGGCAAGCGGTCAACGAAGGCAGAGCGGGGTCGGTCTCGGCGTACATCGCGGCGGCGATTGAGGCCTTCGAGGGGCACGAAGACGTCAATGCTCTGCTGAGCGACATGGCCGCGCAGGGCGGGGCACCCACGGCGGGGGACCGTCGCTGGGCCCGTCAGGCTTTGGGATTGGCCTAGCCGGTGGGCGTCACGCTCGACACTGGCGCGCTCATCGGGATCGAGCGAGGCGATCCGCGCCTTCAAGAAGTCATACGCCAAGCGGTCAGCGGCGAGGTGATCTTGGCCATCCCGGCGGGCGTGCTCGCCCAGGCGTGGCGGGGGACGCCGCGCCAAGCCCTCCTCTCCCGATTCCTACGTTTGAGAAATGTAGAGATTGTGCAACTCGATGAAGGGCTGGCTCGGGTGGCCGGAGTGCTTTGCGGTCGAGCATCCGCGGTGGACGTCGTTGATGCCAGTGTCGTGGTGTGTGCGCGCCTGCGGGAGGACGTCGTGATCACCAGTGATCCGGGCGACCTCCGCCGACTCGACCCGCTGCTGTCAATTGCAGCGTTGTGACCCCATCGATCACTGATCGACGGGCTTGAGCTGTCTAGTAACTGACTCCGCCGCCGGCAGTTGACGCAGTCGACGTGGACTTGCTCGAGGTGGCCGTTCCGCCGCTCGATGTGATGACCAGGTTGACGTTCATGCCCAGCATCTTGTGGCCCGGGACGGGGCAGAAGACGTCGTAGCGGCCCTTCTTGAAGGTCACCTTGAGCTTGGCGGTCTGGCCGGGCGCGAGGTCCTTGGTCGAGGGGCTCTTGAGGCCCGGGCCGGTGATCTCCAGGGCATGGGTGACTTTGCCCTTGTTCTCGGCCACGAAGACGTATTTGCCCGGGCTAAAGCTCGTTTGGGAAAGCTTGATGTGGAACTCCGTCTCAACAGCGGTGACGGTCTTCGTCGCGGCACCGGCCGGGGCGGCGGAGAGGGCAAGGCCGCCCAGCGCGGCCAGCGCAGTGGCGGAAAGGGCGGCGATGGTGGTGCGGAAGGACATTGAGGACTCCTTTGGACTTGCACTGTTCTACGTCACGGCGCCGCCCTGGGATTGTCGCTGTCCTCGGGGGTGGACAGACGTGGTCTACCCTCGACGGCGGTGGTGACCTGGTGAACCAGGCCCCTGATCCGTCTCCATTCGACGGGCCGGTGCGGCCAACTGGCCAATCCTGGTTCCGTCGGGCCTGGCCCTGGCTGCGTTTCGTGCTTGGTCTGGGGATCTTGATACTCGGGGTATGGGCCGTGTCGTCGCACACCGACGAGCTCTCGACGGTCCCGAGCACCCTCTCCCATCTCGACTGGTGGTGGCTCATTCCCGGCGTGGTGGTCGAGATGCTCTCCTATGTCTCCTTTACCGGAATGCAGTTCGAGTTGTTGGGGGCCGGACGCCTCCGGCCGCCCCGTTGGCCGCTCTTCGAGTTGACCGTGGCCTCCCAGGCCATGCTCAACTCCCTCCCTGCCGGCACCGCCTTCTCGATGGTCTACGGCTTCCGCTGGTACCGGCGCTTCGGGGCCGACACCACGCTGGCGGCCTGGGCCCTGGTGGGCACCTTTGTAGCCTCAACTGTCTCGCTCTCCCTCATTGCGGTCGTCGGGCTGGCCTTGGCCACCGGGCAGGGAGCCTCGCTCGACCTCGTCCCGGTCTTGATCGGCGTGCTTGTGGTGACTGTGGCCATTGGTGCCCTCTTCATCTACCATCGGCCTCTCGCAGCCGTGCTGGGGTGGAGTCTTCGCATGAGCAAGCGACTCACCGGTCGTCCCAGGGGTGAGCTCGGTCAAACACTCGACCGGTTAGTGAGTTGGATCACTGCGGTCCGGCTGAGCTGGCGTCAGGTGGTCCGCATCGTGCTCTGGGGCAGCGGCAACTGGATCTTTGACTGCGCTTGCTTCGCCCTGATGTTCCCTGCCGTCAGGGCGCCGATCCCGTGGGCGGGACTGTTGCTGGCCTACGGTGCCGGCCAGTTGGCGGCCAACCTGCCCATTACCCCTGGTGGACTGGGCGTCACCGAAGGCACCATCACCATCGCCCTGGTGGCCTTTGGTGGGCAAAAGGGAGCCACGGTGGCCGCCGTACTCATGTACCGGCTCATCAGCTTCTGGCTGATCCTGGTGGTCGGGTGGGTCATGTGGGGCGACCTGGCCCTCGGGATCCGGCGCGGCCGTTGGATCCGTCACGCCTTGGCGGCACCGGTGGAGCCTGAGGTCGAGGCGACGGAACTGGCGAACCGTTCCCTGGTGGGAGAGACAGCATGAGGCGGGAGTCGTGATGTGGCGCAAGGGTCTGTCGGTGGCGGCGGCCTCACTGGCGTTGGCGGCAGCGCTCTCGGGCTGCACCAGCCCGCGCAGCAGCCTGGGGACCGGGGACAGCGCGTGCTTCCTCGACCTCCCCGCGGCCGCCGGAGCTGTGCACACGCACGGGCGCTTCATCGGTATCCACCGCTACTCGCTGGCCGCGTTGAAGAAGACGGCACCGCGTCTGGTCCGTGACCTCGAGGCGGCCCACGACACCGCGACACAGATGTGCCTCGCCGCCTACCAGGGGCACTACACCTCGTCCGGAGTGGAGAAACCGATCGGTCGACGCTCGAGTGGCACCCTGGCCGTGGTGGCCGTTGACGCCTCGAACAAGAAGGTGCTCGGCACGTTGATCATCAAGAAGGCACCCCTGCACTTCGGGCATCCTCACGTGGGCTGACCAGCTGACGCGAGGCCATGGGTAGGGTGGCGTCATGGCCCCCGATCGACTCCTCGACCTGGTTGGTCAGCCCGGCGGACCGCTGGCTGACGCGGCGTTATGGCATCTGACCGTGGTCGAATCGGGACTCGTCACGCCGACCATGAGCCGGCTCGTTTTCACCGCGCCCGGATTGGCCGGACTGCAGTACCGGGCCGGCCAAGATCTGATGCTCCGCATCCCCTTGTCGGAGGACAAGGTGGTGAACCGCCGCTACACCATCAGGTCGTTCGATTCGACCTCGTCGAGCGTGACCATGGATGTGTCGCTGCATGGGACGGGCCCCGGTACCGACTGGATCGCGACGGCTGGACCGGGCGATGCCATCGATGCCATCGGGCCCCGGGGGAAGATCACGGTGGACGACGAGGCCGATTGGCATCTCTTTGTGGTCGACGAGACCGGGCTCCCGGGCGCGTTAGCCATGATGGAATCGCTGCCATCGGGTGCGGTGGCCGTCGCCTTGGTCGAGATCGACACTCCGGCCGACGAGCAGGTACCCGACGCCGCCGCGGCCGCCGCCGTCGATCTGCGCTGGTTGCATCGCCAGGGCCAGCACGAGCCGGGCGATCCCGAGCTGCTCGTCGAAGCGGCCGCCGCCGTGGTCTGGCCGACCGGTGGTGGGCACGCTTACGTCGCCGCCGAAGCCCGGGTGGTCCGGGCGGTCGCCCAGACCCTCGAGTCCCGCGGCGTCGGGTCCGAACAGATCTCGCCTAAGGCCTACTGGCGACGCGGCCTGCCCAACGCCGAACACGGGGAACCGACCCGGGACTGAGGGGCAGGGAGCGTCGGCACGGCGCTGGTCTCGAATCCGCATCGGCTACCCGCGTTGGAGGGAATGCCGGCCCAGAGGACCGGCGTTGTAACCAGTGTGACGGTGCGCGTCCTTCTTTTGGCTTTGACAGCGAGCGCATTCACCGCCACCGCCTCAGTGGCTCAGCGGTCGGCGGCGGCCCAGGCTCCTGAGAAGTTCAGCTTCAACTTCCACCTGGTGGGGTACCTGATCCGGCGTCCCGTCTGGTTCCTCGGTATCGCCAGCATGATCCTCGGCTTCGTCTTCCAGATCCTCGCCTTGCGAGTGGGGACGCTTTCGGTGGTGCAGCCAGTCATTGCCACCGAGTTGGTCATCGTGTTCGCCGTGATTGCCATCCACGATCCGAGCCGAGTCCATCTGCGTGACTGGTTGTCCGCGGTTGGGATGGTGGTCGGGCTGGGCGCCTTCCTGGCGCTGGCCCACCCCAGCGGCGGGCACCACCACGCGTCCGCCACCATGTGGATCTTGGCCGCCATCGCCACCTTTGGGTTTGCCGGGCTGCTCACCGCGGCGGCGTACCTTCCGGGACGGGGCGGCCAGCGTGCCAGCAGCGGGCGCAAAGCCGCCCTGCTCGGGATGGCTGCGGCAGCCGGCTTTGGTTTCGTGGCCGCCGTCATCAAGGAACTCAGCACCCACCTGTCACAGGGGCCGGCAGGGATCTTCCTCAACTGGTCGCCCTACGTCTTGTTGTTGGCCGGCGCCGTCGCCTTCTTCCTCGCTTCCAACGCCTTCCAGGCCGGCTCTTTGGCTTCCTCCCAGCCGGGCCTCACCGTGGTGGACCCGCTGGTGGCCAGCCTGCTCGGCGTCATCCTCTTCGGCGAGCGGCTGGACCACCATCCGCTGATTCTCGCCGGCGAGGTGCTGGCCCTCGGGCTGCTCATCGCCAGTGTCGTGCTGCTCAGCCGCAGCCCACTGGTCCAGGACGAGGCGCCAGCGGACGCAGTGGAGTCGGAAGTGCCGCTGGTGGGTGCCCGCGTGCTGCAGGACGGAATGGATGCAGTCGACCGGGCGCGTCACTCGTCGCGGACGAGGGTGTCCCAGCCTTCCGCTACGGCGGGTCCATCCTGATCATCGCCACCCTTACGGAGACACCTGGTCGAGAAAGGCCCTGACCCGTTCGACGAGCAGCGCGGCGGCCTCGGGTCGAAAGGAGGGCAGGCTCGAGTCGGCGAAGTAATGCTGGTCGCCGGGGTACAAAAAGAGCTCGGCTTGATCGGTGGATTCCACCAGCTGGCGTGCCGCCTCGAGGTCACCCTCGTTGACGAAGAATGGGTCGGCATCCATGGCGTGGATCTGCACGGGTACCCCGCTGGGCCAACTGCCACCGAAGAACTCGAGCGGGATGCATGAGTAGAAGAGCAGCGCGCCTTTGGCCCCCTGACGGGTCTGCGCCAGCCTCTGCGCTGAGACCACCCCGACCGAGAATCCGGCGTAGACCACCTCGTGGGGGAGCGATGCCACGGCCTGATCGGCTCGCTCAACGATTTGCTCGGGGAAGCCGAGGGCCTCGACGAAAGCCAGGCCATCCTCGATTGAGGTGAAGCGGCGCCCCTCGAACAGGTCCGGGGTGTGCACGGTGTGCCCGGCCTCCCTGAGCTGTCGGGCGAAGTCGTGAAATCCAGCGCTCTGACCCATTGCGTGGTGGAACAGGATCACCTCGGCCATGAAACCCCCTTTGCTCCGGTCGCTCGATCTCCACTCCATTTCCCACGTGCTGGCACCACAATCGCTCAGGAGCAGGGATTTGGTGGGATTATCGACATTGCCGCCCGGGAAGATATAGGGCAGAAAGTGGGCGTCGTCCCGAAGTCGCAATATCGGGTCGGGCACCCCCCGCAGACAGGGTCTCCCGGGTATCGCGGGGCGCGATGGTAAACTTTTGTATCTGTTTGCAAGCGCCGCCGTTCCCGGCCGGGCGCTAGACGAGGAGTTCTATGTTCGACGGTCGCTGGCGCGGTGCGGTGGATCGGTCCACCCGACCGGTCGGCCGGGCACTGCACCGCCGTGGGATCACCGCTGATGTCCTGACCGCCACCGGCCTGATCTCGGCCACGGCCACTGCGGTTCTGGTGGCGTCGGGACACCTGCATCTGGCCATCATCTTGCTGATCGTCACCGGGCTGCACGATCTGCTCGACGGCCCGGTGGCCAAGGCTGCCGGCACCGCCTCGGTGCGAGGCGCCTTCTTCGACTCGGTGACCGACCGGGTGGCCGACGCCGTCCTCATGGGTGGTGTGAGCTGGTATCTGGTCGACCGGGGCGAGGGCCACCTGGCCGTGCTGCCGCTGGCCGTGCTCGGGGTCACCGCGCTGGTGTCTTACGAGCGGGCCAAGGCCGAGTCGCTCGGTTTATCGGCCAAGGGCGGGCTGATGGAGCGGGCCGAGCGCATGATTCTGCTCGGGGTCGCCTTCTTGGATGCCGCCTTCGTGGTGCCAGTGCTCTGGGTGATGCTCGCGCTCATCTCGGTTACGGCGATCACTCGTTTCGTGAAGGTCTGGAATGCAGCCTCGGGCAAGGACGAGGTCATCCGGCGCCGCCTCGAGGCCTGGCGGTCCGAGCGGCGTGACACCTGGCGCACCTGGCGCGAGGGCTTGCGTGACGCTTCGGGCGGCGCGGCCGGGGCGTCGGTCGGCGGCGGGGTGCCCCGGCGTTGGTTCGGGGAGTCTGCGGCGGCGACCGGGATGGGTTCGGGTCCTGCGGCCTCTTCGACCACGGTGGCGCGCTGGCGGGCCAAGCGGCGGGTCTCGCAGGCGCATGCTCGTGACGCGGCCGGCGAGTCGACGTGGGCGGCCCGGCGGGCCGCGCGCGGGAAGGCCTCCTGACCGAGGCTTCGAGGTCTGCGGATCGGGATGTGAATTCAGTCATGGGGGACTGGCGAACGCGGGCGACGTACTGGACGTATCGAGGATTGGGCGAAGCCATGGGCCGGCTGCCCGAACCGGCGGCGTTCGCCGTGGCCAAGGCGGTGGCGTCAGTGATGGCGCGACCGAGCGGTCCGGGGTCGACCCTGGCCATGAGCGAGCGGCACATGCGCCGGGTCCTGACCAGTGAACTCGAAGAGGTCGGGGCCGCCGGAGTCTCGGTGGATCCGGCACTGGTGCGTCGCCTGAGCCGGCGTACCTTTCTGGAGTACGCCCGCTACTGGGCCGACGGGGCGCGGTTGCCCTTCGTGTCCGAGACCGCCATGCGGTCGCAGATGATGGTGGTGCAGGGGGACGAACACCTGCGGGCGGCCCAGCGCGAGGGCCGCGGCATCGTCATGGCGCTGCCCCACGTCGGCAGCTGGGAGTGGGGTGGGGCGTGGTTGGCCTCGGAGGGTCTCCCCATGACCGCGGTGGTCGAGACCCTGGAGCCGCCGGAGCTCTTCGACTGGTTCGCGGCACAGCGGGCGGCCATGGGGCTGACCGTGGTGCCCTTGGGTGAGGGTTCGACCCAGCCGCTCTTCCGGGCCATCAAGGCAGGGGAGGTCGCCGGTCTGGTCAGTGACCGCGACCTGGTGGGCAATGGGGTGGAGGTCGAGTTCTTCGGGGAGAAGACGACACTGCCGGGCGGGGCGGCCACCCTGGCCTTGCGCACCGGAGCCGCGCTGTTGCCGGTTGTCGTCTACTCGGGCCCCGGGAATTGGCACACTGGGGTTGTGCACCCGCCGCTCGACACCACCCGGCAGGGGTCCCTGCGGGCCGACGTGGTCCGGCTGACCCAGGAGCTGGCGGTCATCTTCGAGCGGTTCATCCGGGCCCATCCCGAGCAGTGGCACCTGTACCAGCCCAACTGGCCCAGTGATCGGGAAGCGGGGGCGACGTGAAAATCGCCATGCTGTCGCCGTACTCGCTGTCGCGACCCGGTGGCGTACAGGGCCAGGTGATGGGATTGTCGCGGGCGCTGCGGCGCCTGGGTCATTCGGTGACCGTGGTCGGTCCGGACGACGCCGACATCCTGGGCACCGAGGCCGCCAGCTCGACCGAGGTGTTCGTGGTGGGCAGCCCGACCGGATTGCGCTCGAACGGTTCGGTGGCGCCGGTCACCATTTCGCCGCTGGCGGCAGCGCGGGCCGAGCGTTACGTGCGAAAGAACAAGTTCGACGTCCTGCACATCCATGAGCCGCTGGCCCCGCTGGCCCCGTACGGGTTCGTGCTGACTGCCCCGGTACCGATGGTCGGGACGTATCACCGGGCGGGCGTGAGCCGGTGGGTGCCGGTGCTCAAGCCGCTGGCCAAGCTGGTGGGGTCACGTATGCAGATCCGGGTGGCCGTGTCCGAGGCGGCCCGGGCCACCGGGGAGAAATCGAGCGGCGGCGAGTTCGAGGTTCTGTTCAACGGGGTCGACATGGCCCGCTTCGTGACGGCGATGCCGATACGGGATCCCCAGGGGCGCCCGACCATCCTCTTTCTGGGGCGGCACGAGCACCGCAAGGGCTTGGGCGTGTTGCTCGATGCGTTCGCCCAGATCGATCGCCCGGCCGTGTTGTGGGTGGCAGGGGAGGGTCCCGAGACCGAGGTGCAACGACGACGCCACCCCGAATCGGACCGGGTGCACTGGCTCGGGATGCTCAGTGAGGATGAGGTGGCGTCCCGCCTCGACGGGGCCGATGTGCTGTGTGCCCCCTCGTTGAAGGGCGAGTCGTTCGGCATGGTGCTGCTGGAAGGCATGGCGGCCCGGTGCGCGGTGGTGGCCTCGAACCTGGAGGGGTATGCCTCGGCCGCCGCCGGGTACGCCTCCTTGGTGCCACCGGGTGACGTCACCGCGCTGGCCCGGGCCTTGGGCGTGGCCCTGGCCGATGCGGTCGAGGGGAGCGGTCAGTCTTCGCCCGACGCCCTGAAGATGGCCGAAGCCCACGCCGAGAACTGGTCGATGGACAGCTTGGCCGCCCGGTACGTGGAGTTGTACGGGCGGGCCATCACGCTCTATGCCGAAAAGGAAGCGAAGGACCGGCCGCGGGTCCGTCATGGCCGTCATGGCGAGCCCCGGAGCGACGGGCACGAGCGGGGATCGCTACGCAGTCGAGGCAAGAAGGACAAGCCAGCCCATGACCACTGAGGCGGCGCCCTGCCCCGGCTGACCGTCATCGGCCCCTCGGGTGGCTCGTCGCACGATGGCGGCCGGCATCCCGAACGGCCGGCGCGCATCGGCGCCGTCATGAAGAGCGTCGAGGACGTCGGGCGCCAGCTGGGCTCGGATCTGCAGGTGGTCGCGGCGGAGCCGGCTGAGATGGCGGCGATCGAGCGGGTGCACGACGCTCGCTACGTCGAGAGCGTGCGGGCCCTCTGCTCGTCGGGCGGCGGCCACATCGATCCGGACACCTATGTCCGCGCCGACTCCTGGGAGGCCGCCTTGCGCTCGGCCGGTGCGGGGCTGCAGGCGGTCGAGTTACTGCGAGCCGCCCAGGCCGGCGTGGGCTTCGTGGCCACCCGGCCGCCCGGGCACCACGCCCTGGCCAGCCGCGGCATGGGGTTCTGCCTCTTCAACAACGTGGCGGTGGCGGCCAGGTCGTTGGCCGACGCGGGCGAGCGGGTGGTGATCGTCGACTGGGACGTGCATCACGGCAACGGAACACAGGACATCTTCTGGGATGACCCCCGCGTCCTGTACATCTCGACCCATCAGTGGCCGCTCTACCCGGGCACGGGGCGGGTGGAGGAGGTGGGTGGACCCAGCGCTTGGGGACTGACGGTGAACGTGCCGCTGCCCGTGGGTTCCACCGGCGACGCGGTGCGGGCCGCACTGAGCGAGGTGGCGGCACCGGTAGTGGAGTCGTTCGCGCCGACCTGGGTGCTGGTGTCGGCCGGGTACGACGCCCACCGCGACGACCCGCTGGCCGAGCTTTCTTTGTCAGCGGGCGACTTCGGGCTGCTGGCCCGGGACGTGGCGGCCTGGGCGCCGGCGGACGGGCGCATGGTGCTCTTTCTCGAAGGGGGCTACGACCTCGATGCCTTACACGGGTCGGTGGCAGCCACGCTGGGGGAACTCGGTGGGCTCGGATCGGCGTCGGCCGGGGGAGAGGCGCCAACCGCAGGTGTGGGGCTCGAGGTGGTCGAACGGGTGCGCCAACGGCGGGCGCAGTCGCTCGATGGGGCGAAGTAGCGCCGCCACGGGTGGGTCCGGCCGCTCGGCCCGACTCCGATCACGCACTCCCGAAGAGGAGAAGGCACACGGCGTCGGCGTGCGCCTCGATGACGGCGTTGTCCGAGGGATCGACGGAGCTGAGCCGCCGGCATTCCGGCGCCAGCACGAACATGGTCGGTCCCGCGCCGGTGAGGATGTAGTAGAGGTGCGCCGGCGGGATGTTCGGTACCGCCCCCTGGCGCGCCAAGGACTCGAACATCTTGATCGTACGTTCGTAGATCGGTCGGACGTGCTGGTCGACCAGGTAGTCCATCCGCGAGCCGTCGGCCTTGGACTCCTGCATGATGATCCGATGCAGCTGCGGATTCCGGGCCGAGAAGGTGATGAACTCGCGCACGAGCAGCTTCGCGCTGGTGATCTCGTCGACCCCGCGCAACCCGACGGCCCGCTCGTCCATCACCTCGTTCAAGAGGTCGAAGAGCGATGCGACGGCGGCCTGCCACAGTTCTTCCTTCGAGTGGAAGTGGTAGTTCAGGAGGGGTTGGGTCACCCCCGCTCTGGTCGCGATGTCGCGGGTGGTGGCGCCGTCGAAGGAGCGCTCCGAGAACAGGTCGGCCGCGGCAGCCACGATCCGATCGCGCCTGACGTCGGCCGACGGACGGGTCACCGGCGCACCGGGGGTCGTTGTCGGCACTCTCGACATCTGGCACAGATTAATCAGATGAACAGACTCTTGACAGATTCCTGATCAATCGAACAAAGTAGGCCGATGACCGACCACCGTGCTCGGTACGGGCCGCACAACCCCGGCGAGACCTACGTGGTTCATGGGATCGCCGAGCAACTGGTCGACCTGGGCGAGATCGAGATGAATTACGCCACCCTTGGGGATGCAGGGTCGCCGGCGCTCCTCCTCATTCCGGGGCAGACCGAATCGTGGTGGGGCTATGAAGCAGTCATGCCCCGTCTGGCCGAGCACTTCCAGGTCTTCGCGGTCGATCTCCGGGGCCAGGGGCGGAGCACCCGGACGCCGGGGCGCTACACACTCGACAACATCGGCAACGACCTCGTGCGCTTCATCGACCTGGTGATCGGCCGACCCACGGTGGTCAGCGGCCTCTCCTCCGGGGGCGTCCTCTCAGCGTGGCTCTCCGCCTACGCCAAACCCGGTCAGATCGTGGCCGCCTGTTACGAGGACCCGCCGCTGTTCGCCTCGGAGGTGCGGCCAGCCATCGGGCCGGGGATCGGCCAGAGTATCGGCCCCATGTTCGACCTCTGGAGCTCCTACCTGGGGGACCAGTGGTCGATCGGGGCCTGGGAGGCCATGCGCGCCGCCGCACCCGACCGCTTGCCGCGGTGGATGGCGGCGTTCCCGATCGGCGACGAGCCTTCGCAGGAGCTGAAGGAGTACGACCCCGGGTGGGGCCGTGCCTTCTGGACCGGGACGGTCGGATCGTCGTGTGATCACGAACGGATGCTCCGCAGCGTCAAGGTGAAGCACGTCCTGCTCACGCACCACTTCCGCGTTGTTGAGGAGAAGAGCGGGAGTCTCCTCGGCGCCATGACCGACCTGCAGGCGACCAGGGCACAGGAACTCTTAGGTGAGGCCGGCGCCGTGGTTGAGTACTCCTCATTCCCCACCGTCGGGCACTCGATGCACGGTAGCGAGCCTGACATCTACGTCGACACCCTTCTCGGGTGGGTCGCCACCCTCGACCAGTGAAGATCGACGTCCACGCCCACTATCTGCCGGACCGGTACCGGGCGGCGTTGCAGCAGGCTGGTCACGAGCAGCCGGACGGGATGCCCTGGCTGCCCGAGTGGTCGGCCCGAGAGCACCTCGCCGCGATGGACCGCCTCAGCATCGCCACGTCGCTCCTGTCGATCTCGTCGCCCGGCGTGTTCCTGGGCGACGGCACCACGGCGGCTGATCTCGCACGCGAGGTGAACGAAGACGGTCGTCGAACGGTGATCGAACATCCCGGACGGTTCGGACTCCTCGCCTCGCTTCCGCTGCCGGATGTCGATGCCGCCATGGCCGAGATCGCCTACTGCTGCGATCACCTCGATGTGGACGGGTTCGTCCTGCTCACCAACGTGGGCGGCACGTACCTGAGCAACGCGTCGTTCGGGCCGGTCTTCGGCGAGTTGGATCGCCGGCGTGCCCGTGTCCTCCTGCACCCGACGTCACCGGCCTGCTGGGAGCACACTTCGTTCGCCCGGCCGCGACCGATGCTCGAGTTCTTCTTCGATACCACCCGCACCGTGGTCGATCTCGTGCTCAACGGGACCGTCGCCGACAATCCGAACCTCACGCTGATCATTCCGCATGCCGGCGCCACGCTTCCATTGGTGGCGGATCGCGTTGCAGCGTTTGGGCGCCTGCTGGCTCCCGGCGTCGACGTGCTCGGGGACCTGGGCCGCCTCCACTACGACTTGGCTGGTTTCTCGGCGCGTCAACTCGACCCCCTGCTGGCCCTGACCACCGTCGAACACCTGCACTACGGGAGCGATCTTCCCTTCACGCCCGAACCGGTGGTGGCCGAGGCGGCCGAGTGTGTCGACGCCGTCGACCAACTCGCTGACTCGCTGCGATCAAATTCGGCACAACTCTTCGCCGCCTACGCCTGACCTCACGAGAGGACGACATGATGGAACACCAGATCGAACTCGGCTACATCGTCCTGGAGGTGCCAGACCCCGGCACCCTCGGGCCAGCGTTTGCCGATGTCGTCGGCCTCGTTCCCGGTGACCCGACGTCGACCGGAACCCTCACCTGGCGGAACGACCGTCGGGCCAACCGACTGTTTGTGCAGGCCGGACCGGCCAACGACGCCATCGCCATCGGCATCGAAGCACTGGACGGTGCGGCCTTCGATGCGGCGGTCGCCGGGCTCGAAGGGATCGGAGTAGATCTGGCCGAAGGTGACGGCCCTGAGCGGCGAGTGCAGAAGGTCGTTCGAGCCCGGGCGCCGTGGGGCGTTGACGTCGAGCTGTTTCTGGGACTGGCCGATGGGCCGGTCCCGTTCTCCTCTCCGCCGGTTCCGGGGGGATTCCTCACGGAGGGCGTTGGCTTCGGGCACGCCGTCTTTGTGACGACCGCCTTGGATGAGTCCCACATGTTCCTGACCGAGGGTCTCGGTTTTGCTCAGTCGGACTGGCTGGAGACCGAGCTGGCGCCCGGCATCGCCCTTGAAGTGCGCTTCTATCATTGCAACCGTCGGCATCACACGATTGCCCTGGCCCGGGCGCCTTTCGAGCTCCCGCAGCACCTGCACCACATCATGTTCGAGCTCAACGAGCGTGACGACGTCGGTGCCGCCTTCGACCGGGCGTGGGCCACCGATCTGGCTATCCCGAACGGGCTTGGCCGTCATGACAACGACGGCATGTTCAGCTTCTACCTGCAGACGCCGGCCGGCTTCCAGATCGAGGTCGGCTACGGGGCCCGGGAGATCACGGAGGATTGGGACGACAATCGTCGCTATGACCAGATCAGTGCCTGGGGGCACCAACCCCTGCGGTCGGCATGACCCCCGACGTCGACATCGACATCGACATCGATATCGACATCGACGTAGATGTCGCGATCGTCGGCTACGGCCCGGTCGGCACCGCCCTGGCCATCTTGCTGGCTCAGCTCGGGCACACGGTGAGGGTGCTCGAGCGGTGGCCCGATCCGTATCCGCTCCCTCGCGCCGTGCATTTCGACCACGAGGTCGGGCGCATTCTCCAGTCCTGCGGGATCGGCGACGAGTTGCGGACCGTCAGCGAGCCGGCCGACGTCTACGAGTGGCGCAACGCCGCGGGAACCACCCTGCTGCGGTTCGGCCAGGCGGGCGACGGCCCATCGGGATGGCCGGCCTCGTCGATGTTCAACCAGCCCATGGTGGAGCAGCTGCTCGACCGCCGCGCCCGCCAGGTCGGGGTGGACGTCCGCCGCGGCGTCGAGGTCACGGGCCTGGAGCAGCACGCCGGGTGTGTCGTCGTGTCCGGTGCCGACGGCACCAGTGTCTCGGCCCACTACGTCGTCGGATGCGACGGCGCCAACAGCACGGTACGGACACTGGCCGAGTTGCCAATGATCGACCTCGGGTTCTTCTACGACTGGCTCATCGTGGATGTCGCCCTCGACCAGCCTCGCCCGTTCGACCCGATCAACCTGCAGATCTGTGACCCGGCTCGACCGACGACCGCGGTCTCCGGAGGGCCGGGTCGGCGCCGCTGGGAGTTCATGCGCCTGCCGAACGAGTCGCTCGACGAGCTGAACGAAGAGAAGCGGGCATGGGAGCTGCTGGCTTCCTGGGATGTGCATCCAGGGAACGCCAAGCTGGAGCGCCATGCTGTCTACACGTTCAATGCCAGCTACGCCGAGACCTGGCGCGCCGACCGCGTCTTCCTGGCTGGCGACGCCGCCCACCTCATGCCCCCGTTTGCCGGTCAAGGCATGTGTTCGGGCCTGCGTGACGCCGCCAATCTGGCCTGGAAACTCGATTTGGTACTCGATGACCTGGCCTCCGCCGAACTGCTCGAGAGTTACCAGTCCGAGCGGTTGCCCAGCGTCAGGGCGGCGATCGACTTCTCAATGGAGCTCGGGAAGGTGATCTGCGTGCCCGATCCGGCCGAGGCCGCAGCGCGCGACGAGGCCATGGCCGCCGGCGTGGGCGACGAACCGGCATCGGCGCCCGGGCTCCCGGATATCACCTCGGGGTTCATCCACCCGACCGCCCCGCACGCCGGCAGGCAGATGGTGCAGGGCAAGGACCGCGGCCAGCGGTTCGACCAGGCCTACGGCAACGGCTGGCGCCTCCTGCTCCTGGGCACCGACGTCGAATGCATCGGTCGCGACGAGCGCGCCTGGTTCGAGGCGATCGGTGGCCGTGCGGTCGCGCTGGCCGATCCCGATCCCTTCTTTATTCGCTGGTTCGAAGAGCATCAGACCACGTGCGCCTTGCAGCGCCCGGACTTCTACCTCTATGGCACGGCGACAGGGGCACCGGACGCCACCAGGTTGCTGGCGGACCTCCGCCACCACCTCACGAAGGGGACCACCATATGAAACTCGCCAATCACCACGGGCGTGCCGTGCTCGTCCTGGACGGTGCGATCACCGATGTCCATGACGCATCGGGCGGCCGATTCGGCCCCGACCCGATGAGTGTCTTGCAGGACTGGGCGGCGTTCGTCGAGTCCGCCCCGAGCATGCCCGCTGGGACAGCGGCCCTGGTCGAGACCGAGCTCCTGAGTCCGGTGCCGGCACCACGGCAAGTCTTTGCCATCGGCTTGAACTACCAGAGTCACGCCGAAGAGTCCGGGATGGCGTTGCCGAGCGTCCCGGCCACCTTCACGAAGTTTCCGGCATCCCTGTCCGGACCGTTCGACGATATCGAGATCGTGGGCGACACCACCGATTGGGAGGTCGAGCTGGTGGTCGTCATCGGCTCTGGCGCCGATCGGGTCGAGGAGGCCGACGCCTGGTCGCACGTCGCCGGCCTCACCGTCGGGCAGGACATCAGTGACCGCACCCTCCAGTTCGCGGCTGGTTCGCAGTTTTCGTTGGGGAAGTCCCGTCGCGGCTATGGGCCGATGGGGCCATGGCTGGTGACGCCCGACGAGTTCGCCGATCCCGACGACCTGGCCCTGGGCTGCTCGGTCGACGGTGAGACGGTGCAGGACGCGCGCACCTCCGATCTCATCTTCAGCGTGCCGAGCCTGATCGCCCAGCTGTCCGCCGTTCTGCCGCTGCTCCCCGGCGATGTGCTCTTCACCGGCACTCCGGCGGGCATCGGTGCCACCCGCCAACCGCCGCGCTTCCTGCGGCCGGGTCAGCTCCTCGAGACCTGGATCGAGGGCATCGGCACGCTCCGGAACCGTTGTGTGTGATGGTGCTCGAACGGTGAAGATTCCTCGGTACGGCGCCGATCTCTTCACCGATGCCGCGCTCGACGATCCGTATCCGCATCTCCAAGCACTGCGCGACGCCGGTCCCATCGTCTGGCTCGAGGCCCATGGGATGCACGCCGCGGCCCGTTATTCCGACGTGCGGGGCATCCTCGGCGACCATGCCACCTTCGTCTCCGGGGAGGGCGTTGCGCTGAACGACGTCATCAGCACTCTCGGCCGCGGCACTACTCTCATGAGCGACGGCGAAGAACACCGGGTACAGCGGGAGATCATCGGTCGGCCCCTGACCCCGCGAGCCCTGGCCGATTTGCGTCCCGACGCCCAGGCCATGGCCGAAGCGATCGTCGATCGCCTCGTCGAAGGCCGGAGTTTCGACGCCGTGACCGATCTGGCCGAGGTCTTGCCAGCGACCTGGGTCCCCGACCTCCTCGGATGGCCCGCTGAAGGCCGCGAGCACCTGGTCGACTGGGCCGCGGCCCAGTTCGACGGACTCGGTCCGCTCAATGAGCGTGCCATCGCGGCCGGCGATGGCATCCTTGCCATGAGCGCCTACGCGCAGCAACTGGCCCAGTTGGAGTTGCCCGAGCACTGCTTCGGTGCCCGGATCCAGCGGGCCGTCGACCGGGGCGAAATCGAACGGTCGAGGTGCCCGATGCTGTTCATCGACTATCTCGCTCCGTCGCTCGACACCACGATCAGCGCCCTCGGCAACGCCGTGTGGCTGTTGGCCACCCACCCCGACCAGTGGCAGCTCCTGCGCGAAGACCCGGATCGCATCAAGGGCGCTTTCAACGAGGTGCTCCGCATCGAGAGTCCGATCAGCTGCTTCACCAGAGTCGCCCGGGTGGACACCAGCGTGGATGGCGTCGATCTTCGGGCCGGATCTCGGGTATTGGTCAGCTTCGCCTCGGCGAACCGCGACGAGCGGCGATGGGATGATCCCGACCGATTCGACATCAGGCGCGAGAGCGCCGGCCAGCTCGCCTTCGGTTTCGGTGAGCACGCGTGTGTCGGCATGGGCCTGGCCCGCCTGGAGGGGGCAGCCGTGCTCAGCGCGCTGGTCGAGCGAGTCGAGACGATCAAGCTCGATGGACCACCGGTCCGCAAGCGCAACAACCTCATCCGGTCGTTCAGCTCGCTACCCGTGACCGTGGTTCGCGCCGGCCGCTCCTGATGGCCAACTGATCTCGTCCACCACCTGAGGACGTGGCCCAGAGCACTGTCGTTGACCTGGGGCAAGGGCGTGCCGCTCGAATGCACGCGCCAGGACATCGGGGAAGAAAGCCCTTGTCCACCGTGTTGTCCATAGGTGTGATTCCCCTCTCCGTTCTCGATCTGGCCACCGTGGCCTCGAACGCCACCCCAGCCCAGGCCTTGGCCGACACCACCCGGACGGCCGTCGAGGTGGAGCGACTGGGCTACCACCGGATCTGGGTGGCTGAGCACCACGGCATGCCGGCGGTGGCCAGTTCAGCGCCGGCCGTTCTCATCGCCCACCTGGCCAACGCCACCTCCTCGATCCGGGTCGGATCAGGTGGCGTGATGTTGCCCAACCATTCGCCACTGGTGGTAGCCGAGCAGTTCGCCACCCTCGAGGCCCTGCACGAAGGGCGCATCGACCTCGGTCTGGGCCGGGCGCCCGGCACGGACCCCGTCACCGCCCGGGCCCTCCGCCGCAACGCCGGCCTGGATGCCGATACCTTTCCTGACGATGTGGTGGCGCTGCTGCGCTACCTACTGCCGTCCGAGGGCGACGCGCCGCCATCGGCGCCCGCTCCCACCCCGGGTAGTGGTTATCTCCCAGAAGTTTGGCTACTGGGCTCTTCTCTCTTCAGCGCCCAACTGGCAGGGATGATCGGCTTGCCCTACTCCTTCGCCTACCACTTCGCACCCCAGCTGCTCGACCAGGCCATCGAGACCTACCGGACCCACTTCCGGCCCTCCATCTTCTTGGACCAGCCCAAGGTGATGGTCGGCGTGTCGGTGCTGTGCGCGCCCACCGAGGAAGAGGCTCGTTGGCTGGCCGGGCCGTCAGCCTTGAGCACGGTGTGGCTGCGCAGCGGCCGCATGACCCGACTGCCCAGCCCCGAGGAAGCGGCGGCCTACGACTTCTCGCTGGCCGAACAAGCCCTGGTCGACGACACCATGCGGACCCACGCCATCGGCACGCCCGACGTGGTGCGCGACGTCCTCGATTCATTGCAGCGCCGGACCGGGGCGGACGAGCTCATCGTGTCGACCCGGGCCCACTCGTACGAATCCCGGCTCCAGTCGTTACGGCTGGTGGCCGGAGTATGGGGCCTCGATCCGGTTTAGGCCGGAGGACGGACGACCATCGCAGCTGCCGGCAAGGGTGGTGCGTCGGCCACGAGCTTGTGGACGAACTCGCGAAGACTGGAGAAGACACTTCGGCTGCTGTCGGCCCAGGGCATCAGGATGGGGAACACGTGGAACATGCCTTCGTGCTCCCGGGCTGTCGTCGGGACGCCAGCCGCTTGGAGACGACCGACGTACCTCCGAATGGGATCCCGGAACATTTCATCGCCGCCCCAACAGACGAAAGTGGGAGGGAAGGCACTGACGTCGGCATTGAGCGGATCGAGGGATGCGCTGGTGGCATCGGCGCCATGAAGGTACGACGCGGTCGGGATGTTCCAAGGCAAAATGTCCGACTCGGCATTCTCCGTGACCGACGGTTCATCGAGCCGTAGGTCGACCTCAGGTGAGAAGAGCACGAGACCGGCCGGCCTGATTGGGTCAATCCGCTCGGGAGAGGCGAGGAGAACTGTATTGGCCAAGCCGCCTCCGCCCGAATCCCCGGCGATGAGAATCCGTTCAGGCGGCACACCGCGACCCATGAGGTCTCGATAGACCGCTGAGGCGTCCTCAGCAGCTGCAGGATAGGGGAACTCCGGCGCCAGCCGGTAGTCGGCGACGAACATCGCGCACTCGGTCTCCCGGCACAGTTGCGCCGTAAAGGCGGCGTACATCCTCGGCGAGGTGCCGATGTACCCGCCCCCGTGCAGGTACAGAACGACTCCGACGGGATCCACCCCCCGGGGCACATAGAGAATGCCTGGGACGCCTCCAAGTTCTGCACTGCGGCCGTCGACCTGAAACGCTCGGACGACGGGGGGCAAGACAACGGAGCAGATGTTGTCGAGAACGACCTCAAGCGAACGGAATTCCGGGATCCGCAACGATGCGGCATAGCCGATGAAGGACCGCAGGACTTCGCGCGTGACTGAGATGGCGAGATTGGCCGGCTTGGACGACGGACCGGTCAGCGGTTGACGGAAGGGGACCCGGGCCAGCGCCACCACCAACTGTTGCGCCAGCAGGCTGGCATCGAGTGCGGTGACGGGGCCGGACGCGGTTTTCACTTCTGGACGATCGCCCATTACCACTCGGGCATCCCTCCTCTGGTTGTGAGAAGTCTGGAATCGCCCTCGACGTTAGCGGTGTCGGTCGTCGACTGGCATCGGTCCCATAACAGAGGTGGTACTCCGCCACCGTGGTCGTCCGACCCATCGTGGTGCGGCGGTGCCCGGGCGCCGGGCTTCTCCGACACACGGGCGCGCAGCCGAAGTGAGAATCCGCGGCAGGCAAGCCGCGATCGTCAGCCCATCACGTCCTCACGAGAAGTCCAGCGTGGAGCCGAGGCTGACCGAGCTGGGGCAGAGGAAGTTGCCCCCGGACTTGGCCGCGCTGGACGTGCCCGAGTAGTCACGCGTCGTCGAGGACCGCGTTGGTAGCCGTGTACTCGCAGTTGATACCGTCGAAGGTCACCTATGCCGTGAGCGAGGCCACGGTAGCGGTGCCGGCGGTGTCGTTGAAGCTGACGCTTGGGCTGTTCTCAAGGGCCGCCGAGACGCCGCTGCTACAGCTGAGGTTGCCGCCAGGAGGGTTGATGGAGCTGGCGTTGATGGTCGTGGGAGTCTCAGTGGCGGTGCCGTTGGTCCAGGTGCACGTCTTGCCAAGGGCGTTGACCGAACCGTTGACAGTGGTACTGCTCTGGGCGTTGGCCGCGCTCGACGCAGCAACGATGCCCGCACCGGCCAAGGCGGCAATGCAGGCGTAACGAGACAGACGCTTGAACATGGGTAATTTCTCCTTCTGGTATCAGGGTTCAAGGGTGGATTGACCGAGCAACACGTATAGGCATCTGGCCGACGCATGAACACCCGATGTGTGTCCCTGGCTCGCCTGACGTGGTTACTCTCGGCGAGCAACGGACGAGTGTTGTTGTTCCCGACCATCTGGTCGCTAATCAGGAATCGCGTTGTTTTCACGTGCGGAATGGAGATGGCAACCGAGCTGTTGCATGGGTGAAAAATGTCACTGGCGTGAAGGCCGGTGAATCACGGTTGTCTCAGCACCACGAGCGGCCGACCGGTAAACGCTCTGCGAACTCGAGCACATCGGATGGGAACCATTGCCACCAAGTCGGGCAGTGTGGCGCGGTGTTGTCCGTATGAGCGAGGCCCAGTGCGGCGATTGGGCGGCTCCTCTACCTAGCTCACTAGAGCAACGGTGTCGAAGTCAGTGATCCTGAGACCTATGAGTTCGGCCAGAGAGGCCATGGTTCCGTCGATAAGGCGGAAATCTCGAAGGACGAGCTCGGTGGAGTCGACAGAGTGTGTTGAGACCTCCAGCCGGCGCTCGGCTTGGTCAAAGATGGCCGAAGACCGGGTGTATGTCCCGTCTCGCGGCCCAGTCACGGCCCCGGCGACGACTTCGATTGAGCCCTGGAGGGTCGCACTGGCCCGACTGACGTCGAGACGGGCGTCCACATCGGTCAATCCCGCATTCTCGATGTCGACGACCAGGTTGCGGGTGTAGTTGCGAGAGGCCGAGGCGAGGTGCAGCGCCCGAGCGACGTCCTCATCCGTCCCGCCCAGGAGAGTGCGATGTAGCGGTTGGGCAGTGGCGACGAGGGCCTGGTAGGCCGCGTCAATCGCCCGGGCGTCCGATCGCAGTGTGGTGTCGAATGGAGCCTCCCGACCCAGCAAACGCCCGCCGGCATGGTGGACCAACCGGGCAACCGCTTCGATCTGTTCAGCCATGGCGACACGCAAGACCTGGCGGGTGCGCAGGGGCAGCAGCACCATGACGACAACGATGGCAATGGCGGAGCCCAGCGCCGTTTCCTCAAGACGGACCAGTAGCAGGGCATTCGTGAACTCACCTAACTGCTGGTACAGCTGAGAGACGGTGATCGTGATGGCGACTGCCATGAAGGCGTAACTGATCCGAATGAGGTAGAGACCGAGGAACAGGGCGAGCAGAATGATCGCGATCGACCAAAAGGTCTGGTGGCCAACGGCACTCACGAGCAGCGAACCGGCTCCAATGCCAATGACCGTTCCGACCACACGGAAGACAGCTTTGCGGATCTGTTCGCCGGCATTGTGTGCGCCCATGAAGGTAATGAACGTCGCGAGCACCGCCCAATAAAAGCGCTGGGGTGAGATCAGGTCGCCCAAGACGAGAGCGAGGCCTGTAGCGATGCCGATCTGGATGGCGTTGCGGACATTGCGGGCCAGAGGGATTCTCTCGCCCCACCGGCTTCCGCCTTCGAGCGACGCCGCGTTGCTGACCTGGGCTGAGCCGGGCAACCAACCACCGACGAGCACCACCGAGGAGGAGAAGGTGGCCCCGTCATCCCTGCTTGTGCCGACGCACATCCAATCGGCCATAGCTTCGGCCAGAGCGATGACCGATATGGCGAAACGGTGCGCCACCACGCTGACGGTGTATTCGTCGTCGGCGCGAGCAAATCCGGTCGGAGGGAGGAGAGAAATCAGCTTGGCGGCGTGGACTTTGGCCTCTTCGTCATTGCCGCTGGCGACGTCCAACAAAGCCAGACGGATTTCCGCTCGCTGATCGACGGGGAGTTGTTGGCGCGCCAATGACTCGGCAAAGCGAGTGATATTGGTCAAGGCCAACTCGATGTCAAAGAGTCGCTGGTGGAGACGTTCACCCGAATGGCCGTCTGGTACTGCGACCGGGTCCCCCAACTGGGCGTCGATCATCAGGGCGGCCTCATTGAGACGGAGCAGTCGGCGATGCATGCGTTTGACACCCCGCGCGCTGCATGGAATCGAGTCGAATACTTCGAGGGCTCCGGTGGCCACGTCGCGGGCTTGCGCATCGAAGGAGCGCTGGGTCCGTTGCAGGGCTTTGGTCCGGTGAGGGTAGAACAGGGCAAACCGTACGGCAGCCGAAACGGCTAAGGCCACGCCGACCTCAGCAGCCAGCCATCCGAGTCCTCCAACGGTGACTCCGTTGTGCAAGGAGAACCCGAGGAAGTAGCCGATGAACAGCAGCTGTCCACCGACGAATCCCCTTGGTCCGAAGCGCCGCAGGTAGGTACCGAAAGCCAGTACGAGGGCAATGACGACGAGGGCGATGACGCGGTGATCGCCGATGGCGATGCCGAAGGCCAGGGCAGCAATGATCGGGACGGGAAGCATCAACAGTGTGGTCAACTGACCTTTGCTGGTTGCATCGTTCACGCCCATGCTGGTGATCAGACCGACGATGGCGCCGATCACCATGGCGATGGCCACGAGGTCATGATTGGCCGCTGCTACCTCGGCCGCCTTCGTTGTTGAGGCCAGGGCACCAGAGCGGGCCTGTAAGGCACCGGTGGCATGGACGAACAGCCATTCAGCTGCCAGCGCCAGGGTGATGGTCAGCACGCTCTCAGTGGCATGCCGGAGCCGGGCGAGCCCAGGATCAGATCTGACGAAAAGGTGGACCCACCGGGGGCGGACCCGCGCTGAGTCGCTGTCCGAAGTTGCCACCTTCCCAATCGGTGGGCCGACGGTCGTGATTGCCATCGAGCCATCATAGCATCTATATAGACAAAACTATATAGAAACGTCTATAGTGAGTGCATGAGCACGAAACTTCAAGCTCCCCGGAAGTCACAGAGAAGCCAGAGTGTGGCCGTCGGTCGAGCCCTGCAGGGCCTCATTACCACGGCGGTGAGAAGTCAGCCCCGAGACATGAGCCTGACCTCGCTGTCGACACTGTCGACCCTCGAGCAGTGCGGACCTCGTCGCATCACCGATTTGGCTGCATCCGAGGGAGTGGCGCAACCATCGATGACCGCGCTGGTCAGCACGCTGGAACGTTCGGGATTGGTTGAGCGGCGTGCCGACCCGAATGACGGACGTGTAGTGCTGGTGGCTCTCAGCTCGGATGGTTTGGATTACATCCGATCGAGGCAGCGAGGCATTGTGGAGGAGTTCGCGCAGCTCATCGAGCAATTGCCTCCGGACCACACTGATTCGTTGGTGGCGGCGATCCCGGCACTCCTGCGCCTCGGGCGATTGGACGACGTAAGGCGAAACCCATATTTGGGGTCGTCCCCTTTCCCTGGTACGAACCCCTGCTGATCATGATGTCCCCCGGCGAGCGGAACCACGACAGGCATCTCGACCACAAGGTGAACGACACGTCCATCAATTCGGGTGCTGTGGTCGTCGTCGGGATTGACGGGTCCGCCACCTCGTGGGACGCCTTCCATTGGGCCTGCGGGGAGACCCGGCGGATGGCTGGTCGCACGGTGGCAGTGTTCGTGGGTCCGACTTCAGCCGCGGTGTCAGCCTCGGCGACCGCTTCTTTTGCCGGGGCCGTCGGTGCCTACGGGGCCATCGAAGAGACAGTCACCGATCAGGCGGAAGAGTTGGGAGATCTGATCCGCCGCCATGGGTATGACCTGGGGGTCGACGTCACCTTCATCCACACTCGTGGGGACACCGCCACGGAGCTCTTGCGGACTGCCGTCTCCTTCCACGCCGATCTGGTCGTGGTCGGACGATCGACGAAGGCGCGCCACCACGTGGCCGGTTCCCTGGGCCGACGACTCGTCGGGCGACGTCATGCACCGGTCATCGTTGTCGTGCCGTGACTCGAATGGTGCGGGAGCTGGAGCACAACCCCGAGCAGTCAACGGTTCGCAAAATGAGTAAGTGAGGTTGACATGAAAGATATCCAGGCAGAACGCTTTCATCGGATTGTCGCTGGCATTGACGGCTCGCCATCATCGGTCGCCACACTGGAATGGGCAGCCGAACAGGCGAAGCTGACCGGATCGAGCCTCGAGGTGATGACCACATGGCAATGGCCGTCCAGCTACGGCTGGGCTATGCCGGTCCCATCGGATTTTGACCCGAGGGGCGAAACGGCTAATGAAGTGAGCCGCGTAGTGAAGGTCGTGCAAGATGCCGTCCCCGACGTCGTCATGCGTACGCACATCGTGGAGGGGCATCCCGCCCCGACGCTCGTGGAGGCATCCCATGAGGCGGATCTCCTCGTCGTCGGAAGTAGGGGATACGGCGAGTTTGCCGGAATGCTTCTTGGATCAGTGAGCGAGTACTGCACGCACCACTCGCGCTGCCCGGTGGTGATCATTCGCTAGCCCGATCCGACAGGCGGGGGTATCCCCGCTTTCGTGGAGCCCCGGGTGGGCTGGGAGGATTCTTCGACTCCTGAAATACCAGCTCCTTCGGATTGATGTCAGACGTAGGCCGTCTCCAGCCGCGATGGGGAGATGATCCCGACCGATGGCTCACCTTCGGGACAATCCTGGCCATGAGCCGCGGATTCTGGCTGAGGTCAGCAGCCCGCTCGAGTCGAGCGTTGACGAGGCACTCTGCATCGCGTGCCCACACAGGTGCAAGTGGTCCTGACGACTCGGTCAAGGCGAAGCTGTCCGCTGCCCCTTCGACAAGCGCGTCAATATGTTCCGGGTGACTTGTTCAATCTGCGAATCTCGCCCGGCCAGGCCATGGGCCCAGTCAGTCGACCCCGACGTCACTACTGTGGCGCCCGCCTCGTTCGTGTAGGCACCGAGTACCGCATGCCCATGACGTATGCGTTCCATCGCCTCAGGGTCACGCGTCCCGAATACTCGGGAGGCGATGTACTCCAACTCGCTCGGCTCGCCCGGTCTCGGTGGACGAGGGGCGGTCTCGCGCGTGAAGTGCTGTGTCGGACACGTACCCAGGATCTCGAAGGTTGACGGCGTACCATCCTCGCCGGTCGGATACGGCAGTCCGTCCCGGTAGGTGAACACGCATCCGTCGCACTCGTAGCCGACCACGGTCGCGCCGGCACCCAACACATCGCCATAGCCGAGTCCGGTACCGTCGAAGATCCAGTGACCGGCACGATGGACGGTGTAGCCACCGAGGCCGGAGGTGACGTTGCGTCCTATGCGGTGATAGCCGCCTCTAGTGAATGAGACGCCGGTCATGAGGTTCTCCGGACGAGCGACCACCACGTCTGACCAGAACGTCGTTACCTCAGGTTCGTTGTCGGTGCCCAGGAGCGGATCATTTTTGAAGAACCCCTTGTACCCGACCATCACGTCGTGATCGTCACCCTCGATGCGTACCTGCCACAATGACGTGTTGCCCGAGAAAAATGCCGCATTGCCTCCGCTGGCGATGAACGATTCGACTGCGTCGCGCATGCCGCGCGACCAGTACTCGTCGTGGCCGACGGAGAGATACAGGCTGGCGTCATCCAACACTTCGGGGTGCTCCTCAAGATCGGCATTCGTGCACACGCCGATCTCGAAGCCCTCACGTTCGGCCCACTCGATGAACGGCAGCTCCCAGTCGGGCCAACCCGCCGATCCGGCATAGCCAGAGAGATGATTGATCTGGATGTAGCCGACGTGCGCCGCGTTCTGTGGATCGGGCGTGCCCGTCCCTGTCACCCGGCGGCCCTTGCCCGGTGGTTTGTAGAGATAGCCAGCCGTCATTGGCCGCTGCATGGAAACGTGAGTACCACCGGTGTACAGGTTCGATCCGCCGAAGTCGTTGTAGGCGTGCCATGTGTTCGTTGCCAGGGCGAGCACGATACGGGTTGCTGAAGAGGGTCGCACGACGAAGAAGGCGAAGTCGCGCCGCACCTTCTCGCCAACGTCGATCTCCATCACCACCTCGTAATAGCCCGACCGCCACGTCGGGTCGACGTCCAGCGTGAGGGCAACCGGCCAACCGCATCCCTTGGCGGCTGCGTCCTTTGGTGTTGCATGGTCGCCGGTGGCGACCGCACCAGAGCTGAACACGACATCCCGGCGTGCTCCGACTCGGGCCACCTCGACTCGCACCGGCCGCCCGGCTGATGACGACATATGCAGACCGAGCCGCCCTCCCGCGCTCACTGACTGCGGCCAGCAGTACCCCGTGACAACTTCTCGCCCCATCTCGCGACCCTAACTCCGACCGCATCGAGGGTGTCCGCCGGAGAGGGTCACTTCATGGTGTGCGGCCGACAATTCGCCGGAACTGGTAGTCAAAAGACAGACGGCCTGAGCCGAGAGAAGCCACCACGCCAGCCAGGCAGGCCAGAGCGATGTTGAGTTCATAACCCGAGCCGACTGCGTTGGAAACGATGCCGTTGTGCCAGGTAACAGTGATCATGGCGATGACCATGTCGACCACGAGCCCAACTGCGGCCAGGCGGGCACAGACCCCAAGCGCGATGGCGATGCCCCCGAAAAACTCGGTGATGCCGTTGAGCACAGCAAAGAAAGTACCCGGGTGCAGATGGGCGTAGTTGGCGAAGAAGACAGCAGTCCGGTGGATCCCAGCGCCATGGAAGGCCCCGAACAACGTGGAGGCGCCGTGGTAAATGAACAGCCAGGCCAGCCCCAGGCGGGCCACCATCAGGGCCAGGTCGCGGAAGTTGGGCGACAGGCGAGTTTCACGGATTTTGTCCGGAACGTGGAGGTCGAGGAGCGAGCGCATCGTCATCAGGCCCCGTCGGTGGCGGCTAGACGGCGGAAGGGCTGGGTCAGCTGGCCCACCAGGGCGGCCGGCACGCCGACTTCCTGCTCGAGTGGAACGGGACGCCCGGCGATTCCAGTGGTCACCGTCACGCCGGCAACCGGGAAGCGAGCCGTGCGGGCGAGGCGGTCCCAGATCGTCAACACAAAGCCAAAGTTCACTGTCTTCCCTCCTGTGGGGTTGGTTTCGTGGTGGAGGCGGTGGAAGGCGGGGCTCACCAGCACCCGGCCGACCGGCCCGAAGCTCCAGGGAAGGTTGGCGTGGGGGAGGGTCACCAGGCAGCCGTAGACGATGAGGGCGATTGCAGGCACCGTCCCGCTGGCCCCGAGGAACAGCGCCGGGAGGAGTGCGGGCAGGTAGGTGGCGTGCACCATGGGATGGGTCCGGAAGGTGGTGAAGACGCTCATGTCCTCTTGTGAGTGGTGCAGGGCATGCAGCCGCCACATGGTGCGGCTCTTGTGGTTAGCCACGTGACAGGCCCAGTTGGTGACGTCGATGGCGGCCAGGATCACCAGTGCGGCGGCCAATCGGGGAACCGCCGGCAGCTGCGAGAGCTGCATCGCACCGAGGTAGCGATGGATCTCCTGCGCGAGTCCGGTCTCGACCAGTACGAGCAGCGGGCCGACGACCGCGGCGAACAACACGAAGTACGAGGCGTCGATGACATGGGCCCGGGCCCGGGCGGGTCGGGAGACGGCCGGCCACACCCGCTCGAGCCCGAAGATCACCGCCACCACGATGAAGAGCGCCGGGGCCGTCATCGTCCCACGGGCTTCAGACAGCGCAGCGCCGAGGCTGTGGGTACTGAGCAGCGCATGGGTGCCGATATAGCCCAACCAGACCACGAGGCTCGTAATGGCCATGACGCCCATCCACTCGATCCGCCAGGTCGCACCCTTGGTCGGCGCGACCTGGCGTGGCGGGGCCAGCGTCGACTCAGTAAGCAATGCCGCCGCCCGAGGTGGTAGTGGTCGTTGTCTTGGGCACCGTCGTCGTCGTGGTGGCCGGCGGCTGTGTGGTCGGCGGGGCAGGGGGCTGAGTAGTACTAGAGCCAGAGCCACCGCCCGAGGTGGTGGTGGGCTTAGTAGTGGATGTCGACGATTTGGTCGTTGATGACGACGGAGTGGTCGTGGATGACGACGGTGAGGTGGCGCCGGGGGAGTTCGATCCCGTTGCCGGTGGTGTCCCGGGCGCGGCCGCCACCTCGTGGGGGATGGCGAGGGGGTGAGTCGGATTCACAACCCACCATTTTCCCCACTGGTCTGCGACGTTGCCGGTGATCTGTCCGGGGTCTTTGTCGCCAACGAAGGTGTAGAGCGGCTCCCCCTTGAAGGTGATCTGGTGGGTGCCGTTGGAGCGGCGGAAGTCGCCCAATCCCGAGACGCCGCTCGGATGCTTCTGGCCGTGGGCCAGGAGGACAGGGGGCCAGATCTTGGCGCACGCACCCGAGCAGCGGCTCTTGTTCTTCGAGTCGGCGGCCAACCGGTACACCGTCTTCCCGGTCCCAGTCTCGAGGACCGAGCCCCAGGCGGTCGACTTCTCAATTTTCACCATGGTCGAGGCATGGCTGGAGGTGGCACCGGCGGTTGCGGGCAAGATCAAGGCGCCAACCATGGTAGCGACGCCTGCCGACACGGCGGCTAGGGAAATGAGTTTGTGGGTCCGGCGGGGGGCAGGGGACATGAAGAGTTCTCCTCGGTTGTCGCGGTCAGGAGAAGTACGGCTGACGCCGCTCAATGGATCGCCCCGATCCGGTTAATCGTTGGGATCGAATACAGCGGGCCAGATGAGACGCCTGAAGGGCTGGACGAAAGGTCTGGAACAGAGCGAATCAGGCAAGCTCTTCAGAACTAGCGGGGACGATCCACTCCCTCGGTGGCCGTTCGGGTGCTCGCCTTCACGCTTTCCATCAGTGTGTTGGACTGGCTATCGGTGGAGGGGATAGGTCTGAGCCGCCCTTGGGCCGCGCTCGTTGCGAGAGAAGCTCGTGGTAATGGTCATCGGCCCCCTTCATGCCGCTGATCAGGGGCGAATGGGCCAGGGAGAATGCCCCTGCGAACATAATCAGCAGCGAGAGAGCCTCAAGGGGCCCCCACGCACCCCCGGTGCGCAGGTTGTCGCCGAAGATCCCGACGCCGATCAAAATGCTGGCGAGCGGGTCGACCAGCACGATTGACGATTGCGAGGCGACGATCGGGCCGGCATGGTACGCGTTTTGAGCCAAGAACACAGCAAGAATGCCGAAGAGAATGAGGCCGTAGCTCTGCCAATGCCGATAGAGGGTCGTCCAATCAGAGGCAGCAACATCGGATACCACCTTGATCAAGGCGGCTGTGAAGGCAAACGAGACCGCGGCGGCAGTGCCGAACATGGAGGCCCGCCACCATCGCGGTCCGTTTTGGGCGAGGACGACGGCCACCACGATCGCTGCGCTGCAGGCCCCCCCGGCGACCATCCATTCCCAAGTCGGCGGCGTGGTGTTGCCCTCTTGGGGATGGGCGAAATACAGGAATCCAGCCAGGCCTCCAGCTGTGGCCACGACCCCGATCCATTCACGTGCGCCAATGGTGAAACCGAACCAAATGCTCAGGACGACGACTAGGAACACCAGCTCGGTGGTCAGGATGGGTTGGACCTCAGAGAGCCGGCCCAAATGGAGGGCGATGGCCTGGAACAGGAACGACACCAGCATGAGCGCAAACCCCAAGAGCCACACCCCTTTGCGTAGGGCGTAGCGGAGCAGGCTGAGTCGGAGCGTCGTATCGGCCGGAGCGTCCTCGACGCCCAGGCGCTGGAAAACACTGGTTAACGCATTCGCTAGCGCCGCGCCGAGAGCGAGGACCAGAACCACTAAATACCCGCTTTCGAAGAGACTCCATCATCGTACAAATGTCTCGACACTGACGAAACCCCCCGCTTACCTCGGATTACTCGAGGTATCCCGCGCCCACTTCGGCCGCGGCGATCTCGCCCACCTCGAGCATCCCCAAGCCCGCCTCGTCGGCCAGGCTGTGCTCGGAGTGGATGTACTTCTTGCCGCGGGACCAGGACACCAGGGCGGCCAGGACGGTGATGCCGGCGGCGAAGTCGAAGGCCAGTCGGAGCCCGTGTTGGAACGAGGATGAAATCAACTTGGGGAAGAAGCTACGGCCGGTCAAGTAGTGGAAGTGGGCCGTTCCCAAACTGGCCAGGACCGAATGGGGTACCTCGGTCTGGATGGGGTTGAAGCCCAAGAAGGCGGCAAAGAGGGTGCCGATGGGTGGCAGGTTGGCCACCTTGTGGGCCTGGCCCGCCGGGACGCCCTGTGCCATGAGCCCGCTGGCCAGATGGCCAGGAAGCGTCGAAACCAAGCCGAGCGTGACGATGGAGAAGAACACACCGATCGAGAGCACTTGGGCCGAGTTCATGAACGTCGCGTTCATGCCCGCCCCCGCCCCCCGCTGGTCGGGCGGGAGGCTGTTCATCACCGCTGTCTGGTTCGGGGTGAAGAACATGCCGGCGAAGAGGGAGAAGACGAACAAGATAACGCCGAACTCGGGGTAGCTGAAGTTCATGGGGAGCGTCTCGAGCAGGAGATAGCACACGGCTGATCCAGCCAGTCCGGTGGTGGCGATGCCGCGCGCCCCGAGGCGATCGGACAGGACGCCCGAGATTGGACCTGAGATCAGGAAGCCCACCGTGAGGGGGATCATGGCGATGCCGGCCCACAGCGGGGTGCGGGCGAAGTCGTATCCGTGCTGGGGCAGCCAGATGCCCTGGAGCCAAATGATCAGCATGAACTGCAAGCCGCCGCGCCCCAAGGCGGAGAAGAACGAAGCCACGACGCCGGCGGCGTAGGCGCGGATTCGGAACAGATGCAGCTGGAACATCGGGTTCTCGACCCTGTGCTCGATGACCATGAAAACGCCGAGCATGGCGAGGCCACCAAAGACCACGGAGAGGACGAAAGGACTGGTCCAGCCCATGGAGTGTCCTCCATAGGGAAGGAGGCCGTACACGATGCCGATCAAGACGGCGATCAGCCCAATGGCGAAGGTCGCATTTCCCCACCAGTCAATCTTCGACTGCTGGCGCATGCCGTTGTCCTCGAGCTTGAGATAGGCCCACAGGGTCCCAAAGATGCCGAAGGGCACTGAAACCAAGAAAACCAGGCGCCACTCCACCGGAGCCAGGACGCCACCCAGAATCAACCCGAGAAAGGACCCGGTGACGAGGGCGATGCCGTTGATGCCCTGGGCCTTGCCCCGCTCCTCTTCGGGCCAGGCGTCGGTGAGAATGGCACTCGAGTTGGCGAAGAGGAGGGCACCCCCGACGCCCTGGCCGATACGCATGACGATGATCCACAGCGCAGCCCCCGTCCCGGTCATCCAGGTCACGGACAAGAGGATCGAAAAGACGGTGAAGATGGCGAAGCCCAGGTTGTACATGCGGACTCGGCCGTACATATCGCCGACCCGACCCAAGCTCACCACCAGCACGGCGGTCACCAACAAGAACCCCAGGAAGATCCACAAGAAATACGAGGTGTTGCCAGGCGCCAAGGGCTGCAGCTTGATGCCTCGGAAGATGTCGGGGAGAGCGATGAGCAGGATCGACTGGTTGATGGTGACCATCAAGATCCCGAGCGTGGTGTTGATCAGGACGATCCACTTGTAACGGTCGCCCTGTGAGCGCCCGATCCGGTCTGTCACGAGGTGTGCACTGAGCTCAGCGGTGGCATGGCGGGAACGTCTCTCCTTAGGGTCTTAACGCTCGAGATCACGAGACTATATAGTTTTGCTATGGAACTCCAGGCCGTGCCGACCCAGGAGCTGGCCGAGGAACTTGGCGTGGTCTTGGCGCGGCTTTACAGCTTCTTACGCCGAGCCATCTTGCCCAAGGAGATGAGTTTGACCCAGGCCCTCGCCCTCAACACTTTGCGGGACCTTGGGCCACAACGCGTGACCGACCTGGCCCAACTCGAAGGAGTCCGGCAACCGACCTGTACGGGTCTGGTCAACGCCATGGAGGCACAAGGCTGGGTCCGGCGCTGCGTCGACGATGCCGATAAGCGCGTCGTCCTCATTGAACTGACCGAAGCCGGCCATGCGGTCCTCGACCTGATGGGAGAGGCCCGTGCCGCCGTGCTCGACCGTCACCTCGGAGCGCTCTCTCAGCTCGAGCGCGACGCGTTGGCTACTGCCCTCCCAGGCCTTTCCAAGCTGATTGAGCGAGGTAGCGATGATCAAGATGTCCACGCATACCCATAACCTCGAGGAGGTCGGCGTGTCATTAGGGCGCTCGGGGTAGAGGGAATCACCATGAAGACGGCGTTCGTACTGTCTGGGGGCGGGAACCTCGGTGCGATGCAAGCAGGCAGCGCTCTTGCTCTCTTCGAGGCCGGCATCGAACCGGATCTTTTGGTGGGAACTTCCGTTGGCGCGATGAACTCGGCCTTCTTGGCCACTCACCACGGCCTCGAGGGCGCCCGTGCCCTGCGAGATGCCTGGGGGGCCTTGCGCCGCGCAGAGGCGGTGCAACTCGATCCTCTACGAGCCGTCATGGGGTTTTTCGGCTTTCGGGACCATCTGATCTCGGCCGCACAGCTGCGGCGGCTCATCGCCAAGTGGATCCCCGTCGATCGGATCGAAGACACGACGGTCCCACTTGGCGTTGTGGCCACCGATGCCCTCAGTGGCGAAACGATCGTGGTGACCAAAGGCGATGTGGGTGCGGCACTCGCAGCCAGTGGAGCCATTCCTGGCATCTTCCCGCCGGTCAACGTCGAAGGCCGTTGGCTTATCGACGGCAGCCTGTCGGCTAATCACCCCGTGCTCGAGGCGCAGGATCTCGGGGCGGACGAGATCTATCTCATCACCACCGTGACGGCCCCCCGAAATGCACCTCCGAAAGGTGCAGTCGCTGTCGCCATGAATTCCGTCTCGTTACTGACCACCCGGATGGCGCGGATCCAGATGGCCGAAGCGCGCCGTCGGGCCCAAAAGAGGGGCGGCCACGTGCACGTCGTGCCCTCGGCTGAACCACCCGCCCCTGGACCATTTGACTACCGGCGTAGTGCCGAGTTGTCCGAGCAGGCCTATCGAAGAGCTCAACGCTGGCTCAGCGAAGAAGTTCCCAGGGGTGATGCCATAGGCCCGAACGAGCCCATCGTCGTTCCTGCCGCACACGGTGTCCTCGATAGCGGCGTGTACTCAAGTGACCCTTCGTGATCATCCCTGACCATCCGCCCGGCACTTGTCAGACGCGCTGAGTGGTTGCGGTCCTCGCATGATCTGACAGCACACCGACAGTCGCGGTCTCAACCACCGCCTGGGCAAAGCGATCGCTGAGGGGGAGGTGGGACTGTAGGAGTCGGTGATACGCGGCTCCGTAGACCAGGTCGAGGACCACCTCGGGGTCAGTTCCTGGAAGGATTTCACCCCGCGCTAGAGCCCGATCGAGCATGACGCGGTGTTGTGCCCTGACGGGACCGATGAAAGCGTCGTGCCACATCTCAGCTAATTCGGGATCTCGTTGTACCTCCGCGATCAGCCCCACCAGAGTGCGTCCTCGTACCGTTCCCTTGACCACCTTTATCCAACCGCGAAGCGCAACCAAAAGATCGCCGCGGAGGGATCCAGTGTCTGGGAGAGGTTGTCGAGTCAGAAAGTCGGCCGTGAAAGCCTCGAAAACCAGCGTGCCCTTGGTGGACCAACGGCGATAGATGGTGGCCTTGCTCACGCCGGCCCGCTGCGCCACTTCGTCGATGGTGAGATCGGCCAGTCCACGCTCTTCGAGAAGCTCGTTGGTGGCGTCGAGGATGGCCTGGTGGGCTCGCTGGCTGCGGGGTCGACCCCGGGTCGCAGGCAGCTGGGTGAGGGATTCGGCCATGGATTGACACTCTACCACCATTACGATACGATACGTACCGTACCGTTAAATGGAAGGTAGGGAACGTGGCCTCAGTGCTTTCGGGGCGAAGGGGGCCAAGGTGCAATCACTGCACCGGCCCCGAAGTGTTCCTCCCTTTCTGCGCTGCCAGTCGCTGCACGCTCGGCGGAGCGCTTGTGGCCGGGTTCGGGACCCGACCCCGGCGGGCAATAGAACGACTAGCCGCGGCAGTCGTGACTCCCAACTTCGCACCTGAGATTCCAACCACGACGACGCAAAGGAGAGCATCGTGAAGTACACCATTTTGGGTAAGAGCAATCTTGAGGTCTCTCGGATCGCTTTTGGAACCTGGCAGCTGGGTGGCGACTGGGGACCGACTGACACGACAACGGCCACGGAGGCCATTCGTCGGGCGGCCGACAAGGGAGTGACCCTGTTCGACACTGCTCAGGGCTATGGGTTCGGCCAGTCTGAGCAGCTCTTGGCGGCCGCCCTGCGCCACCTTCGCCGTGATGACTTCGTTATCGCCACCAAAGGTGGCCTACGTCCCCAGGGGAGCGGCGTTGTTCGCGACGCCAGCGCCGAGTGGATCCGAGAGGGCGTCGAAGCCAGCCTGCGGGCGCTGGACACGGACTATGTAGATCTCTATCAGCTGCACTGGCCCGACCCGGCCACGCCGATGGAAGAGACGGCAGAGCAGCTGGGCAAGCTGGTTGCCGAGGGCAAGATCCTTCATGTCGGCGTTTCAAACTTCAATGTCGAGCAGCTTGAAGCGTTCGGCGCCACCCTGCCTGTTGAGACGCTGCAGCCGCCCTACCACCTTTTCCGGCGGGAGATCGAGGCCGAGATTCTGCCCTACGCGGCCGCGAACAACATCGGCGTTCTTGTCTACGGGCCTCTGGCGCACGGTCTGCTGGGCGGGCACCTGGGACCTTCCACGCAGTTCGATCCTGGCGACTGGCGTTCGAAGAGCTCGGTGTTCCACGGCGACACGTATGAGCGCAATCTCCGGGCCGTCGCACGCCTGCAGGAGTTGGCCGCCCAGGAGTTGGGGGCCACGCTGGCTCAACTGGCCGTGGCGTGGACTTTGGCGAGGCCAGAAGTGCACGTCGCCATCGTGGGTACCCGTAACCCTGACCACGTTGATGAAGCGCTGGGTGCGGTCGAGCTCGAACTCAGCGCCGATGTCCTGCAATGGATCGAGCTGATCATGGCTGACACCACTCAGGTCGCGGGCCCTTCGCCAGAGATGATGTGAGAGGAGTATTGAGATGACTCTTTGGAACGGCAGCAAGAAGCGGCCGATGCCGCGGGTGGCGGTGATCGGGACCGGCACCATGGGCAAGGCGATGGCCCTTCGCCTGGTCGGTGCCGGGATGAATGTGGATGTGTGGTCACGGCATGCGGCCTCGATGATGCCGCTGGTTGCCGCAGGTGCCACCGCCTACGACAAGGCATCTGACGCGGCAAAGGAGGCGGACGTGGTGATCACCATGCTGCCGACCGCGGAGGCGACGATCGACGTCATGGTCGGCGGGGAGGCACTTTCCTCAATGCGCCCGAGGGCAGTGTGGGCGCAGATGGCGACGATCGGCATTCGAGCGACGGAAGGCTTGGTCGCCGAGACGCGTACGAAGCGGCCGAGCGTGACGTTTGTCGACGCTCCCGTGTCAGGGAGCCGCGATCCAGCGCAAAAGGGCCAGCTCCTCATACTTGCTTCGGGTCCAGCACGCGCCGCGGCGCTGCTCGAGCCTGTATTTGAAGAATTGGGAAGGGCAACCCTGTGGCTCGGCCCGGCTGGAGCCGGGAGCCGGATGAAGCTGGTACTCAACACGTGGCTGGCCTTCCAAGCCGAGGGTGCGGCGGAGGCGGCAGCACTGGCCGAGCGCCTGCAGGTACCCACAACCGCTCTCTTCGACGCGCTGCGTGACAACCCCTTGGCATCGCCCTACGCCCTGGGCAAACTGACCAGGATGATCGAGCAGGATTACCATGCCGACTTTTCGCTGAGCTGGGCTTTGAAGGATTTGGATCTCGCCGAGAGCGAAGCTGGGCCTGGTGTCGTGCCAGTGGCCGAGGCCATCGGGAAGCGGTGGCGAGGTCTCGTCAACGCAGGTGCCGGCGGCCTGGACGTGAGCGCCGCCCGCCAGGGCCTCGGGGCCGAAGCAGCAACCGGCCCTGGCGATGGTGGGACGGAGTCGTCGGCCGCTGAGGCTCAGACCGCATTGGCAGAGATTCGGCGAGCTGCCCCGGTGAATCCATGAATGTCGAACGGGGAGGGCACTTCCGGGGCCAGCGGCTGGGCTGACCGGCCTGGCTGTTTCGTCGGTGCTCAGCCATGGGTCCACGAACAGGTAAGGAAGGGATTGACTGATATGAGCCAGTTTCTCACCGAGGTTCGGCAGACCTTGGTGCCTGATCGATCGGACCGCTTTGGGCCGTTGCCACCACTCTTCATTGCGCTGACGTTCGTGACGGGCCTCGTCGACGCGTCCAGTTATCTGATGCTCGGTCATGTGTTCGTTGCCAACATGACGGGGAATGTGGTCTTCCTCGGGTTTGCCATTGCTGGTGCACATGGGTTTTCGATCGCCGCGTCACTTACTGCATTGGTGTCGTTCGGAGCCGGTTCGGTCATCGGGGGGAGGATCGTGGCCAGGCAGAGCCCACACCGCGGCCGTCACCTTGCAATGGCAATGACAGTGCAATCGGCCTTTTTAGCAATCGCGGTCGTCCTCGCGTTCGTGAGTGCGAATCCTCCCCAAAGCGCTTTCAGGTATGCGCTCATCGTCGTCCTCAGTCTGGCGACAGGTGGCCAGAACGCAAACGCTCGCAAGCTGGCAGTACCGGAGTTGACCACAACAGTTCTCACCATGACGGTGACGGGGATCGGGGCCGACAGCGCTCTGGGTGGAGGACAAGGTTCGAAGTCGGGACGACGCCTGCTCTCCATCGCCGCCATGTTCATCGGGGCGTTGGAAGGGGCCGTGCTTGTCATCCATACAGGAATCGCTCCACCGCTCACAATCGCACTGGCGATCACCGTGCTCGTCGGTTTGACGAGCTACGTGGCCGGGAGATCGGACCCCCCGTGGACCCGAACCGACGGGTAGAACGGCCGAGGATGGCGTTCGCGGCGAGGGCGGGGTCCACGCCATGAGAATTCGCGGGATCTCGATGGTTCCTGGTGTGGTTGGGGTTGAAGGCGGACGTAACTGTCCGTCTCTGAAACAGGCATAGTCGGGCAGTTACGGTAGACAGGATTTCGCGTGATTCGAACAGCCGGCTAGGAAGAGAGGGCCCGCACCCATGGCAGACGAGCTCGACGCCACACCGACTCTCGACCCCACCGATATTGCGCTGGTGGCCGAGCTAGGGGTTCGACGCCAGGTGCGTGAAGGGGAGTATCTGTACCGGGCAGGCGATCTGACCTACGACTTCTTCGTCCTCGTCAGCGCCGAGGTCGACATCGTCGTGACAGCCGACCAGGGTGAGAGTGTCTTCATTCATCACGGACCCGGTCGTTTTCTCGGCGAGCTCAACATGCTGAGCGGGTTACGTGTATTTGTGTCGGCACGGGTCGTGCGGTCAGGCGAGGTCATCGTGGTGGCCCGAGAGCGGTTGCGAGAGCTGATGGCAAGGAAGCCGCGGCTCGGAGACACGATTCTGGCGGCTTTTGTCGCTCGACGCATCATGCTGATGACGGGGGCCGCTCCCGCCATCCGGGTCATCGGATCTCGGTTCTCGCCGGAATCGCTTCGGGTGCGGGAGTTCTTGACCCGAACCCGTGTGCCGCACGAGTGGCTGGACCCCGATCAAGATCCGCAGGTCGAAGGTCTTCTAGAAGGCTTCGGTATAACGGCGAATGAGTTGCCGGTGGTCATTGCCACCGGGACCGTATTGCGCCGACCAACTCCCGGCGAATTGGCCAATTATCTCGGTCTCACCATCGAGAGCCTGCCCGAGCGCTGCTTCGACCTAGTCGTCGTGGGCGGCGGCCCGGCCGGTCTCGCCGCGTCGGTGTATGGCGCTTCGGAAGGGCTGCGCACGCTCGGAGTCGAGATGGAAGCTCCTGGTGGGCAAGCCGGGGCAAGTTCGCGGATCGAGAACTACCTCGGCTTTCCGATGGGGATCTCCGGTGCCGACCTGACGACGCGGGCGGTGATCCAGGCCGAGAAGTTCGGCGCCAATCTCACTGCTCCGTGCACCGTCGCGTCCCTTCACAACAAGGCCGGTCATCTGGTAGTCCGTTTAAATGACGGAAGCGATGTGGCAGCGCGAGCGGTGATCGCGGCGACGGGGGCCGCCTATCGCCGGATTCCGGCAGAACGCCTGAGCGACTTCGAGGGAAACGGTGTGTATTACGCCGCCACCGAGATGGAGTCGCGTATATGCGGAATATCACCAGTCGTGGTCGTGGGAGGCGGCAACTCGGCCGGTCAGGCCGCGATCTTCTTGGGCCAAAGCGGGTGTGCGGTGACCCTCGTCATCCGTGGGTCTGACCTCGCCAAGGACATGTCTCGGTATCTGGTTGAACGCATCGAGGTAGACCCTCAGATCACCCTCCGAACGCGTACAGAAGTAGTGGCCCTGGACGGAGATGAGACGCTGCGGGCCGTTCGTCTCAAGGATCCCGATGGCGATGCCATGGTTCAATGTCGCGGTTTGTTCTCGTTCATCGGAGCCGAGCCTTCCTCGGGCTGGCTGTCTGGCTGTGCAGCGCTTGATGAGCGGGGATTTGTGCTCACTGACCTGGCGCTAACGCCCGAGCAACTCGCCGAGAGCTGGGAAACACTTGATCGCTCCCCATTGCCGTTCGAGACCAGCCATCCGGGCCTCTTCGCCGTGGGCGACTTGCGCTCGGGATCGACCAAACGAGTGGCGGCGGCCGTAGGCGAGGGCTCCGCGGCTGTGCGGTCGGTCCACCAGTACCTTGCTTTTGCGACGGTCTGATGCCGTCCTCGGTTTCTAAGGTCCAAGAGCCGCCCACTTTGATGGCTTCCGGTCTATATGGTCATCCTTTGCTGTCCATACCCTCGAGTACGAGAGCCACCCCCTGACCCGAGCCGACGCAGACTCCCAACACGCCGTAGCGCCCGTGGCGTACCCGAAGTTCTGTGGCCAGGGTCAGGGCGTAACGAGTACCTGAGGCTCCGAAGGGATGGCCAATAGCGACGGCTCCACCATTGAGGTTCAGCCGGTCGTCGGGCACCTCGAAGCCGTCAAGCTGGTGTGGCAACTCCCGCAGCACACCTAGGGCCTGCGCGGCAAAAGCCTCGTGCACTTCCCACACGTCGATGTCGGTGGGGGCGAGCCGAGCCCGCTGGAGGGCCTTGGCGATAGCGAAGGCAGGGGCGATGCCCATGTACTCGGGGTCGAGGGCGTGGGTCGCTGAGGCCACCACCCGGGCCAACGGGGCGATGCCCAGCGACTCCGCCGCGGCACCACTGGCCAGGACGACGGCGCTCGCACCATCATTGAGCGCGGACGAGTTGCCGGCCGTCATCTGGGTCGTATTGGGCTGTGGTGCCAGTTTGGCCAATTGCTCCGCGGTCGTGTCTCCTCGGATGCCCTCGTCGTTTTCAAAGGTGCGGCCTGGTTCCTTTCTGGTGGCGGGGATCTCGACGGGGTGGATCTCGAGAGCGAACCGACCTGAGTCTCGAGCCGCCGCTGCTCTGTGATGGGAGCGCAGAGCGAAGGCATCGATCTCTTCACGCGTCAGTTCGTAGCGGTCGGCGACGTTCTGCGCGGTCTTGATCATTTCCACGTAGGCGTTGCGCGCCAGGAGCACCGGGTTGGGCGGTCCGCCCGCTCCGGCCCACATCGTGTCGAGGAGGAGCACTGGGCCCCGCGGGCTGAATGGGGCATCGCCCTTCATCTGGGCCCAGCCCGAGCGCGACATCGATTCAACCCCGGCGGCCAGCCCGACCTCGAGCTCGTCGCTGCGGATGGCGTGAGCGATGTTGATGGCGCCGGTGAGCGATGAGGCGCAGAACCGGTTGATGGTGACCGCCGGCACCGAATCAGGAAACCCCGCAGCGAGGGCTCCCCAGCGGGCAATGTCGCCCATGCCCTCGTGGGCGACATTGACGCAACCCCCAGTGATGTCCTCAATTCGTTCCAGCGGGACTCCAAGCCGCTCGCATGCCGCCACCATCGTCTGCCCGAGCAGATCATCTGTGCGCAGATGTGACAGGGACCCGCCGTAGCGGCCGAAGGGCGTCCGGACACCGCCCAGGATGAAGGCATCACTCATCGCTAGCTCCTTGTTTCTAGGGTCCCGATCTGGCCCGCTCTGGTCCTGGTCGGAATGTATTCGCCCAGTTGGTTGCATCAGACAATGAACGTTTGTGTTTGCTCCCTTCGACCATCTGGGCGCAATGGCTGATGCAATGGGGCCTCAAACCTCGGACCCGTGAGCAGGGGTCGCACCTGACGGCCGATCTGTGTTTCCTCTACCGTTGGCAAGTCTGTAGCGGAGGTGAAATGTGACGAATTCCGTCGATCCAGAAGTACCGCCGAGCGGGACCGGTTGCGTGGAGTGTCTCGAGGCCGGGGGTTGGTGGCTTCACCTGCGACGGTGTGCCGAATGCGGCCACATTGGATGTTGCGATAACTCGCTCGGCCGCCACGCGACCGCCCACTTTCACGCGTCTGGTCACCCGGTCATCCGCAGTTTCGAGCCCGGCGAGGAATGGTTCTGGAACTTCCGAACGAACGAATACCTGGAAGGACCTGGGCTGGCCCCCCCGGAGCATCATCCAGTGGACCAACCGACGCCTGGACCCGCCGGGAAGGTCCCCGCCAACTGGGAGGACATTTTGGTGCAGTCGTGACGGCCCTGGTGGGGTGAACGGCATCACGGCATAAGTGGACTCCTCACTCCGTTTAGGGTACCGTAAGCGGAGTGAATTCTCCGGATAAGAGCGTTGTCGCCCTTCGAAGTGGATCGATCATGGCGGTTCCCAACCGACAGATACGGAGCGACGCGGTCAGGAACCGGGAGCGCCTACTGGCCGCAGCCGCCCAGGTTTTCGAGGAGAAAGGGCTTGAGGCCAGCGTGGCCGATGTGGCCCGGGCCGCCGGCGTCGGGATGGGCACGCTCTACCGCCGGTTCGCCTCCAAGGAGGCCCTGATTGAGGCCCTGGTGTCCGACGTGCTGGAAGCGACGATCGCCATGGCGCGCGACGCGGCGGCGCGGCCTGACGGACTCGGTCTCGAACACTTCTTGGAGGAGTCGAGCTCGTATCAAGCGGAGCACCTGGGCTGCCTGCCCAAGCTGTGGATGACCGACCATCACCTCGTCGAGACGGCTCGGGACCTGATCGCTGAGCTGCTTTCCGACGCGCAGGCCCACGGTAGGGTCCGTTCAGACCTGACCAGTACCGATATCGCGGTGGTGATGTGGTCGATGCGTGGGGTGCTCGAGACAACGGGCGCCAATGTTCCGGAGGCCAGGCGGCGGCATCTTGATCTCGTGATCGCCGGTATGCGGCCCACCGATGAGGTGTTGCGGCATCGACCCCTCAGCCAGGACGAGGTCGACCGGATTTTGGCCAGGCGGTATCCGTCATCGTCGGGGGTCAAGTGCAGTGAGGAGAAGCAGTGACTGCATTAGGAGAGTCCCCCGTCGCCGAGTCAGAGGGGACCACCCGGGCGCATTGGTGGATTCTGGTGGTCATCGCCGGAGCTCAGCTCATGGTGGTGCTCGATTCGACCATCATGATCATCGCCCTGCCGTCGGCTCAGCACGCCCTCCATTTCTCGAACACCGACCGGCAGTGGGTGGTGACGGCGTACACACTCGCCTTCGGCGGCTTCTTGTTATTGGGCGGGCGGATCAGCGACATGCTGGGCCCGAAGCGCACCCTGATGATGGGCGTGCTCGGCTTCGCGCTGGTTTCGGCTGTCGGCGGTGCGGCCGTGAACACCTGGATGCTGATCAGCGCCCGGGGCGTGCAAGGTCTTTTCGGTGCGCTGCTGGCGCCATCAGTGCTCTCGCTGTTGACGTCGACCTTCATCAATCCGAAGGAGCGAGGTCGGGCCTTCGGGATCTATGCCACCATCGCCATCGCCGGTTCAGCTTTCGGGCTCATCCTGGGCGGCTTCCTGACGCAATACGTGGATTGGCGTTGGTGCCTGTACGTCAACCTGCCCATTGCCGGCCTGGTGCTCTTCGGCGCCGCCACCATGATCCCTTCGCGTCAAGGCACCTCTGGGATTCGCCTCGACGTGGCCGGGGTGATCCTGGGCTGCGGTGGATTGGTCGCGCTGGTCTACGGGTTAGGTGAAGCTGGGGCGAGTGGGTGGGGTGCCACCGACGTCATCGTGGGCATGGTGCTTGCGGGTGTACTGCTCTCCGCCTTCGTCGTGTGGCAGAGCAAGGGACCCAATCCGCTGTTGCCGCTGCGCATTCTGCGGAATCGGAATCGGGCCGGGTCGTTCCTCACCATCATGATGGCCGTCATCGGGATGTTCGGCACTTTCCTGTTCCTCACATACTTGCTGCAGACCATCGACCACTACTCGCCGCTGAAGACCGGCATCGCCTTCCTGCCGTTGCTGGTCCTCAACGGCTTGACGTCGACGCAAATCGCCAGCCGCTTGATGGGCCGGGTACGCACCAGCCTGCTGGTCGTGCCTGGTCTCCTGATGGGGGCGGTCGGCGTTGCCTTGTTCACGACCCTGACGCCGGGCGCTTCCTACGTCACGCACGTGCTGCCCAGCGAAATCCTGCTGGGTATGGGACTGGGATTGGCCATGGTGCCCTGCATCAGCACGGCCACCCAGAATGCCGACCCGAGCGACGTTGGGGTGACGTCGGCCATGACCAACACGTCACAGCAGATCGGGGCCTCGATCGGGACCGCACTGCTCAATACGATCGCGGCAGCCGCCACGGCGACATATCTGGCCGTCCACGGTCGGGGTGCCGACGTGGCCAAGGCCACGGTGCACGGGTACGCCACCGCCAGCGCCTGGGCGGCCGGGATCTTCATCCTGGCTGCGGTGGTCGCCGGGTTGCTCATCAATGTGCATCCGGCGCAGCCGACTGCCGGCGCGCCCGTTGGGGAAGCGGAGGCTGAGCGTCTTCCAGCCGAGGTGTTCTGAGCGGGCCCTGACGTCGACCCGCGATCGGTGCTGGGTTCAGCCGTCGAAATGGCGCTGGTAGAACGAGAGGGCCGCGTCCCGCTCGAAGAGGGGAATGCCGACATGCGGGCCGGGATTGATGTGCATCGTCTTCTCCGCTGAGCCGAACGCGTCCCAGAGGCCGAGGCCGCCTTCGCGGGTCATGAGTTCGTCGTCCCACTGGAAGAGGAACAGCAACGGAATGGTGATCCGTGCAGCCAGCTCCCTCTGCTCGTCACTTCCGTTCCTCAAGGCACTGAGACCGAGGACGGCTGCGCTGATTCGGGGTTCGGCGGCCAGCAGAGGGACTCCGAATGCAGTTCCCATCGACACGCCCCAGTATCCGAAGGGGCCATGGGCCCACTGCGGATTGGTGACCAGGTCATCGAGCAACGCCTGCCATTCCTTGACGGCTTGACCGGCGGAGCCAACCAGGGCTCGGAGACGCTCGGGCGGAATGGGTGCCAGCCGTTCGCCCCGTCGACGCGCCAGCAGCGCGGTTATCGCCTCCTGCTGACCCTCGCTCATCCGATCGCCGTGGCCCGGAGCGTCGAGGGCCACCACTCGGTATCCCCCATGACGAACCAGGATGCGGGCCAGACCGAGCACGTTGGGAACCCGCTTGTGCTGCGTGCCTCCATGGCCGATGAGGATGCTCGGACGGGACTCGGTGACTCCGTCGGGCAGCCAGTGGATGCCTGGAACGGTTTCCTCGCCCACCACGAGATTGAATCGGCGTTCGATCACGCCTTTTTCGCACACTTCGTCAATGAGTTCCATTGATCACCTCTCCAATCAGGGCACGCAGGTGTAGATGGGGTGGCCTGCTGCAGACTGGAGGAAATCGGCAGGGGTTTCGCTCAGTGCGGCGGTCGTCGGCACCGTGATGCAGCGACTGACGTGAGGGAGCGGTGTCCCCGAGGGTGCGGCTTCGCTGGCATAGCTGGACGACAGATGCGGGCTGGCCACCACCGAAGTCAGGCAGTCGGAGAAGTTGTCATCGAGGAAGCAACCCATCCACGAGGTGGCGTAATGGGCCGAGACGGCGAGCGACCACGGGGTGCGGGTGATGAAGGGTGTGTCGATGAAGTCGGTGTGTACGCCACCCTCGAGCACGATCATGGAGAGCGCGGCCGCGCCGGGGCCGGACGTGCGGAGTTGGTCGTAAAGCGGCTTCATGACCGAGTAGCCGATGCCTTCATCGCCCGTGCCGAAGCCGACACCAGCAACTTCTGGACCGACGAGGGAGGGGGAACCGTCGTAGTCGGAGGTCTGGAACTGGACCGGGACCACCGCCGTCGTTGGGGCGCCGCCCGACAGTGCGATGCCAGTGGCCAGCGGAGGCAGGGCGCCGTCGACACCGGTCCCGCCGTGGCCCTGGAAGTCGAGATAGTTGAGCAAGCTGAGCGCACCCATCGAGTGTCCGACCACGGCCAACTTGCTCGTGTCGATGATGCCGAGGACCGGATCCGTCACATTCGATCCAGCTGGGGTATAGCCAGGATTGTGGATGTCCGGTGCCAAGGTGGTGTCCGCCGCGTCAGATGCTGGCGTCACCGATGCGGTGTCAGCCACCAGGGGAGAGGTTTGAGCCAGATCGACGCTGGGGTCGATGGGGTCACCCGCGATCCAGCGCATCACGTCCTCGAGGTCACGGCACGCACCGCCGAAGGTGCAGTTCGACACCGACGGGCTGAAGAGGTTGACCACGCTGCCTTCGGAGGCGCCTTGGCCAGCCGGGTCGTAGGTCAGCACGATGTCGCCGGCCTTGGCCAGCGTCATGGCCAGCCAGTAATAACAGTTCTGGGCCGAGGCGATGCCTTCGGCGATGACGACCACGGGCAGGCCTTGACCGTTGTCCAGCGTCGAGCGAGCAGCGAGACCCTGGTTGGCGGTGCAGAGAGCGGCATTGGCACCGGGGGCCGGGCATCCTGGCTTGAGCGCTTGTCCGGGGAGCCAGAGGGTGGCCGCTAGGTCGAGGCCGCGGGAGTCGACGATGGTCAGCTCCTGGGCCAAACCTTCCTGGTAGGTGTCGCCCGCGGTGCCGGGACTGGCGCACGTGCCACTGGTGGTCTCGTAGGTGACGGCGCCGCTGTCGGCGATGCACGGGTAGAGGAAGTAGCCGTTGGCGTCGGGGTTGGCGGTGTCATCTTGGTAGTCGCCGGGGTCGCCGTAGACGCCATTGTGGTCAAAGTCGGGGAGGAACTCGGGGTTGGCGACGTCCGTGAGGTCGGTGTTGAGGACGCGCGGGCGCAGGTGGATCAGCTGGGAGGCCATCTGCTCGGAGAAGGCCTCGGCGTCGGCGGCTGCGTTGGGCCCGTTGCCGAGGGCCTGGGCGAGTTCGTCGGGGGCCTGGGTGGTCACCGCGTGCTCAGCCTCGTCCAGTATCTGGCCGAAGGCGTAGGTCCCCATCTGGATGTCGGTGATGTTGTTGACCGGGTTCTCGAGCCAATCGAGGAACGACGTGATGGGGTAGACGACGCCGGCGGCGTCGTTGGCGGCCTGAGTGGTCGGCGACGTGGGGGTGGCCGCCGCCACCGCCGGAGTTCCGATGGCCAGAGGGACGAGCACCAGGAGTGCCGCCGTGGCGATCGTGCCGGGTCGGATCCACCTGGTGTTCTTGCTCCGCCGCATCCGCGCAGTCTGGGCTGGCTTCTTCACCCAGGTCAAGGACGTCCAAGGGGTACGGGGCTGACCCCAGTAGGCTGCTTCCTCGCATGACTGAGCAGAATCAAGGGCAATCTCGTGGTCCCAGCGGCAGAGGCGGCGGTGGGAATTCGCCTTCATCTGGTGGTGGGGGAGGCGGCGGTGGCGCTGGCGGAGGTGGCGGGAACCGGAACCGCAATCGGAACCGAAAGCGCAGTGGCTCAGGGGGTGCCGCAGGGGGCGGTGCCGGTGGTACCCGCTCGGGCGGCGGGGGCGGGGGCGGTCAGTCCCAACAGCAGCGATCTCGAAGCGGTGGAGGCGGTGGCGGTGGCGGTCAAGGCGGCCGGCAGCGACCTTCTCGCGGCGGTCAAGGCGGCGGTAGTGGACGGAACCGCCCGTCGACGCCCCGACGACCAGAACCGGAACCCGCTGTCCTGGCGCCGCTGATTCTCGAACCCGGGCTCGGCGCCCCGGACATCCTCCCCGGAGAGGTCAATGCGACTCACCGTCGTGCTGTGCGGCTCTGCGTCATGGCCGCGGCCATCCCGGCCATTGTCATCGGCGTCGTGCTGGCCTTGGTCACTGGCCCGATCATCGGGGTGATCGCTCTCGTGGTTGTCGGCGTGGCGGTCGGCCTGGGATTGTGGCGCACCGCGCCATCGGTGGCCCTGCAGCGGATCGGCGCGGTCGAGCTATCCGAAGACGACAACCCACGCCTGTTCAACGTCACCGATGGGTTGTGTGCCACCTTCGGATTGCGTATGCCGGCCATGTACGTGGTGTTCGACGCCGTGCCCAATGCCTGCGCCCTAGGTCGAGATGCAACGATGTCTGATCTGGTGGTGACCTCGGGACTGCTCGAGATCATGGGGCCGATCGAACTCGAAGGCGTGATCGCCCATGAGCTGGCCCACGTGAAGCGTGGCGACAACGGGGTGTCGTCTGTCGCGCTGGCGCTGGGCCGTCTCTTCGGCGACTCGATGGTGCGACGTTTTGTCGGTGAGGGTCGCGAGTACCGGGCCGACGTCGTCGGCGCCTCGCAGGTGCGCTATCCGCGTGGTCTGCTCGACGCCCTCCGCTTGATGGAGAGTGCACCGACTCCGGCTGGCAACTCGATCTTCGGTGCAGGCCGGTTCGGGGCATCCCGCTGGATCTGGATCGACCCATCCGTCGGCACTCGGGAATCGGCGGCGGCACCCGGTGACCTCGATGCCACGTCGGTTCGGGTGGCGGCACTCAGCGAGTGGTGAGACTGCCCGGTCGCTGATCAGACCAGCCGGTTCCGCATCCAGCGGAAAGCAACGAAGAGAAGTGCTGCGCCCAGGACGACGAACAGGGCGGTCTCGAGTCCCTGCAGTGGCCAGTAGCGACTGCCGGGCTCGTAGGTGGTGACCTCGTGAAATTTGCCGGCCAACGCGTTGGTACAGCTCTGGAAGGCCGCGTTGGGTCCGCCCCCCTGGACGTGCACAGCGCCCTTGCTGCTTGAAAAGAGGCCGCCTCCGCCGCCGGGTGGTGACAATTGGGGGTTCGACGCGAGCTTCACCAAGGCGGGACACGCTTTGTCCACATAGGCGGCGGTGGGTGGGTGCCCGGATTTGTCGACGAGAGTGCTCGAATACACCCAGGCGGTGGGCAGGTTGGGCGGTATAGGGGTGACGCTGATGCCGGCAGGGCTCAACCCGATCGAGAGCGAGGTGGCCGAGGCGGCGGCCGTGAGGTGTTCGGGCGGCAACAGGCGAGGGCGCACCTGGTAGGTCACGATGAGGCGGACGGCGGTGAAGATGCCGACCGAGACAGCCATAGCGGGCACCGTGCGGCGGATGATCATGCCGGCGGTGAGCCCGAGGGCAAAGGCGAAGAGGGCGTAGCCGATCGGGGTGATGCCGAGAATGCCGAACATGGCCAGCGTGTAGTGGTCCGGGGCGGCTGCCTCAATCGGGCTTGACCACCAGTCGACGATCCACACCAGGAGCCCGGCAGCGGCGGCGGTGGCGGTGGCGCCGATCAGGATCTTGGCGGCCAGCCACTGCGTACGGCTGGCGCTTTGAGTCCAACCCAGGCGGTAGGCGCCGGTTTCGAGCTCGCGGGCCACCATGGGTGCGCCCCAGAACATCCCGAGGAGGATCGGACCTAAGAGGAGCAGTCCGAGGAGGAGGCCCCGGAGGATGGGGTCTTGGCCGATCACCGGACTGTTGCAGTTGTTGCCGCCGCTCACCCTGCACTCATGGACGCCCTGCCGGTAGAGGTCGAGCAGGTGCGGGCCGGTGATGATCAGTATGACGGCGATGACAGCCAAAGTGCCCAAGGCCACCGCGGCCTGGGTGCGGAACTGCCTCCAGATCAACCAGATCATTGCTGCACGCTCAGCATGGGTCGTTCCCCTCGCGGTGTGGTGGTGGCTCGGCGCATGTAGGCCAGGACAAGGTCTTCGAGGTCGAGCGACTCGACCTCCCAAGAGGGATCGAGCACCGGTTGGTCAGTCCGGATGACGACAGTGCTTTGGCGCTCGGTGTGGCTGGCATCGATGACGGTTTGGCTGCTGGGGAGTGCTCCCACGTCGCGGCGGGCCCCGACCAAGCGGTGGTGGCACGACAGCAGCTCATCGATTGGACCGTCCACTTGGACCCGGGAATCAACCAAGATCACCAGGTAGTCACAGACCCTTTCGAGGTCGGCGACGAGGTGGGATGAGAGCACGACGCTGACGCCTTGGTCAGCCACCGTCTCCATGAGGACCTGCATGAACTCACGGCGGGCCAGTGGGTCGAGGCTGGCCACTGGCTCGTCGAGGATCAGCAGCTCAGGTCGCTTGGCCACCGCCAGGGTGAGGGCCAGCTGGGCCCGTTGTCCGCCGGACAGGCTGCCCGCGTGTTGGCTGGGGTCGATGCCGAGCTCGTCGATGCGGTGGCGTGCCAGATCGGCATCCCAGGTGGGGTTGGTGCGCGCTCCAAACTCCAAGTGGTCGGCGACGGAGAGGTCGGCGAATACCGGGGTGTCCTGGGCTACGAAACCAACCCGGCTGAGCTGCTGGGTGCTGCTGGCCGGCGGGGCATCGAGCACGTTGATGGATCCGGCCGTCGGGGAGAGAAGTCCGACGGAAAGGTTGAGAAGGGTCGATTTCCCGGCACCGTTTGGCCCTACCAGGCCGACGACGTGGCCCGCGGGGATCTGGAGAGTGCAGTCAGTCAGGGCCCATTTGCGCCTGTACTGCTTGCCCAGCCCATCGGTGGTGATGACACTTGGACTGGCGTTAGTCACGCTTGAGATCATCAGGCGATGCCCCGTTCTTGCCGTTCTTGCGCGGATCGAAACGTGTCCCTAAAGAGGGCCTCGATTCCTTCGTCGTCGAGTCCGGCTCGTTGTGCCTTGGCGATCCAGCGCTGCAGGTCCTGGCGGAGCGGACCATGCGCCGCGGTGGATGCATCAGTGAGAGTGCGCAGCACGAAGGTGCCGACACCGGGACGGGCTTGGACCAACCCGTCATGTTCGAGTTCCCGGTACGCCTTCAAGACCGTGTTGGGATTGATGGCGATGGTGGCCACCACTTCCTTGACGGTGGGGAGCTGGTCATCAATGTGGAGCAATCCGAGCTTGAGGGCCCGTCTGACCTGCTGGACGATCTGAAGGTAGGGCGCGACGCCGGAACTGGCATCGAGGTGGAACTCGATCATGGGGCGCCTCCTTGGGTCGAATTTCAGTGCAACCTAATTAACTAGGTAACTAGCACTATAGAGGTCTGGCGAAGCTGTGGCAAGGCAGAATGGGTATTGGGTTTGGGGGGTGGGGGGTGGGGACCGTTTAGCGGCGGGTGGCACGCCAGGCGTCAGCCCGATAGGTGACGTCGACGGTGACATCGCCCTCGATGCCGAGGAGTTCTCTGAGCAGGCGACGGGCCTCGCTCAAGAGGTGTTGCCGCGTTGCCTCCTCCATCAAGATCACCCAGGAGAAGGTGCCGAGCAACCCGATCAGGTCGTCGGCGGTCCGGGGGAGTTCCCAGCGGAATGTCTCGAAAGCCGGTTGGGTGAACGGCACGCTGCCATCATCCGGAATGGAGAGCACCGATGCCGGGCGACCGGCATCGTTCATTACAAGGTCAGTGACCGATGTATCGCTGTCGGCGTCGGGAGGTGGCGTCGCAGTGTCGAGCAAGGCGCGGGCCTGGGTGATGAAGGCCCCGTCGGGATCGGGCCCGGTCCACACGCACCCGAGCGTGCCGCCGGGCTTCAAGACCCGGGCGACCTCCCGCAGGGTCGGGAGCTGATCCATCCAGTGCCACGACGATGAGGCAATGACGGCGTCAGCGCTGCCATCGGGCAGCGGAATGGCTTCGCCTTTGCCCTTGAGCGCCGTCGCACCGGGGACGGCCGTGGTCAAGACGGCTCGCATCTGATCGTCGGGCTCCACTGCAGTCACTTCGTCGGCGTACCCAAGCAGCAGGCGGGTGCAGGCGCCGGTGCCGGCACCCAGGTCGACGGCGGCGGATACCCGTCCACCAAGCATCCACTCGATGGCCGACTTGGGAGGTCCCGGGCGGAAATTTTCGTAGTGTTCGGCCACGTCGCCGAAGCTGCCGGCTCGTCGGCTCTTCTCTTCGTCGGGCAGATCAGACAACGGCAGGCTGGTCACCATCGGCAATCTAGCGACCGATACAGGGCCAGTTCAGGTGAGTCAGCCACAATGGGGCCGTGCCTCCCCCCACTCTGGCCCCTGCTGACGCAGCCGTATTGATCGGATCAATGCGTCGTGGGGCGGTGTGCCTATGAACTTCGCCGTCCTGGTCACCGTCTTCCCGATCATTTTCGTGGGCGAGCTGCCGGACAAGACCATGTTCGCCTCGTTGGTCATGTCGACCCGGGGACAGCCGCGATCAGTGTGGCTGGGAGCGGCGATGGCTTTCACTGTGCACGTCGTCATCGCCGTGACGATCGGGGTGGCTCTGTTCCATCTCCTGCCGCACCGAGTGGTCTCAGCCATCGTGGCGGGCATGTTCTTGGTCGGTGCCGGCTTGGCCCTGAACGAAGCCCGGCAAAAGGAGGACGAGGAGATCGTTGCGGAGCAGGCACCGAGTCGGCGCAAGGTGGCTACGACCGCCTTCATCGTCATCTTTTTGGCCGAGTGGGGTGACCTGACCCAGATCCTGACGGCCAACCTGGCTGCTCGATATCACTCACCTATTTCGGTCGGCGTGGGCGCGCTGCTCGCTCTCTGGACGGTGGCGGCCATCGCAGTCATAGGTGGGCAGAGCCTCTTGCGCTTCATCAACATCCGGACGCTCCGCATCGTCACTGCGGTTGCCCTGTTGGGGTTGACGGCATTCGCCGCCTGGGAAGCGGCGCGCTAGGTGGTGCGGTGTTCCCGGCGGACCTGGCTCGCGGTTTAGGCGAAGCCGGAGGCCTGGGCCACCACCCGGCGGGCCAGGCCCTGTGGTGTCGGCCATAGGAAGACGCCGTCAACGGTGACGCCGATGTTTGCGGGATTGGTGCCGGGCAGCTTGCTGGAGGGCTGCCCGCTGGCGGTACACGGTGAGTACGTTGCGCCGGCCACTCGCACTTCGGACGCGTTGGCCTTCTTGTCCTCGTCCACTTTGAAGAGCTCGAAGTTTGAACACCAGAACGATTCGCCCTTGCTGATGGAGGACGTTTGCCCAGTCGAGGTGTCGAGCAGGACCCGGCGTCCGCCGGTTGCTTGGACGACGAGGTGGGTGTCGTCGAGGGCTTCGGTCTGACCATTTGACAGCGCGGCGACGTCCTTCACCGGCTCGGTCCACGTGATGGCACCGGTCTGGGGGTTGAAGCCTTGGAGCTGCATCGACATGCCGGCATAGCTACGGGTGAGGGTGACGGCGGCCTTCTTCGCCTTCTTGGTCTTCTTCGGGGTTGGCATGTTGCCGGCGTAACGGCAGAGGAAGGCCGGCGATTGGTCCTCGATGCTCCCTCCGCACTGGAATTCACCGGCGAGGGCAAAGGCCTCGGACCCGTTGAGGGTGTCGATGCCGACCGTCTTGGCGGCATCGAGGCCGTAGTTGTGACCCTGCACAGTCGAGCTGACCGAGCCCACCTCGTTACCCCCGAAGGGGAGGAAGTCCCAGCCATAGTCGGGGTTGTAGGTGGCGGCACCGAAGAGGTCGCTGATCTTCGTGGTCCAGATGAATGCACCGAACGGTGAGAACTCCTCGAGGGTCGGCGTGCTGGCATCGCTTTGGTAGAGGTCGTCATCGAGGGCACGGGCGGGTCCGGACAGGGCTTGGTTGAGGTGTCCGGTCGAAGGATTGATGACGGCCATGGCGGTCGAGCCGTCTTCGTTGTACTCGATGGCGCAGAAGTCTTGCTTATCGGCGCAGGGCAGCGGTTGGTCGGCCAGGATCAGTCCGGCCTGCGACTTCCAGACGACGACGCCGGTCGTGGCGTTGATGCCCTCGATGAGGACGGACGGGTTGTCGGGCTTGGCGGAGGGCGAGATATCGAGCACCACGTTGTTCACCACATACACGGCGGGAGCCAGTCCCGCGATGATGAGGGATTCCTCGTAGGGCCGCGACCAGATCACCCGTCCTGAATCAGGCGCCACTCCGATCAGATGGAGGTCGTGATGGCTGTCGGCCGTGATAATGACGACGCTCCCGAGAGCGGCAACCGGGCCACCCACGATGTGCATCTTCGTGAGAAGCGTGCGGGAGGTGGCGCTGTCGGCCGGCATGGGCGCGATGAGGACGAAGCTGGCTACGAGGGCGACGGTGGCGATGGTGGTGACGGCGGCCTGTCGGGCTCGACGCGTCATGTGGCCATTCAATGAAGGCCACCTCGGTATGATGCCGCGGATGGCTGGCAAGCTGCCCAAGGGGACCGCCATCGTCGCTCTGTCATCTCGTGATCGTCGTTTCTATTTCGTGAGCGCCGTTGGCGGAACACTCGGTCTGGTGGTTGGCATCATCGGTGAACAACTCCAAACTACCGGTCCGCACGGACACACCGGGGTGAGTGGCGTGGGCTGGTTGGTGGTCGTCCTGGGTCTCCTGCTCGCCCTCTCTGCTCTCGCCAATTGCGGGCGACTGCTGAATCGGGGTCGCCGACTGGCTTTCGAAGCCGAGGCCGTCGAAGCAGCCGGGACAGCCGAGGCAGCGGACGATTCTTCGGAGGGAGTACCGGGTTCGTCCGCCTGAAAAGTTCCCGGTCAGCCGGTCCGGTCCACCCTCGTAGACTGGCGCCATGAGTGGCGCAGCCGAAACAGGAACGTTCACCGTCAAGCGGGGCTTGGCCGACATGCTGCGGGGCGGCGTGATCATGGACGTGGTCAACGCCGAGCAGGCCAAGATCGCCGAGGACGCCGGCGCCACCTCGGTGATGGCGCTCGAGCGGGTGCCGGCCGATATCCGCCGCGACGGCGGAGTGGCCCGCATGAGTGACCCGGCACTGATCGAGGAGATTCAAGACGCCGTCACCATCCCGGTCATGGCCAAGGCCCGCATCGGGCACTTCGCCGAGGCGCAGGTCCTCCAGTCACTGGCCGTCGACTTCATCGACGAGTCCGAGGTGCTCACGCCGGCCGACGAGGCGCATCACATCGACAAGTGGGGCTTCACCGTCCCCTTCGTGTGTGGGGCGACCAATCTGGGTGAGGCGCTGCGACGTATCTCGGAGGGCGCGGCCATGATCCGCTCGAAGGGTGAGGCCGGAACGGGCAACATCGTGGAGGCGGTGCGTCACCTGCGTTCTATCTTGGGCGACCTGCGGGCGATCACCCAGGCCGATTCGGCTGAGCTGTACCGCTGGGCCAAGGAATTGGCGGCGCCGGTTGGCTTGGTGCAGGAAATTGCTTCGACGGGGCAGCTGCCGGTGCCGCTGTTCTGTGCCGGCGGAATTGCCACGCCAGCCGACGCTGCGCTGGTGATGCAGCTGGGTGCCGAGGCCGTGTTTGTCGGGTCTGGGATTTTCAAGTCGTCCGACCCGGCCCGGATGGCGGAAGCGATCGTCGAGGCCACCGCGCATTATGAGGACGCCGACCACGTGGCGAAGGTCTCGCGTGGGTTGGGCGAGGCGATGCGGGGGTTGGAACTGGGCGCGGTGGGGGAACGCCTGGCTGATCGCGGGTGGTAGACGCGCCTTTGCCTTTGCCTTTGCCTTTGCCTTTGCCTTTGCCTGTGCCTGTGCCCTTGGGGCGTCGCATCGGGGTGCTGAACCTCCAAGGTGATGTGCGGGAGCACCTTGGTGCATTGCACGAGATCGGCGTGGCTGACGTGGTGCTGGTGAAGCGCCCGGGTGACCTGGGGGGTGTGCAGGGGTTGGTCCTGCCGGGGGGTGAGTCCACCACCTTGTCGATGTTGTTGGAGTCGACCGGATTGTTCGAGGCCGTGGGTGAACTGCTGGCAGATGGAGTGCCGGTGCTCGGGACCTGTGCCGGTCTGGTGCTGTTGGCGTCCGAGGTGCTCGATGGTCGTCCCGATCAGCGCTCGTGGGCAGTCCTCGATGTGGCGGTGCGGCGCAACGGGTTCGGACGCCAGGTGGCGTCATTCGAGGGTGAGGTCGTGTTCGGAGAGGGTTCGACCATGCCGGCCGTTTTCATCCGGGCTCCACGGGTGGTCCGGGTGGGCGACGGCGTCGACGTACTGGCCCGACTGTCCGACGAGCACGGTGACGACATACCGGTCTTGGTGCGGCGAGGAAACGTGTTGGCCTCGTCCTTCCACCCCGAGTTGACCGGGGACCGTCGGGTGCACGAGTTATTCGTCTCCATGGTGGAGGCCGCCTCGGGCTGAAGGCTCTGGCCCTATTGGGGGCGCGCCGGGGCCTCGCAGTGATTTGGAGGGGGATGTCCTACCTCGGGTGAGGAGAACGGAGCTCACGTCGAGCCCCCGGGCACACACTCGTTTCGCCCTTTGCGAAGCTGCGGCCCACTAAAGAGGAGGAGGAGGGGAGGTCGCCTGCTTCACAATCGGGTTGGCGAATGTCGCATGTAGTTACCCCGGTCGCTAGTCGGGGAAACGCCGTTTGACGGATGGTGCGAGCCGGAATCCCTACCTGGACTCTATCCCGCTGCAACCTGGGTGGGCGTGGCGGCCGGTGGCCGGTGGCCGGTGGCAGGCCGGGTGACCCCGACTGGAGCAATGTCGGATGTAGTCGCCTGAACTTCAGCCGACCGTTCCTCTGCACCATGGGAGCTCGGGGTGATCGAGGAACGACTGGAGGCAGTCGCCGCCGGGTGGCGAATCAGCCGACCGAGCCCGCTCCTCGATCCGATCTGCGGCGGCGGCCGGTGGCCCGGAACTTTGGGC